>JAVHPE010000206.1:0-185063 GCA_036170475.1 Bacteroidia bacterium | reverse complement strand
ATGAATGACGTTTAGACTTTTATCAAATGAATTTGCTTCATGATTTTTTGTTTCTAAAGCCTGTCCTGAGCTTGTCGAAGGGCATCAAGGAAAAAGAAAAAGATGCTGATTGTAAAAACGTATTATTGAATAGCAAAGATAGCCATTCCACATTATATGGAACAGAGCCCCATAATGGTACTCCGATGAAAATGAGTATTTTTGCCAATAATTAATGCCAATCATGTGATTTATTTCACGCATTTGGCACGTAAAGCGTGATTTATGGAGATAAAACGAAATATTCAGCAACAGCTTTTTGCATGGAAGAATAGTCCTACACGAAAGCCTTTAATTCTGCAAGGTGCAAGGCAGGTAGGCAAAACCTGGATATTGAAGCATTTTGGTAAAGATAATTTTGAAAGTATAGCTTATTTTAATTTCGACCAGCAAGCCGGGTTAAAACAATTCTTTGAAACGACAAAAGACCCCAGGCGAATTCTTCAAAACCTTTCCTTAGTAAATAACAAAGCAATATTACCTCAGAAGACTTTACTGATATTTGATGAAATTCAAGAATGTAATGATGCACTAAATTCATTAAAATATTTTTGTGAAGAAGCCCCCGAATATACCCTTGCTTGTGCTGGTTCTTTGTTGGGCGTTGCAATGAGCAGAGGCGCTTCTTTTCCCGTTGGCAAAGTTGATTTTATACAACTTTATCCGCTTACTTTCAGCGAGTTTTTAGCAAAAGCAGATGACGTGCTTTATGCGTATTTAGAGAACGTAGATAAGATAGGGTTGATTCCCGACCTCTTTTTTAATCAGTTAGTTGAAAAATTGAAAATGTATTATCTCTCCGGAGGAATGCCGGAAGCTGTAGTTGCTTTGCTCGAAAATAAAGATGTGGAATTAACTCAGAGGGTACTCAAAAATATACTGAATGCTTATACGCTTGATTTTTCAAAGCACGTAGATAACAAAGACATTCCTAAAATTAATTATATCTGGAATTCTTTACCGTCACAACTCGCCAGAGAAAACAATAAATTCCTTTATCAATCTGTAAAACAAGGAGCAAGGGCCAGGGAATATGAAAATGCTCTGCAATGGCTTATTCATGCCGGTTTGGTGTACCGGATTTTTTGTTCAACAAAACCATCATTACCCTTGTCGGCTTATGACGATTTAACAGCTTTCAAAATATATTTACCCGATGTGGGTTTACTTCGGAGATTATCGCAGTTGGACCCGGTTGCAATTGTTGAAGGAAATAGATTATTTACTGAGTTTAAAGGGGCATTGACCGAGAATTATATACTGGATAGCTTGGTTCAACAGTTTGAAGTGTTGCCTCGTTATTGGAAGTCAGAGAATCAAGCGGAAATAGATTTTTTGTTGCAGTACGAAAATGACATTGTACCAATAGAAGTTAAATCAGATGAAAATATTCGAAGTAAAAGTTTGTCCATTTATCGGAAACAATACAGCCCTGTGTTAAGCATTCGCTATTCATTGAGGAACTTGAAGTATGATGATGGGTTACTGAATATTCCTTTGTTTATGGCGGATTTTACACAAAAGATTTTATCGGATTTTAATTTGCAGTTTAAGAAGTGATTTTTTGTTTCTGAAGCCTGTCCTGAGCTTGTCGAAGGGCATCAAGGAAAAAGAAAAAGATGCTGATTGTTAAAACGTATTATTGAATAGGAAAGATAGCCATTCCTCATAATATGGAACTGAGCCGTCATTCCTCTTAAATTCAAAATAGTTAATCAAATTTTTAAAGACCTTCATCGTCATCCGCAAGCATTAAAATAAGCAAAAAAACATATATCGCTACACACACTTCTCCCCTCTCCTTTTTTAAGGAGAGGAGTTGGGGGAGAGGTCAGGCTATAAATAAAATTATCATTACAGGAATTTTATAAATTACATATCTCCCCATTCAAAGGCGAGTTAAAGCTATGGTATCAAAAACACCTGAGTTTTTATACCGGTTTTATGCTCATTTTTTTACCGCCCGGGTTTGGGTGTACGGCAAATATCCCTAACTATTTTTATTCCAAACTATACGGCAATGTCATTGAGTTATGGGATTTTCAAACATAAATAAATGTCTCCCCAAGGTCTTCGGAAAGTTCTGACTGACGGCGCACGAGTCATATTGAGCCTGTCGAAATATGTGTGCAGTTTTTTAACTATACAATACAGATCTAAATCCGCACCTTCTTTTCCTTTACCTCCACCTGCCTTTTAATACTTTCCTCCAAAGAAATAAATGTCTCAGTTCTCTGAACTCCTTTTATTGGTTGTATATGCTCGTTTAATACCTCTCGCAAATGTTGCGTATTCTTACAAATTATTTTAGCAAACATACTGTAAACTCCGGTTGTATAGTGCAGTTCAACTATCTCAGGAATTTTTTTCATTCGTGAAACACAATCATGATATTCAGAACCTTTTTCCAAAAAAATTCCCAGAAAAGCACAAATATCATATCCTGCTTTGAGCGGATTAATTTCAAGATGAGAACCTACTACCACTCCCATATCAGTGAGTTTCTTCATTCGCACATGCACAGTACCAGCGGATATTAGCAGTTCTTTTGCAATTTCAGTATAAGGAATTGTAGAATCTTTAATAAGCATGGAAAGAATCTGCTTATCCAATTTATCAATTTGAAAATTTTGAGCCATATTTCAACATTTAATTTATTACAAATATAATAAAACAATAATAATATTATCGATTTAGTAATAATTAAGCCATTATGTTACTTTATTGACATTAAATTAGATTATTGATTAATTTTGCATCGGTTAAAATAAACATAAATAAAAAAAACTAATTATGTGTGGAATTGTAGGAGTATTCGATCTAAAAGCAGATGCTAAAGAATTGAGAACGCAGGTTCTTGAAATGTCAAAAAAAATTCGTCATCGCGGACCGGACTGGTCAGGAATTTATTGTGGTGATAAAGCGATATTGGCGCATGAACGGCTTGCCATTGTTGATCCTCAATCAGGGGGACAACCTTTGTACAGCAAAGATAAAAAATTGATTTTGGCTGTAAATGGAGAAATATACAACCATCAGGAGCTTAGAGATCAATTGAAAGATGAATATGATTTTCAAACCAAATCTGATTGTGAAGTTATTTTAGCACTGTATCGCAAAAAAGGAGCAAATTTTATAGAAGATCTAAATGGAATTTTTGGTTTTGCCTTGTATGATGTAGAAAATGATTTATATCTTATTGCCCGCGATCATATTGGCGTTATACCTATGTATATAGGTTGGGATAAGTTTGGCAATTTTTATGTCGCATCAGAATTAAAAGCATTGGAAGGTTATTGTAATAAAATTGAACCCTTTCTGCCCGGACATTACCTATACAGCAAAGAAGGGAAAATGACAAAATGGTATGCACGCAACTGGGTTGAATTTGATGAGGTAAAAAATAACCAGACAAATATTGATACCTTACGTACTGAATTAGAAGCTTCTGTTCACCGTCAATTAATGTCCGATGTTCCTTATGGGGTGCTGCTTTCAGGCGGATTAGATTCTTCTATCGTTTCCGCAATCGCAAAAAAATATGCGAATAAACGCATTGAATCAGGTGATACACAGGAAGCATGGTGGCCTCAACTGCACTCATTTGCTGTTGGATTGATCGGGTCTCCTGATTTAATTGCAGCAAAAAAAGTAGCTGAACATATTGGAACAATTCATCATGAAGTCCATTTTACTGTGCAGGGAGGATTAGATGCAATCAAAGATGTTATTTATCATCTGGAAACGTATGATGTAACCACTATTCGTGCTTCTACACCCATGTACCTTTTGGCAAGAGTAATTAAATCGATGGGTATTAAAATGGTTCTTTCAGGTGAAGGAGCAGACGAGTTATTCGGAGGATATTTATATTTTCACAAAGCGCCTAATGCAAGTGCCTTTCATGAAGAAACAGTAAGGAAGCTAAGTAAACTGCATTTGTACGATTGTTTAAGAGCCAACAAAGCACTTGCTGCATGGGGAGTTGAGGGCAGAGTTCCTTTTCTTGATAAAGAATTTATGGATATTGCAATGCGCATAAACCCTGAAGATAAAATGGCGAAAGATGGTAAAATGGAAAAATGGATTTTGCGTAAAGCTTTCGAAAGCTATTTACCTGCAAGTGTTGCATGGAGACAAAAAGAACAATTTTCGGATGGTGTAGGTTACAGTTGGATAGATTCATTAAAAGAACTGGTAGCGAAAAAAGTAACGGACGATCAACAATTGAATGCTAAATTCCGATTCCCGATAAATCCTCCTATGTCGAAGGAAGAATATTATTACCGCTCTCTTTTTACCGAGCATTTTCCTTCTGATTCTGCTGCATCATGTGTACCTTCTGTTCCATCAGTTGCATGCAGTACACCTGAGGCTCTTGCCTGGGATGCATCTTTCAAAAATATGATTGACCCTTCTGGAAGGGCTGTAAAGAGTGTTCATACGGAAGCATATAAATAATTCAATTATAATTTTAACAAAACTTCTCGACTCCGATCGAAGTGAACAAACCGAACCGTGCGTGGTCATGTTGAGCCTGTCGAAACATGTGCGTTGGCTTCCCACACTCTTCGACAAGCTCAGAGTGACAGCCGCAATCGACATTTTGCTCCTCCGCCTAACAGGGCAACAGACCTGTCAGCTCTATACTAATAAAAAACAGTACTGCTTTAAAAAACAAAAAAGTCCCGCCCTGATTACCTCAGAGCGGGACATTTTTTTACTTCTTAAAATAATTATTGATTCCCAAAATTAATTGGGTGATTTCTGTCAAACCAAACCTGTGATGATATCATATCACTTGCAGGAGATAAGCCCTGAACACCAACAGCTAAATTTGTTGTATTCAAATTTTTCTCATCTGTGTTGTAAGAAATTCTTCTTGGAACATAGCCATTTGCAGTAGATGCATTAGCTGCCGGTGTGAAACGTGGATAACCAGTTCTTCTCCAGCTATTAAATGCTTCAATTCCTTGTCCGAATAATGAAACCCATTTTTGTTCTCCAACTAATTTACCGCTATATGCTGCATTAAAAGCAAAATTAGAATCTGCAAGCATGGCAGTTGCTGCTCCAGCTGAAAGACCATTTTTCACAAATGATTCAGTAACGGCTGCTTCATAATTTGCCTGATTGGTAGTATCCATCTCTGCCTTTATAAACAGTACTTCAGAATAAGACATAAAATAATAAGGAGAAGCATAGGTATAGTATCCCGAACCAAGTGGAGAATTAGAACTGATTCCACCGGTCTGTCCATTTGTTCCGCCAACATATACTCCGCCAACGGTATCTGCATAAAGCGTTAAACGCGAATCAGCAGGTGCAGCTAAATTTGTTGAATTACCCATCATATAATCAACCAATGTTGAACTTATTCTGAAATCAGATCTTCTGGAAGAACTTGGATTAATCCATTGATAAACAGGATTACCTGAAGTTAAATAAGTCAATTTTGCTTCATCTGCACTTGATTGAAAAATATCCGGACTCGCCAACAATGTATTTATTTCGGCAGTTTTGTTAGTGCCACCTGTATTCATTGTTAAATAAATACGCAATTTCAATGTGTTCGCAAACATTTTCCATCTATCCATATCACCATGGTAAATTAAATCATATATATCTAATTGATCTGTCGTAATTGCCGGAGATAATGGATCCATCTTTGAAATAGCATTGTCTAAATCCGCCAATATTGCGTTAAAAACAGTTAGCTGAGGATCATAAACAGGTGTAATTTTCCCATCTGCTCCCTGCCCTGCTTCGGTATAAGGAATGCTTCCTAAAAGCATTGTCAGGTTATATCCGATATAACCTTTTAAAACCAATGCCATAGCCTGATTATTCGGCTGTGAATTTTCTTTTGCCAGTTTTTCAGCTTGAATACAATCTTCGAAAGGTTGGGTATATAATGCACTCCAGATAATATCCATCCGGTCGTTACGTGGATTGTATTTATCCTCATCCATATAAGTAGTCGCTTTAGCGTGCTGTACCCATAAATCAGTCATTACCAAACCTGCTCTCAATTGTAATGTATAAGCAGTAGATGCCATTACGTTAGACAACAACATCTGCGAAGGTGCGTTTACCGGGTTATTCGGACTCACATTTAAATCATCAAATCTCTTCTTACAAGAAATAGAACAGGTAATGAGTAGTGCTCCAAAACCAAAAATTATTATTTTTTTCATTTTCATGATTATAAGATTTTAATATTAAAATACTATTTTTAGATTAGCTCCGATTGAGCGTACTGAAGGTATTGCATTTGATTCGAAACCCGATGCATTACGGGAAGTAGAACTATTAACTTCCGGATCCATGTATGGTAATTTTGAATAAATAATCCATAAATTTCTACCATATAATCCTATCTCAACTTTGCTGAAAGGGCTTTTGCTTACTATTTTCTCCGGCAAAGTATATCCTAAGCTAACTTGGCGAAGTTTAATATAGGTTGCATCATATACATTGTTTGAAAAATTCAAATATGCCCTGTCTCCCCAATAATATTCATTTGGAATAGCGGTTGTGTTTGCCACTCCTGTACTTACCCAAGTACCGGTTGAATTATCTGCAACCATTCCTTCGTTAACTAAACCGGCTGCCGGGCGATCTTCTGTTCTGGCAGACAATCCTGAATAATCCATCCACATGTTTGTTTGTGAATATACTTTACCCCCTTGTTGCCAATCAACCAGAAAAGCAAAGGAAAAAGATTTATAGGTAAGTGTATTTTCCAATCCTAATCTAAAATCAGGCTGAACATTGCCTAATACCTGAGGATTTGGATCCTTTATTAAATAACCATCAGCATCCGTTAAATTATTGCCGTTAGCATCTTTTAATACTCCATTTCCGTAAAGAGTTCCATACGACTGACCTTTCACTAAATATAAATCAGCCCAATCTCTATCCAAAAATATTTTATCCAACCCTTCTGCAACTTCTAAAATTTTTCCTGTGTTTTTACCAAAGTTTAATCCGATATCCCATTTAAAGCTATTCTCTAAGGTTATCGCATTTAGGTTCAACATGATTTCAATTCCCTGATTATTAATTTTTCCGGCATTAACATACATGGAAGAATATCCTGAAGATGCAGGAATTGAAACAGGAACAATAATATCTTTTGTTGTAGTATTATAATAGGTAATATCAAGTCCTACTCTGCTATCAAAAAATCTAACATCTGTTCCAACTTCAAATGACTGACCGCTCTCTGCTTTTAAATTAGCATTTTTCAATGTGTTCTCCTGGGTAATTAAAACCGCACCGTTAAATGGGTTGTTGATGATAGAAGGATCTGAACCAATTTCGCCTTTTGCTTTGTATGATGTTAAATTGTAAGGGTCTGTATCATTACCGATGAATGCTAAACCTGCTCTTAATTTACCAAATGACAACCATTTTTGAGACTTCAACAATTCAGAGAAAATAAAACTTCCTGAAAAAGAAGGGTAAATATATGATCTGTTTTTAGCTGGCAATGTTGATGACCAGTCATTTCTGACAGTAACATCTAAATATAAAAAATCATTGTATCCTAATGAAACTAAACCATATAAACCAACAATTTCTTTAGCGGACTTTGTAGCAGTAATAATCGGAGCGTTAGCGGCAAAAGAAACATTATAAAGATCCGGAACCAACAAACCTCTGACTTCCGTATTATTAGTCTGATAGGTAGTTCTGAAAAAATTATAACCTAAGGTTCCGGTAACAGAAAACTTGTCTTGAAATCTTTTGTTTGCAATCAACATTGCATCAATATTGCTAGTGCTCTTTTTGGTTTTATCATCATAAAATCCACCACTTTGCATATAAGAATAATCAATTGTCCCTTTCTTGAATTTCTGGAAACGACTCTCCGTATAAAAATCAGAACCTGCTCTAACAGTTGCAGACAACCAATCAGCGAATTTATAATTAAATTTAGCTGTTGATACAACCCTGTCCCTGCGATCCTCATTAGTATTGTTATACAAAGTCCAGTATGGGTTATTATGATAAACCGGATTCCAATTATATTGTAGCCCTGTTGCAGGATCAATTTGATCATAATTAGCTTTCAACTCTTTCATATCCACCTGACGACCGAACCATCCGAATAATGATTGCAAAGGATTGTAGGTATCATAGCCAACACCCGGACGATTTTTCCCCTGACTCAAATTATAATTTACAGCAATTTCTGTACTTAAATTTTTTGTAAGTTGTCTGTTGACATTTATTCCGGCAGTATATTTATTATACGCTGTGTTAGGCACTGTTCCTTTTTGATTAAAGGATGATAAAGAAAAACGCATTGCCCCTTTGTCATCACCACTGGCAATAGACAGAGAATTTGTTAATTGGTTACCGGTAACAAAAAAATCTTTAATATTGTTTGGCTGAGGAATCCATTTTGAAGCTGCTCCACGATAGTTAATATAATCCCTTCCATCTAAAGGCGCACCCCAGCTTTCATCTGCATACATAAAATTTCCAGTACCATCTGAAGGATCATCTCCTGTATAACCTTGTCCGTATGAATTTTGAAAATCAGGTAAACGTAATGTTTTGTCCATTGAATAACCGGCATTATAGGTTACCTGAAAATCAGAATTTTTTCCCTTCATTCCTTTTCCACTTTTTGTGGTAACAATAATAGCACCGTTCATAGCTCTTGAACCATAAAGTGCAGCAGCAACGGGCCCCTTCAATATATTAACAGATTCTATATCATCCGGATTTAAATCGGAAATAGGATTTCCCTGATTGGGAGAACCAGTGCGCGCTTCCTTAAAATCATTATCAACAGGAATACCATTGATAACAAATAATGGTGAATTGTTTCCGGTAAATGAAGTAGCACCACGTAATGTAATATTAGAAGACGCACCAACTGCTCCACTAGAAGAAGTAATGTTTAATCCGGCAACTTTCCCTTCCAATGAATTAACAACATTCATTTCACGGGCGCCCTGAACAGCATCTCCTCTCACTTCCTGTGAAGCATAGCCCAATGATTTTTTTTCACGGGAAATACCAACTGCGGTTACCACCACTTCTTTTAATAAAGTTGGGTTTACGACAAATGCAACATCAATTACATCTTTGTCGGCCGGAACTGTTTGAAGAATGTACCCGACAGAGGAGAAAATCAGTTTTTTGCCTTCCCCTTCTACTTTGATTGTAAATTCTCCTTTTACATCAGTAGTTGTGGCGTTGGTTGTGCCCTCAACCAATATAGTTACACCGGGTAATGTTTCATTTGTTTTAGAATCCTTAACGGTTCCTTTTATCACTCTGCCCTGCCCGAATACAGCAACTTGAAACAGAATAAAAATAACAACAGATAGTACGTTTTTTATTTTCATATTTTGATATGTTTTTAATTTAAGACGTGGCAAATGTATAATAAATTTTCATATTCAATAAAAAATGAAAGATTCTTTTAAACATCCATTTTATTAAAATCTTTTCTTAAAATTATAATCAACATATTATTACGAATAGCTGTAATATCAACTGGTCTATGGAATTTTGAAAACTGAATTTCTTATTTCCTTACGATGACGAAAATTCTTCATTAACCGGAATGAAAAATAATAATCTAAGAACTCACAATAAATAAAACAATCTTAAGTTAATACTCAGACATCCCAACCTAACCATCCCCATCTATTTTGTTAATCTACATATGCTATTTCTAAAACTTAGGGCATTTTTTTCAATTATTTATTGAATTTAAAAATTATTGTGGCGTTTCCCTTTCCTAAAAAGAAAGGGTCTGGCTTGAAGTTTATCCTGAGCGAAGCCGAAGGGCTTCAATCTTTTCTAAAAAGAAAAGGATTTACGCGGAATTTATCCTGAGGCATGTCGAAGGAATCCATAACGCAAATAAACAACGATTGAATTTTATAGTCAGAGCACTATTTTTTAATCTTCTTAATTAATTGGTTTTCACACTAACAGATTCTCTTATTTCGATTATGGAATTTCTAATCTAAAAGCATCTTTCATTCAGTTCGTAAACCTTAAAAACTAAAATCATGGAAACAACTCACACCTCAGTCGAAAACTTTAATGACTTGGTTTTCGAAAACAGAAACAAAACATACGGCGCTTATTTGCTTCGTAAATCATATAGCAATAATTTATCTTTTGCAATGTTTTCATCGGCATCTTTCATTGGAATATTGGCGTTAGCTGCTTTTTTGTTAACAAAAAACAATGCTAACCAGCCGGATATAAAGGGACAGCTTGCTTCTCAGGATTCCATTTCCATCTTTGTTGATGTTACACCTTTGGAAAAACCGGATGTGAAGATTGAAAAAGTTATTCCACCAAAAGAATTCACCCCAAAATCGGATAACTTAAATTTAGTGGCATCCGATAATAAAAAGGATGTTCTTGAAAAAGGAAATGTTGATGTGGCAATAATTAAGGATGGAAAACCAGATGGCCTTGATAGCGTACCGGCAATAATCGGCATAAAGGTTGAGCCAACCACACCTTCGCTACCACCCGATCCTAAAATCATTGTTACTGAAATGCCTGAATTTAATGGTAACCTGTTTAAATATTTAAAGGATAATTTGCATTATCCAAGAATTGCTGTTGATAATTTCACATCGGGAACTGTGGTACTGCAATTTATTGTAGAATTTGATGGTTCCATTGATAATATTAAAATTCTTCATCCGGTAGAAGATGGTTGTACCGATGAAGCAATACGTGTAGTAAAATCAATGCCCAAATGGAAACCCGGTAAAAATCACGGTGAACCGGTAAGGGTACTTTTTAATTTACCGGTAAAATTCACAATAAAATAAACAATGCTGTGTTTATAACTTGCTTGTTTCGCATAAAATCAGCCTTAACATAAATGTAATTTAGCACAACGATTTGAAAATTAACTAATTTGGAGAATAATGTATTTGATTCTCACATTGACACAAAATAAATTAGCGCAAAAACAAAATCACATTTTATAACAAACTAAATTCAAAAAATATGCTTAATACTGTTTTATTGCAAATTGTAAGTAAAGGTGCCGTTGCTGCAACTCAGGTAATTGATACTTCAAAAAATGCAGCCGGATCAATGTCCTTACCAATTCCTCAGCCAACACAAGCATCATTTTCATTGCTCGATTTAATATTGAAAGGAGGGTTTATGATGGTCCCATTGGGATTACTTTCTATCCTCACTGTTTATTTCTTTTTTGAACGTTTTATGGTACTCAACAAAGCGTCTAAGCTAGACCTTAATTTCATGAATCACATTAAAGATTACATTTATAATGGAAATAAGGACGCTGCAAAAGCTTTGTGTCATAATTCAGCAAGTCCCGCAGCACGAATGGTTGAAAAAGGTGTTGCACGTATTGGAAAACCGTTAAAAGAAATTGAAGAAGCAATGGAAAGTGTTGGGAAATTAGAAATTAACCGTTTAGAAAAAAATTTAAGTATCTTAAGTTTGTTTGGACGAATAGGGCCAATCCTGGGGTTTGTAGGTACTATTGCCGGAGTTATAAAAATTTTCTATGACATTTCATTAACCGATAATATAAGTATTGGCGTTATCTCCACAGGTTTATATCAAAAAATGATTACAAGCGCATCCGGTTTAATTATTGGGTTAATAGCATTTATCGGCTATTATGTCCTTAATTCAATGCTTGATAAAACCATCAATAAAATGGAAACAGTTTCAACGGAATTTGTTGATATGATACAGGATCAAAAGTAATTAAGTTAATAGGAAACAGGTAATAGGTAATAGGTAATAGGTAATAGGTAATAGAAAACAGGAAATAGAAAAGAAAAAGTTAAAATGAAACAGTTAATTCGATAGCCTATTAACTAATCGCTATTAACTAATCCCTAAATAAAAAAATGAAATTAAAACGCAGACATAAAGAAGGTGCTGAAGTAAGCACTGAGTCAATGAACGACATCATGTTTTTTTTGTTGTTGTTTTTTCTTATCATTTCTACTTTAGCAAACCCAAGTGTAATAAAGCTTACACTGCCTAATTCAAAATCTGCGGAGCAGGTACAAAAACAACAGGTTACAGTTACCGTAGGCGCCGACCATCAATATTATGTAAATAAAACACCTATTGCGTTTTCTGATTTAGAAAATGCTTTGAAAATAGAATTGGCCAGGACACAATCACCAACGGTAATTTTAAAGTTGGATAATACCCTGTCAATTCAGGATTTAGCCGATGTAATGCAAATTGGTTATGGTTTGGGAGTAAAAATGGTATTAGCTACCAAGGCTACTAATAAATAATTTAACAATGTGTTAATTTGAAAATGTAACAATTTACAAATAACAAATTACCAATGTATCAATGAATTATACTGCAGAAAATAAAAATAAATATGTTGCGCTTGCATTTACAATAGGCTTTCATGCTTTATTATTATTGCTGTTTCTTTTTATGGTGTTCGTTACTCCGATTCCTCCTTTTGAAATAAAACCAATTCCGGAAATCACTTTAGATTTAGGTATGGAAGGCCTTGGAAATGCCAATGCAGGCGGTTCAGGACAACATGATAACGATATTTCGACCAGTGAAAAGATTACGAAAGCCCCTGTTGTGAATGAAACGGAATCTGCTATAGTTACTGATGAAACAGAAACAGTGGTAAGCGTAAAAAAACATCCGAAAAAAGAAAAAATTACTAAAAATGAAACACCAAAAATAGAAGAGCCGAAACCAAGTTCAGAATTATTAAGTGCATTAGCAGTATTAAAAAGTAAAAAGAAACATGAAGGAAAAGGAGAAGGTGATGGCAACACCGGTGGTTCAGGAACAGGTGATAAGCATGGTGTTGGTGACGGAAATGATACAGGACATGGCAATAAAGATCCCGGTTATAATGGCAAGGGCGGCTATGATTTAAAGGGGCGCTTGTTATTAAAAAAGCCTGAACGGATGTCAGGCTCACAAGAAGAAGGAATTGTGGTAGTTGAAATTATTGTGGATGAACTGGGAAAAGTCATTAAAGCAACACCAGGGCAGCGCGGATCTACCACTACAAATTCTAACTTATACGCAAAAGCAAGGCAGGCTGCGCTTTCTGCTAAATTTAATTCAAGTCCGGAAGATATTAAAGAACAGCGGGGAACCTATACATTTGTATTTCTTCTTGAATAATTTTTACCTTCTTTTTTAATCCCCATTGAAAAGGGGGTCAGTGGGATTAATAATTCCATTTCCGAATAAAATTTCTTTTACTTTTGTGCACTATCTATTCCCCCTTTTTTTCAAAGGGGGTTAGGGGGATTTATGAACTACCAACAAACACTCGATTATTTTTACAATCATTTACCCATGTTTCAGCGCATTGGTAGTGCCGCTTATAAAAACAACATGGACAACACTATTGCACTTTGTAAAATACTGGGTAACCCGGAACATAAATTCAAATCAATACATATTGCTGGCACAAACGGGAAAGGATCTACTTCTCACCTTTTGGCATCTATTCTTCAAAGCGCTGGTTATAAAGTGGGATTATATACCTCACCTCATTTAAAAGATTTCAGAGAGCGCATAAAGATTAATGGTGAAATGATACCTCAACAATATGTTGTGGATTTTGTTGAAACGTATAAAAATGATTTTGAACAGATACAACCATCATTCTTTGAAATGACTGTTGGCCTCGCATTTAACTATTTTGTATCTCAACAAATTGATATTGCAGTAATTGAAGTTGGATTAGGTGGAAGACTCGATTCTACTAATGTAATAAGACCTGAATTATCTATTATTACAAATATTAGTTTTGATCACACAGCTTTACTTGGGAATACACTCGAAAAAATTGCAATAGAAAAAGCTGGGATCATAAAACCTGAAACATCTGTAATTATTGGAGAAACTCAAGTTGAGATAAAAAATGTTTTTCTTGAAAAAGCAAAACAAAATAATGCAACATTGATTTTTGCTGATGAAATTTATAAAGCTGTAAATGTTCATCACATTAACAATGATAAGTTGTTATTGTCTATGGATATTGAGAGAAAAACACAATCCAGTCCCCCTTCTTTTTCAGAAAATAATCCGGAAGAAATAACGGCATACCCCAATCTGGAAACAGAATTATTAGGATATTATCAGCAAAAAAACATACCTACTGTTTTATGTGCAGTTGATTTATTAATTAATAAAGGATTTACTATATCCGAAAAAAATATTCGTGAGGGCATTAAAAATGTGATAAGTCAAACCGGATTATTGGGGCGCTGGCAGGTATTATCTCAACATCCTGTGGTAATTGCCGATACCGGGCATAATGAAGCCGGAATAAAAGAAGTTTTAAATCAAATAAATCAAACACCACATCATCACCTGCATTTTGTACTGGGAGTGGTAAACGATAAGGACATTACAACAATTCTTTCACTTCTTCCCCAAAATGCTTATTATTACTTTTGTAATGCCAATATTCCACGCGCACTTAAAGCCAAAGATTTGGCAGATCTGGCAAATTTTGCCGGATTAAATGGTGAGATATGTGGTTCAATCGCAAATGGACTTATTTCGGCCAAAAAGAATGCTCAATTTGATGATTTGGTGATTGTTGGCGGTAGCACCTTTACAGTTGCAGAAGTGGTTTGATTAAATAAATTTAAAAAAATCTGTCCAGAATATAAAATATATATATATTTGCAACCCGTTTAGCAATAAAAGGAAATTTGGGAGCTTAGCTCAGCTGGTTCAGAGCATCTGCCTTACAAGCAGAGGGTCACTGGTTCGAACCCAGTAGCTCCCACCAATAGAAACAAGGGTTACAGACTTTTAAAGTTTGTAACCCTTTTTCATTTGCACAATATTTGCACAATTATAGCCCTCTAAACAACTTTAATTAAATTTTGTAATATCAACTACCTTAAATGTCAAAGCCCCTACAAATTAATGCAAGGGCTTTTTCTTTGGTAGTTAATTTAATTACCTCCCGGTTAATGAAAGGAACTGTGCAAGCTGTGGCGCAAATTTACCAGCCTCTTTTTTACAAATATATTGCGAAAAGTTATTTTGGTTAATACCTTCGTCAAGTCCGTAATTTTCTTTTAAGAACGAATTAAACTTATTTATTTGCTCTACAAACTTATTTTGCTCGTTCCAAAGGTTAATCTCTTTTTCGGTGGTGGCAAATATGCAATAGCTATCTATTAACTTTTGTATTTCAGTTTCATCAATTTTCGCTTTCCCGTTTTCAATGCTTAGTACATCTGTGGAAATTACTCCGGTTTTTAGATTACTCATCAATTCATTGCAGGCTTGTTCAAATTGCGAACTGCTGGGAAACTCGAATGTGTCGTAGATAGCCTCTACTTTCATTTTGCGCCCGGCAAACTCCGGTTTATTTTGTTCGCTTACTATTGCTGCAATGTTTTTTGCTTTGGCAAACTCTCCCGGTGATGTAATCGCATTATAAAAGTTTTCTGTTGTAAGCTCCAGTTCTATTTTTTTTGCCTGATCAACTACTGTCTGCAATAATGGCAATAGTTCGCCTGTTTGTGTTTTAACTCTCTCAATCTCTACTAAATGAGAATGTACAAGTACTTTTTCTGTTTTTGTTTTCATTGGTTTTTTTGGTTTTTAAATTATTGATTGTTTAATTTTTATTTCTTATAAGTTGCTTTTCTTTTTTTTGCTAAATCGCCTATTGATAAACCTCCTTTCTTTTGCTTTCCCGTACCCAACGAACCGAAAATTGATTCGCCAATAAATATAATTATCCCTCTACTATCGACTTTGATTGATGAACCATCAAATCCTGCCTCCGGGAAATATTCGCCCTCCGGTGCTTGTTTTCCTTTAAGTGTTACAACGTCCCCAATTTTAGGAGCTATACCGGAACTTTTAATACTTAACGTTCCTTTGTTTGATTTGTACTCAATCGTTTTGGTTTCCATGATTTTTTTTGTTTTTTGTTTTTGGTTTTAAATTGTTTCGTTTATTTTAGTCTATGTCTATGAAAAATGGGCGTTCTTTTGTATTGCCCCATATCGCCCAAAAGTCAATAATTTCCAGTATAATAATTTCTTTGGTTGCTTCGGTTGAAATAATAAATACAGTCAAACTTTTACTTATTATTTCTATTATTTGTTCTTTGGTTACTTCGGGTCTGTTGAAGTATTCTATCAATTGACTGAAAGTTTTTATTTTTATCGTTTCCATTTTTGTTAGTTTTTATTTAATGACCATGCCAGTTATTATCTCTATTGGGACAAATATGTTATTACTACCTTCTATTTCTGTTTTCTTAGGTATAAAATATTGTACGTACTTCGCATACAATTCTAAGTATTTCGCTTTATCAGTTTTAAAAACTTCATCAAATGCACTTTCAATATTTGGCAACTGTTTTTCTAATGTCATCAGAAAAACTTTTTTTGCTTCTACATCAATTTTGTTTTGTACTCCTTTCGGTTTTCCATTCGGATTGCCTGAAATTCCTTTTTTAAATCCTTTCATGTTTTTGTTGTTTTTTAATTGTTATTATCAATTGATTGTAAAATTTTAGAGTGCATTTTTTTTTCAAAAATGTACCTTTCATATTTTTATTATAAATTTTTATTATAAACCTTTATTAAATACTTTATTTAAGCTGCTGTACTCCTGTTGTACTTGTTGCTGTATTCCTGTCGTACATTATGCTGTAATTTCTTCTATTAATTAGCCCCTGATTAGCCCCTAAACAGCCCCTAAATTTCATGCAGTTACTTTATTAAGCTGTTGCCCTTTATTAAGCTGTTGCAATGCCTTTTCCTTAGCTTTCGCCTTGGCATTTTTTAACTCATTAATCCGGTTCTTCTGTTTTTTCGTTTCTGCTGCCAATGCTAAGGCATCAATACTAATTTTGTTTTCCATTGCTACATACATACCTCTGATATTATTTGAATAAGTTAATACATTCCAGTTTAATTCTAAATGCTGCAATACCTTGTCAATATGGTATCTGTGAGAATATTTCTTTAATAATTCTTTTATTGCCGGGGTTAATTTCTTCGGCAAATGCTTATGACTTGCATACCCAAACATCCGGGAAACAATGTGTAGTTTATTGGTTTTAGCATATTGTCGCTTACCACCAATGATTGACCGTAATGCTATGTATGCTACAAATTGCGCTATTTCAATTTCTGATTTAACATTGTCCCGGAAATTAAAAAGATGTGTTTTGCTAATCATTGGCATTGGTTCGTGTTCCGGCAACTGCCTTTCAATCTCTTTTGCAGATTTTATGGTTTGTTCAATATTTCCGGTAATACCCAAAGATTTAAAAGCCATGTGCATTTGATAATGTTCAACTGCATTTTTATACAATTCATCATTCACAGAAAAAATACGTTCTAATTCAAACAATTCAAAACTTGGATCATATTCGCCTTTATTATCAAACACAGCACATTCATCTATGCCTATAATATCGCTTTCAAGGGCTTTAATTTGAAATTCCAGTATAGTAGATAGATTGCCCCTGTAATTATCGTAAATCAATTGTTTTGCTACTTCTCTTTTTTGATAATGATACTTAGTTGAATAATTATAGATTCCGTAATTAAATATTTTTTCTATTGCTTCTTTTTTATCAATGAACATTTCACGAATAAGGAATAAAGGAAACTGCACATATTTTTCATCTTCTTTTTTCATAGCTTTTCAAATGTCAGATTGTACCAATTATAGAAACTCTGAAAATCTTTTGCAACAAAATAAATTCCCCCGGCACATTCAATTTTTTTTTGATAATCTTTTTGTGCCGGACTTTGTTTGTCCGTTCCTATTTTAACTTCAATCTTTACAGATTTGCCCTGAATAGTAGCCGAAATATCCGCTGTGCCGTTCGTTCCTGTTCCGGGTATCCACTTTGTACTGCCAATTGTCCGGGAGCTTCCTAAAACATCTGTATAGGTTTTCCGGTTATCTAATTTTTTTCCAGTATTGTTGATTCTCTCCCCCTGGTTTTCGGTCAAGTTTAAAAAATCAATTATACATTTTGTCAATCCATTGGCTGTTGTATCGGAATACTTAACTTTCGGGAGCGCACATCGTGGCACAGTTGGATATTTTTCTTTCAGCTTGTTAAAAGCCAATGTAGAAAGTGTTTTTAATCCGTTCGCTTCCATACTAAAATAATTTAGTTTGTGGATTAACCGGGAATAGGTCGGGATTGCAAGTAATAAACCATGCCTTAAAGCCTGTTATCATGCAAGGTTTTTTCTCAATCTCTTTGAGTAGCCCTCTTTTTTCAAGGTCTGATTTGTAGCGACAAATATTTTTTTGATAAATACCTGTTGCATCTGAAACCATTGAAGCGGTTGCAACGTGTTTACTTAAATAAACAAATATGGTTTGGAGTTGATTTTTAGTAGTTGTACTTTTGCTTTGCGAACTAAAAGAACTACCGGAGGAAATTGCATTTTTCATTTTGCATTTCCTCCTTTTATTTTTACGTAGGTATTCGCTTCTTTGCTAATTTCAGCAATGGTTTTTTTTCTGCCTCCCTGTATCCAATCAAACAACTGTTGTTTAGAAAAATACAACCGCTTACCCTTCTTTGAAAAAGGTATTTCATTCCGGCTTACATAACCGTAAAGGGTAGGTACTGAAAGTTTGATTAATTCGCCTGCCTGTTGAATAGTTAAAAGCTGGTCGCTTTCCGGCTGGTTGGTTTGGTTATTTAATAACCTCTCAATATTATCTAACTTGTTAAATAATTGAGTTACCGCTTCGGGTAAATTGTTATGAGTTATTTCTGTCATTGCAAAGTTTTTGTATTGGTTTACTTTGCAATAGTACAGGGGTTTCTTAATGTGCAATTAGCATTCTAAATCATGCTAATTGATATTATTTTAATGTTACTTCTAATTGTTTTTCAAATGTCGTTTTGTAATTAGTACTTACATTATCAATGGTACTTCCATTGATAGAAAAATCAATAATTTCACTACTTAATACGCTTGCTAATTCGCCTCTATCTATTGACTGGTCTATTATTCCCTTAATTTTTAAAGTCTTAAACCATTGGGCAATGCACCCCTTTTGTGTTTTTTTGTTACCTATAAATTTGTAATTATTGTTTTCTTTCCTTAATAATTTTGGTTCGCATGTAGTAAGTATATCAATATACTTTTGCCAATTTTCAACTATAAATATTTCCTGCAATGTCTTTGTATTAATTTTTTTTTCATCCTTCGCTTTTTCAATCTCATTATTTACAAAGTCCCTGTATTTATTAATTTGAACAGTTGTAAGGGGCGTTGGTTTTCGTTGGGGACTTAACCAATTATCAATTGTTTTCAATTCATCTTTTAGCCAAATTAAATAATGGCGGTTTATATCTAAATCAGTCGCAATAAGGTTGTTTAACTTGCTTTCCTTAATGTAATTTTGTTTGCTTTTTTCAAACATATTTTGCCTATGAATTTTCAATAATTCAAAATTTTCAGTAGGGTTTAAATCATTTGCAATGTCCGGCACAAAATGTTTTGCAAAGTCTGCATAACTCACTTGTATTTTGTAGTCTTTAATTAATTTCTTTGTCATAGTTTCAATTATTAAATTTAAAAATTCATTAATTTTTGCATAAATTCTTTTTTGTCTTTATCCTCAAACCCTGCGAAATAACCAACTGTGGTTTTCATATTGTTATGGCTCAAAGCCTCCATTACAAACTCCATACTTGCACCGTTACGGATTGAATTAGTCGCAAAGCTATGACGAGCCCAGTATGTACTTATATCGCTTGTAATCCCTTCAATAGTGGCTAATTTTTTAAGGTTTTGATTAATGAATTTAGTAAAATTTTTAATCTTGCTATGTTTTATAATTTCGGTTTCTTTATTGGATATTATCGGAAATATGTATTCAGCTTTGTTTGTGTTTTTATTTCCGTACTTCTTAATGATAGCCTTTGAAAAGTCATTAAGATAAACCGTTACAGGCTTTAAATCTGTTTTTGATGTATTGATTGTTTTGGCTCTGTAAAATATTATTTTGTCTTCCTGTATGTTTTCATATTTCAGTAATGCAATATCTTTTATATTCATTCCATTACAAGCATAACTAAAAAACCAAAAATCTTTTGCTTTGGTTTGTTCGGCTGTCTGTGGCTTTGCAGAAAATAATTGTTTTAAATTGTCTTGACTTAATGCTTTTTTTACATTTCGAACCGTTGGGGGCTGGTATTTATTTTTACCGAAAGGGTAAATTTCAATATCAATTTCTTTTTCAGCTATGGCAGTATTAAAAACCGTTCTTAACGCTCTTACATACATTGAAACGGTGGTTCTACTACGTTTCAAATCAGTAATCATGTAGCTTTCGTATTTCTGTAACCAATCCGGTGTAATGTCAGCAAAAGGTATTTTTGCAGGCTCTTTACTTTTCGTATGCAAAATAAAGGCTTTCAATGACTTTAAACTCAATTCGTAATTACTGGCAGTACTATAACAGTTATTTGATTTTAGTTTATACTCAATTTGATTGTATTGGTAAATGATATTACCACCGTCCCCGGTATTGCGCAAAAACTTTTTTTCAAATTGAATAAAAGAAAACGGTTCTAAATTTTTACAAACATCGTTTGCTCTCAATTCAACGCCTTGTAATTCGTTTCTAATTTCTTTGTGTTCTTTCCGGGGCTTTTCAGTTTCCCAAATGCTTTTAAAGTCTTTTTTACTCAAATCGTATTTAGTAGCATACAGTTTTTTAACCTGTAATTGAGTAGAGTAAACCCTTAATTTAACCGGATATAAGCCGTTTTCTTTGGGTCTGCGAGTATCTAATACTATTGATGTTAAATATTCCATTGTTTATAATGTTTGTGCAAATATAATCATTTGCACAATATTTGCACAATAAAACTATTAATAACCAAATAATAAACAAATAGTACATTATTTGTAATATCAATAAAAAAGCTATATTTGCAGAGGTTTGAGATAAAAACAAGGTAGTAAGAAGGTAGCGTAAATTATGCCTTACAAGCAGAGGGTCACTGGTTCGAACCCAGTAGCTCCCACCAAAGAAGATAAACCGCCTAACAAGGCGGTTTTCTTTTTTACACCATCTTCCAAAACCTTTGATAGACGTGAGATAAAGAGGATTACCGCATTTACTTTGGTGGTTCGATAATTGTTTTTTTCTCGATCATAGTAAATTCCTTCAGGAAACACCAAGTTTTGCAACTCCATTTTTTTGTTAAATGATGCCTTATCCCACAATGACGGTAGTTTTACGCACATTTCTACATATTTTGATCCCTGTTTTTCAAGGTTCGATAAATCAACCCTGCAATTATCTAAATTATCCTGTATGTTCTTTTTTTCAGTCCGGTACTTCAGTAAAAACTTATCGTATAATTCCTTATTTATATCCTCTAAAATGAATTTTTCCTCAAGAGCTTCGGTTTTCTTTTTTATCTCGGTCAATTGCGTTTTAAATAACTTCTCATTCTCTCTATTGCCATCGGTAATCTTTATCACGTAATTCATAAACTCTTCTTTAATTGGCTCTAAATATATCTCTAATGACCTATAATCTTCCAAGAAATCCATAAACATCAAATTTAAGGTTTTGGCATTGCGATTACATTTGCAACCATTCTTATTGCATTTATAGTAAAACAAGCCTTTTTTCTTTACCACATAACCCGCAAACGCAGTTCCACAAGCCCCACACTTTAAAAAATTCTTCAACGGTGTATCCTCAAATTCGGTTTTATACCTGATATTCTGACGTTTTTTATCAGTATTGATTCTTAAAAATAATTCTTCGGGAATTAATTTTTCGTGTTTACCCTGAATTACTTTGCCCGGTAATAGATTATGCCGGATAATTCCGCAATAAAAAGGATTTCGGAATATTTCGGTGATTTGTTGGTGGGAAACTTTAATCCCTGCTGCGTGTAAACGGTCTAATATTTCAAGGTTATTCAAATTCTCATCAGCTTTCCAATAAAATGCCTTACGCAATATTTTTCCGGTGGCATTGATTGTGATGCTTTGCTCTTTGTGTTTTGTGTATTGGTCATAGCCCAATGGGGCCTTTTGTATCCAGTAACCCTTCATTAACTTTTCTTTCATACCTGCGACACATTTCTCTCTTCTCAAATCATTATCGTATTCGCTAAAAATAAATTGAATATTTTGTTGTAGTTTACCGCTTGACGTGGCTGTATCGGAAGGTTGGGTTACTGCATAAATATTAATATTTTCTTTGCGAAGCTCAGATGCAATAAAAATTGCGTTCGCACCTGAACGAGAGAACCTATCAACACTGTAAACTAAGATGTAGGATATTTTTTCCTTACTTCGTCTTGCAAAAGTGAGCATACGAGTAAATTCTTTTCGTTCATCATTCTTTGCACTCTCATAAGTTCCACCGAAGTATGCAATGATATATAAATCGTTTTTCTGAGCGTGCAATTCTATTGCTTTACGTTGGGTTTCTAAGCTATACCCTTCTTCTTGCTCTTTTGATGATACTCTTGTATAGATAATGCAATTAGAACCGCTAATGCGTTCGGCTGTTTTGTTATTCTTTGCAAACTGAATAAAGTCATCAATGTCATTCATATTATTTCCTGCTTTCTCTTTGATAGATGTCGTATAGTATTCGTGCAAATGTTTTAATGGCTTTAATGTCTTCAGCTGCTTTTTCGTCACTTACATTTTCAAAGCCTTTGTAGGTTCTTAATTTTTCAAGAGTTAATTCACTTTTTGGCTGCTCTTCTTTGTGTGTAGTTTTATTACACTTGATAGCTGAAGCCCTTATATTTAAAGCATCTGATTTCATTACAATTCAGATATTTTAAATGTTGACCTAAACAAAACAAAGAACGAAAAAGTATTATTTTCAAGACTTGCTAAATACAATACAAATATATTGATAATCAACAAGTTACGAAACAATAATGCAAAAATATTATCAGCTGTCAACTGATTGGGAATCAGAACTTGTTTTGATTTTTTTCTGTATTGTTTTAAATTTTTGTGCATATTTTTTCTTTTGCGTTGCAAAAGTGCCTGTGTTTTTCCCAAGACATCTTCAAATTGTGTAATCCGATTCACTATTCTATACATTTATATAGTTTGATGATAATTTCACTATTCTATGATGTTTATGAATATTTATGAAATTTAAATCTTACATAGATGACAGATTTATCTTCTCAAAAAAAATATCCAGCAGAATCGAGCGAAGAAAATAAATTAGGTTAAATAGGGTATAATATGATATAAAATTATACGGGTGGTTTCCTTAAAACCGTCAATTTGATAACACGTTTATTCAGGCAAGACAAAAACCTTTATGAAGGAATTAAAAAGTAGTTGTTTTTCGATATGAATAAATAACAATAAAAAACATATCATAAAAAACCATAATTATATCTAAATATAACCTTACTGCACCTTTTTTTAACGCTTGTTTTCTTATTGATGTTTATTTGTGGCTGAATTTTAAAACAGCCAAATGATAAAAATTATTGTTACAACCAAAGATGAATTACAAGGGATAATTCACGAATCAGTTAAGTCGGCAATCTCCGAGCAAAACATTCAACAACAATCAGACGAGCCGGATAAAATAATGTCCCTGAAAGAAGCTGCCATCTTTTTAAACCTTGCAGAGCAAACGATTTACGGCTTTACTTCCAAACAACAAATTCCATTTATTAAAAAAGGAAAGAAATTGTATTTTAGAAAGCGGGAGTTATAAAAATGGTTAATCGAAGGAAATATAAAAAACGAATTAGAAGGGAGATAAGCCATGACCATTCAACGAAGTGTCACTTCTCTTGAAGGCATTATTCAAGGTTTAATTAAAGACCTTGAAAGGTATGCAAAGCGGAAAAATGCAAATCAACTATACATTGACAAGCAAAATATCTTGATTAAAAATTTGATAGGTGTGCATAACACCATTAATTCTATTAGGTTTTTGGAGCTGTGGCAAAGTATTGATTCAGAAATGCAACGCTTGGAAGAACTGGATAAACAATTGAGCGGTCATTCTATCCATTTGCATTGCCGACCTGCCGGACAAAATTTTTCACGAATTACTTATAACACATTTTAAATTGTGATTAACTATACACCAATACAAAAAGGCTTGAAACAAGAGGTGAAGACAGAAGATGTAAATAATCTTTTGTTGGTGCGTTCTGTTAATCAATGTATTAATGATGCTAAGAGCCGACCAATACCAAAGATGTTATTCTCTGAATTTTGGCACGAAGAAGAACTGTGTATTTTGTTTGCCGATACCAACTTAGGTAAATCAATATTGGCGGTTCAAATAGCGAATTCTATTAGTAAAGGAGAAGCTATCAGAGGTTTTAGATTAGAAGCAAAAAAACAAGTGGTGATGTATTTCGATTTTGAAATGAGCGATAAACAATTTGAAAAGCGTTACTCTATCAACTATGCAAATCATTATGTATTTGATAATAATTTCTTGCGAATTGAAATTAATCCGGATTGCACTGATTTTAATGATTTTGAAACAGCGTTATTTGAAGCCATTGAAAGTAACATTGTCCTGTACGAGGCTAAAATATTAATCATTGATAATCTCACGTATTTAAAAACACAGGCTACCGAAACTGCCAAAGAAGCGTTACCTTTAATGAAACGACTGAAAGAACTAAAGATTAAACACAACTTATCAATATTGGCTTTAGCGCATACACCAAAGCGAAACTTGATTTTTCCAATTACTAAAAACGACCTAGCGGGCAGTAAGCACCTTTCAAACTTTGCTGATAGCATTTTTGCAATTGGAGAAAGTTGCAAGGATAAGAGTCTCCGTTATTTAAAGCAATTAAAAGCAAGAGCTACCGAAGTAATTTATGATAGTGAGAATGTAATTGTTTCAGAAATCTCACAGCCACATAATTTTTTATCCTTTGATTTTGTTGATTTCGCCACTGAAAGGGATCACTTAAAACAACCATCCGAAAACGAGCAGAATGATTTAGATGCTTCCATCCTTTCACTAAAGGCTTCCGAACCACATTTAGCCGACCGGGAAATAGCCCGACAGTTGAATACTAATCCGGTTAAAGTTGGTCGGGTATTAAAACGCATCAAAGTGTAACACCCTGTAACATTGTAACAGGTGTTACGCCCGTTACAACCTGTTACACTCTATTTAAAACAAACCGGATTAATTGAAAAATGATTGAGTAGCAATTAAGAAGTAATTGAAAAGTTATGCAAAACAATTAGAAAACATTAGAAATGTGTAGTTTTTTAAGTGTTCTCCTGAATCCAACTTGCTATAAAGTTTTCTGCTGCATCTATATCTTCGTCAAGCGATTTTGATTTCGGGTTGCTTTCCCAAACATTGCCGCCTTCATCAAGTATTCTGACCATTGAACGACTATATTCATCTTGCCCAATCTCAATCCAACCTTGATTTTCGACCCACCAATTAAGGTTACGATAATTTTTTGAAAAACTTGCCATAAAGTTTTATGTATGAGTTTAAAAATAATTGTGTAGCATTTAAAAACAATTGAAATTAATTTAAAACATTGCTAAACTATCCTTTCTTCCAGTAAATCTTTCCAAATGACAAACCCTTTTCGATCATCGGAATAATCGTGAACAATGCGACTAAAGTTTTCAGGATTGCTTTCAATGAAAGTCTGCCGGCCTTTTGCTCGTATTACTCCAAGAGCTTCGTCAATTTGTTTCAACTTACGTGAAAGATTAACGTTTCCTTTATCTATATGCCAAATGTAAGTCGCTTCTTCGGTGCCTAATGTTTCCAACACAATGTGATATTGTTGTGTCCCATTGATTAGAAATACAAACGAAAATGGCGATAATACAAAACGTATTTTTAAAATGGAGCTATCGTGCTTGTGTGATAAATAACGAAGTTGTTTACTATGCCTTACATTTTTAGAGTTTAAAATATCATCTAAAAATTCTTCTTCGGATTGATATAGCAGATTGCCTGTTTCATTACTTTGTATTTGTCCAATATTCAATAAATTCTCATCCCCCATTGGTATTCTGCCTATAATATCTTTAGAAACAAATCGGAATTTTACGCTATCTATTATTTCTCTATTTATTTTTTGTATGTCGGCAGACGTAGCAAAATGTGAATTAATATTTCCATTTTCAAATTGCGCAAAAATCTCAACTTTAATATTTTTAGTTTTTAATATTTTAGCGAAGTAAGGCTTCAATACATCAAATTCAGGACGCATTTCTGTATTTTCAATTTCAAACTCTATCTCTGCATTCACTTCAGGAACAAGGTATTTAAAAGCAATTGCACCAAATCTAAACTCAAGCTGCTCAATTGGAATTTTTACCGATTTCTCAAAAATAAAATTATTTTTCTCCGATCCATTTGCTTCATCAGGTTGGTAGAACAATGTGCCGGACTGATTTATTTTTTTGTAATACGCATTCCGTTTTTGAAATAAATTTTCGAGATAGTCAATTTTCAAATCCCTGTAATCATATATGGTTGGTGTGATTTCCGAACGCTGCACCCTTCCAATGTATTGAATTAACTTGCCTTCAAAAGAAAATGGATAAACTAAAAATAAACACTCAATATTTTGAATATCGCTGCCCTCTCCAAAATACTGACCTGTTGTTATGAGTGCTTGAAAGTTGCCTTCATTCAACATTTTCCATTTTGTAATCTTGTTTGATTCCGAATCTTCACCGCTTAATGTTACAGTTTCATATTTTTGTTTTAAATATTGATTAAGCGTTTCAATGTGGTCTTTGCGCTCGGTAACAATTACAATTTTCTTTCCCTTACTTAACTCGCTGAACACATCAACCAAAATAAGTTTGTTTCGAGCGGAATCGTGAACTAATATTTTTGATAGTGTTTCAAATTTATCCGTTTTAGAATTAAAAGGTACTGAGAGAGCGGTATCTCTGATAATAACTTTTGCACCGCCGGTACTTTCCGTTAGTTGCGGTTTTATTTCCGCAATTATTTCACCCAAATAGGAAAAGATTAGCTTGCCATCATTGTATTTTCTGAATGGTGTTGCCGTTAATCCATATAAATAAAAGGAATGAAGTTTTGCTATGGTAGTTCTAAAAGTATCGGCAGGAACGTGATGGCACTCATCCACGATAATTGTACCGAATCTGTTTTCATATTTGTTTGCCTCTGCTGATTGTAAAAGTTTATCAAGGCTCTGAATCATTGCAACCGTAATATGCTTGCCAATAGCGTTCTTACCTTGACCGATTATGCCAATATCCTTTTTCGGAATACCCAAAAATGATTCAATCCGCTCAATCCATTGCATCGCCAATTGTTTTCGATGTACAATAATTAAAGCGGGCTGTTGTTTTTCTGCAATAATTGAAAGGCCGATGATTGTTTTACCTGAACCGGGTGGAGCCACAATAACGCCAAAGTGCTTTTTGGATGCCGCTTCTTTTACTACAAGTTGTTGCTCCCTTAATTCAATGCTCGAATTAAATACTATTGATTCCTTTTTTATTCTTGCATCTACAAAATCATATTCGATTTTATTTTCCTTACAAAAACGGAGAAGTTTTCCGGCAGCTCCTCTTGGGATAATAATTTCATCCGGTGTTTCTTCAATTAATTTGAAATAGCGGTCTGTATCCCAAGTGTTTTTCCCAAGCTTCTTTTTGATGATAAACTCACTACTTACAAAATTGAATTCTTCCTTTATAAAGTTTATCAAAGGTATTGTTAGTCCTTCTCTTGAAATATAAACGGCATTGCTGAGTTTGATATTCAATTTTCCGTTAACAGATTTATTAATATTAGTTTTACCAACAGAATTACTCGGTTTTGTCGCTATGGATTGATAAAGAAACTCAAGCTCCGGAATGGTAATTTTGCGGATGGTTTTAAGAAACTCCCATTGATTTTCAATTGGTAACAAGGTTTCAGGATTAATGAAACAACTGTTTCCATTGTCCCAAGAGGTCTTATTTAATGGTAATGCGATTAAATTTCCGAACCCTTTTCCTGAAAGATAATCTTGATTAGGAAACAGCCTGTCGAAACTGGAACTTTTATCAAATACAGAAAATACACCCGCCTCCTCAAGTAATCCTTTAAAAATATTTCTACTTTTAAATGCAGAATAGTTTTGTTCAAAAAATATCCAAACATGACCACCTTTGCCTGATCGTGAGCGTTCCAAATAGGCTGGAATGTTTTTATTCTCACAAGTTTTAATAAAGCTTTTACATTCTTCTGCCCAATTATCCTCATCAAAATCGGCAGCAATAAACCAAGATGTATTATCTTTTAATAGCGGATACAATCCTATTACCTGCTCCCCTTGCAAATGTTTTATTATTTGTTCCTCTGTTAATGGTTGGTATTGCTTGTTATCGTAATTCTGAAAAGTGCCGCCTTTCATTCGGTGCATCTTGAAGCTGTATGGGTCGAACGTATAAGCAGGAGAGTAACCATTTTTAGTACCCTTTTCCCAACGGGTAGCATAAATATCTTCTCGCCCTTTAAAAAGAGATTTAAAAATATGTAGCGTTTCGTTCACAGGTTACATGATTTTGATTCCGGTTGTTAAAATTACGGCTTTTATTTATCCGTTTTATTAAACATTTTTTTTGCATTTTATAATTTAAAACAATTGCGTAGGAATTAAGAAGTATTTAAGAAATAATTGAAAAAGATTGAAAATAATTGAAATTCGTTGTTTTTTAATTCCTTTTTTTGCCCATTCACTTGAACTGTTATTTTTATATTGTAACAACTGTGCGCATTTTAGTTAGATACCGTAATTTTTAAGCCAGTTAATTTAATCCCTACTTCTTTTTTATGTAAATTTCGAGTATAATTCCGGTGAAAACTTTATGAACCCAAAAGAAGCTCAGGCGAGAATAAAAATAAATAAATTTTTAGAAGATGCGGGCTGGCGTTTCTTTGATACTGAAAAAGGTAAAGCCACCATTAAATTAGAATCATCTATTACGATGGATGATCTGGGGGAGGACTTTGAACATTCCAAAAATGGTTTCATTGACTTTTTACTGGTTGACGAAAACAAAAATCCAATACTTGTTTTAGAAGCAAAAAAAGAAAGTTTGAATCCGCTAGTTGGAAAGGAACAGGCAAGAAATTATGCTAAGTCTCAAAAAGTAAAGTTCATCATCCTTTCAAACGGAACACTTCACTACTTATGGAATATTGAAACCGGAAATCCTGAACAAATACAAGTGTTTCCATCTTTAGAATCCATCAAACAATATTATCAATTTAATCCCGACCCAAGTAAATTAGTAAGCGAAGAAATAAATGACGACTATGTTGTTTTAACGCAACTTCCGAACTACAAACAAATACCGGAATTTAAAGACGAACAAAAGAAAAAAGATTTAATTTTTAATTTAAAACTTCGTTTTCTTCGCTATTATCAAGTAGAAGCAATAAAAGCGGTTCAACAATCGGTAAAGGAAGGCAAAAAACGTTTCTTGCTTGAAATGGCAACAGGTACGGGGAAGACCTTGACTGCTGCTGCATTAATAAAACTCTTTTATAGAACCGGAAATGCAAGACGCATTTTGTTTTTAGTTGACCGCTTGGAACTTGAAGACCAAGCAAGAAAGGATTTTACCAACTATTTAAAGAATGATATTACGACCGTTGTTTACAAAGAGAAAAAGAACGACTGGCGTAAAGCAGATATTGTGGTTACCACAATTCAATCTTTAATGGTAAACAACAAATACAAAACATTATTCTCACCTACCGACTTTGATTTAATTATTTCAGATGAATCACACCGCCTGCTTGGGGGCGGCAACAGCAGAGCATTGTTTGAATATTTTTTAGGCTACAAATTAGGTTTAACAGCCACTCCAAAAGATTATTTAAAACATTTAGACACTGACAATATTGAAGACCCAAGAGAATTAGAACGCAGAATGTTGTTAGATACTTACATCACTTTTGGTTGTGAAAGTGGTCAACCTACATACCGTTATACACTTACAGATGGTGCTAAAGACGGATTTTTACGTCAACCAATTGTTGTGGATGCAAGAACTGATGTAACTACAAAACTTTTATCCGAGCAAGGTTACGGAATTATGGTAACCATTGCCAGTACTGAGCAAGAGGACATTTTAGAAGAAGTTAATTACAAGCAAAATCATTTTGAACGAAAATTTTTCTCGGAAGAAACAAACCGTGTTTTCTGTAAAACATTTATTGAAAATGGCTTAAAAGACCCAATTAGCGGAGAGTTTGGAAAGAGCCTCGTTTTTGCGGTTTCACAAAATCATGCTGCAAAATTGGCACAATTGCTTAATGAATATGCACATCAATTATTCCCGAATAAATATCAAAGCGATTTTGCTGTTCAGGTAACCTCTAATGTAGCCAACAGTCAGCAAATGTCTATTGATTATAGCAACGACAAATTATTGGGTTTTAGCAATTTTGCAAAAGACAATGAAATTTTAGAATCATATAAAACAAGCATAGCGAGAATTTGTGTAACCGTTGGAATGATGACCACAGGTTGGGATTGCCCCAATATTTTGAACCTTGGATTAATGCGACCGATTTTTTCACCAACAGAATTTATTCAGATAAAAGGAAGAGGAACCCGTATTCATAAATTTGAACACAAATTCAAAAATGATTTGGGCGAAGTAGAAACAATTTCTATTGACAAAAAAGCATTTAAACTTTTTGATTTCTTCGCTACCTGCGAATATTTTGAAGAAAAATATCAGTACGACCAAGTATTGAAATTGCCTATCAATATTGACAAAGGTGATGAAGTGCTGGTATTTGAGGACACTTTAAAAGCAAAGCGGGAAGGTTTTGAGTATAAAGAAAACGATAAAATAACTTCCTTTCAAGAAAAACAAGTTGATTTTCAGGGTATGAAAGTTGACCGGATGTTTTTTCAGCAGTTTGAAGAAAAAGTAAAAACAGATGATGAAATAAAATTATTGATGGAGGCTGGCGATGTTGAAATAGCATCTGCGAGGGCAAAAGAAAAATACGATAACAAACCTGAAGAATATTTTGATTTAGAAAAATTACGTAAATCACTAAAAATAGACCGTAAAATTGGTTGGAGAGAATTATTAGAACTAATTTATTTCGGCAACAAAATAAAAGGTAAAGATGATTTATTGAGTGATGAATTTGATAAATTTATTAGCACCAATAATATTTCTAATGTCAGTGATTTGCAGTCTTTGCGCTATTTCTTTTACGCTTACATTACCGACCCAACAGTAAGAGATATAATCGACCAACAAGAGTTTACAGAATTGTATCACAACCCAACTTTTAATGTAGAAGATTTTAACCGTGTAGATGATGATATGAAAAGTAAATTGCCTTATTACATTAAAACATATGTGCCGTTAAATAAATTTATAAGTTCTTAAGTGGTTATAATTTTTAAAAATGGCAAATTCGCCACAATTAAAATTGAAATATGAGTAAAAAAATAAATATAAAGGGAATTGAAATTGCTATCTATCAAGAAAGTAACGAAGATTTTATCTCTCTTACAGATATTGCACGACATAAAGATTCGAGCAATATGGATGCAATTATTCAAAATTGGTTACGAAATAGAAATACCATTGAACTTTTAGGTTTTTGGGAGATATTATATAATCCAAATTTTAAACCCCTCGAATTCGAGGGGTTTAGAAAACAGGCTGGACTTAACAGTTTTGTAATGACTCCTAAACGATGGATAGAAAACACCAGTGCTATTGGACTTATTTCAAAGTCGGGAAGATATGGTGGAACTTTTGCACACAAAGACATTGCTTTTGAATTCGCATCTTGGATTTCAATTGAATTCAAATTATACATTATAAAAGAATTCCAACGCTTAAAAGCAGATGAAAACGACCGTTTAAAATTAGATTGGAATTTACAAAGAACTTTATCAAAAGTAAATTATCAAATTCATACTGATGCTATTAAGGAAAATCTTATTCCTGCTAAACTAAGCAAACAACAAATTTCTTTTGTGTATGCCAACGAAGCCGACTTATTGAATATGGCTCTGTTTGGCAAAACCGCCAAGGAATGGAGAGTCGAAAACCCAAAAGCAAAAGGTAATATTAGAGATGAGGCAAACCTTGAACAGTTGGTTGTATTAACCAATTTGGAAAGCATAAATGCAATGCTAATCAAACAAAAATTAGCTCAGCCCGAAAGATTGTTTCAATTAAATGAGATGGCAATTACACAAATGAAATCGCTTTTAAATAGCAAAGCACTTAAAAAACTGAAATAATGCTCGATAACATAACAAAGAAAAATATTGATGATTGCCGTGATGTATTGGTAGGCAAGGTTCCCGACCCTAAAAGTCAGATTGAGCAAATTACATTGGCGCTTATTTATAAGTTCATGGATGATATGGACAAGGAAGCCGTAGAGAAATTTAAAGGCAAAGCAAAATTCTTTACCGGAGAATATGCAAAATATGGATGGAGAAAATTATTTGACCCTTCGCTAAGTGGTTCTGATATGCTGGCATTATACAGCGATGCTTTAGAAAAATTAAATACTAATCCCAATATTCCTGAACTGTTCCGAAATATTTTCAAAAATGCTTACCTGCCCTACCGTGACCCAAGTACATTAAAATTATTTTTAAAATACATTAACGAATTTGAATATAGCCATAGCGAAAAGTTAGGTGATGCATTTGAATATTTGTTGAGTGTGATGGGAAGCCAAGGTGATGCCGGACAATTCAGAACACCACGCCACATCATTGATTTTGTGACAGCTTGTGTTAATCCTCAAAAGAATGAAACCGTTTTAGACCCTGCCTGCGGTACAGCAGGTTTCTTATTGAGCGCATACAAACATATTTTAAATCAGAATACCGATAAACGACAAGGCGATAAACTAAAACCTGACGACCGAAAAAAATTAGCAACAAACTTTGCAGGTTATGACATAAGCCCTGATATGGTACGCTTGAGTTTAGCTAATATGTATTTACATGGTTTTGCTACTCCTCAAATTTATGAGTACGATACATTAAGCAGCGAAGACCGTTGGCAGGAAACCTTTGATGTAATATTGGCAAACCCTCCATTTATGACACCAAAGGGGGGAATACGACCACACAAAAAATTTGGAGTACTAGCAAATAAAGCCGAAGTATTATTTACCGATTACATCGCAGAACATTTAAACAGTAATGGAAGAGCCGGAATTGTTGTACCAAACGGTATTGTTGCAACAAGCCAAACCGCATATAAAGAATTACGCAAGCATTTAGTGAATGATAGTTTAATAGCGGTTGTCTCTCTGCCTGCCGGATGTTTCAACCCCTATAGCGGTGTAAAAACATCCATATTAATTTTAGATAAAAAATTATCAAAAAAAAGTGAACACATTTTATTTTTGAAAATAGAAAACGATGGTTTTGATTTAGGCGCACAACGTAGGGAGCACGCTAAAAATGATTTGCCTATTGCACTGCAAACATTCGAAAAGTATAAGGAAGCACTAAACCTGACAGGTTTTCAAAACCTGTTAGGTTTCAGTAGTGTATTACCAAGTTTAGCTACATTGGTAGAGAAGAAAACCGTTTTAGAAAATAAAGATGCTGTTTTAAGTGCAGAGAGGTATTTTATCACAGAAGCCTCCCAAACAGTCTTTAATATTGTAAAACTAGAAGAAGTTTGTTTAATTCAATCGGGTGGAACGCCTAGTAAAACTGAAAATTCGTATTGGGAAAATGGTACTATACCTTGGGTCGGTTCTACTGTTTGTAAAAATCAAATGATTTATAATGCTGACACATTTATTACCGAATTAGGTTTTAAAAAATCAAATGTAAAATTGTTCCCCAAAGGCACAACACTAATTGCTTTAGTTGGCGCAACAATTGGAAAAACCGCCTATTTAGAATTTGAAACAACTACCAATCAAAATATCGCTGGATTACAGGTTAAGGATGAGAATCAACTTGACAAGAAATTTCTTTATTTAATAAGTCAAACCTTATACGACCAATTTTACGCTTTAGGTGATGGTGGTTTTAGAATGGCTTCGTTATCATTTATAAAAAGTTTAGAAATTCCATTACCACCACTCGAAATACAACAACAAATAGTAAACGAAATTGAAGGTTACCAAAAAATAATTGATGGAGCAAAACAAATAGTAAACAACTACAAACCTACAATTAGCTTTAATCCTAATTGGGAAATGGTGGAACTGGGACAATTAGCAAAAAATTTAGACGGTAAAAGAAAGCCAGTTACAAAAGGAGACAGAACAGAGGGGAAATATCCATATTACGGTGCATCGGGAATAGTGGACTACGTAGAAGATTTTATTTTTGATGATACACTTTTACTAATTTCAGAAGATGGAGCAAATTTAGTTTCAAGAGTTTATCCAATAGCATTTACCGCAACTGGAAAATATTGGGTTAATAATCATGCTCACGTTTTAAAATTTGAGAGTAGTATTTTACACAAATACGTTGAAACCTATATTAACCAAATTGATATTAGTAAACACGTTACTGGTGCGGCACAACCAAAATTGAATCAAGCTCATTTAAATGAAATTCAAATACCCATTCCTCCAACCGAAGAACAAAAGGAAATTGTAACAGCTATTGATGAAGAAATACAAATAGTAGAATCAAACAAAAAACTAATTCAACTTTTTGAGGCAAAAATAAAAAACAAAATTGCTCAAGTTTGGGGTGTAAAAGAGGAAGTGGCATAAACAAGCCCGAAGGGCTGATATGATTATAGAATAGAATGTAAAACATGATATGAACCCCGAAGGGGTGAAATTGATAAAAATAATATCACCCCTTCAGGGTTTCACAAAATGGATTTTTAATTTTTATAATAATTACATCCCTTCGGGATTTTAAATAATACAAGCTATGGCAGGCACATTTTCACAAATTTATATTCAAGTTGTATTTGCTGTTAAAGGCAGAGAAAATCTTATTGGAAAACAATGGAAAAATGAATTGCATAAATATATTTCCGGAATTATCAGAGGGAAGGAACAAAAATCAATTATTGTAAATGGTGCTGCTGACCACATTCATTGTTTTATTGGTTTAAAACCATCTATGGCAATTTCTGATTTGGTAAGAGATATAAAAAACAACTCTTCAAAATTTATTAATGAAAAAAAATTTATTAAAGGAAAATTTCAATGGCAAGAAGGCTATGGAGCGTTTTCCTATTCGCATTCACAAATGGGACAAGTTTACAATTATATTTTAAATCAAGAGCAACATCATAAAAAGCAAACATTCAAAGAAGAATACATTGATTTTTTAAACAAATTTGAAATTGAACACAAGCCTGAATATCTTTTTGAGTGGATAGAATAGGTTTTTCAGCAAAAAACAGCGAAAGTTTGAGGTATTAAGGAGGAGTTGAGCAATAAATAGAAAAATATAAAATACTATTGTCAAGAATAATTATAAAATGAAATTCAATTCGCTAATAAAAACAACCAATTGGCTAAGTGTAGAAGCTACATTGCTTGCTCTATATCCCGAACAGGAAAATAACATAAGCGAGTACAAAGAAGTTTTTGAAAAGTTAAAACTGATGGAGCCTGTGGAAGTTGCTATTAACATTATAATAAACCAACATTATGATGATGAAACATTTGAACCCTCTATTGTAGATGTTGCCGGAATAAATCTTAAACCCGATAAAGATGATTTTAATGATGGCCTTGCTATTGAATATACTCCTTGGAACCAATGGTTAGGAATGGGAATAGATAAACTCACACTGAAAGAATTTACTGAACTCGAAATAATTGCGCATTGTTTAAACGAAATGACTTATGCCGGATTTGAAGAAGAAGAAATTCAGAATGATTTTGATAGAATAAAAAATGTTGTTGACGAATATAAAAACATGAGCGATGAAGAAAAGAAAAAGAACACTATTAGTTTAGATGAATTAAAGAAAAAGCTTGATATTGATGGAACGCAGGATTGAGCTTGGAGGGAGGAATGAGGATGTCGAAACATAATACTTGATAAAAAATTTAATTTACAAATGGCAAAACCATCACAACAAAAAACACCAGTTACACAAGGTTCTTTATTTGAAGAAGATTACCTAATTAGAACGCTTGGGGCAATCGTCAATTATCCTGAGATTGCTTTAACTGAATTAGTCGCTAATGCTTGGGATGCAGGCGCAACAATTGTAAACATTAGCATCCCAGAAGATTACGGAAGCAAATTAGTTATTGAAGATAATGGAACAGGTTTAACAAAAGAGCAGTTTTATAGCAGATGGATGAAACTTGGATATAACAGGTTGAAACACCAAGGCAAAAATGTAATATTTCCAAAGGGTATTGATGCAAAACGTTTTGCTTACGGAAGAAACGGAATTGGACGACATGGATTATTATGTTTCAATAATGAATATACGGTAATCACAAATGCAGAAGGGGTAAAATCAACTTTTGTAATTACAACAATAAGTGAAACACAACCATTTGTAATTAAAAAAAATGAATTTGCAGAATCAAAAACATCAGGAACAAGATTGGAAGTTATTGTAGCCAAAAATTTACCAAAGGCACAAAAAATTTTAGAAATTATTTCAGCAAGATTTCTTCACGACCCAAAGTTTATAGTTTCAATAAACAAAAAGACAGTCGCTCTTGAACAACTTTCCGGTTTAATGAACACTAAAACAATTTCGGTAAAAAACATCAATCTTCAAGTTCATTTCATTGACTCACAAAAAACAGCGCGTTCCACAATATATCAGGGTATTGCCTTCTGGCAAGGTGGGCGCTTAGTTGGCGAACCTTCTTGGATTTTAGGAAACGAATTTATTCTTGACGGAAGAACCAAATATGCAAGGCGATATACTGTTGTTGTAAAAACTAATGACTTGGCAGATTACATTTTTGAAGATTGGACAGGCTTTAAACAAGGAGAACTCATGAATGAAGTTTACAGAGCTGTCGGAGAATATGTAAATGAAATGTTTAGTGTGGTTGCAAAAGAAAATATTGAAGAAACCAAAGAACAAATAAAAAGTGAATTTGCTCAAGACTATGCTGTTTTATCGCCTCTTGCAAGATACGAATTGAATGAAGCCATTGAAACTATCACCGTTGCTCATCCTACTGCAAAACAAGAAGCAATTTCGATAGCAGTTGAAGCAATCATCAATCTTGAAAAAACAAGAAGTGGAAAAGATTTATTAGTAAAGCTTTCAAAGCTCACCGAAGATGATATTTCTGGTCTAAACATGTTACTTGAAAATTGGTCGGTAAGGGATGCTTTAACTGTGCTAGATGAAATTGATAATAGAATCTCTGTTATTGAGGCGATAAGAAAATTAGCAGGTGATAAAGATGTAGATGAACTTCATGTACTGCATCCATTGGTAACAAGTGCAAGGTGGTTATTTAGTCCTGAATACGAATCGGCAGAATATGCTTCAAATAGACAATTACAAAATGCTGTTGAGATTGTATTCAAAACAGAAATTCAAAAAAATGTATTTAATAATCACAGAAAGAGGCCCGATATTGTTGTTTTATCAAACTCAACACTCTCAGTAACCGGAACAGAAACATTTGAAATCGATTCCTCGCTTTCAAATGTCAGCAAAATACTTTTAATTGAATTGAAAAAAGGTGGCTCAAAGCTTTCACGAAAGGAAAGAAATCAAGCAATGAGTTATGTTGAAAATTTTATTAATTGTGGGAATCTTATTGGAAACCCAAGTATAGATTGTTATGTAATCGGAAAAGAATTTTCAGAAAAGGTTGAATTAATTGTAAAAGTTGGGGACAGAGGAAAGGTAAATGTTTGCATTTTCGACCAACTTGTTGACACAGCAGAAAAGAGATTGTTTGGACTAAGGAATAAACTTAGTGAAAGATATGATGACATTCCAGGCATGGAACTTTTCAGACAACAAGCGAAGCAATTAAAAGTAGATTTTTCAAAAGAAAGCATCCTTTAACTAAATAATGGAAAACAACCAATGCCGGAACAACAAAATATAGAATACAAACAAAGTTGGCACGAAGACTATCTAAAATGGGTATGTGGTTTTGCCAACGCCCAAGGAGGTATAATCTTCATCGGCAAAGACGATAACGGAAAAGCTGTTGGCGTTGATGATTATAAAAAATTGATGGAAGACATACCAAATAAGGTTAGAAACGCTATGGGTATTTCTGTTGAAGTAAATTTACACGAAGAAAAAGGAAAACGTTTTATTGAAATAGTTACACATCCATATACTGTTCCTATTTCATTAAGGGGAAGATATTATTACCGGAGTGGAAGTACCAAACATGAATTAACAGGGGCATCTCTGAATGATTTTCTGTTGAAGAAATCGGGCAAAACATGGGACGATGTGATTGAGCCTGAGGCAACATTAAATGACATTGACGAGCCAAGTATTAAATTATACCTGAATGCCTCTGTAAAATCAGGTCGCTTGCCGGAACATGAAGGGCTTTCCACAAAAGATTTATTGGAAAAATTGCGTCTTTCAAAAAATGGTCAATTAAAACGTGCTGCCATAATATTGTTCGGCAAAGACCCGGGAAAGTTTTATCCAAATACATTTGTAAAAATAGGTCGTTTCGGGAAAGACGATGCAGACCTTGTTTTTCAGGAAACAGAGGAAGGAAACTTGTTTTCATTACTTCAAGCGGTTTTAAATCAATTGAATCATAAATTCCTTATCAGGAAAGTTGAATTTGAAGGTATGCACCGGATTGAAAAAAGTGAATATCCAACACCTGCTCTGCGTGAAATTATTTTAAATGCTCTTGTACACCGCAACTATTTGGGCGCCCCTATTCAAATACGTGTTTATGATAACAAGATTAATTTTTGGAATACAGGCACACTTCCACAAGGATTAACTTTTGAAGCCCTAAAAGGATTTCACGCCTCAGAACCTCGAAATGTATTACTTGCCGATGTATGTTTTAAGGGAGGGTTTATTGATTCATGGGGTCGTGGAACTTTAAAAATTTACGATGCTTGCAGGGATGCTGAATTGCCCGAACCGGAAATCAAGGAATTTCAAGGAGGTTTTTTGGTAACTCTTTTTAAAGACAACCTAACCAAAGAACAACTAATTAAAATTGGGCTTAACGAGCGACAATTGAAAGCGGTGGTTTTTATTCAAGATAAAGGAAAAATTACAAATAAAGACTATCAGTTATTAAATGATTGTTCTCGAAATACTGCCAGTAATGACCTTGCTGACTTAGTTCAGAAAAAAATTCTTGTTCCGAGTGATGTTAAAGGGGCCGGGGCATTTTATCAGCTAAAATGAATTGCACATTAATTGCACAAATTGCACATTGATTGGGCAATAATTGGGCTAATTGGGTAGTGATTGGGCAAATGAAAGAAAGACTAAAGAAGACACCGCCTAAATAACTAGCGAAAACCAGTCGAAAAAAAACAATACGCTTGCTGAGAAAAAAGCCGGCATTGGGCAGAAAGGATTAGCAGAAATATTTAGATAAACGTTAAAAGAAGCTAAAATTGCGCGAATTAGAGGAACAAGTGGTTATTAGAAAGTAAACGATTGATGTTTTATAAAAACTAATTGCATGGAAAACGAAGAAGACGAACTTAACAAGCTCAGGATAGAGAACGAAATAAAAAAAATGAAAATGTCTTTAGAGCAGGGAACAAGTTTTTTCTCTCCATCCGAAAAAAAATTATCTCCCGAACAGGAAGGTCAGTGGCTAAATCAGGTACAAAAATTTGAAGATTCTTACGCAAAAAGTAAAAGAATTAGTATTTATGATTTTGTTGAGAAGCCTGCATACAAACCTGTGAATGAAATTTCCGCAACTGAAATAAAATTTGAACTAAAAAGAATTTTAAATCTGCTTGGTCTAAAAGGAATTGGTATAGATACCATTTGCAAAGTTGATGACAGGGAATTGTACCGTTTTATTACAGAAGAATTATTCCTTGAAGAAACAGACGATATGATGATTGAAGGGGTGACACATAATTTTATTTATGAAGAATTTCATCCCAATCATGAAGATGACATTAAAAACAATTGTAAAGAATTAGTAGAAGGTCTTTTAAATAAAAAAATAAATCTGAATCCTTCCTTTATGCCTATTTCCAGCGAGATTTATTCTAAGGACGGCATTATAAAACAAGAAGATGCAGTAAAGCAAATGGAAGTATTTCGGAAAGCCTTCGATTCCTTCAAATTAAAACAGTTTAAAATAACAGTATTGAAAATAGATGAAAATACAGCGGATGTGTGTTTTGATATAAACTATACAGGCATTATAGAAGGTAGTGATGAGAAAAAAGTTTTTTCAGGAACTGGAGATTTTATGTTAAAATATGAATATGATTATTGGTGCATCAATAAAATAAGTATTCCCGGAGTTCCATTATAATTTTTTACGTTTCAGCTAATAGTAAAATGGTTATGTCGTTAAAAAAATATTTGCAACAATTTAGTAAAGAACAGTTGGTTGCTCAAATAATTGAGCTGAATGCTAAATATAAAGATGTAAAAACATACTATGAGTTTTCTATCAATCCCAATAGTGATAAAGCTAAAGAGGATGCAAAGAAAATAATCAGTAAATGTATCAGCACTAATTTCAATTACGATTTAAAATTACGGGAAGCCCGCAAAGCTATTACCGGCTTCAAAAAATTATCTCCAACAGAAAATGATATTGCAGATGTAATGTTGTTTTATGTGGAATGTGGTGTAAACTACACAAATGCTTTTGGTGATATTGACGAACCTTTTTACAATAGTATTGCCGGGATGTTTCACGATGTCGGTAAGTATATTAAAACAAACGGGATGCAAGAGCGTTTTAAACTCCGTTGTAAAAAAATAATGGACGATACAAAAAATATAGGCTGGGGATTTCACGATGAACTAAGTGAATACTATTATAATTTTATCGAAGCAGAATAAAACAAATCAAAAAATGATTACTTTAACCGGAAGAAAATTACAAAAACTTAACATGCTGAATTTTAGCCAAATCCTTAATAATTTCGTTCGATTCGGGCATGGTTGCTTCCACCACAAAATCAAGCCTTTCGAGAGAAAGGCTTTTTTGTTTTCTATTATTTGCATACAGTTGACATACAAGCACCCTTCTAAACAGTAACAGATTTTATTGAATTTGGAGTATTAGCTCCTAAGGTTCTAAATGACTGCCTCCACTTCATTAACTATAATACAACCGATTCCAGATACCCTAAGCTATTCTTTGGATAGTAAGTAATTAAAGCACACATGTCAAAAATATTAAATGTAAATACATACATTTCCTGCCTATAATTTTAATATATTTACTTTACAAAATTTTAAAGTATGAAGAAGATCTTATTTCTTTCGGTTCTGGCCTTTTCGCTTACAACTTGCAAAAAGAAAGATTCCATCTCTGAACTTACCGGAACTCCAATCACTGGCAATGCCTTAGTGGATGTATTATGGACCCACGATAAACCACATGGTAATGTGAGTTGGGAATCCAATTACCTCGATTACTCCGTTGGTAAACTCACCGGACGTTTCAATAATTTCGGATTCTGGCCAAAATTTACTTTTGATGAGGCAAACCTTTCTAACTGCAACATTAATGCATGGGTTACCTTGTCTTCAATCGATTCAGGCGAACCCTTGCGTGATGGATTAGGAAAATGTATTCGCTGTTACATGGGCGAAACCTATTTGGATACACTCAAAACAATTGTAGATCCTGTCAGTGATACTGCCTGGTTCCGTAGTACAAACATTGTAAGATCTGGAACAGGTTATGTGGCCTTAGGAACTTTTTCATTCAACCGTTATCGCTTACCAAGTGGTTTAGCTGATGGAACAATCATTTCCACACCTGTTAATCTCTATTTTAATTATAACGGAACATCTGATTTCGATACTGATGGTGATTTCATAAACGATAAATACCGTGCATCCTTTACCGGTCATTTTTCTTTTTTACGTTCAGAACACATGGATGTGAATTCAACGATTCAATATGTACCCCTTCCTGCGCATATTGATCTGGCAGGCAATACTATCGCGGTAAACAATAAAACATACGGTGAATGGACCACAAACATTGCCGATCTAATGAATTTTACCGTGAATCTTCAATTCTATAAAAATCACTAATCATGAACATAAAAAATATTTCTATCGCCTTCCTCTTTCTAATGCTGTTATTTCCTGCTTGTAAAAAGGAAGCAGGCTTAGGTGGCAAAAAAACAATTACCGGAACGGTAACTTATAAGAATGGTGTAACAGGTGTTTTTGAAATAGCAAATGCCGCAACGGTACATATTGTATATGGAACAACTACCCATAATTCGGATTATGATCAATCCATAGTTGCCAATGTGGATGGTACCTATCACTTTGACGGATTAAGAAAAGGAGATTATTTTATCTCTGCCGAATTTACCGATGAGCATGGATTAAAATATGTAACTGAAGGATATAGTGTAAACATAAAGAATAAAAAGGAGAAACTCAAGATGGATATAAAACTCCAATAAATTAGTACCTTTAATTCCACAATAAAAAAACAAACGCATGAAGAAATCCTACTTTAAGTTTTTGACTCTTTTTCTTTTATTTGGTTCTTCCGCACTTTTCGCGCAAACGCAAACCTGGCAATGGGCTTATCATGCAGGCGATCACGGTTATGAATCGGCAACTTCAGTTGCTGTTGATGCGAACGGAAACGCATACATTACCGGTCCATATACGTCTGCTTTCATCAACTTCGGTACATTTTCATTGCTCAATAGTTTTTCGGGAACCTCCGATATATTCCTAGTTAAAATAGATCCATCAGGTACTGTGCTTTGGGCAAAGACCTTTGGCGGTGTTGATGGTGATCAGGGAAACAGTGTTGCAGTAGATGCTTTAGGAAATATTATTTTAACCGGTTGGTTTGCAAGTGCAAGCATTTCCTTCGATTCAACCGTTTTGAATAATGCGGGAACAACAAGCAGCGATCTTTTTATTGCTAAATTCGATTCATCCGGAAATCTGATTTGGGCAAAAAGTGCGGGAGGAACAATCAACGATCGTGGCTATGGTGTCAGTACTGATACCAACTCAAATATTTTTGTTACCGGATGGTATAGCAGTCCGACAATTAATTTCGAGACTGGAGTTCTTACCAATGCGGGTTCCGCGACCAACGATATTTTTCTTGTTAAATACGATTCAAATGGAACTGCTCTTTGGTCAAAAACAATTGGTGGTACTAATAACGATGCAGGTAATGCTTGTACTACCGATGCATCAGGAAATACTTATGTTACTGGAAATTTTGTAAGCGCCTCCATAAATTTTGGTACAGGCGCTCTTAACAATGCTGGTACAGGTACGAATGATCTGTACATCACAAAATATGATCCATTAGGTGTTTCATTATGGTCTGCTTGTGTGGGTGGAATTAATGATGAAATGGGAAATGGAATAGCTCTCTCCGGAAATAATGTTTATCTCACCGGTGCCTTCAGCAGTCCCACCGTAACATTTGGGAGTACAGCAGCATTGACCAACGCAAGCGCAGGAACAAGCGATATTTTTCTTGCTGGTTATTCATCCACCGGAACAGCGAATTGGTCAGAAAGAGCTGGCGGGATAGATGCTGATCAGGGAAAGTGTATATGTGCAGATGCTTCGGGCAATGTATATATCTCCGGTTCTTTCATCAGCACTAACATTTCTTTCGGAACCGGTACGCTTACCAATTTTGCATCCGGCACTAAAGATCTTTTCGTTGCAAGTTATAGTAACACCGGCAATTCGCTCTGGTCATTGGAAGTTGGAAACTCTGCCGATGAAATTGGCAATGGCATTGCAAGTTCTACTACATCTAGCGCTATTTATCTTGGAGGAGTGTTCAATAGCGGCTTGGTTAGCTTTGGAACCAACACTATTTATAAAGGCTGTGGGGAGGATGTGTTTTATGCAAAATTGGATATGACCACAGGGATGCAAGATGCATCATCCACTTCCGATATAACATTAAATTTATTTCCTAATCCATCATCTAATGGAATTTTTTCTATCAATGATGAATTAGCAAATGCAGAAATTGAGATCTATAATGTGATGGGAGAAAAAATAGTTTCAAATTCTAATATTAATAATACCATTGATCTTTCTGCTCAGGCAAAGGGTGTTTATTTTGTTCGATTTATTTTGAAGGAGAAAATACTTTCGCGGAAAATAATTATTGATTAAGAAGTATCTTGCTTATAACAAAAAAAATTTATGAATTTAGGTCATTTGCAATATGTTGGTTATGTTGCTTCATTAATTATTTTAACATCTATGACAATGAGTTCCATTGTCAAGTTCAGGTGGATTAACCTGGTAGGTGCAATCTCATTTTCTACTTACGGGTTTTTGATTCATGCCATTCCGGTTTGCATTCTTAATGGGACGATTGTAATGATCGATATTTATTACTTATTTACCATCTATTCAAAAAAGGAAGTATTTGAGACGCTGGAAATAAAAGCGGGAAGTGAATATCTTTTAAGATTTGTAGAATTTCATAATGATGAGATTCAGAAAATTTGTCCGGGCTTTTCTTATAATCCCGATATGAATTCGGTTAGTTTTTTTATTTTGAGAAATATGTCGGTTGCCGGATTATTCCTTGCCCACAGGGAAGCTGATAATGTCCTTACAGTTGGACTGGATTACGTTATTCCAGAGTATTGTGACTTTAAAAACGGAAGGTATGTTTATTATAGCCTACGAGAAAATTTTATTGCTGCCGGATATACTACAGTCAGAGCGGACAGAAATAATTTGAGAAATGATAAATATTTTAAGAAACTGGGATTTAAAAAAGATGAAAATGGGCAATATACTATGCTTTTGTAAACAGAAGAATAGTGTATCAGGAAAAATAAAACCTAAATTTTCATTGTTTGAAATCCTGAAAGATTAATAAATATCTAATTAACCGGCTTGAAAATCAATTGTGTTGATGTCTTGATAATTTCTTCTTTATTCAGTTTCATTTTTCTAAACTTCCCTGCATTATACATTACAGCCTGATCGTTATAATATTTACTAAATGGGTTTCCTGATTGTCCTGTAGGCAATATACTTATACTGTTTTCTATATCCGAAAAATCGATTACCCTCCTTGTTGAAGGTCCTGCTTTTACAATATACTTCCCGTTATCTGCAAAATCAAACATTTGATTATTGATGACCTCATTTGAACCCGCAATGTCATAAGGTCCAACATTAAAAATTTTCCTCAAAGCAGCTACTTTTCCTAAAGGATGTTGGTGTTCAAGAGAGTGCACTCTTTTCCAAGTCCAGGAATTTACATCAGCCCCCAATTGTTTTTCAAGCTCTGAAATTGCTGCATGAAATGATTTATTAATAATTTCAGTTCTGGTTTCTTTTTTATTTTCGGTTTTAATGTCATCCCACCAAACCGAGTTTTTGTTTTTGCTTTGTGCATTAATCACTTGCTTGATGATGTGGGTGCTTAAAAGCATTTTAAAATTTGCTTCTCCCAACTCGTCTTCAAAAGTATTTTTTAAATAATTATAAATTAACTTATTATAAATTGTTGGTGCAATATCTTTTAAATCATTGGAACCATTCCATTTTTCGAGAATAGAAAGGGCTTGATTTTCATTGGTTGAAAGGGAGTCCAATTCAATCATGCCAACTAAATTGTTTACAACAGTTGACGCAACCGATGAAGTATTGTCATTTATCATTTGAGCCACCCCATCCTTTGTCCAATCATTTTTGGGTTCCAATAAACCCGAAATTCTTTTTGCACGATCTTCCGGAAGATAATATCCGGGATATAAATAATCATCAACAGCTTCGGGTTGATTATTAGCTGAGTAAATATAATTCCAGTTTGGATTGATGGAATGAGGATTTTTGGAAAAAGCCAGAAACTCTTTATGGTCATCGCTGCCATTGGTTCCGCTTAAAATAAAATTTGGATTAACCAAGGTGTCCAATTTATATAATTTCCCGGATGTATTCCAGGCGATATTTCCTTTGGCATCGCCATACATTATGTTTAATCCGGGGGCGGCAATCAGGGAAACTCCTTTTCGGAAATCAGTCAGGTTTTTAGCATGTGAAAGCGAATAAAGGGCTTCCAGTATCTGATTGTTTTGTTGAGTATATGTCCAATACATAGCAATGGGTTTGTCGCTTTTAATGCCATCCAATAAGTCATTCATCACAGGTCCATGTTGGGTTTCTCTTACTTCTAAAACCACGTCTGAACTGTCTTTCACTTTGATGGTTTCTTTGCGGATTTTATAATCCTGAAATCCATTTAAAGTTTTGTACTGGCCTTTATTGTTTGGATTTTCTTTTTCCTGAAACAAATCAACATCATCATTTTCGAACATAGTTAATCCATAAGCATACTCATGGTTATGTGCCAGCAGCGGAAATGGAGCTCCAGCCAGATAATAACCATAAATTTCAAAATCAGGCACCACTATGTGGGCTTCGTACCAGATGCAGGGTTGAGAAAAACCAATATGTGGATCATTGGCAAAAATAACTTTGCCCTTTTTAGTTTTTTTCGATGCAATTACCCAACTGTTACTTCCAATAAATGGAGGAACAGGTGAATTATCAAGTAAACTGGCTAAAGACTTGGATATTTCGGCATACTCAATAGCTCTGCCATTAAAATTTTTGATTTGCGTAGTACCCAATGAACCATCCAGCCCAAAGTCCTTTAAATAATCCTTGCCTAATTTATCCCGAATATCAGACATTAAGGGATCATTCTTTGGAGCCATAGCAAAACTAAAGGACATATAACCAAAAATATTGTAGACATCTTTTAAAGTAAATTTATCTTTTTTAATTCCTAATAGTGTAAATTCAATCGGCGTTTTCCCTTCTTCCATATATTGATTTATTCCATCAATATAAGCCATTGTAAGTTGATAAGTATCTGAAGTTTTATCTAATTTGAGGATTGCTTTTTCAGAATTTTCATTTATTCCCAAACCTGCAAAAAACTTGTCGGTTTTTAATAATTTCGAACCAAACATTTCCGATAATCTACCAGGAGCAATGTGCCTCAACAATTCCATTTGCCATAAACGGTCCTGTGCCTGAACATATCCCAAAACGGTCATAGCATCTTTCTGAGAATTGGCATAAATATGCGGAATCCCATAATCATCAAAATAAACGACAGTTTCTTTTTGAATGTTTTTTAGATCCTGCTCTCCTTCATAAGTGGGTTTTAGGTAAAAACAATACCCAATCCATACGATTGCAAGAATCATTATCAATGATAAAATAACAAAAAGAATTTTTTTTAGTTTTTTCATTTGGAAATACGTTAAATGGAAACAGTTAAATCTACACTTTTTAACCACTCGAAATTTAAGGAAAATTCTTTTTCCCGCACCGACAAAAAAATATTTTATTGTTGATTATATTTTGTGCAGGCTGCTTATCGTTGTTTATTATTGTGATTTGTCTGATTTTGTCATATCCTTAATTCTTGATAATTTATTTTAGACAGCACAACCTTGTCATCGACTTGAATTAACAATGATTTGTTAGAAAAAACTTTTTTGAGTTTAAAAGTCTGATTTTTTTATAATTACTTTTGGATGAAATGCGTAACTATCTTAAAATAGGTTTATTGTGTCTAATAGTTCAGCACCCGACCTTTGCAGGGAATACCAAATTGCTTGGGGCGGGGAAACTATATATTCAGAATTTCAAAAACGATGCCATTAAAGAAATGTTGCAGTATAATATTCCGGCGAGTATTACCCTGGCTCAAGGAATGCTTGAAAGTGCATACGGGACAAGTGATTTAGCGATATATGCCAATAATCATTTTGGGATTAAGTGCCATGAAGAATGGGAAGGTCCTACCTTTATAAAAACCGATGACGCTAAAGATGAATGTTTTAGAAAATATCCTACGGTGTTGGACTCCTATACTGATCACTCTTTATTTTTGAAGTCCCGTGCCCGTTATGCTGCATTGTTCGAACTTAATCACACCGATTATAAGGGATGGGCAAAGGGCTTGAAAGAAGCTGGTTACGCGACAGATCCAAAATATGTACAACGTTTGCTTGAATTAATTGAAGGCTACGAATTATTTAAGTATGACCTTTCGGATCAACAACCCGAAAAAGTAAAATATGAAGTAACAAAAAAACAATCAAAACGCTCTAAAAGAGAGGGGTTAAAGAAAGAATCTCACTCAAAAGAATCTTCCGGTCAACAGGTACAGTTAATCGAAAAAAAAACTGAAGCAGTAATTGAAAAAACTGAACCAAGGGAAATTCTACGCTTAGGGATACTTAAATATATTATTATTAAACCAAACGATACGTTTTCTAAAATTGCCAATGAAACAGATAAAGACCTTTGGCAACTTTATAAATTCAATGATTTGTCGGCGGAAGATATATTAGTTCCCGGACAAAAATTATACCTTCAATCGAAACTAAGAAAAGCAAAAGAGCCTTTTCACATTGTAAAAAAAGGAGAAACCATGAAATCTATTTCGCAACGCTATGGAATAAAATTGAAATTACTTTACCGAAAAAATAATATGAGAAAATGGGAGGAACCTGTTGCCGGACAACAACTTTATATGCGTCACAGAAAAAAATAAACACAGCCTGAAATATCAATGAAAAAACAAATACGAAATAAAAATTGCCGCAATCATTCCTGCTAAATCAGCTAATAAACCAGCAGTTACAGCGTAACGAGTGTTCTTTATTCCCACCGATCCAAAGTACAAGGCTACAATATAAAAAGTAGTATCCGCCGCTCCCTGAAATACACAGGATAGCCGTCCTACAAAAGAATCAGGACCATGCACAGTCATCATATTAATCATCATCGCCTGTGATCCGCTACCGCTCAATGGTTTCATAAATGCAACGGGTAATGCCGGTACAAAATCTGTGTTAAGCCCCAAGACACTAATGATATAGCCGATGCCGGACACCAGATAATCCATCGCTCCCGAAGCCCTGAATACCGCGATACCTACCAGCATTGCGACCAGGTATGGAATAATTTTTATTGATGTTTCAAAACCACCTTTTGCCCCTTCAATAAAGGCGTTATACACGTTTACTCTTTTACGTAAAGCTCCCAGAATAAAAGCAATGATGATGGAAAATAAAATCAGGTTAGCCGCAATTTTTGAAATGGATGCAATTTGCTCATGTTCTAAGGTGCTGAAATACCAAACAATTCCGACTACTAAAGTGGTAATCCCCAATAACCAAGACATCACAATACGATTAAACAAATTTATTCTTTGCCAAAAAGCGACTATTAAAAGTCCTATTAATGTGGAACAATACGTTGCAATTAAAATAGGAATAAATACATCCGAAGGGCTGGCTGCGTGATTGATAGCACGAAGCGCAAGAATAGAAACAGGAATAATTGTAAACCCTCCGGTATTTAATACCAGAAACATTATTTGCGCATTGGAAGCTGTTTCTTTATTTGTGTTTAATGCCTGCATACTGTCCATTGCCTTTAACCCAAGTGGCGTCGCGGCATTTCCCAAACCTAACATATTGGCGGAAAAGTTCATCATTATTTGTCCGTTAGCCGGATGATTTTTCGGAATACCGGGAAAAAGTTGATTAAAAAATGGTCCCACAATACGAGATAAAAAATTAATGGCTCCTGCCTTTTCACCAATGTTCATAATCCCCAGCCATAAGGTCATTACTCCAGCCAAAGGCAAGGAAATATCCATCACTGCCATTTTGGATGAACTAAATGTCGCGTCAACCAGTGTTTTAAAAATTTCGGTATCGCCTGTAACTATCAGCTTTAAAAGAGCTACTACAAAGGCAATCACAAAAAAAGCAATCCAGATATAGTTTAGAATCATAGTATTTATTATTTCGGGCAATATACAAAATGTGTACATTCAAAGAGACAAATAACTGCTAAATATATCAACTAAAAATAGGTTTATTGTTAATAAAAACAATTCTGCTTTTAGCTTTTATTTCTACTTTTGAACCCGATAATTAATAGTAAATCATACAAATTAAATATAAAATTATGGGATTTATAGCAAGTGTTCAAGCCCGCCAAATATTGGATTCACGTGGCAATCCTACAGTTGAAGTAGATGTAATAACAGATGCCGGGGTTCTCGGTCGCGCAGCCGTTCCGTCAGGTGCATCAACGGGTGTCCACGAAGCCGTTGAATTACGTGATAACGACGAAGCAGTCTATCTTGGAAAAGGAGTTTTAAAAGCGGTAAATAATGTAAATACCGTTATTCGCGAGGAACTAAATGGAGTTTATGTCTTCGATCAAAATACAATCGATCAAAAAATGATTGCGCTTGATGGTACCGACAATAAAGGGAATTTGGGCGCCAATGCAATCCTTGGTGTTTCATTAGCTTGTGCGAAAGCTGCTGCGGAAACTGCCAGTCAGCCTTTGTATCGTTATGTGGGTGGGGTAAACGCGAATTTATTACCCATACCGATGATGAACATTATTAATGGCGGATCACATGCCGATAATAGTATCGATTTTCAGGAATTTATGATTATGCCTGTTGGCGCTGCCAGCTTTTCTGATGCCATCCGCATGGGTACTGAAATATTTCACAACCTCAAAAAAGTGTTGAAAGCAAAAGGTTATTCTACCAATGTAGGTGATGAAGGTGGATTTGCTCCCAATTTAAAATCTAATGAAGAAGCGATTGAATCTGTTTTAACTGCCATTGAAAAAGCCGGGTATAAACCGGGGGAAGAAGTATTTATCGCTTTAGATGCGGCTTCCTCTGAATATTATATCGAAAAAGAAAATGTATATTATTTAAAAAAATCAAGTGGCGAAAAATTAAGTCCGGCTCAAATGGTTGATTATTGGGCTAACTGGACAAAAAAATACCCTATCATTTCCATTGAGGATGGTTTGGCAGAAGACGATTGGAAAGGCTGGAAATTAATAAGCGACAAAATTGGTAATAAAATCCAACTGGTGGGCGATGATTTGTTTGTAACCAATGTAGACCGTTTACAGCAAGGAATTGATAAAAACATTGCTAATTCTATTTTGATAAAGGTAAATCAGATTGGTACTTTAACGGAAACTATTAATGCGGTACAATTAGCTCAAAATAATTCTTATACAACGGTAATGAGTCATCGTTCAGGTGAAACAGAGGATACAACAATTGCTGATTTGGCAGTTGCGCTGAACTGTGGTCAAATCAAAACAGGCTCTGCTTCCCGCTCCGACCGTGTCGCTAAATATAACCAATTGCTTCGCATTGAAGAACAATTAGGAGATGCTGCCCGTTATTTAGGCAAAGAGTTTAAATATGCGAAGATCAGGTAATTCTCAAACCTGCAATACATAACTGTTTTTCTTTCGGAAGAAGAATTGTTATGTATTGCTTTAAGTTGACACTTTTTTAAGCTCCCCTACTCCATTAACTTACACAGCCCCTTAAAACTCAACGATTGATGGATAAAATTTAATCCCTCGAAAGGTGTACTATTTTTATCGGATTGTGTATCTTTGTCCACAGGTTTCCTTGCTGAAAACCTAGAACCCTGATGTTTACCTTTGGGGTAATAAAAGAGGAACTCTAAAGAACTGTTTTCAACACCTTTAGAGTCTTTTTTTTAGATGCAACTTTGGGTACTACTAAATAAACTATTTGTAGAATTATTTTAAATGGTTAAATGATAAAGGGCTATCTCAAATATCTATTACCAATATTTATTATTAATTATTTCACACAGGGGAACGTGCGGAGCATTAAAGCCAAACAAAACATAACATTTTCTTTTTTAATAAAAGGTCTAAGTATTGCGATAAGTCTTGTTTTAGTACCTCTTACTATACATTATATAAATCCAACAAGGTATGGAATATGGCTCACATTAAGTTCCATCATCGGATGGTTGTCTTTTTTTGATATTGGATTTGGTAGTGGATTGAGAAATAAATTTGCTGAAGCAGTCGCAAAAGGAGAACATGAATTAGCCCGTGTTTACGTGAGTACAACTTATGCCATATTGAGCATTATCATTGTTATCTTTTTAATATTGTTTTTTTGTATTAACCCCTTCCTAAATTGGTCAAAAATATTAAACACTCCTAACGATATGGCTGGCGAGTTAAGTTTATTGGCCATGATTGTTTTTGTTTTTTTTTGCATACAGTTTGTCTTGCAATTAGTAACAACAGTTACTACTGCTTACCAACAGCCTGCAATAGCTTCTCTTTTTAATTTTTTGGGAAGCCTTTTTTCATTAATAGTAATTTACATTTGCATAAAAACTACTTCAGGAAATTTAATCTATTTAGGATTGATTTTAGGTTTTATGCCGGTTATAGTATTGGCTATATCCAGCATTTGGTTATATACCCATGAATATCGAAGATATGCACCTGCAATTAAATTTATACAGTTTGGTTATGCGCGTGATCTTATGGGTTTGGGCCTTAAATTTTTTATTATACAAATTGCTGTAATCGTTTTGTATCAATCAAGTAACATAATAATTGCTCAGCTTTTTGGTCCCGCGCAGGTAACATCCTATAATATCGCATATAAATATTTCGGTGTTATTCCAATGGTTATGGGTACTATAATGATACCCTTTTGGAGTGCCTTTACGGAGGCATGGGTAAAGAAAGACATTCAATGGATAAAAAATTCAATAAAAAAACTTAAAATGTTTTGGGTATTGCTGAGTGCCGTAACAATTATTATGCTTACTTTTTCAAACTATATTTACAAGATGTGGATAGGCAAAGAAATACAGATTCCACTAAATGTTTCTATTGTCATGGCTGCTTATGTAATAATAAATGCCTGGAACGGGATATACAGTCAATTTATTAATGGGATTGGGAAAATAAGATTGCAACTTTATTCGGGCATTTGGGGTATGATTTTAAATGTTCCTATGGCAATTTATTTTGGTAAAAAAATTGGAATATCTGGAGTAATTTTATCAAGTGTAATATTAGGTGCAATAAATATGATTTGGATTGTTATTCAATATAATAAAATAATAAATAACAAAGCAAAAGGAATATGGGCAAAGTAATTGAATTCTTTTTTTACTTGAATAAATTATAAAAATGATAAAAAATAGAAAAATAGACAGATTAAAAATATTAATAATAAATTTAATATATATTTTCTCCAAAGAAGGGCGAGAAATACTCAGACTTCAAAAAATTAAGAGGTACAACAGAGCTGCGTCAAATTTATTTGGATTGAATTTCGAAATCAGTGATTCAGCTTCTTTTATTAGTCAATATTTAGAAATTTTTAAAAAGGAAATATATAATTTTAAATCTGAAAGTAATCAACCATTTATTATCGATTGTGGAGCAAATGTTGGAGTAAGTATTTTGTATTTTGAAAAACTATATCCTGATGCACAAATAATCGCTTTTGAACCGGATAAAAATATATTTTCAATTCTAGAACGAAATGTTAAGATTAGAAATTATAAAAATGTCGCTTTAATAAATAAAGGACTTTGGAATAAAGAAGGGAAAATGAATTTTATTGATGAAGGAGCTGATGGTGGTAGTATATTAAATGATGAAAATAAATTTTCGGGGAAGATGGTGGAAATTGACATTACGAGTTTAAGACCGTATCTGAATAAAAAAGTTGATTTTTTGAAAATTGATATTGAAGGGGCGGAATCAATCGTAATGGATGATTGTGAGGACTTACTACAAAATGTGCAAAGGATATTTATTGAGTATCACTCAGTAGTAAATACTCCGCAGCGCTTGAATTCAATTTTAAGTATTTTAACTAAAAATAATTTCAGATATTTTATTGAATCCGTCACAGTAAAAAATAAATCCCCCTTTATTAAACTGGATACCATCAATAATTTTGATAACTTGCTCAGTATCTACGCATATAGATAAAAATTATAGGTTTTATATTCTATTTGAAATTTGTATTTATGAAAATTCTTATTGTAAATTCTAAAGGAATTAGTGATGGTGCCGGAAGGGCTGCGTATAGGCTTCATAAAGCACTTCTAAATGAAAGTATTGATTCTCAGTTTCTAGGGCAAAAAAAAAATTGTGATGACTATACTGTTTTAGGCCCAAACACAAAAATACAAAAGGAGATTGCAAGAGTTCGTGCTTTTTTTGATGAATTAAGAATATTACGATATAAAACTAAATCTCTCTTCTCCCCGGCCTGGCTTCCCTTTTCGAATTTTTCAAATAATATAAACAAATTAGAGCCGGATGTTGTGCATCTTCATTGGATTGGTATGGGAATGATCAGGGTTGAAGATTTACTTAAAATAAATGCTCCGATTGTATGGTCATTCCATGATATGTGGCCATTTACCGGAGGTTGCCATTATAGCGGAAGTTGTGATAAATATAAAAACGGGTGTTTTAATTGTGAAGTATTGAATTCCTCAAAGAACAACGATTATAGTAAAAAACTTTATAAAAGAAAAAAAAAAACATTTTCAAGTATTGAGAATATCACTTTTATTGGACTTAGTAAATGGATTGAAAGCAGTGCGAAAGAAAGCGGTTTATTAAAAAATAAAAAAATAACAAATATTCCTAATCCCATTAACACCAATGATTTTAGTCCAATGAATAAAAAAGTGGCAAGAGAAATTTTAAACGTACCTCAAAATAAAAAAATAGTTCTTTTTGGCGCACTAAATAGTACATCAGATCCAAGGAAAGGTTTTGAGGAATTTAGCAAAGCAATTAATAAAATTAAAAATGCAGATGTTGAATTTATTATTTTTGGAAGTAATAAGCCGAAAGATTTTCAGGAGTTAAAATATAAAACGCACTTTTTGGGGAAATTGAATGATGATATTTCTTTAAAAGTTATTTATAATGCAGCTGATGTTATGATTGTCCCTTCATTACAAGAAAATCTGTCTAATACTATTATGGAAAGTTTGGCGTGTGCAACACCTGTCGTTGCATTTGATATTGGAGGAAACAGGGATATGATAGACCATCAGAAAAATGGTTATTTAGCACGACCTTTTGATTCTGATGATTTAGCTCAGGGCATTGATTGGGTTTTAAATGCGAATTATGATGAATTAAGCAAATCTGCAAGGAATAAAGTATTATCAGAGTTTGATAGCAAAATAGTTGTCATGAAATATATTAATCTTTATAAAAGCATTATTAACGTTAACTAAGCTTTATGAGTTAATAATCATTGGCAATTAAAAATAATTTCCGTAATCAAATATTGTTTTCAAAAAAAATATTGTAATTGTAGGAAATAAAGCTCAGAACTTGTTTTTCTATTTATTACCTAAATTCAATGAATATTTCTAAACAAAAGAAAAGATTATTATTCGCTTGGACTATTTTGTTGCTTCTCTTCAGACCATCAATTATTGGGGAACGATTTAATCCGATCATTTTCTGTTTATTTGTTGTTATTTCTGTTTTGATTTTTTTAATTGACCCAGAAATCAGTAAGAGATATATGAACAAAAAAGTTGTCCTTACTTTAATGCTGATTTTAGTTACTGTTATTTATTTCCTGCTTCAAGGTTTGCTATTGAGTAGCGCAAAAAAAACAGTTATCAATTCCTTTGTTGTCATCTTTGGTATTTCAATTTGCATTGCCTATGTTTCAAGAAAAGATAATGTTCCTGAAATTTTTAAATCATTCATAAATATTTTCTTTTGGTTAAGTTTATCCGCAATTATTACTTTTATTATTTTTTTATTTTGTAGTTTCGATTACACTAAAATACCGGTAGTTGCGAATTTGAGTTATTTGGTTCCCGGATATGGAGCAGATAAAGGATCGAATTTAGGAAGTCATCTTTTATTTTTCCCATTTACATTAGTTTGGTCAGCTTTGAATATTAGGGGTATTTCAATTCCACGTTTTATAGGTATATTCAGGGAACCCGGAATGTCACAATTGTTTTTTCTTACCGCTTATTTTTTAACTTATTTTGTGGAAATAAAAAGAGTTAAATTTAAAAGGTTTGTTATTTTGATTGGCACTATTTTTACTTTTTCGACAGGAGGTCTGTTAAGTTTTTTAGCTGGTTTTTTAATGTTAAAATTATTCGGGAAAGGGAAATTACCAAGTATTGCTGTGGTTACTACCACCGTAATTTCATTAGTAATTATAATTTTTATTTTTGCCACTATTCCTCAACTTGGTTTCTTTAATAAAATATCTTCTGAATCGGGAAAAGAACGTTCGAAAAGTTTTAGTAATGCATTCAAATTATTGTCAGAAGCACCAATTTTCGGAAATGGGTATTATAATGATTTTCGGAAAAACAAAAATGATGTAGTAGTTTCCAAACTATTTGTTGGAATCCCAGCAGTTGCCTGCGAAATAGGTATTTTTGGTATTATTCTGTATTCTCTATTATGGTATTACGGACTATTCAGGCTAGGTAATATGCAAACTCTTTGCATCTACATGCCTTGTTTGTTAACATTAACATTTTCTCAGCCTAGCTATAATGATGTAATTGTATTTTTCCTGATTTTAACAGATACAAGCAACATGAAATTAATTAGCTTAAACAAACCCACCTCGGTAGCATTAATAAATAAAGAACGATATGAATAAAGTGGCATTAGTTATTATCTATAACCATCAATACAATAAAAATATTGAAATTTTAGAATATATATATAAAGAACGATTTAGCTCTATTTATCATTTAGTTCCATTTTATAATGGCGTAAAGGATAATGTTATTCCTGTTTATGAAAATTCTTATTATTTCCAAGGTTATATAGCTCAAGGATTAAAAAGTTTCTTTAAAAAAGATTATAATCATTATTTTTTTATAGCTGACGATTTAATTTTAAATCCAATTATAAATGAAAAAAATTATAAAACCCACTTGAATCTAACCGAAAATTCATGCTTTTTGCCAGAATTCATATCCTTAAATAAAATTGTAAATTTCTGGCCTCGTGTTGTGGAGGCTTTTCGTTATACTATTAATATAGCCGGAGTGGAAGCCAAAAATCAACTTCCAAATTACGATGTTGCATTAGCTTCATTTAAGAAATTTGAATTGGAAATAAAGCCGCTTGTTTTCAGTCAACTCTGGAAAACACCAAGCTCAATAAAAGATATATCGAAAATAATTATTCGAGATAAGGTGTATCTATTTCGTTATTTACTAAGCAAAACAGGTAAAAAAAAATATAACCTTTCATATCCCATTGTAGGTGGATATTCCGATATCTTTGTTGTCAGTTCGGATGCCATAAAGCAATTTTGCCATTATTGTGGTGTGTTTGCTACTACCAAATTATTTGTTGAATTTGGAATACCTACTGCGCTGGTATTATCAGCAGAAAAAATTGTTCTTGAAAAAGAGTTGAAATTACAAGGGAAAGCACTTTGGACAAAAGAAGATTATAGTATATTAAAAAAACACGAAAATCAATTAGAAAATTTATTGAACGATTTCCCTCTAAATCATCTGTATATACACGCTATTAAACTATCAAAATGGAAAACAAATTATGAAAAAAGCGATTGTAATAACATCAATTTTTAATCCAACGGAAGCGGTTCTTTCATTTTCTAAAATGAAAGATTATAAACTAATTGTTGTGGGCGATAAAAAAACACCAAGTGATTGGCATTGCGAAAATGTTGATTATATCTCAATAATTCAGCAAGAAAATATGACATTCGAGTTGTCAAAAGTTTTGCCATTTAATCATTATTGCAGGAAAATGCTGGGATATTTGAAAGCTATTCAAAACGGGGCTGATTATATTGTAGATACAGATGATGATAATATACCCAAAGAAAATTGGGAATTTCCCGCTTTTGACCAAAAATTCGATTGTATTTCCAAGGATAAAGACTTTATTAATATTTATCAGCTTTACACAAAGCAAAAAATCTGGGCACGCGGATTACCACTAAATCTTATTGCAACACAATTTGAACTTGAAAAACATATAACCTCCAAAGATTGTAAAATTGGCATTTGGCAGGGATTAGCAGATGAAGATCCTGATGTGGATGCTATCTATCGTTTAACAAGCGACATTCCTTGTTTTTTTTATGAGCGTGCCCCAGTTGCTTTAGACAAGGGAACCATTAGTCCTTTTAATACCCAAAACACCATGATTCGAAAAGAATTATTTGCTTTAATGTACCTACCAACCTATGTAACATTTCGGTTTACTGATATTTTACGTGGTTTGATAGCTCAACCAATTATGTGGTTATATAATTACAAGCTCGGATTTATAAATGCTACAGTCGTTCAAAAAAGAAACCCGCATGATTATATGAAAGATTTTTTATCTGAAATTCCTATGTATGAAAACTGTGAGAAAGTAATGAGTGTAGTGTCAAATTCTATTTCAAAATCAGACAATATTGAAACAAATTTATTCAATGCTTATAAATCATTGTTGAAAGAAGGTATTGTTTGCGACTCTGAAATGATAACATTAAAGGCTTGGTTGAAAGATCTGGGGAAACTGAAATAAAAACAATAATCAGTATTTTTATTCCTGAATAACAAGTGCAAGTACAATTCAATTTATGAAAATATCCATTGTAACGCCAGTTTTTAATGGCGAAAAATATATTCGGGAAACTATCGAATCCATTGCCGGTCAAAGTTATAGAAACTTTGAGCATATTATTATTGACGCGCTCTCAACTGATAACACCTTAGAAATAATAAAAGAATACAAGCCTATAAAATATTTGTCGGAAAAGGATAAAGGACAATCTGATGCAATTAATAAAGGGTTTGATATGGCTACGGGCGATATTTTGGCTTGGCAGAATGCTGATGACACGTATTTCCCTGATACTTTTGAAACGGTTGTTAATTTCTTCAAAGAAAACCCTGATGCCGATATAGTTTATGGATATTACCAATTAATTGATTCGGATAGCAAATGGATTTGCGATGTTTACCCGATAAAATGGAATCGATGGTTGTTCGCTCATGGGCGGTTTTGCCCGCCTCAGCCATGTTTTTTTTGGAGAAAAAAAGTTTTTGAAACAGTAGGACCATTGAATGAACAGCTTCATTACTGCATGGATGTTGACTTTTATTCAAGAGCATTTAATAAAGGATTTCAGATTAAAAGAATGCCTAAAATGATCGGAAAATTTAGAATTCACTTTGACAGCAAAACTCAAAATAAGAATAATGAAAAGAAGGTTTATGAAGAATATAGAAAAGTGTTAGTTGCAAATTTTAACTTTAGCATTATTGATTTATTCTTTTTTGAACTCTTTCAGTATAGAGCTAAAGCTTCAACTATCGTAAAACAAAAATGGCTCAATAAATCATAATGGAATTTCCTGAAATAATTAAAAAAGATTTGATCTGCGTTTCATGCAAAAGCAGTATGGCAGAAGTTATTAGTGATAATGGCAGTATAAAATGCAACAATTGTCAAATGGTTTATCCCATAGTAAACAATATTCCCGTTATTATTGATGAAGCTGAAAGTATTTTTTCATTTTCGGATTTTACAAAACAGAAGAATCTTTTTTTTGATATTTCAAAAAGAGGAAAAGCACTTGGCTATATTAGCAGGATAATACCCAGCATTGGAGGAAATAATTTAGGAAAAATAAATTTTAAATTTCTTGAATCTTTATTAATAAATAATAATCCAAAAAACAAACCCAAAGTATTAATAATAGGAGGCAGCATTGTTGGTAATGGCATGTATGATTTTATCAATTCCAACTTCTTAGATATTATAGAAGGTGATGTTTCTTTTGGTTCACGAACAAAAATTATTTTCGATGCTCATTCCATTCCTTACAAAGATGAAACTTTTGATTGCATAATTGCACAGGCAATATTGGAACACGTTATTAATCCCGCAAAATGTGTTCAAGAAATCCACAGAGCACTAAAACCGAGTGGAATTGTGTATGCAGAAACTCCTTTTATGCAACAAGTTCATGGAGGTCCCTATGATTTCACTCGCTATACCCGATCTGGTCATCGTAAATTGTTTCAGCACTTCAAAGAGATAAAAAGCGGAACAACGGCAGGTAGTGGGACAGCATTGGCTTGGTCGTATCAATATTTTTTATTATCCTTATTCGGGTACAATCAAACATTAAGATTGCTAATAAAATCTTTTGCCAGACTCACTGGTTTTTGGATAAAATACTTTGATTACCTAACTCGATATAATATAAGAGACAATGATGGTTCTTCCGGATTTTATTTCATTGGAACAAAATCAACAGGACAACTGCCAGATAAAGAATTAATTAATTATTATTTCACTTCAAAAAAATGATTATTTGTCAAATAATAACCTCTTTAGTTTATGGAGGCGCTGAGCGCTTACTCGTTAACTTTTCAAATGTTCTTGCAGAGAAACATGAATTGCATATCATTTACCTGAAAGGCGAACCTAAGTTGAAATTGTCCTTTGTTTCAGGGATAAAAATCTACCATATACCCTTAGGCTGGAACTGCGCAAAAAACATACGTCTATTGGTAAAAAGAATACAACCCGATATAGTGCATACGCATCTTGGCCATGCCGATCTAATTGGAATGTATGCCTGTCGAAAATTGCCGGTAAAATTATATTGCACAATGCATAACGTTTATTTCAAATGGAATTGGATGGATAACATCTTTTTTTTACTTTATTATATTACCTTTAAAACTCATGGAAAGAAATGTAAAGTATCCTGCATTTCAAAAGCAGTTGCAGCCCACACACAGTCAAAACTTGGCGTGTCAAAGGAGAATGTAAGAATTAATTATAATTCCATTCCGGATATTCCTCTGAAAGAGACAAAAGAACTAGCCAGAAAAGATCTTTCATTAATTTCAGACGATTTTTGTTTATTAACTATCGGAAGGCTTAGAGTCCAAAAGTCAACCGAGACATTGCTTCAGGCAATTCCGCTACTAAAAGATAAAATAAAAGGATTAAGAGTATTAATAGTAGGTGAAGGAGAGCAAGAGCACTATTTAAAAGAATTATCCCTTAAATTAAATATTAATTCAATTGTTGAGTTTAGGGGAGGTACTAAAACGCCGGAAAAATATTATTCAGCAGCTGATTTGTTTATTCTTCCCTCTGTCTTTGAAGGGCTTCCCACAGTAGTTCTTGAAGCTTTTAGGGCTTCCTTGCCCGTTATAGCGAGTAATATTGATGGAACAAATGAGTTAATTGAAAACGAAGTAAATGGACTATTATTTGAATCAAAAAATTATCATGACCTTGCAGAGCAAATCTTAAGATTATATGAATCTGCCAAACTCAGGAAACAACTAGGTGAAAATGGATATAGCTCATACAAAAACAAATACGATATCAATTCTTACGCAAAACAAATAGAAGCATTATACCTCGAATGATTATTACTCATATAATAGAATCCGGTGGTGGTAGTGCAGATTTTGTACTCTACCTTGTAAAATATTTACCACAACATCGCCACGTTATTATTTATGGCGATCGAACTTTTGGCGATCGAATTAATGAAGTGAAACAAAAATACACTAATGCTACGTTTTATCAATGGGAACATGTTCAAAGAGAAATTAGTTTGTTAAAAGATATTAATGCAACGTTTTATTTATACCGATTAATAAAAAATGTTGAAAGCGATGTAATTCACGTACATTCTTCAAAAGCTGGTTTTTTGGGTAGGTTAGTTTGTTATTTTCTCGGCAGAAAAAATGTAATTTATACTCCAAATGGACTTCCTTTCATTCGTAAAGATATTTCTTTTATAAAAGAAAAAATTTATTTGTTCTTGGAAAGAGCAGCTAATTGGCTTTGTGGAAAAATAATTTGTTGCTCAAGATCTGAAGCAGCTGAGCTAATAATGAAAGGGATAAATTGCGTATACATCAATAATGGCACAGAAATATTTGATTATTTAAAAAAAGATTGTGTGAATGAAAATAACAAATTTATTATTGCTACTACTGGCCGGGTTACTATTCAAAAAAATCCGGCATTATTTAATGAAATAGCAAAATATTTTGAGTCAGATTCAAGATACCAGTTTTTGTGGATTGGTGGAGGAGAGCTTGAACATGAATTGACATCAAAAAACATTAAAATAACCGGTTGGATTGATAAATCCTTAGTAACAGATACATTGGCAAAAGCGGATCTTTACATTTCAACAGCTTCTTGGGAGGGATTGCCTTTTGCAGTATTGGAAGCAATGAATTTATATTTACCGCTGTTGCTAAGTAATTCTGTAGGGAATAATGATTTGGTTATAAAGGATTACAACGGTTTTATCTACAAAAACAGTAAAGAAGCTATTGAAAGGATAATATTTATAAATACTAAAAGGGAAGTGATAGAAAAATATGGGAAGAACTCACATGAGTTAGTAGTTAAAGATTTCAATGTTGAATTGATGGCACAACAATATGAGAATGAATATAAAAAAATAATTAACTGATGTTACGCAATGCGCGTAAGAGGATCAGAGTGCGTAGCGTGGTCAATTAAATATAAAATTTTCGAATTTATTGTTAATGTTTTTATAGGCTGCACTTTCGACTGTTGAGTTTTCAAAACTGTGTTGTAACGATTGGGCATAATCAATAAATAATCGCTATTCAAAGTTTTTGATTGTTTTAAGCTTTACCAGAAATTATAAATAAGCAATATATTCAGAAATTAAAACAGATTATGCCGATTCGTAATTTCAGTTCAATTATTAACATCTGTGGCATTCGGCTTTTTTTGTTGGTTGTCAGCACCCTTTTTAATCTAAGTGGTTTTGCTAAGGCACAAGCAACCTATTTTGTTTCTCTCGTTGGCAATGATAATAACCCTGGCACAAAAGCCCTGCCTTTTGCTACCATTCAGAAAGCACATGATGTCGCCCAAGGTGTTAATCGTAGTATGAAAGGTGATATTATAATATATCTTCGCGGGGGTATTTATGAACTCGCATCTACTTTAATATTCTCATCGGATGATTCAGGCACTAACGACTATAATATAATTTATCAGGCCTATAATAATGAAATACCTATAATAAGCGGTGGTATGAGAATAACGGGATGGGCCATGCATGATTCTATTAATAATATTTATATGGCGGCTATTGACAAATCTATCGACACACGCCAACTATACGTCAATGGTGCACGTGCTGTCCGTGCAAGAAGCATTGATGCATTAGGTTGGAAAGAAAACGGGGAAGGGTACGATTGTCCGGCAGAAGCCGCGACATGGAAGAATTTAGCAAATGTTGAAGTAGTATCTTATAAAAATTGGAAATGCCACCGTGGGCCGATTTTTTCTATTAGAGGTACACATGCCCTAATGGCTCAACCATATTGGACCAACCTGCACATTCAAGACGATGCCCCTCCGGTATGGGTTGAAAATGCCTATGAATTGCTTGATTCCGAAGGTGAATGGTATTTGGATCGCCCAAAGGGAACAATTTATTATAAACCCAGAGCAGGTGAAAAAATGGCTAATATAGAGGTGGTACTCCCAAAGTTAGAGACACTGATTCGTGGTTCGGGAGTCAGTAATGTTCTGTTCAAAGGCTTCATTTTTGAATATAGTTCATGGACATTACCAAATTCGTTAGCCGGTTTTGCATGCCTTCAGGCTGATGCTAGGCTTACAGGGTCCAAAACTGGACTAGCTTGCCTCCAAGCCGATTCAATGATTACAGGGCTAAATGGGCAATTTACACAAATATCAGGTAATATTGTATTTGACCATTGCAACAATATCCAATTTGTGAACAATACCTTTGAGCACTTTGGTGCAACTGCTTTGCAGTTTTTTACAGGATGTAAAAATAACATTATTTATAATAACACTTTTGACGATATTTCTGGAAGTGCTATATCTATTGGAGGGTTAACTGATTCTAGTCCTTCTGATAACGATATAGTAAAGGACAATATAGTATATAATAATTTAATTAAAAATGTGGCTATAGAGTACCAAGGATGTGTTGGAGTTTTTGTTGGTTACACAGAGCATACCACAATAACGCATAATGAAATCCGTTGTCTTCCATATTCAGGTATTTCTGCCGGATGGGGATGGAGCAATTCAACCATTGCGGGTAAAAATAATGAGATTAGTTACAACCTCATTGATTCTGTGATGATGATATTGCGTGATGGCGGCGGAATTTATACCCTGAGTTCGCAGCCAGGGGCAAATGTGCACGATAATTATATCAATCATACAATCAATGAATGCGGCTCATTATATCCCGATGAGGGTAGCAGCAATATGCATTGGCATCATAATGTACTTAGTAAGGATGTCAATTGGCTTTTTATGTGGACTCCAACAATACAAAAGGATACGGTTGATTACAACTATTTCGATAATCAAACCCAATATACAAATAGTAGCAATTGCGTGATTCAGAACAATGTGTTCGTTCCAGATAGTAACTGGCCTGCTGATGCAAAAAAAATAATAAAAAATGCAGGGAGGATATCAAACTAACAAAAATGCACATTCAACAAATTGACAATATTTGAAAATAGGGGCTCGGCTGTGACGATTTATACAATCGGTTTTATTTATAATACTAATGTAACGAATAAATTCTATGAATAGAGAAAGGGAAACGTTGGAAGAATATGGGAAGATTTCAAATTTGTTTTTACAAACTATTTCAATGTTAAATCAATAGCGCAACAATATGAAAATGAATATAAAACATTAACTAATGCCATTTGAAATGTCTGCCATTGCTTTAAATAAAAAGTATTTTGAAAATATTTTGAATCGTTTTTTTTATCTTCTGCTGGTTTTATTGCCGGCATCATTTCCCTTTCCCATTATTATAAGTTCTATTATAACCATTGCAATAATAGTAATATGGATATTATTGGGTGGCTACAGAAATATCTTTAATGCATTAAAAAATAAATTTGTTTTTATTTTTATTTTAATATTTTTAATCCCGTTGCTGAGCCTATTATATGCGCAAAATAAAGCAGAAGGTATTTTTTCTATTCAAAAAACACTTTCTCTTTTAATATTTCCACTGCTATTTTTTACAATCAAACTGGAAAAGAAAACTACCCTGTTCATAATACACTCCTTTGTTATTGGCTGTTCAATTGCCGCCATAAGTTCTTTCATTTATGCCATTTATAGAAATTATGCCGCGAACTCTTTAGCCACTATCATGCCTGAATTATTTGGAACAACTATGAGCATTCAGTTTCTTGATATATCGCATGTCTATCTCAGCTTATATGTATCATTTACAATTATTATTTTATTTTACTTTTTAATTGTAAAAGAAAAACATAATTACATTTCAATTCTGGTTTTAATACTTATTGCCTTTCTCTTGTTTTTTTTATTTCTGTTGGGAGGAAAAATGTCAATTATTTCGGTATTTTTATTGACATTAATTGTTTGTGTTACTTTTATTATCAGGACAAAACGCTGGATTACAGGACTTTTATTCCTTATTATACCTGCAAGTATTTTTTTTATTACTATCAACAGCTCTCCATATTCTTATAAGCGTTTTTTTTCTTTGTTTAATTCAACCAACTATGAGATTGGAAATAATTCATGGAATAGTATCGGTTGCAGAGTAAGTATGCTTAAATGCACCATTGAAAGTTTCAAAAAAAGTCCCATTATCGGCACTGGAGTGGGAGATGTTCAAGATGATTTGGATAACTGTACTGATGGACTTAAATTCAGTTCCTTAAAAGGGATGAACCCACACAACCAGTATTTCCAATACCTGCTAGGAACTGGTTTAATTGGAACGATCGTTTTTATTTTGTCATTGCTCTTCCCTTTCATTCAAGGGTTTCGTGATGACAATAAACTTTATCTATGTTTTATTTTTTTGTTTTCACTTTGTTGCCTTACTGAATCATTGCTCGAAAGACAACACGGTGTGATGTTTTTTGCCTTTTTTAACGCTCTCCTTTTTTTTCATTTTAACAAAAATAAAAAAGAAACCTTTGATTAAGATTTTGGGAGCATATAAAACAAACAGTATAAATAATAACGATAACCAAACAGGGGAAACAATTGTCAACCCAATACTTATGATGAAAATTAAAGTACAAATTATTTCTTACATTTGTAGCTGTTAATCTCTTAAAAACTATATAACATAACCGGATGGATAATAATTCTAAAACTGAAGAAGAAGTAAATCTCAGTATTATTTTTGATAAAATAAAACAAACATTTTCTGCAATAGGACAGACATTTATCAACTTTTTTCTTTTCATTAAAAGAAAAATTGGTTTCCTTACCGTTTTTTCTGTCTTGGGAATATTAATAGGCGTTGGATTGACTTGTATTATGAAACCCATTTATATCTCCTACCTTACGGTATCTTCTACTACACTTAACAATCAATTTTGTTATGATATGGTAAATGAACTGAATCAAATGGTAAAGGACGATGCTCCGGAATTGCTTGCAAAAGAATTAAAAGTAGATATTAGTTTAGCCAAAGAGATTAAGAAAATTGAATTCCTTAATTATAACGATAAACTTGCAAAAAAATATGAAGATAAGGATACCGTCGTTCTTGGTCTTCCATTTAAAATAAAGGCTTCTGTTTCAAACATTGCGATATTTGACACCCTTCAAAAAGCGCTTGTAAATTACTTTGAAAACAATGAATATTCCTTAAAAAGAAAAGCGATCAAAAAAGAAAATCTGAAATTAATGCAGCAAAAACTGGTTAATGAAATTCACTTACTGGACAGCTTAAAATTTATTGTCGCATCTAATTTGCTACCCAGAGGAAACACATCTGGCTTTGTTTTTGGGCAACCGATAGACCCAGTAAATATCTATAAAGAAGGTATTACACTTTTTCAGGAAAACCTAACCATTAACTCTGATTTAATTCTTAGTGAAAATATTCAGGTAATACAGTCTTTTACACCAAGAAAAAAACCGGATAGTCCGAGGTTATTTCTAAATATCGCACTATGTACTTCGATGACATTTTTATTAGGTTTGATCATCGCAGCTTATAAAGAGAAAAGGAAAACAATAGTATAAAATAAATATTTTATTTTGTTTCTTAATAGTTCGGTAGTTTTTTTCAAGTAGGGACTAAAGTCTATGTGTTCATTGGTTTTCGTTGTAACCCCGCCTTTAAAGGCGGGGTTATTCAAAACAGTACTAATAAAGGGCTTTAGCACTGACGATTTTAAAAGTACCGAAGTATTGTTTCTAAGTAAAGGATAAAACCCATTTACTCTGGGAAGATTCAGTTAATAAACGTTATTATCCTTTTTAAATAATGAAATTATTGTATAAAAAATAACTTTTATATCCAAGTAGAAAGTCCAATTCTCAATGTAAAATCTATCCACTCTTGCCCTCATTTTCATCTGGTAAAGTTCTTTCGTTTCACCACGATAACCCATGATTTGAGATAATCCTGTTATTCCCGGTTTTATGGAGTGCCGAACCATATACCTGTCAATTTTTTTTGAATATTCTTCCGTATGTTTTAACATGTGGGGTCTTGGTCCTACAATAGACATTGTGCCAAATAAAACATTTAAAAACTGCGGAAATTCATCTAAACTCGTTTTTCGCAAAAATGAACCCACCTTCGTCAGCCGGGGATCATTTATTGTTGCCTGAAGCGTATGAGCCATTTCATTTTCTCTCATCGTTCTGAACTTATAACAATTAAAAGGTTTATTATTTAAACCACTTCTCTTCTGAATAAAAAACACAGGTCCTTTTGAATTTATCAATATAAAACAAGCAATGATTGGTATTAGCCAGGATAAAACACAAATAATAATTATAAAAGAAAAACACAAATCAAAAGTGCGTTTTAAATATTGATTTGATATTTCATCAAATGGATTTTTACGGATTAATAAAAGAGGTATTAATTCGAAGTAACTTAAAACAAAGTTATATCCCAAAATACCAGAAGAATCAGGTGTAAATTTTATCGTTATAAAGTTATTTTCCGCAAAATTTATTAGCGAATTTAACGTGTCTTTATCCACCTTTTCTAATGAACATATTATTTCAGTTACCGCATTGTTTAGAACAAAATGTTCAACTTCAGCGTATGTTCCTAAAATTTTTTCTTTAGAAGTGTTGGTAATATTATCTGAAAAAAAGCCCAATACTACATAACCATATTCCGGATGTTTTACAATAAATTCTTTTAAAAATATACTGTTTGTACTTAATCCAACGATTACAATATTTTTTTTATTTTTATTTGTTCGCACTAACCATTTTAACAGAATAAAAAAAACTGCAATTCGCCATATCAAAAGGGATATAAACAGCCCTAAGAAATAGTGCAAAATCAGGATATCAGAAAATTGATTTTTATGAAAAAAACCAATAAAGGTAAAAAACACGAGAATAAAAAATCCATATAAGGTGCATAAATTCAAAATGCTGTTTAAAATTCCGGGGGAGCGACTCTGGTAATAATATTTAGTAAAAAAAGTGCTGAAAAACCAGGCAAGAGAAGAAAAAATCAGAATATCTGCATCAACGGCAGCGGTAGTAGCAATAAAAAATGAGGTTAATAATAGGATATTTATTATTACTAATTCTCCTAACAAATTTAAGGGAACTAAATATCCCATGATAGAATTTTTCATCTTACTATTTTAAAAATATTAGAGTTTATCTAAGTTAAGAAACTATTCTATTTTTTTTCCCTTCTCCCCTTCCCTCTCCTTGAAAAAGGAGAGGGAGAGTTTGGAATCAGCCTTAACTTATATAAACTCTATTATATGAACCTGAGACAAAAAGAAAAATTTAGTTTGTCCTAAATCCAATATTGATCTTTAAAGTTAAAAATATTTTTTTAGTGGAGCTAAGGTACGATAAAAAACAGGTTGTTCAAATTAATAAAAAAACTACAAAACAATCAAAAACCTCATAGTATCTACACCATCAGCGTATTCAAATAATTTTGGATATTGGGCTTCTCCAAAATGGCATGACTTATTAATATCCGAAGCATTTGAAACAACACATTGAAGTTGTTCTTCATCCTTTTGAAGTCGGAGATTTAAAGTTGCTGTATCATTGTAAAATTCATAAAACAAAACACCAATCGGTGAAGTATAACCAGTATCTTCTTTTAATAATAAAAAATTATTATCCAATAATGAAGGCTGCTTACTCATCAAATACACAGTACGGTTATAGTCATAATTATTACCGTATTTATTATTATTTAAAACATATTGGAAATCAAACACAGATTCATAAAACAAGTCAAATTTATAACCTTTCGGCACAAATAATTTAGAAACATTACGACAGCCTAATCCAAAATATTGAAAAATATCTTTTCCTAAAAGTTTTAGGTCTTCCCTGCTCTCATTACCTTTCAGGACAGCTACCGAATTTCTGTTTTTACGAATAATATGTGGATATTTCCCAAAATAATATTCAAAATAACGAGCCGAATTATTACTACCTGTGGCAATTACAGCATCAATATTTTTTAACTGACCCTCTGTAAACTCAATATAACTTATAAATCCAGGTTCAATAGCGACTAAAACTTTTGCAATAGCCGGCAACAGCAGTTTATCCTCAGATGATAATTTTCCTGTAAATTTATTTCCTGAAAGCAGAACACATAACATATCATGAAATCCTACCATTGGGATATTTCCAGCCATTATAACAGCAACGTTTTTTGCTTGTTTCTTTACCGAAATTATTTTTATATAGTTTGAAACCCAATCAACAAGGGAATTTTCATTTAATGTTAAAACAATGGCTTCTATAGCATTACGAACATTAACTTCCGTAAACCAACCATTGTTGAAATGCGATGATTGAATCAACTCGTTAAAGTCATCATAAAAAGTTTTGTTTAGTTTATTTTCCGTTTGTTTCTTTCCTTGCTCCGAAAACTGTTTTAAGAATTTTCCCAGTGTAACAAAGGCTTTTATTCGGTTATCTACTGTCATTACTTCCAAAAATTACAAATTTTATTGAATACAAATCTGCGTAATTGATAACAACCGAAGCCTTTTATCAATTGTTTATTGCTTACCGCAAAATTGCTTGCCACAAAATTGCCTACTGGATTATTTGTATATTCGTAAAATTATTTTTCACAAAATTAACAAAAACAAAAGACTCGTATGGCAATTAAAATTACGGAGGAGTGCATTAATTGTGGCGCATGTGAACCGGAATGTCCCAATAATGCAATTTATGAAGGTGGTAATGAATGGCGTTTTTCTGATGGGACAAATGTAAAGGGGTTATTTACCGGGAAAAGCGGATTGACTGTTGATGCCGACACAGCACAACCCCCTGTTGCAATGGATAATTATTTTATAGTTTCTGATAAATGTACTGAATGTGTGGGTTTCCACGATGAGCCGCAATGTGCTTCTGTTTGTCCGGTTGATTGCTGTGTGAATGATGAAAACTGGCCTGAAAGCAATGAAGACTTATTAGCAAAAAAAGGCACTTTACATATTTCATAAAATTTTCAGTAGGAAATTACGTTTTGGGTTATTAATCATTAGCCACTAATTATTCTCCAAATCCGGCGGTCCCTCTTAATCTCTCTGAATGGGATGTTAAGAGGGTTTGCGATTTTAATTTTATTCTTTTTTATTAATGAAAAAAGTAATCTCTCAGATTTTATTCTTTATTTCAATTCATGTTTCCGCACAGGAGATGGCTGCACAGAAGCAAGCCTTTGATTTGTATAATGATACACTGAAGATTATTTGCAAAAAATTATACAGTTCAAATACGGATATTGATAAACAAAAATATAACCATCAATTACTTAAAACTTTTGAATTGGCTTTAAATAAACCAAATTCTTTCGATTATGCATTCGACTCTTTAAACGATGTAGCTCGATTAACTCCCTCCGATAAATCATTCAGAATCATAAATTGGAATGTGCCATATAGTGATGGAACACAGGAATACTTTGGATTTATTCAGTATAAACATATTCAAATAAAAAAAATTGGTTTTTTCAAAAAAGAAAAAACTGAAACAATTCAGTTATATCCATTAATTGATAAATCCGCGGAAACAAAAAATCCCGAAAATTCGATTACTGACAATAAAAAATGGTTTGGTATGTTGTATTATAAAATCATTACAAAAAAAACGAAGAATAAAACCTATTATACCTTATTGGCATGGGATGGCAATGATAAATTAAGCATGAAAAAGATTATCGATGTATTAACATTTGATGACAATGGTAACCCACGTTTTGGTGCTGATATTTTTAATATGCCGAAAAAAAATCCCAAAAGGATAATTTTTGAATACGCCGCAACATGCTCTATGTCGCTTAAATACAGTTCTAAAAAAGATTCCATCGTGTTTGACCATTTAGCGCCTGAGCAACCACAGTTAGAAGGCCAATATCAATATTATTGCACTGATATGAGTTATGACGGTTTTGGTTTTAAACATGGTAAATGGAATTACGGAACGGATGTGAACGCTACCAATGAAAAGGAGCCTACAGACAAGCTTTATACGGATCCCCGTAATGCCAAAAACACTCACGAAAGCAATACGCTCATTATAAAGAAAAAAAACAAAAAGAAGAAGTAAGCAATTTTTATATCTATTCCCCCTTAAACACAGCTTTACGTTTTTCAATAAAAGCATTTACGCCCTCTTTATAATCAAACGTTTTAGATGCATTTATTTGTTCTGTTCCTTCAGCACTCAATTGCTGTTCAAGTGTATTATTCATGGATTGATTTAATAAACGTTTTGTAAAACCAATTGCCTTGGTTGGCATGTCAGACAGTGTTTTTGCTGTTTTTAATGCATTTTCCCGCAATTTATCATCTTCAATTACTTTGTAAATCATGCCCATTTTTTCTGCATCTGCAGCAGAAACTTTATCTCCTAACATCATTAATGCCGATGCTTTTCCAAAACCAATTAAACGAGGCAGAAAAAATGTTCCTCCACTATCTGGTATCAACCCGATTTTACTAAAGGCCTGAATAAAAACAACAGAACTCGCTGCTATTACAATATCACAAGATAATGCAATGTTCGCACCTGCCCCAGCAGCAACGCCATTTACAGCGCAAACAACAGGTTTTTCAAGGTTTCTGATTTTTTCGATGATGGGGTTGTAATGTTCTGTTACTATTCTCTCAAGCCCTATCCCTTTGGGATCAACTATTTCTACGAGATCTTGTCCTGCACAAAATGCTTTTCCATTACCGGTAATATAAACTGCACGAATTGTACTGTCAGTAGCGGCTTTATCCAATGCGGACTGCATCTGAAAAGCCATTTCACGGTTAAAGCTATTGAATTTATCGGGACGGTTAAGTGTAATTTTTAATACACTTCCATCCACTTCGGTTAGTATAAATGACATATTCTGCTAATTTGTTAATTTGTTTTTGAAAATTGTGAACCTGCTAAAACTTCACAATCATGCGCAAATTCAGTTGTCGTTGGGTTAAATAATTAGGTACAGCATACTGACGATTGGTAACATCTTCCACCCAAATATATGAAATAGTATTATTGGTCCCCAATAGATTAAAAACTTCTAAACTTATCCAAACCGATTTAAGATAACGTACCGGACTTTGAGGTTTTGTTTTTCTATCTTCCCGTAATGCCTGATACGAAAAACCAATATCTACTCTTCGGTAAGGAGGCATGTGTAAGGTCTGTTTGTAACGCGGTGAGTTAGGCGGACCAAAGGGTACACCACTTCCGAATAATAAATTCAAGTGCATTTTTAAGTCTGGATGACCGGGCATTTTATCCTGAAAAAATAAACCAAAATTCACACGTTGATCTGTAGGACGTGGAATATAGCCCAGTTCAAAGCGGACACTATCTGTTGGGACGTTATTAAAAGTATAACCGGGTATAATTTTTTGACCATCGCTGTTATAATATTCATAATAAAAATCATCTTTTATATCTTCACGTGTTTCCATTACGGACATAGAAGCCCATGATTCCAGCCCTTTTACAAATTCACCATTCACTTTTAAATCAATACCTGTAGCGTACCCCCTCGCATTATTTTTTGCGGAATATCGGATACGAACATTATCCACTTCGTACGGTATCAGATTATCTAAATATTTATAATAGGCCTCTGCGATAAATTTAAAAGGACGTTTCCACGATTTAAAATTATAATCGCTTGTTAACACAAAGTGAATGGATGTTTGTGCTTTGATATTATAATTAACAACTCCTTTGGTATCACGCAACTCTCTATAAAATGGTGGCTGATAATAATAGCCGGAGGAAAATTTAAATAAAAAATCTTTTTTCCAGTAGGGCTTTAAACCAAATGTGGCACGTGGTCCAACCAATGCCTGATGATTCAAATCCCAATAATTGGCACGGAGTCCGCCAATGAACGATACAAGGGAGGAATCTCTCATTTCTTTTTTCCATATTCCTTCAACAAATCCTGAAACACGATTGGAGGAAATATTTATTTTTTGTTTGACAACATCTTGTAAAATAATTTGTTGAGGATCAGTTATTGGCATGGAAAAACCGGCACTATCAACATATTTCCATTCACTTAATTTATCGGTGATGATTTCATTTGAATATTTTGCACCCCATAATAATTGTTTAGGACCAACAGTATAAGTCCCTTTGTGTTCAGCACTAAATACGTATGCAGAAAGATTAGTCCTTGAGTGATTCAAAAATGTTCCAACACCTCTGTTTGCAACAACATCACCAAATGTAGGTTTGCCAAAATCGGTTTCAAGTTCATCAATATAATATTGTCCTTGTATATCAAAAGCTTCACTTTCTTTGCTTCTAAAGGCAGAGCCAATAAATTTCAAATTCCATTTTTCATTATGATCATGATAAATGGTGGATAAAGCTCCCATCATTGTGGTAAACTTATCTACCTCCTGACCGTCAAAATAAATTTTTAAACGCAATGCCTGATTCAGGGTGCCAAAATCAGTCTCCCGATTTTCAGGAATTATCTGGTATTTGTTAGTGGCATAGTTACCTAAAAAATCAAGTTCCCAGTCAGGGCTTAAATCGTAGGTAATATAGGTTTGTACATCACCAAAAAAAGGTTTGTAATTTCCTTTGGTATCTAATCCGCTTAATAAATATTTATTGGTTTTATAACGTGCACCAATTAGCCAGGTGAGACGGTAATTTTTTGTGCTGCCTTCCAAATGAAAATTGGTACCAAGCAAACTTCCGGAAACTGTACCTGCAAATTTGCGTGGTCTGCGATATTGTACATCCAATACAGATGACATTTTATCGCCATACTTGGCTTCAAAACCTCCCGCCGAAAATAATACGGAAGAAACCAAATCAGGATTAATGAAACTCAATCCTTCTTGCTGGCCGGAGCGAACAAGAAAGGGGCGATACACTTCAATGCCATTTACATACACTAAATTTTCATCAAAATTTCCACCACGTACAGAATATGCCGAGCTTAATTCATTACGATTTGATACACCCGGTAGTGTAAATAAAATAGCATTAAAATCCTGACTGGCGGTAGGGATATGCGTTATATGAAGCGGATCGAGGCGGGTAACCTCCAAAAAACGGTTGCCATCGCTTACTACAACTTCTTTAATCAAATTTTTAAAAGTCAAGGCTTTACTCAAATCAAGTTTCTCATTAGGAGAAAGCTTTACCTTGCGCTGTTCCTGATTATAGGTGAGGCTGTAAAAAACAATTGTTACTTCCTGATCGGCGGGTATGGTATAATTAAATTCACCTTTTTTATCAGTGTAAACAGGAGACTGTGAGGATCCAAAAATAGAAATACTGATATCTTCAATGGGCTCATTTTCACTATTGGTTATTCTGCCGTAAATTGTGGCAGTACTTTGTGCAAACAGTACCGTGGAAGTAAAAAAAATAAAAATCAGGAAAAAAATTTTTAAAAATTTAGTTGTCATTCGTTAATGGTCATTAGTTATTTGTTATTAATTGTATTGTCAATTGCCTAATGACCAATCGCCAAATTAATTTTTCTTTTTAAAATCACCATTTTTCCATGCCTGAATAAACTTTGCCCATGCTATCGGGTTCAACAAATTGTTGGGAGGCATTTGACCTGCATAATAGAGTTTGCTTTGGTACTGTTGCGAACTGTATTTATAATTAAGACTTGCATCCATTGCCATACCCACCATTTGCTCTTTAAGATCAGAACGATCCATATTTTTTGTGGCTCTTGCTAAATCATCATCGGGCAAATTAAGATTTAAAAAAGCCTGTTTAAATTGTTCTTTTGAAGGCCAAGGATATACTTCCGTAACTTTTAAATAAATAGTATCTCTCCTTAATACCTGTATGAGTGAATACGTATTTGAAGTTAATGTATCCGGGATAATATATTGAGCGGAACTAAAGCCAATTGCTGAAAATTGTATGGTATCACTTTCTTTGGCAACAAAAGAAAAATATCCAAAATAATCACTGATAGTTCCCCTGCGGGTATTCCTGACAATAATACTGGTATAGGGTACAGGACGTAAATTTTCCCCTTCCACAATAATTCCTGAAAACTGGATTAAATTGTTTTCTTTCCCTCCTGAATCCTGCCATGCTACCTTACTTTGGGCATTCACTAATGCTGATGCCAGACTTATTAGAATCAGCAGTACGTATGTTTTTTTATTCATAATTTATGGATTAATCTAAAATAAATTCATTCGGTAATTTGAAAACTAAATTAACACACCTGCCCTATTGAAAGGAATCATTTGTTGGGATGGATTTACAAATTAGCATCTTTTTAAATTTATTACTGAATTCAAAAATACATATTTATTGCCGTGTTTACAGCATGCCGACTAATAACTTTAAAAAAGTAAAATTATTGCGCTAAAATTTCTTACATTCGCTTGAACAAAAAATAGGTCATGAAAAAAAATATCTTTATACTTTTCGGACTATTTATTTCTCTGTCGTTAAATTCACAAACGCCTATATCTATTTCTTCATCTGATATGCCGGATGAAAATGATTCTATAAAAGTAAGTGTTAACAACACTATCGGGATTGTTGATCCTTCACTTACAGGTGCAAATCATAATTGGGATTTTTCCGCATTAGTTCCAAATACTCAACAATACGAGAAGTTTGATTCAACACAATCTTTTACTTCGCCCTATAATTTAGTGTTTAACCCGATAAATACCTCCTATGGCAGAAATAATTACGAATTTGCTTCTATTGCATTGCCAGGAGGAACACAAATTACTGCTGCGTATGATTTTTTTAAAGAAACTACCTCGCAATTTAAACAGGTTGGGTCCGGGTACACTATTAATAATGCGCCGATTCCTTTTTACTATTCAGCATCAGATGTTATTTATACATTTCCAATGAACTATCTAAATGCTGATGCATGTGATTATAAATATTGTTTAAACATTCCGGGAACAGGGTATTACGGACAATCAGGACATCGTGAGAATCTTGTAGATGGTTGGGGAACATTAACTACGCCGTTTGGAACATTTCAAACATTAAGGATAAAATCCACCATAGCTGCTGTTGATACGATTTATTATGATACGTACGGCTTTGGCATTAAAATTCCACGACCTTTAAAATATGAATTCAAATGGCTGTCAACAGGGATGAAGATTCCTGTGTTGAAAATCGATGCAAGTGATGTTGCCGGAACTGTTACTGTTAATAATGTCCGTTATATAGATAGTACCCGCACAGGAGTTCCCCAAGTAGGTATCGTTGAAAATGCAGTTCATCTTTCGCAGCTTAGCGTTTATCCAAACCCTTGCGTTAATGAAATATTGTTACAATACAATTTAACAGCTACAACCCCGGTTAAATTAAGTATTATCAATTTACTCGGGAAAACGGTAGCCGATATTGCTGAAGGGACACTAAGTGGTGGAACTCATTTAAAATCAATCAACATAGCTGATTTACATTTAAACCCCGGAATTTATTTCCTTAGTTTTCAAACAAATAATTGTACCGAAATTCAGAAAATTGTGATCGCCCTTTAATGCCATTTTATTAATTCTTCATTTTGAACATAAGAGATTTCGTAACTTTGTTCAAGGATTTCAAATCAACCAATGTTATACCCAAAAGAAGTAATAGAAAAAACCACTGCTTGGATAGAAGGTAATAATACTGCCAAAGCATGGTTACAACATAATAAACACGAAGAGTTGGTTCAGCTAAGAGATGCTGTAAGCGGTTATCCAAAGGCACTTGAATATTTATTAACACACAAACACTTTACGCTTGCCGCTTTTGCTAATGCAATATGGGAGGACCAAAATGCTTTTAAAATATTAATGGATAAAAAAGAATTTCATTGGGCTGCCATGGCAAATTATATTAATGGTGATGATAATGCCGCGGCTTTTTTAATTAAAAATAATTTAAAACATTACGCCGAATTAGCCCAAAAAATACAAGAGAAAATTCGCAAAGAAGGGGATGAAGGAAGTAATTTTTTTGGTAGTGGACCCTATAAAATTGACAGTTAAACGATATAGCTGAAATAAATCTGTAATAAAATGTTAAAAAAAATAATTTTCTCAATTGTAATTTTGACTGCTTGTTTTGCATTCAGCCCTATTCCTACTTATCAGATAGCATTGCTTAAGTATAGTGGTGGAGGCGATTGGTATGCTAACCTGGAAACATCAATCCCCAATTTAATTGAGTTTTGTAACAGTAATTTAAAAACTAATATTAATCCTGAACAGGCAATTGTTGAAGTGGGGAGTCCTGATATTTTTAATTATCCATTAGTACACATTACCGGACATGGCAATGTGGTATTTAATGCTCAGGAAACAGAGAACCTGCGCAACTATTTAATTGGCGGTGGGTTTTTACATATTTCGGATAATTATGGAATAGATAAATTCATTCGCACTCAGATGAAAAAGGTGTTTCCTGAATTGGATTTTGTCGAGCTTCCATTCTCTCATGCTATTTACCATCAAAAATATGATTTCCCGAATGGATTACCTAAGATACATGAACATGATGGCAAAGCAGCACAAGGTTTTGGATTAGTTTATCAAGGACGATTAGTTTGTTTTTATGATTACGAATGTGATTTAGGCGATGGCTGGGAAAGTTTCGAAATACATAAGGATTCTCCTGAAACTCATCAGAAAGCCTTAAAAATGGGAGCAAACATCATACAATATGTAATGATGGGTGGAGAGAATGTGGTAAAAAAGTGATTGTTTTATTGGGTAATTTAATTTTGATGAGGTAATATTAAAAAATTGAAAAATTGAAATCGATATTAATGCATGAAATTTCATATGCCCTGAAAGGGCTATATATACTAACGTAGGGCATCGCCCTACCCAGGAAGCAATAAACATAAATTAGCCCTGAAAGGGCTATATATACTAACGTAGGGCATCGCCCTACGTAGAAAACAATAAAGATAAAAAAGCCCTGAAAGGGCGTAATAAAACCATGTCTCAATCATTAACAAAAATATATACTCATTTGGTTTTCAGTACGAAATACAGGAAATCAGTATTACATAAGGAGGTGCAACCTGAATTATATAGTTATTTAGGTGGAATATGTAAAAATTTAGAATGTTTCCCTATAAAAATAGGCGGGTATACCGATCATATTCACATCCTTTGTTTGCTATCTAAAAAAATAGCAGTAATGAAGCTCCTTGAAGAGGTAAAAAAAAATTCTTCAAAATGGATTAAAACAAAAGGAGAAGAATTTGCAGGTTTTCATTGGCAGGATGGATATGGTGCATTTTCTGTGAATCCCAGTGAAATTGATATAGTAGTGAGGTATATCGAAAATCAGGAAGAACACCACAAGAAAGATTCATTTCAGGATGAATACCGTGCGTTTTTAAAAAAGTATAAAGTGGATTACGATGAACGTTATGTTTGGGATTAATATATTTTACCCTTACAGGGTAATAGAGGAGTTTGGTAATTTTCACAGGGCGATGCCCTGTGTTAGTATATGTTGCCCTTTCAGGGCAAATCTAATTTGCAATCAGCAAATGGCATTCATATGTTTGGTTGAACTATCAACTCTCCTTTTTACCCATGAACTGTAAGGCGGGTATTAAAATAAAAAGTGCTTGAGTTGTATTGCCAAGGCGCGCTGCAAATGCTAATATCATAAATCCCTGAACCAATAGTATTCACATAAACACTACTGCCACTATTAAGTGTTCCCGAAATAAATCCGTCGTTAAAAGAAATATGAGCCTCTCCCGAACCCGGTGATGTATTGGTTGTGGTTGTATAAATTCCAGTTGTCAGGTTGGAGCCAAACGAAAAATTTACGGATGATGGCCCGGTATATGTTGCTGCTGCGAATTCCCAGTAACCAATATTATTGACAGGTGTTCCAACAGTAGTATAAGTTGCTAATGGTTGTCCTCCACCTTCGCTAACAGTGTTCATCGTATTTGTACAAGGTGGATATACATGGTATGCTTCTATACTATCGAGTGAAAGAATGTTACCATAAGAATAACCATAATGATTGGTTGCCCAGGACCTGAAATAATAAACAGAATCATAATCGAAACCGGAATATATTGCCGAAAATTTAGTGCCCTTTACAATAGTAGTAATCTGACTGGCTAACATAAGAGGGTTTTGGCTGGTGGAACAACAAAAGCCAATGTGTTCAATGGCAGCTGCTCCTTCTGAGTCTATCTCTCCTTCCACAAGCACTGTTCCATCATTTTGAATGCTTGCAGAAACTGTTTTTATTTTAGGAAAATAATCATTTACATCCTTTAATGCTTTCCTGCAGGAACTTGTTAATGTTAAAACAGAAATAAAAATTATCCAATAAGATTTTTTTTTCATAAATAATATTTAATCAAACGAATACCTCATTCCAATACCATAATCATTAGCCCAAAATATACCTGCCGGATCTGCGACTAAAAAAATATTTCTATTTGCGGTAAATGATATTCCTATATTGTCATTTACTAAATATTCAGTACCTAACCGAAAGCGAAGCCCTCCTAAAATTCCACCTCCTTGGTAAGTTTCAACAATTACAGGCGGAACATTGGCTTTATATTCAACACTTGCAGCGCCAATTATTATGCCTCCTCCCATAAAAACATTGAAATTTTTTTGTTTCACAAATGCAAAATCCATATCAGCAAATAGCTGACCGAGATTATATTTTTGAAATGACTGTTCCCCAGGAAGTACCCTTGTTCCATTACCATCTGTTAAAAGGCCGGTAACGGGAAAGACATCCATCCTTGGTTTCATGTGTAAATAGGTAAGCGAAAAACCACCTCTGATACGACTTCCGTCAAAAGACTGCTGATAACCAATTTCAGCTGAGAATAGTGGCTTCATTACAAATCCTAAGTCACCAGTTGGACGATAGTTGAAAAGCCTTACACTAATTTGCCCTAAAGCAATGTTGCTTCCAAAAAGAATAAAAAATGTAATTTTTAAAAAAGGGCGCATTGCTTTTTTATTTGATTAAAGGAAACTTCTAAAAACGCACACTTCTGTGTTGATGCAGCTTAAGAAAGCCCTGCCTAGAAATTCATCTGAGAATAATATTTGTAAAATTTATTTATTCTTTATCTTCCCATTAACTGCGTCGCTTAATTCTTCTGCATGTTTTTTAGTCAAAAGGGTCATAAATGAAGTGTTGTAAGCATTTGCAGAATAAATAACAGCTCCTGTTTCACAATCAATTATGTTGAGTTGCTTCATAAGGGTATTTAATACATCAAAGCTATATTTAAGGAAACAGTAACCTTTATCTTTTGAAATTATTTTTGAGAGATCGTTCTTCTCAACCTTCTCTTTCTTAAAAGCATAATTATTATAAAATTCTTCTGTAAATGGGCTGTTAAGAACGAGTAATGTTTTGTTTTTTAATATTTTAGCATCCACGGATAGAATCTTTGAAACAGCTTTCATGGTTTTAATGTCCCCAAGACCGCGTGGCACGTTTTCTGTTTTGTCCATTGCATCAATAAATTGTTGAAAATTAAGTATGGTGGACGGTATCATAGCAATCATATTAGCTTCTGGTTCAAATGTTTTGCCAAACTCATTTTCTGAATATAATATGCTTACTTCTTTTGCAACAAAGGTTACGTTCAGATTGGGTGCCGCTGGTGTATATTCTTGACACACAAAAACATCTCTACTAATATTTTTAAATTTTTTTTCATTAGCCTGGAATATGCCAATATTAAAGACATATTTATCATAAGCATTTTGCTTAATAATCAATGAATTATTATAATAAACAGTTAACAAAAAATTATTTTCATTTTTCATTAATTTTTCAGCTCCTTCTTGTGAAACTGTGCCCGCATAGTTTTTAAAAGTGTTTTTAACGGCAGCTTCCAGAGCTGAATTAATTCCAGCATCTTGTGTTTTTACCACATATAATTTACTGTGCTTCCAAGCGGTATTTCTTTCACTTTCTTTGTAGGTACCTAGCCTTTGACTAATACCGCAGTTTACTAATGTTATTATCAATAACAATAGGAGGAATGTTTTTTTCATGTGTTTTTTATTTTAAAATTTCCCTACTCTTTTGGCTTTTCGGTGACGCCTTGTTTTTTATTAAATTATTTTTTCACAGAATCAATTAACGCATTATTCAAAAAAACAAATATTCCTTTTTATTTTTCAGTATCATCACTGCACCACAATTTTGCTGTTAACGACATTCTTATTCTCATCAGTTATCTGAACAAAATAAATACCTTCTTTCATTTCTTCTTTTTCAATTATTAATTGCTTACCTGTAAAGCTTATTGTTTTTATTTCTTTACCTAACACATCGATTATTTTTATGATTGTGTTTTTTTGTTCTTCGGTAAAATTAACGGAAGTTTGGACACCGAAAGGATTTGGTGCAACACTAAAAGGGATGTCTTTTGACATTTCTTCAATTCCAACCAGCTCAGATAGTGGGCGAGTGTATACTCTTCCCCCGTATGCGCCATCGGTACCAGCAACAATGGTTGACCCGATATTGGCTAACGAAAGTACATGGTAATTTGTTAAACCGGTATTTTCTGCAGTCCAATTAGTTCCATTATCAGTTGATGAATATACGCCACGACAAGTGCCGACAAGAATGTTTGTTCCGCTAAAGGCGAATGCATGAACAGTAGTAACTGAAAAATTACTTATTAAGCCGGTATTTACAACTGTCCAATTAGTTCCGTTGTTGCCTGATATATATACGCCATCAGTAGTCCCGGCAAACATGTTTGTTCCGCTAATGGCTAACGAGAGCACATTTTGATTTATTAAACCGGTATTCACGGCAGTCCAATTAGTTCCATTGTCGGTTGATACATACACACCGATGTTACAGCCAACAAAAATATTTGTTCCACTTATTGCGATAGAAGTTGCATGTGTCCCAGTTAAATTTATCCAATTAACTCCATTGTTGGTTGATAAATAGAGACCACCATAAGACGAAGCAAAAATGTTCGATCCGCTTATTGCTAAAGCAACTACATTACTAGCCCAATTTGCATTACCAGTTAAATTCGCCCAACTAACTCCATTATCGGTGGAAAGAAATACCCCGATTGCTGTCCCTGCAAAAATATTTGTTCCAGTAATAGCAAGTGAATATACCGGTAAGTTTGTAAAAAAACCTGTATTATTCTGAATCCAGGTACTTCCATTGTTGTTAGAGATAAATATGCCCGAATCAGTACCAGCAAAAAGTATTGTTCCCATCGTAGCAAAGCAATTGATGGAACTACTAGTAGACCCAATGTTTTGCTGCCACTGTGCATTTGAAATATTTGCCGATAAAGACATAGTTAGTATTAGTAGTAGTTTTTTCATTTGATTAAGTATTAATTTATTTTCCTACTCATTTGGTTTTTCGGTGACGCCTTGTTTTTTTATTAAATTATTTTTTCAAATAGAATCAATTAACGCATTATTCGCAAAAAATAAATGTACCACACATTGTTCAAATTAATACCAATAGGTATATACGTTTAGGTCGCACATAAATTTATTGATAATAGAGTGGTTCAAGGCAAAATCAAAAATAAACAGTGGGTAATGTGATTTTCGTCCCATTATTAAAAAAAAATAAAATTTATTTTTTGACGTGAACTCTTTAAAATCAATTATTTCAGCCTAATTTGACTTATGCGACCTAAACGTATATACCTAAATACCAATAATAGTTAATTTTTTAGGTTAACCCAAATATGGGTTAATATATTTTTCAACTTATCACATTTTTAATGTGTGAAATACATTAGAAACGATAAGGCAATTAAAAAATTAGGTAAGAAAGTAAGGCTTTTGAGAAAAGAGCAAAATATTTCTCAAAGCCAATTGTCTTTTGAAGCAAATGTTCGTATTAATCAAATAGGAAGAATTGAAAGGGGAGAAATAAATACCAGTATAAGTACTATTATTGCTATTGCTGAGGCTTTAAATGTGAAAGTTAAAGATTTATTCGATTTTTAGAATTATGTATTTGCCAGCTATGAAATATCTATGAAAGGGTTTATCTGATGATAGTGGCAGACAAGTTCTGAGTTTATTTTGTCCTTTAGTAATCTGGAGGAACTTCTAAATTTGTAAAGGTTGGAATGAAAATAATGAGAACTCTTTTAAAATCATCCCTTATAAACTTCATTTCGATGCGCCACTGATAGAATAATAATTATATCTTCTTTCAACATATACACTATCCTGTAATCACCTACACGTAGTTTGTAAGTTCCTTTAAACTTACCATGCAATGGTTCAGGTGTAATTAAAGAAAAATTATTTGCAAACCAGTCAACTTTGGTTACAACCCGTTGAGCAATTTTAAAGTCAATTTTATCAAGATCTTTGGTAGCCTGTTTCTGCCATTCAACCTTTAGCATATTTTTTTAGAATTTCAGAATGAGAAATAGTCTCGGATAAATTTTTGAGTCGTTCAGTAAGTTTCTCTTGAAAAGCTTTCGTTATTTGTAACCCACTATCAGGATCGCCAAGCAGTTCTAAAACTTTTTGCTCGATCAACAATTCTATTTCGTTTTTAGTTAAACTTGTGCTGCGCATGATTTAATTTTTGTCGTAAAGGTAAAAAAAGTAAATACTAATATTTTGAGCTAATCCCGCATTATGCGGGAGTATCAACGATTATTTTCAATGATAAATCGGCTACGGTTTTTTGTCCACCAACCTTTCTTAACTTCCTTCGCAAGTTTGTCCACGTCAGATTGCCGGGCTTTGGATTTGGATTCGCTTCTTTATAGCTCAAATAGTCTACAAGACGTTGTAGTCCTTCTGTGTCCACGTATGATGGCAACCGAATTATCACTTCATTACTTGTTCTTTCAATTAGCATTGTTGTTCATTTTTGTTTCTCCAAAGATACAAAAAAATTGTTCGGTTTAGCTTCAATTTTGTGCTGGTATCAGCAAATAATGGCTGCCAGCTCCTCATTAATTATTTTATTAATCTCCTCCGCCCTGTTCACAATCATAAAATGGGTTCCTCCTTTAATCGGATAATTACAATTCACAATTTTTTTAAAAGGTAAAACCTGGTCTGCAGTACCATGAATATGGATAATATTTTGGGGTATATCTTGATTCCTCCATGTCAGAACGCAATGTATTGCGCCTTTAAAATAATTTTCTGGAGCAGTATTTAACATTTGTTTAAATCGTTCACCTTGCTCTTTACTTGCAACACCAAACAGACTTCTTACCAGCAATGCGGCCTTTTTGTAAACAATATCATCCAGTCTTTTATACAATGGAATGTTGGACCATATTTTTATTTTATGAGGAACTTCTGCTCTGGTCTTACTGCTAGAAACCAAAAATGTTTTTACAGGATTTAACTTTTTTGCGATTTCCAAACAGCACATTCCGCCAAATGAAACACCAATCAAAGCAAAGGGTTTCGAGGTATCAATTACCTCAGCCAGGCGCAAAGCATATTCAGGAAGTCTTTCATTTTTAATTGGTGTCTGCCATTTAATATGAACAATATTACAATTATTCAATTCCAGGTTCTTGAACATTCGTTCATCTACGCCCATTCCGGATATACAATACACATTTAGCATAGTTATTTATTTGATTTATTTAAAAACGCATTCCTCTTCGACACTCGAGTTTTCGCACTCCCCCTTCCCAGCCATACAAGCAACACCCAAGAGAGACTAAAAACTTCCATAATTTTGTTGCTGCAATAAACCGACGCTACAACAAAAATTTATTTTTATAATCTTCCATACTTCTTCTTATCACTTCATACGCTTCTTCACGACCGTAAACATTGGTGATTTCACAAGTAGGTTTTTCCAATCCCGGAATATTTTTATAGGTTAAGAAGTAATGTTTCAATCGGTTTACAATAGCTTCGGTACAATCACTTATATCTTTCCAGCCCTCATAAACTTCATCATCTTTCATTACCGCTATAATTTTATCATCTGCTTCCCCTTTATCAATCATGCGTATACCACCAATAGGAAATGCCTGCATCATTATATCACCATGAGTGATGGGGCGTTCACTTAAAACACAGATGTCAAGCGGGTCTCCATCACCTTTTTTTATTTCCCTGCCTGATTTCAAAGCGGCATATTCCGCTACTTTTATATCACAATATGTTTGTGGAATAAAACCATATAAAGTAGGAACAACATTGGAAAATTTTTGAGGACGGTCAATTTTCAGATGACCGCTTTCTTTATCAATTTCATATTTAACTGTATCTGTAGGGACAATTTCAATAAAGGCTGTGACCATTTTTGGTGCATTAGAACCAATATTAATTCCATGCCATGGATGAGCTTTGAATTTATTTACCATTTTTTATTTGTCAAAAACTGAACACTTTTTTCAATTTCGGTGTACATTATTTTATCTGAATCTATAAACGGAACCTGTTTACGATAGTCAGAAATTAAATTTTCAATTATTGGTGATGACTTTAAAGGTCTTCTGAATTCCATTGCCTGTGAGGCATTGAACAATTCTATGGCAAGTATACGTTGCAAATTTTCAACTACTTTATAACATTTTGTGGCTGCATTGGCACCCATTGAAACATGGTCTTCCTGTCCGTTTGAACTAACAATAGAATCAATAGAAGCGGGAGAGCATAATTGTTTGTTCTGACTTACAATACTTGCAGCGGTATATTGAGGAATCATAAATCCGGAATTTAATCCGGGGGTTGCTACCAAAAAGGAGGGCAAACCACGTGTCCCGGAAATCAATTGATAGGTACGTCTTTCGGAGATATTACCTAACTCCGCTAATGCGATGGCTAAAAAATCCAATGCTAATGCAAGAGGCTGCCCGTGAAAGTTACCACCGGAAATTACTTCATCTTCATCTGGGAAAATTGTCGGGTTGTCTGTCACAGAATTTATTTCGGTTAAGAAAACATTCTCCGCATACCCAATTACATCCTTCGATGCACCATGTACCTGTGGGATACATCTGAATGAATAAGGATCCTGTACATGAACTTTTTTACGTTTGATCAATTCACTGCCATCTAATAGCTTGAGCATATTTTTGGCAGTCTGCATTTGCCCCTTATGCGGACGTATAGTGTGAAGGTGCAATTTAAAAGGCTCCATACGACCATCAAAAGCATCTAATGAAACGGCACTGATTAAATCAGCAGCAAGACTCAATTTTTTGGTTCGCAATAAACACCATACACCATAAGCACTCATAAATTGGGTGCCATTTAAAAGTGCCAGCCCTTCTTTTGATTTCAGTTGAATAGGTTGCAAATTCAATTGTTTTAATACATCAGCACTATTTTGTTTTTTACCCCGATAAAAAACTTTACCTAATCCCAGCAATGGTAAACTCATATGTGCCAGAGGAGATAAATCCCCGGAAGCGCCCAATGAGCCTTGTTGATAAACTATTGGTAAAATATCATTATTGAAAAAATAGATTAAACGTTCAACGGTTTGGATTTGAACTCCTGATTTGCCATAAGAGAAAGCCTGAATTTTTAACAGCAACAGTAATTTCACAATATCTTGTGGTACTTCATCACCTGTTCCACAGGCATGTGACATCACTAAATTCTGTTGTAATTTTTCTAAATCTTCAGGAGGAATAATTATATCGCATAAAGAACCAAATCCTGTATTAATACCATAAATAGGCTCTTTTTGTGAAGCCATTTTTTTATCCAGATATTCACGGCAACGTATAATATTTGTTTTTACTTCATCCGATAAGGCAAGTTTTTTATTTCCAGAAATGATTTCTGAGATTTTTTCGAAATCTAATTTTGTTGTAGAAATGTGATGCATGATATTTTTTTTAACACGGAGACACAGAGTTAACGGAGGTACACCGAGGCTCTGTGTTTCTTTGTGTTCTCCGTGTCTCCATGGTAAATTTTATTTCAATTTTTGAATAATATTTTCTATACTTAATTTCTCCTGCTCGCCGGATGTCATGTTCTTCAATGTTAGAAGACCACTTTGAATTTCATCACTTCCAACAATTACAACAAATGCAATTTTTTTATCATCTGCATAACCCATTTGTTTTTTCATTTTTGCTCCTGCATCCGGATAAATCTCTGAATTAATACCTGCTTTCCTAACCTGTGCCAATAACGGCAAACAATAATTTTGTTCGGTTAAACCAAATGATACAAATAATAATTTTGTACTGGCAGCAACCGATTCAGGAAATAGATTTAATTCATTCAATACATCATAAATCCTGTCTGCTCCGAATGAAATACCAACTCCTGACATATTCGGCAAACCGAAAATACCTGTTAAGTCGTCGTATCTTCCTCCACCACAAATGCTGCTGGTAAATGTACCTGTATTCGCTTTTACCTCAAAAATTGCTCCTGTATAGTAATTGAGTCCTCGTGCTAATGCTAAATCAATCTCCAATTCTGGCATCTTTTGATCAACATATAACATACCCAATGTTTTAAAAATGAACTCAACTTCTTCAACGCCCTTCATCCCAATTGAAGTATCGGAAAAAATTCTTTTCAAGAAGTTCAATCTTTCATTTCCTTCCTTTAAGGATGAGAATTCATCAATAAAACTTTTCAATTTTGATATCTTATCTTTTTGAAAACCTTTTTGCTCTAACTCGGTGTATATATCTTCTCCGATCTTATCATATTTGTCTAAGGCAACTGTGATATCTATAATTCTATTTTGTTCGCCAATGACTTCCCCTAAGCCTTGCAAAATTTTGCGATTATTAATTTTGATTAAAACAGGAACACTTAATTTTGTAAATACCTCATCAATCAGCTGTACCAACTCCACTTCATTTACCAATGAATTACTTCCAATCACATCAGCATCACATTGATAAAATTCACGGTAACGTCCCTTTTGCGGGCGATCTGCTCGCCAAACAGGTTGTATCTGGTAACGCTTAAATGGAAAAGTAATTTCACTCTGGTGTTGAACAACATATCGAGCGAAGGGAACGGTTAGATCATATTTGAGCGCTTTTTCGGAAATCTTATTTACCAATTGCTTTGAATCTAAATTCATATCAACCCCAGCCCTGAAATCTCCCGAATTCAAAATCTTAAAAATCAATTTATCTCCCTCTTCCCCGTACTTTCCCATGAGGGTAGAAAGGTTCTCCATAGCGGGTGTTTCAATTGGCAAATAGCCAAAGCATTGAAACACTTGTTTGATGGTGTCAAAAATATAATTGCGTTTCACCATTTCCTGAGGTGAAAAATCACGGGTGCCTTTAGGGATACTTGGTTTCAATTTTTAAAAATGTGCTAATTGATTTATTCTTTGTTTTATTGGTGTTAATCTACAGGATTGAAGTATTACTTGATGGAGCCACTACCCTATACCGTCTTTATTTCTTTACCTCTATTTTTATGATATACATCTATAGCAACCAGCATTGCAATAAATCCCCAAAAAGGGACAGATGCTTTATCAGAATCTAAAAAGTTATTTAAAGCGCCGTGTACAATATAGGTAATAAAGCCTAGTAAGGTTACTAACACTAATTTTTTTGTTTCATAATCATTTATCGAATAATACAATCTGAACCCGGTAAATAGCGTAGCAATCACAATGGCTATAAATGTGAGAACGCCCAATACACCTGACTCACATAAGGGTCCGATGTATTCACTATGAGCATTGCCTCTGTCGCCCATATTGGTACTAATGATTGTTCTTTCCTGAGAATGTTGAAAGGGAGCATATTCAAAACTATAAGTTCCTGGTCCCCAACCAAAAACAGGTCGCTCTTCAAACATACGGAATGCGGCATTCCAGCGGTTTAATCGCTCCAGATTAGAGGCATCAGTAGATATATTTGACATGGACTCAATATGCTTGTCAAAATCCTGCGAAGCATCTTGCCTGTTTTTTTCCATTTTCATCACAAGCTCTGTTCGAAAAGCTAATAGAAAACCTATAATCGCCAAAAATACAAATAAAATAGTGCGAAACTTGATTTTTAACAATAACAATAAATATACTACAAACGCCGCAGCAAGGCTGAGCCATGCAGCACGAGTATAAGAAAATACTAAAGCGATAAGAAAAATAACAAGAAATAAAAATGCGCTAAATTTTATACTTGACGTGTATGTTTTATTCCTCATAAAAAATAGTAATGCGGGTAAAAACATCGCTAACATTGCCCCATAGATAGTGTGGTCATTATAAAAGGGTGACATCATATAGTTAGCAGGTTCTTCCGCAAATCCAACTAAATAGTGATTATATAAGGTATAAAAAATAATAATGGTAAATGGGATAATATATAACCAGTAAAATTTTTTAATATTCGAATACTCCTTAAACAACTGGGTGCATATAAAATAGAAAGTAATTACAAACCATAAACGCGAAATCAAAAATTTAAAAGATACCATTGGAAGCTGGCTGGTTACACTGGTAACAAAAATCCAAATTAAATTGATGATAATAGCAATGGTAATGGGATGCTTCATTACCTGAACATCCATCGTGTTATTATGTAGTTGTTTAAGAATAAAAATCACCATTATGCCAAAAATTATTGGCTCGGTAGGTAAACTAAGCCCTAAACCACCTTCCATGTGCTGAAAATTGACAGCTAATGGGGTAAGAAAAACAACCAGTAAAATAAGTTTATCTAATGAGAACAGAGAAAGTGCGATAATTAAAAGCACTGCGGGAATTAAATTGAAATAATAAAATTCAAAAAAAGTACAGACTGCATTTATTACAATAAATGCAATACTCAATGCATACACCCATTTTATGTATTTGTGTTCTAACAATTTTTTTAATCCAATTTGTTTTTGATACCCGTTATTATCAACAAGAGAAAGAAAAACATGTTAGCCGATACCACCGAAGCAACAATTATCAACCAGCGGATGGGATATGTTTTTTTGTCAGCAGGGAAAGGCTTACTAACAATATTAGTATACGTAAGTATTTTATTCAAATCGCTTGAAACTTTATCGCATTCCAGTTTTGTAGCATTATAGCTATTTAGTACGATATCAAATGTTTGTTGCATTTGATAATACTCTCCTCCCTTTTCTTCCAGGTTGCGCATTAACGCGTCAATGTCTTTCAGACTTTCTTTATGTGCACCACCACTAATGGCTTTTAAATAACTTTTTGTTACTTCTTTAACCTGTACTTCGTAATCCAACAGTTGATATTTTACACGCAACTCCTGTAAAATAGAATTTACGGAATCCACTTGTTTTCTCTTTACCAGCAATTGATTACTAACGATGACAAGTACTTCTTTTGTTTTTTCACGTTGCAGACCTCTTGCCTTTAAATTTAATCGATCGATAATTTCCGTTACCATATCGCAAGCAATTTGTGGGTCAGTATCAAATACCCTTATTTCAATTGAATTAAATTGTGTCTGCTGAACTTCGACATTTGATTGGTAGGCAGCAATTAATTTAAAAATTCCTGATTTTTCAGTAGTATCAATATGATAATGCTCCGCTAATTTGAATTTTTTAATTACCGCGTTGCGAATATCGGAAGCATCAAATAATTGAAGTAATTGTTCGGAGGGGCTTTCACCACTGTAAGGAATAATGTTTGAAGGGTAAACCAAAGCGAAGGATTTGTAGGTAGGTTTGATAAAAAACGAACTGGAAAAAATTATAGAAATAACAATTGAAGCGGCTGTAATAATCATAAAATGCTTTTTCCATTTTATAATTAATTTGATAAAATAATAATTGCTGTCTAAATAATCTTTCATAATATTTTGTATTAGTGGTTTTGAAATGCCTTCTGCTTTTTCGATGTTTTGCCGGAGTTTATCCTTGTTTGCCCCGAACCTCTTTCGCAAAGTCCAGCCGAAATGCTTACCACAGCTTTTTTGTATTGCTGATTTAAAAAATTCATTCTTAAATGAAAAACTATATATTCACAAATTTTTTACATTGATTTGTTTAATATTCTCAAGCAATAAAATAGCTATTACAGCCATAAGCAATGAAGCCATTGTGGAAACTACAACAATGAGCCAACGCACAGGATATGATTTTTTTTCAGCAGGGTAGGCATTGCTTACCACAAATTTCTGTGGCAATACTTGTTCAACATCTACCTTTGTCCCTTCATATTTTGTTTTAAGTAAGTTTAATTGTTTCCGTTGGAATTCCAAATTATCCCTCAATGACACATACGCACTGCCATAATTGGCGATTACTTTTAATTTTACTTCAAGAGCGGCTATTGCACGTTGATCTCCTTTTGAAATAGCTATTGCATATTGCTCAGTAGTAACCTCTGATTGGGATTCGTAATCATAAAGACCGAAGCTGTTAATAATTTTAATAGAGTCCGTCATCCGGTTTACATCGGCATCTTTTTCAAAATATTCTTTTTTTACAATTCTCAATGCCTGAATAGCGCGCTCCCTCTGCATACGTATTTTTGTGGAATCGTGTAAAGCGGCAATATCATTAGCTATACTAGCCGCAGTATCTGGATTAATGTCCAGCACTTCAATCTTTACTGACATATATTCCGTCCGCTTAAAAGTAATATTGCTTTGAAATTCATCAAATAATTTGGTGCGCTTAAATTTGTCGGTGGTATCAATATCGTAATGTTTCATTAAATTATATTTCTCACAAATTCTCGTTCTGATTTCGTCAGAATTTAAAATCTGAAGCATTTGTTCCGCTTCTTCTTCCGCACCAAATTCAAGCACGTCAGCCTGTTTAAAATTATTGTCGCTTAGGAGCGCTTTTGATATGGAACTGGTAGTTGCCGGAAATAAAATTACCGTTGATTTATATTTTTCCTGAATGGTTAATGCAATGATTCCGGAAATTACAAATGCAGCTATACCAATAACCATAAGCGGTTTTCGCCATTTGAAAATAAAATAAAATATATTTAATGAGTTAAAATCTTCTGTCGTTTGTTCTTTCTTGTCCATTTTAAGAAAATCTAAAATTTAATAGGAGAGGCAAAATTAGAAACAATTTTTGATTTGTAGACTTTTAGATTTTTTGAATTAAATCTAAAAATCTAAAAGTCTATAATTATTATTATTCATATTTAAGTAATCGAAAAATAGATTTAATGCTTAAAACGCCTGATACAAATGACCATATTCCGCATGATGCAACCATTATTACAAAACTTATCATCCAGTTAAAATGGAGCATTTTAGATCCATAATTTATTGCTACCACACCTATAGCGAACATTATTAACGTATTTATTAATTTGTAGTTGACCTTAAATTTAAAAATACGCTGTGCAATTATTACCTGAATAATAGCCGTTAAGTATTGGGTTATCATACTTGAAATTGCCGAACCATACGCTTCAAGCAACTTAATAAGAATAAGATTAAGTGAGATATTCAACACCATTCCAAAACCAGCCATTATATTCAGTTGTTTCATATTGCCGTTTGCTGTGAGCAGGGTTCCGAAAATATAGGTAGTGGCAACAGCAATAAAACTCAACATCAGTAAACTGAAAATTTTTGCCGATTCATCAACATGCACGGGATAAAGCATACCCATCAGATCTTTACTGTAAAAGGCGCAACCAACCCCAATAACAATAGCTGATGAAAGCAGTAAAGTGCTTACCAATTTTACCAAAGGCTCTACAGAATCTTTATGCTTTAACATCCTGGAAAATATGGGTAACAATTGACCGGCAGTTAAAAATGCAATCATATTAACTGCATCCAGTAAACGAAATGCCTGAGCATAAATACCTGATTGGACATCCCCAACGCCCATTGGCAGAATACGCTCTATCATAACGGTATCTATACGATTATAAAATGACATGAGCAAAGTAAGGATCGCGAAGGGTAAACTCTTTTTTAAAATCATCAATGAAAACACCCAATTCCATTTTAATTTAAATGAATGTGTTTTATTCAGGATAATGATAAAAGCGGTAATTACACTTATCAAATACCCGATAGTTTGTGCATATACAAAATACATGATACCATCCGGATCTTTTAACATTCCCGTATTTAGCATGATGATGCATAAAATTATCAATATTGATCTATCCAATATAGATACTATGGCATCTGTTTTAAATAAATGAAGTCCGGCTAAATTAGAACGCAGGTAATTAATAAAAAACAATAGAAACATATTAAAAGCCTGCACCAGAAGCAATTTCATTAACCGGTTATCATACCCAATTATTAATCCCGTTACTATAACTGCCGTAATATAAATAATGGCAAGCAATATTTTTAAAGTAAATAAACCCGAAAAATGTTTGGTAAGTAAATGGTTGTTCTGTGCAATATTCTTGTTATTAAAATTGGTTATTCCAAAATCAAGAATGATACTTAATAAAAAAGAAAAGTTAAAAATTGCAAAATAAATACCATAACTGGCGGCACCAACCACATTTTGAACTTGCGTTTCAAAGCCTAAAATATAGATGGATTTTATGAACAAGTTCATAAAAAGCAAAAAAGCAAGGTTAGTAACAAATTTTTTATGCATCAGACTAAAATACCTTTTTATACTGTGGTAATACCTATTGCGGAATGAATATTCAAATAAAAATTAATGTCAATAATCAGTGTGCTTTTTTTAAGAAACAGGGAGAAAAATAAAATTCTGTGTTTTATGTTTCTTCCTGTCAAACGTAACTATTTTGTTATCGAGTATTATAAATGTTGCATAATTTAACTGATGAAACAGGTCAAAACATTTTTCACGATTTTCATTTTCCCAAAGCTCCGCATAAACGATGGGTTTATTTTTCATTAAAAGATTTCTGGCACCATCCAACACAAAATATTCAAAATTTTCCACGTCAATTTTTATAGCACTAATACGTTGTGAAATATTTTGCAGTTCTCCCATATTATCCAGTTTCCGCAAAGGAACTTTATAGTGTTCTCCTTCATTATTCTCAGTAATGCTACTATGTATTACATGACTTAATCCTTGCATCCGTACAGCACTAATTACAGGCATTACCATTTCTACCTCCCCTTCAGTATTCCCTAACGCTATTTCAAAAAGTTGAACATTGGTTATTTTAAAATAGGATACAATTCGCTTGAATGTCTCAATGTTTGTCGGCATCGGCTCAAAACCATAAACTGTAACATTTTTTATGGAACGCGCCAGATGTACTGTCATTATTCCTATATTGGCGCCGATGTCAAGAACCGCAGTATTTTCAGGTATTAAACTTAAAAAATGAAAAAAGTCCTTTTCATTTTTATCACGTTTAAGGGTATAAATCTTAAACAAGGAAAAAACAAAGAGATAATTTTTAAATCCCAGTAATTTATGCAGAATATATTTAATGATGGTTTTCATGTGGATTGCAAAAGTATTGTTTTTTACCGAAATACATTATACATTTCTATCCCAATTGGCTTTTCGCCAAGAGAGCGCTTTTCAATAACGCCCAATATCATCAACAAAACAGAAATCCTTGAGAAAAACTCGGCACAACAGAGTGGTTATTTTTTGTAATTTCGTTTCGATTAAAAATAAAAACATTGGAAATAGTCGTAAATACACGCTTACTGCTTAAAAACAAATTAGAAGGTATTGGTTGGTTTTCATACGAAACGCTTAAACGTATTACCGCTAAACATCCTAATGACCATTTTATTTTTTTATTCGATCGTGATTTCGATGAAGAATTTGTTTTTTCTGATAATATTACTCCTGTTATCCTCTCGCCACAGGCTCGTCATCCTTTTTTGTTTTATTGGTGGTTTGAATTTTCTGTGGCTGATTTTTTAAATAAATACAATCCGGATATATTTCTTTCTCCCGATGGTTATTTGTCTCTCCACGCTAAAGCCAAACAATTAGCCATAATACATGATTTGAATTTTGAACATTATCCCAATGATGTCCCATTTTTAGTTCGCGAATATTATAAACATTTTTTCCCAAAGTTCGCACGGAAAGCCACACGAATAGCCACTGTTTCTGAGTTTTCTAAAAATGATATTATTAATTTATATCAAATTGACCCTGCGAACATTGATGTGGTGTATAATGGATGTAACGATTTGTATATCCCAATCGATGAGGTATCTAAGCAACAGACAAAACAAAAGTTTTCCCAAAATTGTGATTATTTTTTGTTTGTGGGCGCATTACATCCCCGCAAAAATATTTCACGTTTATTTGAAGCGTTTGACAAATTTAAAAGTACACAATCAAGTGAGGTAAAATTGCTGATTGTTGGCGAAAAATATTACTGGACAAGTGATATAAAGCAGACCTATATCAATATGAAATTCAGGGATGACGTTATTTTTACCGGTCGTTTGTCCACGGAAGAATTAAAAAATGTACTGGGTGCGGCATTAGCGATGACCTATATCCCTTATTTTGAAGGGTTCGGCATTCCGATACTTGAAGCAATGAATTGTGATATACCGGTTATTACAAGTAATATTACCTCCATGCCTGAAGTAGCAAAAGATGCTGCTTTCCTGGTGGATCCATTTTCAATAGATTCTATTGCCAATGCCATGTTATCCCTTTATCAAGATGAAGAAATTCGTAATACCTTGATTATTAAAGGAAGAAAGCGAAAACTTGATTTCAGTTGGGATAAAACAGCGGATAACTTATGGGCAAGTATTGAACGAACTGTTTAATTTGTTTTTATTATATTCGCATATTCAAATGTAGTCATGGTCAGAAAAAAATCTAGTCACTATTTTTTATCTTGTTTGCTGATCCCGATAATCTTCGGTTTTTTGCAAAATTATGAGTGTCTTGCTATAGGAGTAAAAACAAGCGTTGATCACTATCGAAGCATTGATTCCCTTAAAAGTATTTTAAAAACCGCAAAAGAAGATACCAATAAAGTAACCATCTTAAATGAATTGAGTTTTGAATCAAAAGAAGATTCCCCCGACAATTCAATTCATTTTGCCGAAGATGCCGTAAAATTATCCCGGAAATTATCTTATAAAAGTGGTCAGGTAAGCTCTCTGTTAAATTTGGGGATTGCACATAAATCAAACAACAACATTGGAAAGGCAATAGAATATTGCTTACAATCCTTACTAATTCAAAAGGAAATAGCTGGCAAAAGTGAAATTGTTAATTCCTTATGCGGCATTGGAGATTTGTACAAAGCGAACAGAAATTTTGATAAAGCTTTCGAGTTTTATATAAAAGCCTTAAAACTATGCGAATCTATCCCGGAAAGTGCTGATTCTGTAAAAAATACGGGGAATAAAAAGCTGGAAGCCAAAGTCAACTATTTAATTGGTCAACTTTATCAAAGCCAAAATAGTTATGATAGTTCATTAAGATATTTTTTCAGGTCATTAAAAATATATGAGGATAATGGGGATGAAGATGATATTGCTGATGTATCCGTTTCAATTGGTATTGTTTTCTATGACAGAAGTACCCGCGATATTTCTCAAAGCTTCGTTTTTAAAGGTGTGCACAAGGAGTCCATGGATTACTTGCTTAAAGCAAGAACGATATACCTGCAAAATAAAAACAAAAATGGACTTATCCGGGCAGATAATTATTTAGCCTACATCTGTGCAGGGCAGGAAAAATTCGGCGAGGCGCTTGAATATGCTTTTGAGGGTATAAAATTATCTCATGATACGAAAAATGAAGAGATGAAAGCCTCCCTTTATGGCACAGTTGGGGATATTTATTATTCTCAAGGGAATTATGAAAAAGCACTCGAATATGACGAAAAATGTTATGTTGGAGCTAAAGCTATAAATAATAAAAACTATATTAAAGATCTTTTTTTGAGTTTTTCAAGTGTTTACGCGAAATTGAATAACTATAAAAAAGCGTACGAATTTCACACACTCTACTCCGGAATGAAAGCTGCACTGCTCAATGAGCAAGTCAACAAACAAATTACAGAATTGAGCGTGAAATATGATAGTGAAAAAAAAGACAAAGAACTGATCAAAAAAGACGCTGAGATTGCTTTGCAACAAGTCGAAACAAAAAGACAACAAACACTGCGAAATGCTTTTATTATTGGTTTTGTATTAGTACTGACACTTGCCTTTTTTATATTCAGAGGATACCGCAACAAACAAAAAACAAATATCCGAATTACAAAACAGAAAGTAGAACTTGAAAGATCATACAGAAATATTTCCATTTTGAGCGAAATAGAGCAAGAAATAACATCCTCCCTTTCAATTGAAAAAATAATTGAAAAAGTGTATGCGAATATTAATAAATTGATGTGTGCTGACGTCTTTTGTATAGGCATCCCTAACAAAGCAAAAAATACCATTGAGTTCCCTGGGTTTCTGGAAAACGGGAAAAAGTACAGTAGCTCTTACAATTTGGATGACAACAATAGGTTTCCTGTTTTGTGTTATAAAAATGGTCAGGAATTTTTTATCAATGATCTGCGGAAAGAGTATCAAAAATATATCCCCTATATTCCAATTCCTGTGGTGGGCGATCTTCCTGAGTCGCTCATTTATATCCCCTTATTTTCTAAAGGGAAAATAATTGGAGTAATTACAGTGGAAAGTTTCAGTAAAAATGCTTTTACAAAACACCATTTGGATATCCTAAAAAATCTGGCGGTTTATATTGCTATTGCTATAGAAAATGCACAATTATACGAAAATCTGGAGGTAAAGGTAGAGGAACGAACAGTAGAAGTTCTGAAACAAAAAGAAGAGGTTGAAAAATCCTATGAAAATATAAAACTGCTTAGCAACATTGGCCGAGAGATTACCTCCGTTTTATCTGTTGAAGAAATTATTAACAAAGCATACGAAAACGTTAATAAACTGATGGATGCATCAGCATTCGGCATCGCTATATTTAATGAATCAGAACAACGACTTGATTTTTCCGCATTTATTGAAAAAGGAGAAAAGTTACCTTTCTTTTATTATGAACTTAGTGATGAAAAGCGACCTGCTACCTGGTGCTATAAAAATCAAAAAGAATTTATTACTAACGACTTCAGAAAAGATTACACCAACTACTTCCCGGGTAAAACATTGCCTTTTACCAAAGAAGGAGAACAACCTGCTTCGCTTGTTTATCTTCCTCTTTCTAACTCTAATAAACAAATAGGCGTACTGACTGTTCAAAGTTTCAAAGAAAATGCCTACTCTAAATATCAATTGGATATTATCCGCAACTTAGCGGTGTATGCGGTAAATGCTTTGGGGAATGCTCATCTGTACCAAAACATGGAAGAAGAGGTTAAACGTAGAACACAAGAAGTTTTTAAACAAAAAGAAGAACTTGAAATTTCACGTAACAATATAAAATTATTAAGTGAAATTGGGCAGGAAATAACCTCCTCGCTGTCAATTGAAAAAATCATTGAAAAAGTCTATGAAAATATAAATATTCTCATGGACGCTTCGGTATTTACTATTGGTATATACAATAAAGAAAAAAAACGATTAGACTTTATTGGAACGATTGAAAATGGTGAAAAAATGCCATTCGTATCAGTTGAAACTGAAGAAAACGACAGGCTTCCGAGTATCTGTTTTAATGAACGGAAAATTATTTTTATCAATGAGTACCAAACTGAATATAAAAAATATACCCCTTCCCTTCTTACTCCAATTGCCGGGCTTTCTTCGCAATCAATCATTTATATTCCCCTTGTAAGGAAAGACAAATCAATTGGTGTAATAACAGTTCAAAGTGCTCGAATAAATGCGTACACTGAATATCATTTGAATATTTTACAAAGTATGGCTATTTATGTTGCCATTGCTATTGAAAATGCGCAACTTTATGAAAATCTGGAGGAAAAGATAAAAGAAAGAACGGTAGAGGTGCTACACCAAAAAGAAGAGGTGGAAAAATCCTATGAAAACACAAAATTACTTAGTAATATAGGTAGAGAAATAACCTCCGTTTTATCTGTTGAAGAAATTATCAACAAGGTATATCAGAACGTTAATAAATTGATGGATGCATCTGTTTTCGGCATTGGGATATTTAAGAAAGGAGAAAACAAGATAGAATTCAAGGGAGTTATTGAAAAGGGAGAAAAATTACCAACCCATTTCCAAAACCTGACTGATGAGGGTCGACCTACTAACTGGTGTTTTAAAAACCAAAAAGAATTATTTACAAACGATTATAAAAAAGATTATTCTAACTATTTTCCCGGATTAACAATTCCTGTACCTACAGAAGGGGAGCATGCTTCGTCCCTTATTTACCTTCCGCTTTCAACCGCGAATAAACAAATAGGTGTTATCACAATTCAAAGTTTCAGACAAAATGCGTATACTGAATACCAGTTGGATATCCTTAGAAATCTTGCTGTTTATACAGTAAGCGCATTGGAAAATGCTCATCTGTATGAAAACATGGAAGAAGAGGTTAAATACAGAACTCAAGAAGTTTTCAAACAAAAAGAAGAACTTGAAATCTCCCGTAATAATATTAATGTATTAAGCGAAATTGGTCAGGAACTCACTTCCACCCTTGATTTTGAAAGCATTTTCAGCAAACTGCGTGAAAGCATTAATAGCTTAATGGATGCTGAAACTTTTGGTGTCCGCCTTTTTCATCCCGATAGCAACACAGTAGAAATTAAATATGAATTTGATAAGGGTGAAAGAATAAAACCTTTTTCATTTTCAATGGATAATGACGACAACTATTCTGTTTGGTGCATCAAAAATAAAAAGGAAATATTTATTAACGATAATGTAAATGAATATAAAAATTACGTTAAAAATATTGTAGTAATAGCCGGCGAAATGACTCACTCGCTATTATTTTGTCCGATGATTTTAAAGGAGATGGTAATAGGTGTTATAACTGTTCAAAGCTATAAAAAAAACAAGTATACCAAACTTCATCAGAGCATGTTGAGAACCCTTGCCAACTACACTGCCATTGCTCTTGAAAATGCTCAACTATACGAAAATCTGGAGGAAAAAATAAAGGAGCGTACTGTTGAAGTAATGAAACAAAAAGTTGAAGTAGAAAAATCGTATGAAAACACAAAACTGCTGAGCAATATCGGAAGAGAAGTTACCGCGGTATTATCTGTTGAAGAAATTATAAAAAAAGTATATGAAAATGTAAATAGACTGATGGATGCCACTGCATTTGGCATTGGGATTTATAATGAAACGGAAAAACGACTTAATTTTTCCGGGTTTATTGAAAAAGGAGAAAAATTGCCCTTTTTTTATAATGAATTAAACGATGAAAGCCGGCCGGCTATCTGGTGTTTTAAAAACCAAAAAGAGATTTTTATTAATGATCTGAATAAGGAATACAACAACTATTTCCCCGGAAGAGAAATTCCAGCCGCAATTGCAGGGGAACAATCGGAGTCAATTATTTATCTCCCCATTTCAACGCCAACCAAGCAAATTGGTGTAATTACCGTTCAAAGCTTCAAACCAAATGCGTATACTGAATATCAGATGAATATTCTCAGAAACCTAGCCATATACATAGTTAATGGATTAGAAAATGCGCACTTATACGAAAATATGGAAGATGAAGTAAAGGTGCGTACTGTAGAAATTGAAAAACAAAAAGATGAATTAGCAAGATTATCAATTGTAGCAAGCGAAACAGACAATGGTGTTTTAATTTTTGGAGCAAACGGTGAAATAGAATGGGTAAATGATGGATTTAAACGTTTGCAGGGTTATGGCTTGGAAGAACTTAAGCAGCGTGGAAAAACATTAGAAATGATAAGTAACAATCCGGATATTAAATTGCTGATTTCGCAAGCCATTGAAAATAAAAAATCATCCATATATCAAGCGTTAAACATTACCAAAGATGGTAAAGAACTTTGGGTGCAGAGTTCCCTGACACCTATCCTAGACACTAAAGGCAATATAAAAAAATGGGTGGTCATTGATACCGATGTTACAGATCGTAAAAAAGCGGAGGATGCTATCAGACAACAAAATGAAAAAATTACTGATAGTATCAACTACGCCAAAAGCATACAGGAAGCCTTGTTGCCACCTTTAGAAGAGATACATAAACACTTAACCCAGTCATTCATTTTATATAAACCAAAGGATATTGTTAGTGGAGATTTTTATTGGATATACAAAGATAAGGGCACTATTTTTATTGCTGTTGCTGATTGTACAGGGCATGGTGTACCAGGAGCATTTATGTCCTTATTGGGGAACAATTTTCTGAATGATATTATCAAAGTGAAAGGAAAGAATTCCCCTTCCGAAATCCTGGACGAATTAAATATTCAGGTTATAAATACGCTGAATCAAAAGAGTAAGGATACTTCTGTAAAATATGGAATGGATATCGCCCTTTTAAGTATGCAAACTAACAAAAATGGGACAGTGGACTTACAATTCGCGGGAGCTCACAGCCCTTTACTCATTTTTAGGCAAGGGGACTGTATTCCTATAAAAGGGGATCATCGCTCTATAGGCAGTTTTCAAAAAAATGACGCACATGGTTTCTGCAACCAAAATATTCAACTCCTTAAAGGAGATATGTTGTACCTGTTTTCTGATGGTTACGCCGATCAAATTGGAGGAAAAGAAAACAAAAAAATATTTTCTCAACCCTTTAGGGACATCCTTCAATCTGTTTGCCTACTCGAAATAGTTGAGCAAAAGAAAATACTTGATGCTAAATTAATGGATTGGAAAGGTAAACATAATCAAACCGATGATATTTTAGTGATAGGATTTCGTATATAGCCCGTCGTTAGGCATTAGTCATTGGCTCATTGATTCTTTTACCTGAACCTTTATTTTAGACATGAAACCCTATTCGGATTTAAGCGTAAAAACAGCATTGAAATAATTTATAACACAAATAAAACACATTGATAAACTAATGCATTCGTTTCGCTACTTTTAAAAGTTTTTTTGTTGTATAATTAAGATGAAAATGAAATCGAGTAATAATTCCATTCGGCAAAAAGTTAGATTCCCCAATCAGGCAAAAGGTTGTTTAGGGTTGATTATCCTTCTTATATTTTTCTCAAAAGTTGATGCTCAAACTATAAAACGTCAATGTATTGCCAGCACAGGTAGTTTTACTACCGAAAATGGAACCACAGTGCAACAAACCATCGGGCAATCGTATGGAACAACTCCTTATTACAGCAATAAAACAAGGTTTAATCCCGGATTTCAACAACCCGCCTTTAGAATTGAAAATATCAAGTCAAGAATTGATGCAACAGTATTTCCTAACCCCACTTCAAATCAACTAACCATTGAAACAGCAATACTATTAGAAGATGTAACTCTTCAAATATTAGATATTAGCGGGAAATTATTGTTAAATGAAAACATAAAGGAGTTTAAAACATATTCCATCGATTGTTCCAATTGGTCAAGCGGTACCTATTTGATTACATTATCTGATGCTAAATACGATTTATATTCCTCAAAATTAATTATTTCAAGATAATAAACATGAACCTTCAAATCTTGAAATTTATCCTTTTCATAACTTTCCTATTTAGTATAAAACATTCAATAGCTCAATCAAATGTAACATTTGATGCCGGGCAGGTATTTTCAACCTATAAATTTATTGATACTCTGGGTAACAAAGAAAATGACTTTACAAACAACATAGGTGGTCGCTTTAGTATAGGGTATCAACATGCACAAAATAATGGATTATTTATCCGAACAAATATTGGAATGCGTAAAGCCGGGGCATCAATTATTGTTGATGAAATAAATGTCAGTTGGGATATTCAATATGCTGATGCAAGTGTGGGTTTAGGATATGTGCTTGACAAATGGCGACTGAAACCATATTTTTCAGCATCGCCTTATTTCGGATATATGCTAAAGGGAAATCAAACAATTGGTGCTGATAATTATGATATAAAGAAAAATAAAGCTATTAAAACAACTGATTTGGGGATATTCTTTTCTCCCGGACTTAAGATAGCATTATCAAATAATATTTCTTTTTACACCGAATACAATTACATTTTAGGATTACAGAATTTAGAAAAAACAAACCAAAAATCTTTTAACCGTGGGTTCTCAATTAACTTAGGCATCTCCGTAGCAATAATTAAATATAATTATGTTACCACTCAATAAAACAATTTAACAATTTTGCTTAAGCAATGAAACAATAGGCAATAGGCAATAGGCAATTAAACTGTTGGCAATTTTTCAATGAATCAATAAAGGAAAAAACATGAAAAAATTTATTCTGTTTTTCACAGCAGTTTTAACTTTTAACTTTCAACTTTTAACTTTCAACTGTACCGCACAATTAAGAGGATTGAATTATCAGGCTGTTGCTATTGATGAAAATGGAATTGAAATTGTTGGAATGGATATAAATGGACAAGCCATCAATAATAAAACCATTGGAGTACGTTTTTCAATTTTAAGTGGTAGTTCCGGTGGTTCTGTCCTGTACCAGGAAACACATACTACTAATACCGATCCGTATGGATTGTTTTCATTAATCATTGGGGATGGCATTATTTCTTCTTCAGGACAATATCAACAAATGATTGATATTCCCTGGTCATCAGCCAACCAGTTTTTACAGGTCGAAATAGCCATAAATAATGATGGTAATTACAGGCTGATGAGTATTCAGCAGTTTATGGCTGTCCCCTATACTTTTTATGCTTTAAAATCAGATACTGCTCTTTATGCTTTAAACGATATAGCCTCAGGAACCAACTGGAAATTAACAGGCAACGATAGTACTATTGCAGGTATAAATTTTATTGGAACATCTGATTCTGTGGATTTGGTAATGAAAACAAATAATACAGAGAAAATGAGGATAAGTGCAAATGGCAATGTTGGTATTGGTACTGCGAACCCTGAAACACTTCTCGAAATTAATGATACAATCAATACTTGTTCAGAAAAGTTTGTAATCCACAGGACTGGAGCAGGGGATGTAGGTCTTAGTTTTCAACAAGGCGGCATCAGTGCATTTGGACTCATTCACCGAGCAGGAGCCTTTGGTGGTTTAGACTTTGTTGACAATTATGCCGGTTGTAATGGTACAGGCATAAGCCTCATGAGAATTCTGGGTGGAGGCAATGTTGGAATTGGAACAAGTACCCCTACAGAAAAATTTGAAGTAGTTGGAAATGCTAAAATATCAAGTTTAGCGGGTGCAGGAACCAGAATGTTGCAAACAGACTTAAACGGAGTTTTGATACCTCTTACCGCGGATAGTGCTAATAAGGTTTTACTTGGTACAGGTGTATGGGGTAACGTGCCTACCACAACTGCCTGGTCACTACTAGGAAATGCAGGAACAATTGACAGTTTAAACTTCATCGGAACCATAGAAGATTTTCCCTTCAATGTTCGTGTAAATAATCAAAAATCGGGAAGAATCGATCATGTATCACGCAACACCTTTTGGGGATATCGTTCAGGTACTGATAATACTACAGGCACAGGCAATACAGCGAATGGAGCCTTCGCTCTTGATTATAATACAACCGGTATAAAAAATGCAGCCTTCGGTTATTATGCCCTCACAATGAGCATTACTGGTAACTATAATACAGCTATAGGATCTGATGCGCTTTTAAATAACACCACAGGTAGCTCTAATACAGCTCTAGGTGAATATGCTCTTTCCGACAATACTTCAGGAAACTACAATACATCCATCGGTTCAGGCACACTTTATTCAAGCACTACAGGAAACTACAATACCGCTAATGGAGCCAACGCACTTTTTTTTAGCCTTACCGGAAGCTATAATATTGCTGAAGGGGCGTATGCGCTTTCATATAATACCACAGGAAATAATAATGTTGGCATAGGTCCTTTTGCCGGATATAACGATTCCACGGGTAGCGGCAATGTGTTTCTTGGCAATAGAGCCGGCTATAATGAGACTGGTTCAAACAAACTCTATATCGCAAATGATAGTATAAACCCTCCTTTGATTTTCGGAGATTTTTCCAGCGGTAATGTTGGCATTGGTACCAACACACCTGGGGCGACGCTTGAAGTTGAAGGACAAGTAAAAATTACCGGCGGGTCTCCCGGATTCGGGAAAGTCTTAACTTCTGACAATACTGGTTTAGCTTCATGGGCTTCTTCAGGTACAGTAACTAATGTTAGTGGTACTTTACCAATATCTGTTGCAACAGGAACTTCAACACCGCTTATATCTATCGCTGCAAACTCTTCTACAAGTGATGGTGTGGTTACCACAGGGGCAGGTCAGTTGAATAAAGTTTGGAAAACCGATGCCTCCGGTAATCCGGCATGGCATACTGATTCAGCATCCGCTTTTACCGCAGGAACCGGACTTTCTTTATCAGGTACAATTTTTAATAGTGTCTGGACAGTTTCCGGTATGGATATTAATAATAACAATTCGGGCAATGTAGGCATAGGAACTTCCACTCCGGCGGAAAAGCTTGAAGTAGTTGGAAATGCGAGAATATCTAACCTGACCGGTATAGGAACACGCATGGTACAAGCAGACGGGAACGGAACATTAATTCCTCTTGCTTCGGCTGCTGCTACTCAGGTTTTGCTTGGTACTGGCGCCTGGGGCGAAGTTCCCACCACCACTGCCTGGTCAATACTTGGTAATGCAGGAACAGTTGAGGGCACAAATTTTATCGGCACTACCGATAATAAAGCTTTTAATATTCGTGTAAATAATCAAAAAGCGGGAAGAATAGATCCATTTTTTTATAATACGTTTTGGGGCTATAAAACAGGTAATGCTAACATTAACGGAATGTACTGTACCGCCAATGGGTATTATGCCATGGCATACAACACTACTGGTAACTTTATTACTGCCATTGGAGCTTACGCGCTTTCAGACAATACCACAGGCGACCTTAATACTGCTGCCGGGGCTTATGCGCTTTCCGACAATATTAATGGCGATATGAATACCGCTAATGGGGCTTATGCCCTTTCAAATAACATTAGTGGTGATTTTAATACTGCCACTGGCGCTTATGCGCTTTTTTCTAACACTTCAGGAACAGGAAATGCCGCAATTGGCTTGAATGCCCTCTATTCAAGCACCACAGGAAGCGGAAATACCGCACTTGGATTTATGTCACTTAACTTTAATGAAACAGGAATTTACAACACAAGCATTGGATATAAGGCGCTATACAATTCCAAAGCAGACAGTAATACCGCAACTGGCGTCTATGCGCTATATTCTAATATCACAGGGAAATACAATATTGCCAATGGAATGAATTCTCTTTATTCCAACACTACAGGAAACGCCAATACTGCTGTCGGCAATGGTTCGATTTACTTAAATACCACTGGTAATAATAATACTACCAATGGGTTTCATGCGCTATATTCCAATGTTGCTGGCTCCAACGCGACAGCAATAGGTGTTAATGCAATGCGGTATTGCAATAATACTTCAACGACATTTGATAATTATAACGTAGCTGTTGGTTTTGAGGCACTCAGAGGTTCAACCAATCCTGCCGTAAATACGGGAAATTACAATACATCTATTGGCTATCAGGCATTAAAATCTAACTCTGTGGGAAGTTACAATACAGCCAACGGAGCGGGGGCTCTTCTTATCAATACTTCAGGCTCTTTCAATACTTCTAACGGAGCAGGAGCACTTGATTCCAATACTGTAGGAAATTATAATACCGCAACAGGATCGGGGGCACTTTTTTCCAACACTATAGGTGGAGAAAACACAGCCAATGGAGCGGGATCGCTTTATTCCAACACTTCAGGGCAGTACAATACCGCTACAGGAAATGGCGCGCTTAAAAATAATACAACAGCAAACAGCAATACCGCTTTTGGAGAATATGCTCTTGAAAATAACATTACCGGGGCAAACAACACAGCTCTTGGATATTACGCTTTTAATTCAGGAACAACATTTTCAAATTCAACGGCATTAGGTTATAAAGCTCAGATAACAGCTAGTAATACTATACAACTGGGGAATGCAAATGTTACTGATGTTAAAACTTCAGGAACAATATCCGCCAATGGATACACTACTTCTTTTAGCTCAAAAAACGCTAACTACACATTAACCGCATCAGATGATATTGTGGCAGTAACCGGTATAACTACAATAACATTGCCTGCTGCGGTTGGAATCTCCGGCAGAAAATATACCATAAAAAACATGGACGGAGCAGCAACAGTTTCTGTTATTGCAATGGGGGCAGAAACGATTGATGGTACACCAACAAGATTATTAACTTTACAATATCAATATATTACAGTAATAAGCAATGGAGCTAATTGGCTGGTTGTGGCTAATAATTAAATATATTTTGCATTTTTCAATAGAAATTATAACTTTACAAAAAAAAACTATATGGCATCTATTTCAACCGCTTTCGAAGCACACAAATTACTGGACGAAAAAAATACCTTAATCGCATTTACAGGTCATTTCGATCACCTTTTAACAACATTACTATTAATAAATATAAAAAATAAATTAAGCTTGTTGGAAGCAAAAACAGGCATTGATAGGAAAGTTTATAGCATATTGGTTGAAAGCATCGAGAATGTCAGCAAACATTCCTGTTCTGGTGATAAAAAACAAAATATCGCAATATTACTTTTAAGTAAATCAGATACACAATATACGATTGTAACCGGAAACCATATTCTTAATGCAAATATTCCACCCTTAAAGGAAAAACTAGATAATGTTATCAAACAAACTCAAGCGGAGTTAAAGCAATTGTATCGAGCACAAATACTCTCCAAACGTACCGATGAGAATAATGCCGGTTTAGGAATAATAGATATTGCTATTAAATCTGGTAATTTGATAAAGTACGAATTCAAACCATTAACTGATCTTACATCCTTTTATCTTTTGCAAACTGAAATAAACATTCAGAAATAGAAGTAACGATTTACTTAATTATCAACGAAGGATAAAACAAATCAACAAATTCTCAAATTAACAAATGGAAGCATTAATCATTGAAGCAACAGAGTCTTCGCCAGCGGTAAAATTTGATATTGTATCTAATCTTTTTATCATTTCCGGGAAATCGCGACCAGAAAATACTGGTAAATTTTATTCTCCCATAATTGATTGGGTTACTAAATTTGAAGAAGTTCTAACATCACGAAAAAATGAAAAGACAGATAATGCTACTGTTGTTCTCGTTATTAATATGGAATATTTTAACTCTATTTCCGCAAAGTATATACTCGATATAATTTTAATACTAAAAGACTTTGTGCTCAAAGGTCATAAAATTGCCATAGAATGGCATTACTCCAAATCCGATGACGATATGTTAGATACCGGAAAGGAATTTTCAAACATGGTAAATTTGACGTTTGATTTTATTGCACATTAAAATTACCTACCCTTAAATTTTTGAATTCTTGTATTGTAGCTTTTTTGAGTTTAAACAACATCCTGCCTTCTATAGTTCTTAAGGGTTATTTATTTTCGTAATTTGTTGTATAATCAATGACTAATCTGAAATTCAAAAATTCAAAAATTCAAAAAATAATTTTCCTATATTTCGTCGCTCTCTCCCAGTTTACTTCATATTCTCAAATTAGAAAAGAATCCTCTCCATTATTTATTCTTCAGGGCACTATAAAACTTCAAAACAAGCCAATAGAGGGCGTTTCTCTCGAACTTATAAAGGATGGAAAACAAATATCCAAAATCATTACCCGTAAGAATGGATTGTATTCCTTTCAAATGAACAAAAGCATTTGCGATAAAGAAACAGAATATGAGCTTACTATCATTAAGGAGGGTACTGTTCCTGGGGTGTTAAGGGTAAACACATCTATTTCGAAGGAAGAATTCAATTATGTTCCGTATGTTTTTAACCTTGAAATTAAATTAACGCCATCCTCTCTTAATCCCATTTCTTTAAAGGAAAGCGGGAATAATTTAATCCCTTCTGTTTCAAATAGTAATATAACACATGATTTCGGAAAAATTAAATGGAATTCAGAACGAAGAGTTTTTGATTTTGATAAGGAGTATGCCAAGATGATTGAGAAAAATGCTAAGGTATTAAAATTAGATTCCAGTCAATATGCCATAGAAAAGAAAAGCCAGGTTGAGGGAATTATTAAAAATAAAGCGAACGAAGAAATAAAGCAAAAGGTTGATTCTATTGCAACCCAACAGTTAGCGAATAATAATAATAATAATAATAATAATAATACCAACCGGCTTATTGACTTGAAAGAATCTGTCCAATTGAACAGTAATAAAGATATTGACGAAAAAAAAGTGGCTGAATCAGTTAATAAAATATTGACTATTGAATCAGAAACAGGTGATAAACTGTCCACAATAACTGAACCTATACCAAGATCTGAAAGCCAGCTTGTATTAGAATTGAAAAAAAACAGGCTAAAGAAAAAAATGGATGAACAGGCCAAAATTAAAACAATTGAAAATAAAAGTACCCCGGGCGCAATAAAAAAGAAAAAAGAAAATCCAGCAAATAAAAAAGAATTTATAGTTGGCAATGGGCAACAAAATATGGAAAATAAACTTCAACCAACAACTAACCCGGAACAAGCAACAAACTTGTCTTCTAACGAAATTGACAAAAACTTTTTTGATGGTACAACAGTATTTTCAATAAACAATGAAAAAAGAAAATTGCTGAATGCGAAAGAAAAAATGGAAATGAAAAAAGCGGCTAACCTGGCTCAAAAATATGAAACCAATAATATTTTGACCAGCTTGCTGGATAGGGTTGAAGAATATGAAGCCCACCCCACCCCTCCCTAAGGGAGAGAGAAGTAGTAAAAGAATTTATCAATGAAAATAAAAAACTTTATCCGCATTGCAATTTGTACTCTACTCTCCCTCCCCTTTGGGGAGGGCTGGGGAGGGATTGCCCAAACTCTTAATCTTGGCAAGTTCGGCATTGAAGAAGGATTACCTCAGTCGAGCATTTATACCATGCTCGAAGATAAAAATGGAATTATCTGGGTGGGAACGATGAATGGTGTGAGTAAATACAACGGACTGAATTTTGAAAACTTCAATAAAAAAGATGGACTGGCAGAAAACAGAGTTACTTCTTCCTGTCTCGACAAAAACGGAGATATCTGGTTCGGACACTGGTCTGGTGGGATAACACGCTATAATACCGTAACAAAAAAATTTTCTGAGCTTATTCCCTCCACTATTAAAATTTCAAAAACCATTACCTGCATCCTTTCCGACAGTAAAGGAATAATATGGATTGGTACCGACGGGCAGGGACTATTAAAATATGAAAAGAATTTTTTTACCGCTTTTACAATAAAGGATGGATTAACAAGCAATATCGTTAGTTCGTTAATGGAAAATATTGATGGCGCAATTTGGATAGGCACAGCGAATGGCATAAGCATTGCAAAAATAAAACTTTCTTCTTTTGCTACTTCCTTCCCAAGCAAATCCATTACATCATTGCTCCATGATAGTAAAGGAAATGTATGGATAGGAACCTCTGACTATGGTGTTGTTCGTATAAATGCTTCCGATAAATTCATGAAGGATTATACTACATCGCAAGGTCTTGCCAGTAATCATGTGACAACTGTTTTTGAATCAGACGATGGAACTATTTTCATCGGAACGTATGATGGAGGCGTTTCAAAATATCTTCCGCAGCTTGAAGCAAATAATTACAAAGGTGCTGCTTTTCAAACAATCTCTACTCAACACGGGCTTAGCAATAACCGTGTTCTGTCAATCATACAGGACAGGGAAAAAAATATCTGGATAGGAACATTTTTAAATTTGAATCAATACTTTGATGAACAGTTTGAAATTTATGGCGAAAACGAAGGATTGCAAAATAGCTTGGTTTGGTCGATAATTGAAGGTTCCAACAATGACTTTTGGATTGGTACCGAAGGCGGACTTGTTCAATTTATACCCGATCCGCTCCCGAAAGGAGAGAGAACCAACGCACTTGCTTCAACCAAAACCAGCTCTCCTGCGGAGAGGGAATTAAAGGGAGAAACATCTTATCGTTTCATCCGACACACAGGGAAAAAAGGTCAATCACTTAATACTACCGCACTTTACAAAGACATAAAAGGGTTCATCTGGTTCAGCGATTTTGGACAGGGAGTATCACGGTTGAATCCGGCTACCGGTACTATCAAACACTATACAATGGAAACCGGATTGCCTGTAAACGAGATATATTGCATCAATGGAGATAAAGATGGAAATATTTGGATAGGAACCAACAAAGGAGGTCTATTGAAATTTGATATCAGCAAAGAAACGTTTGAGAGATTTACAACGGATGACGGTTTAGGAAGCAACCAGATTTATACAATTTTCCGCGACAGCAAGAACAGAATGTGGTTTGGCTCTCTGTCAGGAGACCTTACTATGCATGATAGTAATACAGAGCCTCTTTCTCCTAATTCTTCATGGAGAGGTGCCGGCGGTGAGCCGGAAAGGGTTAAAGGGAAAGGTGTTTTTAAAACATTCTCCGGGAAAGATGGCTATCCAAGCAAGTTTACTATCTGTATTACCGAAGACTCTAAAGGCAACCTGTGGTTTGGCACGTATGACATGGGGATCTACAAATATGATCCCCTGGCTCTTCTGGAAACCGGAGGACATTTATTCAGGAATTATTCCACAAAAGATGGATTAGATTCCAACACGCCTTTTCTGCTTGTTTGTGATCACAAGAACAATTTATGGATAGGATCCGGACTTGGCATTGACAAATTCAACCTGAGGGATGAAACCTTTAAACATTATGAGAAAGAGGATGGTTTTCTGGGGGTGGAAATAAACCCGAATGCTGTCTGCCAGGACAGAGTTGGCAATCTTTGGTTTGGCTCTATTATAGGATTAGTGAAATATAACAGCAAACTCGAAAAAAACAATCTTATCGAGCCAGTTACTACGATTAAGAATCCCAGATTATTTTTTCAGAATGTTGAAATTCCAGAAAACCATATATTTCCATGGACTCAAAATCATTTTACCTTTGATTTTGTTGGTACCAGTTTAACAAACCCTAAACGGGTAAAATATCGTTATATGCTTGAAGGGCTTGACAAAGATTGGTCACCTATTGTAAAAGAAAATTCCATTACGTATCCTAACCTCTCCTCTGGTAGCTATACTTTCAAAGTACGTTCCTGCAATAATGATGGCGTATGGAATAATGAACCTATCACATTTCAATTTGTTATTAATCCGCCCTTTTGGAAAACAACCTGGTTTTATATTTTTATTGGAATGATTGTATTTTCGGGTATTATTTTCTTTACCAAACTAAGAGAAAGAGTATTAAGGAAAGAAAACATTATTCTTGAAAAAAAAGTTACTGAACGCACAGAAGTGATAGAAAATCAAAAAATAGAAATCCTTCAAATGAAAGATGCGGTTGAAAAAAAGAACATCGCAATTACAGATAGTATAGAGTACGCATCAATTATTCAACAAGCAATTTTACCATCAGAAGCAGAAATAAATGAACAATTCAAAAATCATTTTATTTTATATAAACCTAAGGATATTGTCAGCGGCGATTTCTATTGGATACATGAAGAAACGAACAGGACTCTTTTCGCTGTGGCTGACTGTACAGGACATGGAGTGTCAGGAGCTTTTGTTTCTTTGATGGGACATAACCTCCTGAATGAAACAATTAATGAAAACCACAACTATAATCCTTCGGAAATATTATTTGAATTAAATAATAAAATTTTAAATACCCTAAAACAAAACAGCCAAAAAACTTCGGCAAAATATGGGATGGATATTGCACTTATTTCAGTTGATAAAAAAACAGGAACCCTGGAATACGCCGGAGCGCATAATCCTTTACTTATTTTCAGAGGGAATTCTACAAACGAAAAACACAGTGAATGTTTTCAGATAAAAGCGAATCAACGCTCCATTGGAACTTACAAAAAAGAAGGAGACTCAGGTTTTGCAAATCATACTTTCCAGCTCATTAAAGGGGATATGTTGTATATGTTTTCAGACGGATATGCCGATCAGATTGGCGGTCCGGAAGATAAAAGAATATTTTCCCAAGCTTTTCATGATATACTTCAATCTATTTGTCAAAATGAAATGGTTGAACAAAAAAAAATACTTGATAAAACAATTATCAAATGGAAAGGAACTCAAAATCAAACAGATGATATTTTAGTTGTTGGTATTCGCATTTAAGCATTGTAATTAATTATTAATCGTAATTTTGCAAAAAATAATTCGATTTTCCCCAATTTAGGGTTAGATTGCTAAAGTTCTTCCAAAAAGAATGTAATTAGAAAAAGATATGACAGAAGAAAAAATAATTGTTGGAATTTCGCAAGGCGATATAAATGGAATTGGCTTAGAAGTTATTATTAAAACGTTCCTCGACCCCCAAATGCTGGAAATATGCACGCCGGTTATTTTTGGTTCGAATAAAACAGCTTCATTTCATCGAAAGGCACTCAATATTGAGGATTTTAGCTTTAACCCAATACGCAATGTTTCGGAAATAAATCATAAACGCGCCAATATTATTAATATATATGACGAAGACGTTATTATTGAACTTGGGAAGCAAACGGAGACCGGAGGAAAGTATGCCTTAAAATCATTGGAGGCTGCTGCCTCTGCACTTGCTAAAAATGAAATAGATGTTTTGGTTACTGCACCAATAAATAAAGAAAATATACAATCACCTGATTTTAAATTTCCCGGACATACAGAATATCTTGAGAAAAAGTTTGGAAATGGTAACTGCCTTATGTTTTTGATCAGTGATACCTTGCGTGTAGCTGTTGTTACGGGTCATATCCCTTTCGCTAATGTTGCAAAGGAATTAACAACGGAAAAAATAATACAAAAAATTCAAGCACTTCATACCTCATTAATTCAGGATTTTTCTATTCGCCGCCCCAAAATTGCTGTATTGGGATTAAATCCTCATGCAAGTGATAATGGGGTTATTGGCGATGAAGAACAACGGATTATTTTGCCGGCTATCAATAAAACAAAAGAAGAAGGAATGTTAGTGTATGGACCTTATCCTGCCGATGGTTTTTTTGGTAATGGTGCCTATAAAAATTTTGATGCCGTATTGGCAATGTATCATGATCAGGGATTAATTCCCTTCAAAACCATTTCGTTCAACTCAGGAGTAAATTATACTGCCGGTTTATCTATTATCAGAACTTCGCCCGACCATGGTACTGCTTATGATATTGCCGGGAAAAACATGGCTTCTGAAGAATCATTTCGCAGAGCTATCTATTTGGCTATTGATATTTATAAAACGCGTAAACAATATGCTGATATAAGTGCCAACCCTTTAAACATTACCCTAAAAAAAAGAGATCGATAAAAAAGAAGTCCCTCCTCCCTAAGGGTGGGAGAACTGCTGCTCAAACATTTTGCCAGGAACCATAATTTGTACTTCCCTCCTATTTCGATTTTTGGGGGGCTTTTTAACCTCAAAAAAACTTTTTTTTGTTATAAAGCGGATTTTTCTACCTTTGTCCTCCTTATTTTAAACGCAGACAAAAAATGCAAGCCCGAAAAGAATACATTATTCAATTTGCAGGTTTAAGTATCGGAGAGCATTTATATGAATTTAATATACGGAATAAATTCTTTGAAAACCTTGATTATTCTGAGATTAAACAAGGAAATATTAATGTGAAGCTAACATTGCTGAAGCAATCAAGTATCATGATTCTGCAATTTGAAATTAACGGAACTACAAAAGTTAACTGCGACCGTTGTACCGCTGAATACAATTTTCCAATTCAGGGAAACTTTAAGTTAATTGTAAAGGTTGGAGGTCACGACTCAGGCAATCAAGATGATGATATCATCACAATTGCAGCAAATGAACATGAATTGGATTTATCTCAGTATTTATATGAATATATAACACTTTCTCTTCCAATTAAGCGTGTGCATCCTGATAATGATGAAGGAGAACCAACTTGCGATAAAGAAATTTTAAAAAAATTAAAAGATTTTTTGATTGAAGAAGAAAAGAAGGATGATTCAGACCCGCGTTGGGATGATTTGAAGAACATATCATTAAATTAATAAAACGATTTTGCAATTTGACAATTTTTCAGTAGGCAATTTTGCTTAAGCAATTTAACAATATGTAACTAACAGCCAGCAACTATTAACTATTAACTATTAACTATTAACTATTAACTTTAAACTATTAACTATTAACTATTAACTAATAACTAATAAAACAATGCCACATCCAAAGCGAAGATTATCGAGATCAAGAAGGGACAGCCGTAGAGGTCAAGACAAAGCAGTAGCGTCTACTCTTTCAACATGCTCCAATTGCGGAGCGCCAACATTATATCATCGTGTATGCGGTGGTTGCGGCTATTATAGAGGGAAACTTGCCATTGAGAAAAAAGTTTCCGCCTAATTGGTTACCAATATGGTTACCAATAACTAATAAAAACGAATTTATGAAACTGTACTTGCTACTTTTTTGCATACGGTTAAGTAAATTTTGTAACCATTCGTTTATTTAGTAACCAAGTAAATTTATATAAATTCGTTATTTGTAATGATTATGAAAATAGGTATCGATATTATGGGCGGTGATTTCGCACCCGATGCAACTGTATCAGGTGCTATTTTAGCTTATAACGCATTACCAAAAAATGTTCGTCTGGTATTAATTGGCGATAAAGAGCAAATTATTTCAAGCCTGACTCAAAAAGGAGCAGATGTATATAATTTTGATATTGTTCATGCCTCTGAAGTAATTGGCATGGGAGAACATCCTACAAAAGCGTTTTCACAGAAACCCAATTCTAGCATTAGCATTGGGTTTCATCTTTTAAAAGAAGGCGCCATAGATGGCTTTGCAAGTAATGGCAATACAGGAGCAATGTTGGTTGGCTCCATGTTCAGCGTAAAAACTATTCCGGGGGTTATCCGCCCTTGTATTACTTCTTTATTACCAAAAGAAAATGGTGGAGTGGGTTTAATCCTTGATGTTGGGATTAACGCTGATTGCAAACCCGATGTATTATATCAATTTGCCATACTTGGTTCTCTTTTTGCCGAACATGTTTATGGAATAAAAAAGCCTAAAGTGGGTTTGTTAAACATAGGTGAGGAACCTGAAAAAGGGAATCTAATATCGCAAGCTACACATGGTTTGATGAAAGGTACCCGGGATTTTAACTTTATCGGTAATGTGGAAGGACGTGATGTTTTTAATGATATGGCTGATGTAATTGTATGCGATGGATTTACGGGAAACGTTGTGTTAAAACAAGCTGAATCCATCTATGAAATTATAAAGAAAAGAGGTTTAAGTGATGCGTATTTCGACCGCTTTAATTATGAAAATTATGGAGGGACACCTGTATTAGGCATCAATTCAACAGTAATGATCGGACATGGAATTTCGAATGCTGTTGCAGTAAAAAACATGTTGCTGCTTACTAAAGATATAGTAGACGCTAAACTTTCCAATAAAATAAAACAAGCATTTCAATAATGACTAAAATAACCGCTGCTATTACCGCTGTTGCTGGATATGTTCCAGATTATATTCTTACAAATGAAATATTAGAAACGTTTGTTCCCACTACTTCGGAATGGATAGAATCACGCACAGGAATTAAGGAACGAAGAATTTTAAAAGGGGCAGGGTTGGGAACTTCCGATATGTGCGTTCCTGCAATTGAACTTCTTTTAAAAAAGCGTGGTATTACCGCCTTAGATATTGATCTGATTATTGTTGGAACGGTAACGCCGGATTTTGTGTTTCCGGCAACTTCCAATGTGATTTGCGATAAAATAGGAGCCACAAATGCCTGGGGATACGACCTTGCAGCAGGATGTTCAGGTTTTGTCTTTGCACTTGCTACCGGCACTCAGTTTATTGAAACAGGGAAATACAAAAAGGTACTTGTGGTTGGTGCCGATAAAATGTCATCCATAATGGATTATACTGACCGTTCCACCTGTGTTATTTTTGGTGACGGCGCAGGAGTTGTATTATTAGAACCTAATACCGAAGGTTTTGGCATAATTGATTCTATTTTGAAAGTAGATGGTTCTGGAGGGAAATATTTACACCAGAAAGCCGGTGGCTCAGTAAAACCACCATCTCACGAAACTATTGATGCTAAAGAACATTATGTGTTTCAGGACGGACAACCGGTATTTAAAAAAGCGGTAGTAGGTATGGCTGAGGTGTCAGCAGAAATAATGGAAAAAAATAAGTTAAAATCAGAAGATATTGCATGGCTGGTTCCACATCAGGCAAATAAACGTATTATTGATGCTACTGCATCTCGTATGGGTTTACCTCCAGAAAAAGTGATGTTAAACATTCAAAAATATGGCAACACTACCAGCGGAACAATCCCCCTTTGTTTATGGGATTATGAAAAACAATTAAAAAAAGGTGACAATGTAATTATATCCACATTTGGTGCAGGTTTTACCTGGGGCTCAATTTATTTGAAATGGGCTTATAATAGTTAAGAGTTAAGAGTTAAGAGTTAAGAGTTAAGAGTTGAGAATTAAGAATTAAGAATTAAAAGTTAAGAATTAAGAATTAAGAATTAAAAGTTAAGAATTTAGAATTAAAAGTTGAGTTAGAACATAGTCCCCCTTGAGCGTTGCAGGTGTGTTAGAGAAGGGGGAGAGCGATGGATGGTGTGTTGAGCCAGTACTGAGCGAAGTCGAAGTAGGGGATGTTTTTTTGATTCCCAAGTCGTAAAAGAATAATAATCGTGCAATACAAATTGAGTATTAATTTTAATATTAAATAGAATGAAATTAAACGAAATTCAAGATTTAATAAAGTTTGTTGCGAAATCCGGCGTAAGCGAAGTAGAATTAGAAACAAAAGATATTAAAATTATTATCAAAACCCCGGCGAGCAAAAGCAAGGAACAGGTAATTATTCAAACTGCTACTCAACCCCTTATTCAAGCTGTACCAACACAACAGGAAGTTGTTTCGGTTACTGAAACAAAATCACATGAAAACAAATCAAATTCCGGTGATGATGAAGCGAGATACATTACGATTAAATCACCTATGATTGGTACTTTTTATCGTTCTCCTTCTCCCGACAAACCACTATTTGTAAATGTAGGCGATGAAATTATTTCGGGAAAAGTAATTTGCATTATTGAAGCGATGAAACTATTCAATGAAATTGAATCGGAAGTGAAAGGTAAAATTGTAAAAGTGCTGGTAAACGACGCTACGCCCGTAGAATACGACCAGCCATTATTTTTAGTGGATCCAAATTAATTGCCAATCAGCTGATGTGCTTCTGTGTCGATTGTTAATAATAATCAATACATCAGCATATTTACACATCATATAATCGAAACAATGTTCAAAAAAATACTTATAGCAAACAGGGGAGAAATTGCGTTACGGGTTATTCGAACTTGTAAAGAAATGGGGATTAAAACGGTGGCAGTGTATTCTACTGCCGATAAGGATTCGTTGCATGTAAAGTTTGCTGATGAAGCGGTTTGCATAGGTCCTCCTCCAAGCAAAGACTCTTACTTAAATATTCCGAGCATTATTTCCGCCGCTGAAATAACGGATGCTGATGCCATACATCCCGGGTATGGTTTTTTATCGGAGAATGCAAAATTTTCAAAAATATGCCAGGAGCATAACATTAAATTCATCGGAGCCACTCCTGAAATGATTAATTCAATGGGAGACAAGGCTTCGGCTAAAACTACTATGATTGCTGCCGGTGTTCCTTGCGTTCCTGGTTCTGAGGGTTTGTTGGAAAGTTCAGCACAAGCAAAAGAATTAGCGCCTTCTGTTGGTTACCCTATTATTATTAAAGCCACTGCGGGCGGTGGCGGGCGCGGTATGCGTATTGTTTGGAAAGAAGAAGATATGGACGCCCTCTATGATTCCGCATTTAAAGAAGCGGAGTCCGCATTTGGTAATGGCGCTATGTATATGGAAAAGTACGTGGACGAACCACATCATATCGAAATTCAGATTGTTGGCGATCAATATGGAAAAGTTTGTCACTTATCAGAAAGAGATTGTTCAATACAAAGGCGTCATCAAAAATTAGCTGAAGAAACTCCTTCCCCTTTCATGACGGATGAACTACGTGAGGCAATGGGTGCTGCGGCTATTAAAGCGGCAATGGCTGCTAAATACGAAGGTGTAGGTACTGTAGAGTTTTTAGTAGACAAGCATCGCAATTTTTATTTTATGGAAATGAATACGCGTATTCAGGTGGAGCACCCGATTACAGAGGAAGTAATTAATTATGACCTGATACGTGAACAAATATTAGTTGCTGCCGGTGTTCCTATTTCAGGAAAAAATTATTTTCCTCAATTACATGCTATTGAGTGTAGAATCAATGCAGAAGATCCTTTTAATAATTTCCGACCATCACCAGGAAAGATTGTAAATTTGCATACTCCCGGCGGCCATGGTGTTCGTGTAGATTCTCATATTTATGCAGGTTATACTATACCTCCAAATTATGACAGTATGGTTGCAAAACTTATTACAGTTGCACAAACACGTGATGAGGCTATTGCAAAAATGCATCGCGCATTAAGCGAATATGTAATTGAAGGAATAAAAACAACGATACCTTTTCATCTGAAATTAATGAAAGACGAAAATTTTATTAAAGGAGATTATACTACCAAATTTATGGAAACCTTTAATATGACAGAATAAATATTTTGAATAAAAAAAGAAACGGTGCTGAAAAATTTCGGCACCGTTTCTTTTTTTACAGGCATTATTAGCTCAATTATCCGTGCTCGGGACGAGACTCGAACTCGCACGTCTTACGACATACGCCCCTCAAGCGTACATGTCTGCCAGTTTCACCACCCGAGCTAGGTAGCAAAGTTAATTTTATTACCCTCCTTTTGCAAGAAAAAGAAAAAACATTAAACAGAATTATTATTAAAAGAAAAATCTATGCACATCTCATGCTTTTTTCCTAAAGTTATTTTTAGTACATTTATAAAAGTCCAATGATTCAAAATTTTACAAAAAATAATTTTAAAATTGCAAAGTATCAGGTTTTTGAATTCAGAATATAATTTAGCAAGTAATCTAAGGACTACGGTTAGCACCTTTGTTCTGTTATTATTTGTCTTTTCTTTTTCGCATGCTCAATCATTTCAAAAAGACACATTGAAAATAATGTCCTATAACACCCTTGATTATGGTTTTTCTTCTTCTTCAAATTGTCCTGCCCTTATTACTGCTAATAAACATGAGTATCTAAAAACCATTCTCCGCTATGAAAACCCTGATATTATAGGCTTGCTGAAAATGGATGCAAGTCCTTCATCATTCAGTAAAACTAAGGTTATTCAGCATGTGCTTGATTCTGTTTGTTTGGGTTGTTACGGACATTCGAGTTTTACCAACCTTTCGGGGTATTCAAAAGAAAACATGTTGTATTTTAAAACATCTAAACTGGGATACATTGGAACAACCACTATTTATTCGGGAGATCCAAACATTAGTGATATTAATCAGCATACCTTATATTACAAGGATTCAAACTTATCAGTAAATCATGATACGGTTTTTATTAAAATTATTCTTATTCATGATAAATCCGGAATAAATAATGCGAATGTCCGCGAAACAGAAATTGGGGCGGCAATGGGTTGGTTAAATGCACATGTAACATCGCCCGACAATTATATTTTTATGGGTGATTTTAATACGCAATCTTCCACTGAGGCGTGTTTTCAGGATCTGATAAATTCTTCCAACATAAACACTCTTTTTTTTGATCCCCCAAATCAATTGGGCGACTGGGCAAATAACCCAACTGCTTTTGCAAACTATCTTACGGAAAACACACGCATTACCGATCCCGGTGATTGTGGCGCAACAGGAGGACTAAATCTGCGTTTTGACCATATCCTTTGCACATTGCCTGTTATGCAGGGAACAAAATCTGTTCAGTATATTCCGGGGTCATTTGAGGTAATTGGGAATGATGGCAACCATAGCAATCTTGCACTTACTGATCCTCCTGCCAACACATCGGTACCTGCACCGGTATTGAATGCCTTATATTATATGAGTAATCATTTACCCGTTTCACTTAAGGTTGATGTTACTTTACCATCTTCGATAACAACTACGCAAAGTAATCCTTCTTTTTCAAAAAACTGTTTTACCGTTTTTCCAAGCCCAACAAATGGTTTGCTCTATGTTAAAGGTTCTATACTATCAGGAGATGCTTGTAAAATAATCTTTAAAAATACATTAGGGCAAAATATAGTGGAAATGGAACAGCAAGCAGTTTTTAATTTGATTGATGCTCAACTTGATATTTCCCAATTACCACATGGCATGTACTTTATTGAAATTATTTCTAAAAACGAAAACCAGGTTTTTAAATTTCAACTATAAAAAAAACAATCAAGTATGACTTTCCAATTCTGTTACTGTTGTAATAATTTCCTTTATTTTTGCTGAATTTGAAGGAGCTGAAAAATGAAAAAATTTATCCAGACAAAAGGTGTTTCTGTTACCATGATAGCTATTGTATGCGGTTTGATTGGTATACCAATCCTTTTTTGGTTTGCATCAGTAATTGTTATTGGTATCGGTACATTATTTATAATGCTCTTTTGTAGTGGACTACTTGGATTATTTCAGTGGAAATATGTAAAAAAAGAGATAGATATGGGATATAATCAATTCGCAATGTATGCATTTGTTGGATTTGGCATGTGCTTCGTAAATTTTATTTTATTATTGAACTACACTATCAAAATAAACAGCTATTCCGAAACATATAATTTTTCAAGAAATGGATTTTATAATCAAATAATAATTGAAGGTGATAAGCGGAATATTTCTTTAGAAAGAAATTTGAGCACCTATATGAGTGAACATGCTGATGGTGCTGCTTCTTCTGCAAAAAAAGTTACAATTACTTTTGATACCGGTTTGTTTGGTTTCGACATGATTAGTGATTGTAAGTTTAAAAATGATTAGTTACTGCCAAGATAATTGTAATCCCGAACAACAGTAAATAAAAATTGTGCTGGAGGTAAATTTGTAGTAATGCCCATTGTTGTCTTGGTTTTTAAAACAAGTTTATTAATGGCTTCGTAATTATTTGATTGTATACACACCTGCATCACTTCTTTAATAATTGCTACATCATTATCAGATAACCGCGATACTTCAGGAAAAACCAAATTATACTCCGGCATTATTTTATGAAAAATAGTATCTGTCAGTTGTACCTTTTGTTTCATTTTAATTACCGTTGTGCCTGCTGCCATATCGCCAATCCGTTGACCTTTACCGTTAATTAATATTGCAATAAGTGCAATTGCTCCGCCAAACAAACGCATATCAATGATGCGCAATAACCAGCGCAATAAATAAGCACCAAAATTAGCTTGTGTACCATCCAGCTTAACCACTTTTATTTTCAGTATCATCTTGCCAAATGATTTTCCCTGAAAAAACACTTCACAAGCTAAATCGTAAAATAAAATGGGTAATGAGAGTAGTGAAATAACGGCAATACTATCAAAAATAATTCCTTTTGTAAGCGATGCTATTAGCACAATTAATAAAAAATAAGCAGTAAAAAACAAATAGTCCAGCAAGGTTGCCAGAATACGATCCCCGATACTGGCAAGTTCGTATTCAATATCAACATTTTGTGAAGTTTGTATGCGAATATTATCCATGACAACTATCCCGGGATATGGTGATTCTTTTTTGTTTAAAACTTTATAAAAATAACTATTCTAAAGTTTTAAGCCAAACAATTTTTCAATTGCTTTTTTTGTATAAATTTACAGAAGTACATTGGAGTTTATATAAGTTAATGTTGATTCCAAACTTACCCTCTCCTTTTTCAAGGAGAGGGACGGGGTAAGGTTAAAAAAATAGAATTGTTTCTTAACTTATATAAACTCTATTAAAAATATTTTGTTTTCAAATCATTTAATGAATCTGAATTCTAAATTAAATTGTGAAAGAAATAACATTTCTAAATCAAAATGCCGATAAATGGCAGCAGTTTGAATCACTTATTACAAGTAAAGGTGGTTCTGATCCTGATCTGATGGCTGATTTATTTGTTCAGCTCACGGATGATTTATCTTACTCCAAAACTAATTATCCGAAATCAAAAACTACTCAATACCTTAATTCAATTGCTGCACGGGTTCATCAGGAAATTTATAAAAACAAAAAAGAAAAAAGCAAACGTATCATCACTTTTTGGAAATATGAGCTGCCATTTATTTTTAAAAATTCACACAAACAATTATTTTATGCCTTCTTAATATTTGGCGTAGCCATGCTAATCGGTATTGTTTCCGCTGCTTATGATGACACGTTTGTTCGCCTTATACTTGGCGACAGTTATGTGAATATGACGTTGGAGAATATTAACAAAGGTGACCCTATGGCTGTTTATAAAAGCATGAATCAAATTGATATGTTTTTTGGCATTACCATTAATAATATACGGGTAGCATTTATTTGTTTTGTATTAGGAATATTATTTTCATTTGGTACCGGTGTTATGCTATTATATAATGGAATAATGCTGGGTGCGTTTCAATATTTCTTTTATGCAAAAGGTTTATTATTGCAATCTGTTTTAGTTATCTGGATTCATGGCACATTAGAAATATCAGCTATCATCATTGCCGGATGTGCCGGATTAGTGATGGGAAACAGCATTTTATTTCCGGGAACTTATTCACGTGGAGTGTCATTTATCAGGGGGGCTAAGCAGGGTATAAAAATTGTTGTTGGTTTAATTCCTGTGTTTATTGTTGCTGGTTTTTTTGAAAGTTTTGTTACGCGTTATTCACACATGCCGATGTGGTTAAGTCTGACAATTATTAGTAGTTCACTTTTTTTTATTATCTGGTATTTTATTATTTATCCGATACAACTGAATTATAAAGCGGGCAATTTTGCAGTTCAAAAAAATCGTGATCTTAGCTTCAATGAAACAGGCAATTAACAATAATATATAATGAAACAACCAACAATGCGTATTAATGTTGAAACATATATTGAGTGCAGGTCATGCTGAGCTTGTCGAAGTATATGGGGGAAGCCATCGCACACCCTTCGACGGGCTCTGGGTGACAACACACGCTTCGAGACCTGTTTCTACAAAGGAGTAGAACATTCTTCATTTTTGCAAAACTTTCCACCTTTGATTCAAATAAATAATAAACAACAAACAATTCAAAAAACAAAAAATGAACAATCAGGAAAAAATTAACTTCCGTCAGGTACGTGACTTCGGAGAAACATTTAACGTTACAGTAAAATTTTTAAGACAAAATTTTAAACTGTTTTTTCAGTCATTGATTTTTATTGCAGGTCCTTTTCTATTGATTAGTGCTATTGCCGGAGCTTTTTACCAATCAAATGCCGTGAGTATATTTTCGGTATCAAATATGGGACAGTCAAATATATTATCACAATTTGGATGGACGTATTTAATTTTTATTCTGGCAACAATTATCTCTAATATGGTGCTTTTTGGTACTGTTTACGGGTTTATGATTAATTATATGGAAAAAGGTCAGGGTGGATTTACTATAAATGATGTTGGACAAACCCTTGTTAAAAACATAGGAAATATACTGTCGGTATTTTTTATTTTAATGTTCTTCACAGTTGTTATCTTAGCTCTTGTTGTTGGAATTGTTGTTGGAATTGCATACGCAGTACCTGTTCTGGGAGTTTTATTCGGAATAGCTTTGTTTATTGGTTTGCTTATTTTGTTACCACCGGTAATGTGGCTACTATCTGTAGTTTATCTGGTAAAAATGCAGGAAGGTAAAGGGGTAATGGAATCCTTTGGCCGCACACGCAAAGTAATGCGTAATAATTTCTGGTGGACATGGGTAATTATGGTTTGCGCAGTATTGGCGGTTGGAATTATATCTTTTGTATTTGCACTTCCACAAGCCATATATCAGATGGTACTTATATTTAGTCATTTAAAAGATGCTTCCGGGGAAGTCTCCATACCTTTTTTAATTGTTGCCACTATTTGTACTTTTTGCAGCACATTATTGTATAGTGGATTATATGTAATCAGTTCTTTTCACTATTATAGTCTGGCTGAACAAAAAGATGGCATTGGTTTAATGGAACGAATAGATGAAATTGGCAATACACCGAATAATAATGTGGAGCAGCACTACTAAACTACCCTGCTTTGCAGGTTGGTGTCAAATGCGCGTCCTATTTTGTACTTTTTTTTTATTTTTCTATAGTATGCCCTATGGCTCAAATACTTATTGTATAGAGGGTTCTCCCAAATTAAAAAACACAATTATATTCGATACTGCAAAAGTTGAAGTTCGGGAACCCGATGCTAAAAAACAAAAAGAATTATTAAATAACGCTGATTATAAGTATGATCATATTGGCCCGGCACCTAAAACACCTTGGGAACGCTTTAAAGATTGGTTTTGGCGAAAAACAGATGAGTTATTTAGCTCCAAAGGTGGTTCTCTTGCTTTTCGTATTTTAGAATATTTACTCATTGTAGCAGCTATTGTGTTAATCATACTATTGCTGCTAAAAAACAATATACGAGCTTTATTCTATGGGAAAAGTGCAGCTATAGCTATTGATTTTAAAGAATTTGAAGAAGATATTCATAAAATAAATTTCAACGAATTAATTTCTGTGGCACTTTCTGAAAAAGATTTCAGACGAGCCGTTCGTTTGCATTTTTTAAAGCTGTTGAAAGAATTAACCGACAAAAATTTAATTACCTGGAAAATTGATAAAACAAATAATGATTATTCAATAGAGCTTTCTAATAGTAAATATAACAAGCATTTCGAAGAGTTGGCAATTTCATACGAATATATATGGTATGGCAATTTTCAATTAGATGAAACCAATTTTAAAACCATCATTGAAAAATTTAATCATTTTGATAGTTGATGTTGAAAGGAAATAAAAAATATAGTATCGTTTTAGCAGTATGTTTTACAGCTCTAATGCTGTTGCAGATTTTTACCCCTAAACCAATCAACTGGAGTGTTTCATATACTAAAAAGGCAAAAATTCCTTTTGGTACATCTGCATTATATACAATGCTGCCAACTGTTTTCCCCTCACAAAAAATAACTAACGCAGAATTTCCTATTTACAATATCCTGAACAATAAACCTTTTCAAAATCATACTTATATTATCATCAATAATATTTTCAAGCCCGATACATTAGATACTCGTGAACTTTTAAAATTTGCTTCACGTGGTAATACTGTTTTTATTTCTGCCAATTATTTTGAAGGAAAGTTTGCAGATACATTGAAACTTAAAACAGATAATTATTTTGACCTAGGTACTATAACTAAAAACGATTCGGCATTGTTTTCAAAGCTATATAAATCACGTGATACTGTAAAAATTAATTTCAGCAATCCAACATTAAAAAACCCTCTTTACTATACGTATAATAAAGGGATGGAAGGGACCTATCTAAATTCATTTGATACCGCTAAAAGCATTGTTTTAGGATGTAACGACAATAAGAAAATTAATTTCATCAACTATAAAATCGGTAAAGGTCAACTATTTATAAATACACTGCCCGAAGCATTCAGCAATTACCATTTTGTGAACACCAATTATTCTTATGTTTATAAAGCGCTTTCCTATCTGCCAAACCAACCTGTCATCTGGGATGAATATTATAAAGCAGGGAATGATAAAAGCGATAGTCCTTTACGTGTTATTTTTAATAACCCATTATTACTCAAAGCATATTATCTGCTTATTTTATCACTTATTTTATTTATGATTTTTGGCGCTAAACGCAAACAACGTATTATACCTATTGTTGAACCATACAAAAATACTACATTACAGTTTGTTGATATTGTCGGAACCCTGTATTATCAAACGGGAAATCATAAAAACATTGCTGATAAAAAAATTATTTATTTTCTGGAACACATCCGTACTGTTTTTCAAACAAAAACAACTATATATGATGATCCCTTTATCCTGAGGATTGCAAACCTGTCTGGAATTGAAGAACAACAGGTTCATGATTTGTTTTATTATTTTTCGGATTTAAGTATTAAACAAACGGTAACACAACAGGAACTTTTAAAATTAAATAGATTGATTGAAGAATTTTATAAACAAAGTAAAAGATAAATTGATGTGCTGATTTGATGATATGCTGATGTGCTGATGTGCTAATGTGATGATATTCCAATTAACTTTTTCAACTTTTAGCTCATAACTATTAACTCATAACTATTAACTCATAACTATTAACTCATAACTATTAACTCATAACTAATTTTAAACATGGAAGAACAAATTTTTCAGAGCAGAGTCGACTTAAATGATTTGCAACAGTCTGTTAGCAATATAAAGCGGGAAGTCAATAAAATAATTGTAGGACAAGATGCTATGATCGAACTCCTTATTGCAGCTATTCTTGCTGATGGACATGTATTAATTGAAGGAGTGCCCGGAGTTGCAAAAACATTAACAGCCAAATTGCTTTCAAAAACAATGGCGATAGGATTTTCACGTATACAGTTTACACCCGATTTAATGCCTTCGGATATTATTGGCACAAGCATTTTTAATCTGAAAACATCTGAGTTTGAATTTAAAAAAGGACCACTGTTTTCAAACATTATATTAATTGATGAAATCAACAGGGCTCCGGCTAAAACCCAGTCAGCTCTGTTTGAAGCAATGGAAGAACGACAGATTACTGTTGATGGAAAAACATACCCTTTAACAGCTCCTTTTATTGTTTTAGCAACACAAAACCCAATTGAACAGGAAGGCACGTATCGTTTACCGGAAGCACAACTCGACCGTTTTATATTTAAAATTGAAGTAGATTATCCATCTCTTGAGGATGAAATTAAAATTATTTCAGAATATCATGCAAGAAAAAATACGGTTGATATTAATAGTGTTAATTCCGTAATAAATGCTGCAAATGTGAAGGAGTATAGAGCAAAAGTAAGTTCATTACATATTGATTCAAATTTAATTTCCTATATCGCAAAAATTGTAAATCAGACCCGTAACAATTCATCTATCTATTTAGGCGCATCACCACGTGCATCATTATCAATACTCTCAACATCAAAAGCTATGGCTGCCATGCGTGGTCGCGATTTTGTTACCCCCGATGATATTAAATTTGTAGCAATACCTGTATTAAAGCACCGGGTTATGCTCACGCCAGAAAAAGAAATGGAAGGAATTTCTTCTACTGATGTGATAAAACTAATTGTTGAACAAATTGAAGTACCGAGGTAGTTAGGAGTTAAAAGTTAATAGTTATGAGTTAATAGTTAATAGTGATTAGTTGATGGGCAATAGTAAAAAATTCATACGTTATTTTTGTGGAACAGAATAATTATTATAATAAAAATAGTACGCATCCTTCCCCTCGGGGAGGCAGGGTGGGGCATTTTCTCAAATCAATCTACTTTACAAATCTGATATATTACATTATCGCAGTAGAAGTAGTATTGTTGGTTTTTGGTTTTTTCTTTCCTCAAATTGCATCTTTCGTTGAATATGGATTGTTCATTATTCCTGCATTGTTGATAGTTGATATAATTATTTTATACACCAATAAAAATGGCATCTTCGGAAGACGCAATACGTTAGATAAATTATCAAACGGAGATGATAATTTTATACAAATTGTTTTAGAAAATCATTACTTATTTGCTGCCCGGTTAACTATAATTGATGAAATCCCATTTCAATTCCAGACACGAGATACGGAGTTTAATATGACTGTTGAATCAGGAAAAAGCAAAACGGTTGGTTATATTGTTCATCCTGTTAAAAGGGGTGGATACAACTTCGGAGCATTAAATATATTTGTAAAAAGTCCTATCGGATTTATTCAAAAACGTGTCCGTTTTTCACAGGATATGATAGTTCCCGTTTACCCTTCCTTTTTACAAATGCGTAAATATGAATTGCTTGCTATTTCAAATAACCTTACAAATACAGGAATTAAAAAAATTAGAAAAATCGGCAGCAATGCTGAGTTTGACCAAATAAAAGAATACGTTTCCGGTGATGATATCAGAACCATAAATTGGAAAGCTACAGCACGTAAAAATAAACTGATGATTAATCAGTACCAGGATGAAAAATCACAGCAGGTATATTCTGTTATTGATATGGGCCGTATAATGAAAATGCCTTTTGAAGGTTTAAGTTTACTGGATTATGCAATTAACGCAAGCTTAGTTATTTCAAATATTGCAATGCTTAAACAAGATAAAGCAGGCATAGTTACCTTTTCACATAAAGTACAATCTGTTTTACTTGCTGATCGCAGAAATGCACAGCTTCAGAAAATAATGGAATTGCTTTACAATCAAAAAACAGGTTATCTCGAAAGTGATTTCGAAAAATTATATATTACGGTTAAAACAAAAATAAATCAACGCAGTTTGCTTTTACTTTATACAAATTTCGAGAGTCTGTCTGGCTTGCAAAGACAAATTAAGTATTTGCGAAGGCTGGCGAAAGATCATTTGTTAGTGGTGATATTTTTTGAAAATACAGAGCTTCAACTATTTATTGATAAACCTGCTGTCACTACGGAAGAAGTCTATAATAAAACCATTGCTCAAAAATTTGCTTACGAAAAAAAAATGATTGTCAAAGAACTAGAAAAATATGGGATTCAAAGTATTTTAACCGATCCCCAAAAACTTTCAGTGAATACAATCAATAAATATCTGGAATTGAAAGCAAGAGGATTGATATAGAATTAGGAGTTAAGAGTTAAAAGTTAAAAGTTAAAAGTTAAAAGTTAAGAGTTGAAAGTTAAGAGTTGAAAGTCAAGAATCAGGACTGATATGGATTTCGAAAACAAACCGAAGAAAAAACTGACACCGGCGCAAGCGTTAATTAAAGCACAACTATCTTGTGCATACCAGGAGCGCTGCCAGCAGGAGATGCGTGATAAACTCTACGGATGGGGCTTGTATTCTGATGCTGTTGAAAATATTATTTCGGATTTAATTTCCACCAATTTTTTAAATGAAGAACGTTTTGCAAAAACATACGCAGGTGGGAAATTCAGAATAAAAAAGTGGGGCAGGGTAAAAATTAAAATTGAATTAAAAAAACGCAACATCTCGGATTACTGCATCAAGAGGGCAATGGAAGAGATTAATGATAAAGATTACTTCAAAGCATTGAAACAATTAATCGAAAAAAAATCCAAAGAAATTAAGGGAGGCAAATCTCATGTGCGCAATTATAAAATTGCACAATATATTGCTTCTCGTGGCTTCGAACAGGATTTAATATGGGATATTATAAAAGAAGAGGAGACAAACCTATACTAGTCTTTCAAGGATAACAGGGTGTATGACAATCCACGCCGATAAATTCATAAAAATCCGTTTAATAGTAACGGTAAAATAGTATCTTTACGCCCATGATTACAACAGACCAATTAAAAGACCTTCGGGAGCGCACGGATGCGTTAAGGGGGCATCTTTGACCTCGATCATAAATTGCTGGAAATAGCCGAAGAAGAAGAAAAAGCACTTGCTCCCAACTTTTGGGATAACCCCAAAAAAGCGGAAGAGCTTCTCAAACAAACAAAAATCAAAAAAGACTGGACTAAATCGTATGCCGCTTTATCAGGCGGTATGGATGATCTTACCCTTTTGTATGATTTTTACAAAGCAGGAGAAGCTACGGAAGATGATGTAGAACAACAGTTTCAAGCCACATTGAAAATGCTGGAAGAAATTGAATTTAAAAATATGCTCAGTGGAAAAGAGGATGTTTTAAGTTGTGTGATACAAATAAATTCAGGTGCGGGCGGCACAGAGAGCTGCGATTGGGCGGAAATGCTGATGCGCATGTATATGATGTGGGGGAACAAAAAGGGGTATAAAATAATTGAAACCGACCGGACAGATGGTGATGCAGCAGGTATAAAATCAATTACATTAGAATTTGTCGGTGATTATGCTTTCGGTTATTTAAAAGGGGAAAATGGTGTGCACCGTCTGGTACGTATATCTCCGTTTGATGCTAATGCAAAACGCCATACTTCATTTGCATCTGTTTATGCCTATCCTTTAATTGATGATACCATTGAAATTGATATAAACCCCGGAGATATTGAATTTGATACATTCCGTGCAGGTGGTGCAGGAGGGCAAAATGTAAACAAGGTAGAAACGGCAGTACGGTTGCATCACAAGCCTTCTGGTATTATTATAAAAAATCAGGAATCACGGTCACAATTACAAAATAAAGAAAATGCCATCAAACTTTTAAAATCTCAATTATTTGAAATTGAGTTACGTAAACAACGTGAAGCAATTGATAAAATTGAAGGGAACAAAAAGAAAATTGAATGGGGTTCACAAATTCGCAACTATGTTTTTCAACCATATAAATTGATTAAAGATATCCGTACCGGTCATGAAACTTCAAACATACAAGCGGTAATGGATGGCGATTTGGATGCTTTTATTAAAGCCTATTTGATGGAGTACGGGAATAGTTAGCAATACCTCCGGAGAGAGGTATTTTGTTAATTTACTTTAACACCATATTTATAAGTAGTTTCCATAACTATTTTACCATTGGTATCATAATAAGTCCATTTACCATGTGGCTTGCTTTCCACACGGTTCCCTTTTTTATCTCCTACTAATTTATAAGATGTACTGCTTTTCAATTTAGCATTTTCATACCATGAATTGCAATCACCGCTCAATTTCCCGTCTCTGAATGTTTGTTCCATTGATTTAACCCCTGTAGGGTAATAGTTAGTCCAGGATCCATCCGGTCTTTCATCTTTGTAATTTCCTTCGCTATCCTTCATACCTTGTGGAGTCCAGAAAATCCAATGTCCATTTTTTTTGCCCTCTTTATAGTTGCCTTCTTCTTTTATTTTTCCGGAATCAAAATAATATTTCCATTCAGCATTTTTTAAATCGTTTTTATAAAAACCTTCATAATTAGGTTTGTTAGTTGGAAACCAACCTTTCCAGCTACCATCCATTTTCCCGGATTTAAAATTTCCTTCATCTTTTGTTATACCATCTGCATACCACGATTTCCAAGTACCTTCTTCTTTTCCAAAACTATATTTTCCTTCCTGAAGTTTTTGTCCGTTTTCAAACCATACCGTCCATAGTCCTTCTTTTTTATTCAATTTAAAATTGCCTTCCTTCCATTTTGAGCCATCCTTATAAGAATAAGTCCATAGACTGTCTTGCAAATCATTTTTGTAATACCCTTCCGATTCTTTTATACCTGTTGCAAACCAATTCATCCATTTTTTTTCACGAAGATTATCAATTAAAAATCCTTCCATTTCAATTTTGCCATCTTCACTATACCATTTCCAATAGCCGGTTTTTTTATCATTTACAAAAGTACCCTGACTTTTTATTTTTCCACTTTTAAACCAATTGGTGCAAATTCCGTTTTTTTTCCCCTGCTGATAAATTACTGTAAAATCTTTTTCACCTGCAGGAGTGTAAAACATCCAATCCCCATCCATACGGCCATCTTTGTATTTACCTTCCGCTTTCTTTTTTCCATCATCATATACAATGGTAAGGTTTCCGCTTCCATCTTTAATAATTTGTTCATTTTGCACTGACCATAAATTAATCAGTAATACTTCATCTTTTTCATACATTAATTCCTGATTTGGGTTTCCAGAACTAAACCATTCTTTCCATAAGCCGATTTCTTTTCCATTCTTGTAAACACCTTCTTTTTGTTTTTTACCATCGGTATACCAGCCGGTATAATTTCCTTCCGCCAAATTATTTTTGAAGGTTCCCTCACTTTCTTTTTGTTCGTTAACATAATAATAAATCCATGCGCCTTCTTTTTTTCCTGACAAATAATTCTCGATGCTTTTCACTTTTCCGTTTTCGTACCATCCGGTCCAGGCGCTATCTGGTTTGTCATTTTTAAAAAAAGTTTCCTGTGCTTTGTTCCCATTGCTGTACCAGTATTTCCAGGCACCGTGTTTTTTCCCTTTACTGTAATTTTCTTCCGACTTGACTTTTTTGTCGCTATAATAAGAAACAAATTTTCCACTTTCTTTTCCATCAACATAATTCCCTTCTTTCACAACATTTCCGTTTTCATACCAGGCTGTAAATTTCCCATGCTGCATACCATCTTTCATTTGTTGCTCACTTTTCTTCTTTGTTTGAGGAGCATCCCAATATTCTGTTACCAATTGTGCGAAAGTACTGCCAGTAGTAAAGATCAATGACAGGAGAAACATTTTTTTCTTATTTTTCATCTTTTATTCTTATAAATATTTACAATAAAATTTTGTATCCGACGATATAAAATTATTATTTCCACAACACTTAAATCAATGAATAAATTTCTTGAAGGAGTAGTTATAGCAAAAACAAAAATACAAAAAACATTGAGCAAAAACTCAATTTGTTCATTAGGTAATTTAGTCGAAAATTAATAGGAAATATGAAGAAAGGCTCATGGAACCAATGAAACAGAGTTGATCAAATCAAACAGTTGTAAGATTTTAAAATCAAAAAAATTATTTCACTCCCATAAAATTTAATAACCAAAATATTAAAGCTCCCAGCAATCCACTGATTGGAATCGTTAATATCCAAGCCCATAGTAAACTATATGTAATACCCCATTTTACAGCAGATACACGCTTTGCAACTCCAACACCAATAATAGAACCAGTCATGGTATGTGTAGTACTAACCGGAATTCCTAATTTTTCGGTCAGGAAAAGAGTAATTGCGCCTGCTGTATCTGCACTTACACCTTCGATTGGAGTAATTTTTGTAATTTTTGTTCCCATTGTTTTTACGATTTTCCAACCGCCCATCATTGTTCCACACCCCATAGCAGTGTAACAAGCCAATGGGATCCATGATGGTATATGCTTGATAGCCATTTTGCCATGAGCATCTGCAACTTGTATAACAGTTGCCCAACCAGGAATTTCAATTCCCTGTTCTTTTAATTTCGCCGCAAATACTATTAAGGCAGCGGCAATAATTCCCATTACTTTTTGCGCGTCATTTCCTCCATGGCCCATACTGAATAGGCCTGAAGCTAATAACTGTGTACGTTTGAACCATTTTTCTGCTTTTGCAGGATGTGCTCTTTTACAGATGTTTACAATAATAACATTAATGGTAGCAGCTATAATTAAACCGATAACGGGAGCAAGAAAAATAAAGGCAAAAGTTTTTAATATTTTTTCCTGATTAACTACTCCCCATCCAGCATAAGCTATTGCGGCACCGGCAAGCCCGCCAATCAATGTATGTGAGGAACTGGATGGAATTCCAGACCACCATGTAAGTAGATTCCATATAATAGCAGAAAGAAGGGCGGCACATATTACGTTAAAATTTATTACATCATTATTAATGATTTTTGCAATGGTGTTTGCAATATTCAAATCAAAAATCCAAAAAGCTACAACGTTAAAAAAAGCAGCCCAAATGACAGCTTGAAGAGGACTTAGAACTTTAGTAGATACAATGTTTGTAATTGAATTTGCCGCATCATGAAAACCATTGATAAGGTCGAAAACAATCGCAAGTAATATTATAATGAATAAGAAAGCCATTGGTGATTTTGTTAATGTGATAATGTAACAATTTGAAAATGTGCTAATGTAATTGTCAAATTGTCAAATTGTTTAATTGTCAAATTGATTTTATTTATGCATTTTTTACTAAAATAGATTCAATAACATTTGCTGCATCTTCACACATATCGGTTGCTGTTTCTAATGCTAAAAGAACCTCTTTCAACTTAATAATTTCAATTGCATTTGTTTCTTCTTCAAATAATTTTGCTATTGCCATATCAAAAATATCGTCTGCATGGTTTTCAATGCTGTTAATTCGAACACAAGCCTCCTTAATTTTATTAATGTTTTTCATGTTTTTTAACTCACAGACAGCATTGTGTAATTCATCGGAACTCTTTTCAATTAACTCAGCAAGTTTGATAATTGCCGGAGTCATTGTTTCCACTTTATAAAGTTCCATCCTTTTAGAGGAGCCATGAATATAATCCGCAATATCATCAATTGCTGAAATTAAAGAGTGAATGTCTTCTCTGTCGAAGGGGGTTATAAAATTAGCGCTCAATTCGTGGAAGGTTTCGTGAGTGATATTGTCGCCAACATGTTCCAAACGCTCAATTTCCCGAATCAATTCTTTTCTTCTTGTCAATGAATCGGTGCTTACCATTTCAACTAAAGCCTTTGAAATATTTACGACGTTAGCAGTTGCTTTTTCAAAAAGAACAAAAAATATTTTATCTTTTGGTTGAAAAAATTGGAAGATGTTAAAGCCCATTTTTATATTATTTTTTTATGTTTATTAATTTGAAATGTACCAATAATAGATTTAGGAATTAGATTTTATAATGAATGTAAAGTAACCATAGAAACCTCTTCCTAATGTTAAGATATTGTTAAGTTTTTACTTTTTTATAACTTTTATCAGATTTTTGGGGGAAAGTAAATGAAGCAGAAACAGAGAATCAGCCAAGATTTGGTAAAACGTTTGCGAATTTTAATAGTTTAAAGTCCGTTTAAAACAAAAAAAAATACAAAAAAGGGAAAAGGCTATTCTTTATCTTTTTCAATAACCTTGCGGTGTTTTAAAACTTTAGCTTCAATGTAAAAAATAATTTCTTCTGCCATATTTTTACTTTGATCGCCAACACGTTCCAATTTACGAATGATAGATAACAAGTATAATGCGGCTTCAATGCTTTCGGGATGAGTACGAATATAATCCGCTATTACCAAATTGGCTTTAAGATTGATATCATCCAATAATTCATCTTGTTCAAAAACTTTTCTTGCAATAGCCGTATTTTCTTTATCAAAAGCTTCCAGCACTTCATTCATCATATTGATAGCTTCTTCATACATTTCCATAACTCGAGTAATCTCTAAAAGCTGTTTATCAAAGTTCTGATCGATATTAATTACAAATTTGGCGATGCCTTCAGCAATGTCTCCGGTACGTTCCAAATTACTATTTATTTTTAACACCGCTAAGACAAAACGCAAATCAACAGCTACCGGGTTAAACAAGGCAAAAATGTTTTCGCAATCCCGATCAAGTTTCAATTCATGAGCATTCACACGTCTTTCGCTCAATATTATTTCACGTGCCAAGCCTTTATCCAATTTCAACAATGCTTCTTTGCCTTTACTTAATTGTAAAATCACTAGCATCCACATTTTATTGGCTTCAGCTTTTAATTGCTGTAGTTCTATATCTAAATGGCTCATGTATGTATAGTTAAGAGTTATGAGTTATGAGTTATGAGTTATGAGTTATGAGTTATGAGTTGAAAGTTGAAAAATTAAAATTTGCAATTCGCAGATTCGTAGGGTTATCCAAACCTACCAGTAATATAATTTTGGGTACGTTCATTTTTCGGATTTGTAAATATAGTCTTTGTTTTATCGTGTTCCATCAATTCGCCCAGATAAAAAAATGCAGTTGTATCGCTTACTCGTCCTGCCTGTTGCATATTATGTGTAACAATTACAATTGTATAATTTGTCTTTAATTCATAAATAAGTTCTTCCACTTTTGCTGTTGAAATAGGATCAAGAGCTGAAGTAGGTTCATCCATCAATAGAATGGATGGTTGTATTGCCAAAGCACGTGCAATACAAAGGCGCTGTTGCTGTCCACCTGAAAGTTCAAATGCTGATTTTTTTAATTTATCTTTTACTTCATCCCACAATACAACTTGTTTGATAGTTGTTTCCACTCTTTCCTGAATAAACTTGTTGTCTGTAATTCCATTCACACGTAGTCCATAAGCAACATTTTCAAAAATAGTTTTTGGAAATGGGTTGGGCTTTTGAAATACCATTCCTACGTTTTTTCTAAGGTTATCTACATTTACACCTTTTGCATAAATATCATTATCATCAATTAATACTTGTCCGGTAATTTTTATACCGGTAATTAAATCATTCATGCGGTTGAATAATCGCAGGTAAGTTGATTTTCCACAACCTGATGGTCCTATTAATGCGGTAACAGTATTTGGCTTAATTGCAATGGTAATGTTTTTTAAAGCTTGTGAAGTGCCATAAAAGAAATTAACATTTTTTGATTCAATTTTATACATGGTTTTGTTTTGTTGACAAAATTTCACGAATTCTTTTTCTTATAAATTGGTGGAATTCGTGTCCATTTTAATTCATTTTAACTTTTTTACCAAAATATTTCCGCAAACCATTTGCAAGTAAATTCGCAATCAATACAACTATAATTAGCACCAATGCAGTTCCATAGGCAACAGGTCGCGATGCTTCAATATTTGTTCCGCTGGTTGATAATACATACAAATGGTAGGGTAATGCCATTGCCTGATCAAAAATACTTGTTGGTAATTTTGGTAAAAAATAAGCAGCAACAGTAAATAAGATGGGTGCTGTTTCGCCTGATACACGCCCAATTGAAAGAATCAATCCGGTAATAATATTTGGAAAAGCGATAGGCAATACTACTCTGCGGGTAGTTTCCCATTTACTTGCACCTAATCCCAAACTTGCATGACGAAATGTATTATCAACTGCTTTTAATGCTTCTTCTGTAGTACGGATAACAACAGGTAAAGCAAGTAATCCAAGTGTGAGCGAACCGGCTAAAATAGAATCGCCAAAGTGAAGTTTATTTACAAATAATGACATCCCAAAAAGCCCGAAAACAATGGAAGGGATACCTGCCAAATTATTTGTCATTTGTTTTATTATTCTTTTGATGATGCCATCTTTCACATATTCATTCATATAAATAGCAGCCAATACTCCGACTGGAAAAGCAAAAATCATGCTCCCTGCAACTAAACACAATGTTCCTATAATAGCCGGTAAAATGCCTCCTTTGGTCATTCCGTCTTCCGGCATTTGAGTAATAAAATTCCAGTTAATTACTCCAATTCCTTTGTAAATAATGAAGAACAATATAGCGAACAGAATCGCAACAATAAAATAACTCAGCAACCTGAAAATCCAAAATGCAATGGATTGATTTCGCTTTTTATAATTCGCTAATTTATTTTCGTCAAGCGTTTTCATTAGCGGCTGTTATATTTTTTTCTGTTCGAAATATATTCAACAGTAAGGTTGATAACTAATGTAATGATGAAAAGGATGCAACCCAATGCGAACAAAGCTTTGTAGTGCAAGCCACCATTAGATGCTTCCCCTAATTCAGCTGCAATGGTAGCAGGAATGGTACGAACCGGTTCCAAAATAGTATGAGGAATAACCGCTGCATTTCCTGTAACCATTAATACTGCCATGGTTTCACCAATAGCACGACCAATTCCTAAAATAGCTCCGGCAGTAATTCCCGAAATAGAATACGGTACAACTACTTTGTAAATCGTTTGCCATTTGCTTGCACCCAATGCTAAGCTCGCTTCTTTCATAGCGCGCGGAGTATTGCGCATAGCATCTTCGGAAATAGTAATGATAGTAGGCAATGCCATTATTCCAAGAACAATGCTTCCTGCCAGCCCCGTTTCACCAACAGGTAAATCAAATGTTTTTTGAATAAGAGGAACAATAATTACCAAGCCAAAGAAACCATATACTACCGATGGAATACCCGCCAGCAGCTCAATGAGAGGCTTCATAATTTTACGTACATTCTCATTTGCAATTTCACTCATATAAATAGCCGCTGCTAAACCAAGCGGTAATGCTAATAAAATAGCGCCGAAACTTACCCAAAGTGTGCCGAGTATTAATGGCAATACACCTAATTGTGCCGATGGTTGCGCTGTTGGGAACCATTCTCTTCCGGCAAAAAATTCCTTAAAAGAAATTTTATCTATATCCAGTTGCTTACCTTGAAAATTTTTATCGAGATACTTGGTAGAAATAAATGCAATGATAGCAGGCATGCTGTCAACTACCCTATTAATGCATTGTGGAAGGCGTTCAAACTTTTCACCAATTTGTTCTTCGGAATAATAATTTGAAATATCTTCCATACGAAACAGGATAATGGAATCCTTCTTCCCTCCCACTTCAGCCCAGTTGGTAATTTTTTGATCGAAGATATTTTTTAGTTGAGCGGAAGATAATTTATTGACCGGGTTTTGTTTGTTCAATGCAATCACAAATCCATCCTCCATTGGTTTTTTGTTGAATACTCCCAATCCTTCTTTAAAAAGAAAAATCACGATCAGAACTACTGTTAAAGTAGTAATGGTACTACTCAACATAAGCAATCCTTCAATAAATTTTTCAGAAAATTTTTTATAAAATGTTTTCAACCTATTCGATTATTATTTAAATTCCTTTGCAAAGGTAGAATTGAAAGCATTTTCAATGGTTTATTAAATGTTATGCTTATGTTAATTTTGTGTTACGCGTTATTTAAAACAATAAAAAAAGCGCCCGATGCTATATCAGGACGCCTGATTCATTCAACCAAACAACAAACTATTTTGTTAATGGAACATAGCCAACTTGTTCCACAATTTTTTGTCCATCCGCTGACAAAACATAATCAACAAATGGTTTTACCGTTTTTTCAACAGTACTTAAATAATAATAATATAAAGGGCGTACAACGGGATAGGTTTTATCTTTTGCTGTTGCCATAGATGGCGCAATGTATGTTTTCCCTTTATCATAAGAAACTTTTAACGCTCTTACTTCTTTATCCATATAAGCCAAGCCAATATATCCAATTGCACCTTTTGTCTGACTGACCGACTGAACGATGGCTCCCGTTGCAGGCATACTCAATACGGAAGATGCATAATTTTTTTTATTCAGTACATTTTCTTTGAAAAATTCAAATGTTCCTGAACTTGATTCACGGGAGTAAACAACAATTTGTAAATCATTACCACCAACTTCTTTCCAGTTTTTTATTTTTCCTGTAAAAATTCCTTCTAATTGTTCACGTGTTAATTGTGCTACTTTGTTTGCCGGATTAACAATAACAGATAAGGCATCGTAAGCAATAATCACTTCTTTATATGCTCTTCCTGCATCCTGTAATTTCATTTTTTCATCCATTTTAATCCTGCGTGAAGCCATAGCAATATCTGTTGTATTATCTACTAAAGCGGCAAACCCCACACCACTACCGCCACCAGTTACAGTAATCTTAGCCATTTTATTAGACTTCATATAGGTTTCAGCTTCTTTTTGTGCAAGGGGCAAAACAGTATCACTACCTTTTAATTTTTGTGCAAAACTTATACCTGTGTACAAAGTCAATGCGATAACAACTACTTTTCTTTTCATTTTTTTTATTTTATTATTTGCCACAAAATTAGTGTGTCGATGTTAACTAAGTGTTAATTTAAAATGGTATTGATGTTATTAAAACATAAAAAGCCTCTGAAAACTCAGAGGCTTTGACATTCAATATTCTAAAGAATTAAAATTTATATTGAAAGCGAACAGTAAAAACATTATCCGGAATATCTTTCCATAATGCTTTGCTGGAAAGATATTTAGATGTTTCATTTTTTACAATATCATAATACATTGAGATTTTAATATTATTATCAAATTTGTAATTGTACCCAATACCCAATGTTGTATATTTTATATCTGTTGCAGATAACTTGCTTCCTGTATTTCCAATCTGATTACCGGAAACTTTTGTATTAGGATCGTACCAATCGTATTTTACAACAATTTGATGTTTTGTTTGAAAAATATTTTGGATAAAATAAAAGTAGGCTCCGTTGAACTGTCTGATATAAGTTGCTGCGGTTTGTGCGTAAGTGTTTGCATCAGCAACTGCCACAGCCGGACTGGTTGATGTTGATGCAGTTCCAGGTTGAACACCTTGAATATATTCCGCCTTAAGCGTAGTAATGCCAAAAGGGAAATCGAATGAAACTTGTGCATCACCGCCCATGTATTGACGTTTCGCAATTTTACCTTTATTGGTGAATACCGAATCAACAATGAAACCGGTATTTCCGTTAGCAAGAGTGCTAATATTGTCATAAACATATTTATCAGCCTGATTGATACCGCCATCATAATAGGATACACCAAAGCCAAATTTTATTTTCTCAGATTTGCTCGCTTTGTTTATTGAAAGTTTCGCAACAGCATCTTTTTTCCAATCAAAATCTGAACCTTTACCATTTGTTCCATTAAATACACCAACTTCTAATTTTAAAAAATTAAAATTTGATGTTTTGGGCATTTGAAAAGTAAACATTGCACCAATATCATTTTCATTTGGAAATAATATTTGCGACATGCGTCCACGTTCCGGTGATTCAAGAGCACTTGATGAATAAAAAACTTCGTTTCCAAATGGAAGATCAAAAATTCCCATTTGCAAAGAAACGGCTTCTAACCAAGGATCGGTAAATTTTACATAGGCTTCTTTAGTACGTATTTCTGTTTGATTTGCATCGAATTGTAATACATATTGCGTTAAGCGATTATCATATACAAATTTGATTCTACCTCTTCTAACTAAAAAGCGGTTATTGACATTTGAAGCAAAATTCCCTCCTGCGTAGGAAGCAATACCTGAGGAATCCGCTATCTGGAATTGTGCCTGAATATATCCTGACACTTTAAATTTCTTAAAAATCGCAAAATCATCCTGCAACTTATTTACACTGCGTGTTAATGTGTCCAATGGCGTTTCTTGTGCTTCTTGAGCCCGAAGCGTGGAAATCAAAGTGCCAGCAACAATAACAATATTTACAAGAGTTAACAGTAGATTTCTTTTAATGTTCATTTTGTTTCGTTTTTAGTTTGTAACATTTTTCGGAGGTAAAAGTATTTTGTTTAGCTTTTAAAAATGTTATCCTAATGTTATGCTTTTGTGAACAAAATGAGTTGATATACACAAAATTTCATTTTTGATATGCCGGAGAATGGGGGTATCCACTGATTCTTTCAGTATAAACAGAACTATCAAAAATTTATTCACTTGTTGTTCTAATTAATCGATTCCTATAGTGAACAAAAATGCTAGACTTTGAAATAAATCCGATATATTTTCCTTCGTTTAAAACAGGCAAATTCCAAGCGCCTGTTTCATCAAATTTTTTCATCACAGATGCCATCTCTTCCTCTGGGGAAAGGATTGCAAAAGGTTTCCGCATTAATTCTTTTACATAAACTTTATCATACATTTCGTGCTTAAACATTATTTCCCGGATATTATCAATTACTATAACACCTACAAGCATTTCACCATCAACAACGGGAAAAATATTTCGTTTGGAATGTGTTACAATTTCAACTAAATCTCCAAGTGTTGCATCCGGAGAGACAATCTGAAAATCGGTTTCGATCACTTTTGAAATTTTCAATGAAGTAAGAATGTTTTTGTCTTTGTTGGAAGTGAAAATCTGACCTTTCTTTGCCAGCCTCCTAATATCCATGGAATAAGGTTCAAAATATTTTGAAATCATGAAACTGCTGGCGGAAACTATCATCAGGGGAATCATCAGTTCGTATCCTCCGGTAATTTCCGCAATCAAAAATATTGCGGTAAGCGGCGCATGATATACACCACTCAACACTCCTGCCATTGCTACAATGGTAAAATTACTTACCGGAGCATGTATTATTCCCAGTAAATTAAGAATATACGCAAAGGCAAAACCAAGATAAGCGCCAACGAAAAGTGAAGGAGCAAAGTTACCTCCGTTACCTCCGCTACCAATAGTAATTGCAGCAGCAATAGTTTTGAAAAACATGGTAAGGATGATAAAAAGAACAACCATCCATTTGTTTGATACCAGCGTAGATAAAATACTATGTTGAAAAATTTTTTCCGGATTTAACAACGCGAGTGTTTTAATACTTTCATATCCTTCGCCAAAAAGTGAAGGGAAAAACAATATTAATATTGCCAGCAAAATTCCACCCAATAAAGCCTTTCCATAAACACTTTTCTTTTTAGGTTTTAAAAAAGAATCTATTTTAAGATATACACGCGCATAATACACCGAAACAAAACCCGCAAGCAAACCAAGAATAATATAATACGGAACATAATGGTAATCGAAGGGTTGTTTCAATTTGAAAGTAAACAGAGTGTCTTCCTGCAAAATAATTTTCGAGAGTAAACCACCTGTGGCAGCGGCAATTATTAAAGGGATGAATGCGGAAATGGAAACATCAACTAATAAAACTTCTAATGCAAACAATACACCGGCGATGGGAGAGTTAAACGAACCTGCCAGTCCGGCTGCCGCACCACATGCCAGTAATAGTGTACGATCCTTATAATTAAGATGATGTGTTTTCCCAAAATTAGAACCGATAGCCGAACCGGTAACAACGATAGGCGCCTCTAATCCTGCGGAACCTCCAAAACCAACGGTAAGGGCACTTGTAATAACATGGGAATACATTTGATCCTTTGGTAAAAAACTCGACTTCTTTGCAATTGAATGTAGAATATTGGCTGTCCCTCTTCCTATTTTCCCCTTTAGGTATTTTTTAACAAACCAAACAGACAACAATATTCCAATGGACGGAAAAGCTAAGTAAAGAAAATATTGATACTTAATGTGGTAATCAAAAGTAATGGCAAGATGAATATAATGCACGAGAGTTTTAAGAACAACAGCAGCAAGCCCAGCTGTGAGTCCAACCAATATGCTTGAACCCACCAGGATTTGGCGTGGAGAAAGTTTCTTAACCAACCTCTCAATTAATACTTCGTATGTTTTTAGAAATTTATTCATTGTTAAAAAAGCCCCTCCTAACCTCCCCAAAGGGGAGGAACAGCCCACCGCTATGCCATCTGTATGGCTTGCGCGTTGGTTTACCCTCCCTTCGGGAGGGTCGGGGTGGGCTCATTATTTCACAATTCCTCCACTCAATTTCAACAACTGTGTTTCCGAAATTTTTGCATTAAAACGTGCATCGGATAAGCGATTAATGGAATCTTCAAAACTTTGTTGTGCAACTTTTAATTCGATGGATGTACTTGCGCCCAACCTGAAACGATCCAGCGCTATGTTTAAATTTTCTTTTGCAAGTAATTTATTTTCTTCCTCCAATTGCATGATTGAAATGTCGTCCTGATATTTTTTAAAAGCTTTTAGCAAACCTAATTGAGTTAATGATTTGAGGCTTTCGTATTCATAGTTATTGTTTTCTAAATTCAATTGTAAATTCTTTACATTATTAGCATTATTAAAACCATTGAAAACTGTCCAACTGGCTGTGAAGCCCATGTTCAATCCGAGATTTTGATTTAGTAATGTAAAGCCCGCCTGATTTTGCGCGCGGCTAAAAATATAATTGGCATTCAAATTTAATTTCGGATAATAAGTTGATTTCCCTTCCCGGATCATGAATTTAGAAATTTCAATATTTTTTTGTGCAAACAATAAATCGGAATTATTTGCCATAATTGAATTTTTCAAATCCTCGTATTTATATTGATTCATCAATGGAATAGAATCCAATACATCAATTTCCTGATCAACTGATTGAACCAACAGTTGATTAAGTTCCTGTTTTGCACTTGACAACAGCGTGTTCTGACGCATCATTGCCGATTTTAATGCATTCAAATCTACTTTAGCCTGTAACATATCTCCTTTAGGGGTAGCTCCAATTTCAAACTTCTTTTGCGCGATTTTTAATCGTTCTTCCGATACAGCAATATTTTCTTTCAGACCATTGATTATTTGTTTTTGCATCACAATAGTGTAATATGCTGAAACAACTTGTACATACGTGTTTTCAATTTGAATTTTTGCATTCAATTCTCCCATGCTTTCAAGCTCTTGCAATTTTTGATGTGTTGCAAACATTTTTAATCCGTCAAAAATTGTCCAGGTTAAATAAGCTCCTGTCGAAATATTTTTTGATTGTACTCCCGGTTTATCCACGATCAGTCCACTCGAAAATTCCTGCTTAGTAGCGTTGCTTGCAAAACTTCCCGTAGCATTCAAATCCACCTTCGGTAACATTCCTGCGTTACCCAATGTATTGTTATTTATAGCTTCTGTTGAGTTATTTTTAGCGATGCTAATTTCATAATTATTTTTCAATGCAAGCTCAACTGCTTGTTCAATGGTCATTGGAGATGTTTGAGCATTTGAAGTAAATACAAAACGCCAACAAAAAACAACTAAAAAACAGAATTTATTTCGTAACATCATTTTTACGTTCTTTTGAGAAATAAGAATAAATTGCCGGGATTACAAACAATGTTAAAATTAAAGAAAACATAACACCACCTACAATTACAATCCCCATTGCCATACGGCTTTTGGCACCTGCACCCAAGGCAAGCGCAATTGGTAGAGCGCCAAGTGAAGTGGCAATGCTGGTCATTAATATCGGGCGTAAACGTGCTGCCGCCGCTTCATGTATGGCGTCTCGTACTGATTTTCCCTGTGCTTTCAACTGGTTTGCAAATTCTACAATTAATATTCCGTTTTTTGTCACTAATCCAATCAACATAATAATTCCGATCTCGCTGAAGATATTTAAGGTTTGGTTAAAATACCATAAGGACAAGATAGCTCCACACAAAGCTAATGGCACGGTTAACATGATAATGAAGGGATCTATAAAACTTTCAAACTGTGCAGCCAGTACTAAATAAATAAGTAAGAGTGCAAGCACAAATGCAAATAATATATTCGAAGAACTTTCAGAAAAATCACGGGAAGAGCCTGTTAATGCTGTAGAAAATGTATCATCTAATACAACCTTTGCAATCCGTTGCATTTCTACGATCCCATCCCCAATGGTTTTTCCCGTTGCTAAACCGGCAGATATGGTTGCTGCCTGATAACGATTATAATGAAATAATTGAGGTGGACGGCTTTCTTCTTTCATCGTTACCACGTTATCCAGTTGGATTAATTCCCCTCTGCTATTGCGGATATATAATGATTTTAAATCAAGAGGTTCATCACGATCATTACGGGCAAGTTGTCCAATCACTTGGTATTGTTTGCCTTCAATATTGAAATAACTGAAACGTTGTCCGCTCAAAGCCAACTGTAATGTAGATGAAATATCATTTACCGAAACACCTACAGCTTTTGCTTTATTTCTGTCAATAGTAATATTTAATTCGGGTTTATTAAATTTAAGATTAACATCAACTACCTGAAATACCTTGCTTTTATTTGCTTCTTCTAAAAACAAAGGAACTCTTTCTTTTAATTTTTGAAAATTCGGGGCTTGCAATACAAACTGCACTGGAAGACCACCTTTTGAACCACCACCTGATGCAATGGTTTGCTCCTGTACAACAAGTGATTTCGCTTCCGGGAAAGTTTTTGTAGATCTGGTTAAATAATCAGCGATTTTTTGCTGGCTGCGTTTTCGTTCATTGGGTTCGCTTAAAACCAATCGTACCATGCCTGTATTAGCAGAGCCTGAACTAAAACCAGGAGCTGTAACTGTTAAACATATTTTTTTCTCCGGTAATGAATCTCCAATAAAATTAGAGAGTTTTTTCATATAAGCATCTGTATATTCAAATGAAGCTCCTTCAGGTGCGGTAACTGCAATGCGCAACCAGCTTCTATCTTCAAGAGGAGAAAGTTCAGAAGGAATTACGCTTCCTATCAGGAAAATGAAAACACCACTAGCTAAAATAATAACAAATGCCCACCAACGTCTTTGCATAAATTTTCCAAGGGACGACCGATAGCTATTGACAAGACCAACGAAAAAAGGTTCTGTCATTTCATAGAAGCGACTTTTCTTATGGTTTTTTCTTATCATGTGCGCATTCAGCATTGGCGTAAGAGTAAGTGACACAAATGCGGAAATTAAAACCGCTCCGGATATCACTATTCCAAACTCGCGGAACAAACGCCCAACAAAACCTTCAAGAAAAATTACCGGCATAAAAACGGACACAAGTGTGATGGAAGTGGATATTATAACGAAGAAAATTTCTTTTGACCCTTTATGCGCCGCTTCGATGGGATTCATCCCTCCTTCAATCTTTTTGAAAATATTTTCTGTTACTACAATACCATCATCCACCACGAGTCCAGTTGCTAATACAATAGCCAAAAGTGTAAGTACATTAATAGAAAAACCCATTAGATACATAATGAAGAATGCGCCAATCAATGAAACCGGTATATCTATCAATGGACGGAAAGCAATCAGCCAGTCACGGAAAAACAAATAAATAATTAACACCACCAGGATAATCGCGATGAGAAGCGTTTCTTTTACCTCTAATATTGAACGTTTGATGAATCTTGTATTATCTAAAGCTATTCCTACCTGAAAATCTTTTGGTAGATCTGATTTTATCCGCTCCACACGTTTGTAAAATTCATCAGCAATGTCAACGTAATTGGCTCCCGGTTGTGGTACCAAGCCGCAGCCTATCATCGGTACCCCTGATTGGCGTAAAATAGTTTCTTCATTTTCAGGTCCCAGCGCTGCATTTCCAATGTCTTTAAAACGTACTATCTGATTACCATCTGCTCTGATGATCATGTTGTTAAATTCATCTTCATTGGTAAATTTTCCGACTGTATTTACCGTTAATTCGGTTGCAATACCGGAAATTTTTCCGGAAGGCAATTCCACATTTTCTTTATCCAGTGCTTGTTTTACATCTTGTGGGGTAATGTTGTAGGCTGCCATTTTGCTTGGGTTCATCCATAAACGCATCGCATATTTTTTCTCTCCCCATATCTGAACAGTACTCACACCCGGAATTGTCTGCAAGCGTTCGGCTATTATATTTGTAGCGTAAGCGCTTAGTTCCAGTTGATTTTTAGTATCACTCTGAAGTGTCAATACTAATATGGCATCAGAGTTTGCATCTGATTTTGTAACGGTGGGCAATGCATCAATATCCTGTGGTAATTGTTTTACTGCCTGTGAAACTTTATCACGTACATCATTGGCTGCGGCTTCTAAATTTGCATCCAGGTTAAATTCTACAGTGATGGTGCTGGAGCCCTGATTACTTGATGAAGATATTGTTCTTACACCTTCAATACCATTGATCGCTTTTTCGAGCGGCTCTGTAATTTGTGATTCTATTACAGTAGAACTCGCTCCTGAATAACTTGTCTTTACAGTAATTACAGGGGGATCAATGGAAGGATATTCACGTACACCTAAATATTTGTACCCGATTCCTCCAAACAATATAATGATCACAGACATTACAATTGCCAGTACAGGCCTGTTTATGCTTGTGGATGAAATATTCATAAGTGTTATTTTAGTTGTGTTATTTTAACCATCGCATCCTGCTTTAACTGCATAATGCCAGAAGTAACAATGGTATCGCCAATTTGTAATCCTGAAAGAACTTGAACTTTATCACTTGTCCTGACACCTGTTTCAATCATAACAAATTTTGCTTTTCCATTTTTTATCTGGTACACTTTTTTACCTCTTAATTCCGGAATAACAGCTTCAGTAGGGATCATAATGGCATCATCAATATTTTTCAACAATACTTGTATTTTGGCAAATGCTCCCGGGAGAATAGCTGTTTTTTTATTCGGGCATATCGCACGAACCTGTATTGTGCGTGTATTCATATCTATTTTAGGCTCTATTGCATACACTTCGCCGTTAATATCTTCTTTAATTCCATCAATATTGAAGACCACTTTTACACCTTTCTGAATGTATGCGGCATATTTCTCTGAAACTGAAAAATCAATTTTTACAGGATCAATCTGCAACACATTTGCAATATTTGTTCCTACACTAACATAACTTCCTTCGCTCACATTCTTTAATCCTACGATACCATTAAATGGCGCACGTATTTCAGTTTTAGCAATTTGCGACTGCACCAAATCCATATCTGCTTTTATAGTGTTTACGCTATTTTGCGTTACATCAAAATCAGCCTGACTGATACCATTTATTTTCAATAACTCCTGTTGCCGCTTCAGTTGTGTGTTTGCCAATTCATATTCCAACTGTAATTTTTTTAATTGTGCCTGAAAATCAGCATCATTAATTTTTACCAACAATTGCCCCTTTGTTACCTGAGAACCTTCGTTTAACAATAGCTGAACAATTTTACCTGCTATTTCGGGTTTTAATTCAACCTCTTCATTAGCGAGGATGGTACCCGATGCGTATATTGTATTCTCCAACTTTTCAGTTTTAATGATATATGCCGACACTATATTAGGTGCAACGTTGTTTTGTTTAGTCCCATTATTAGTGTTTGATTGAGATGGAAATAAAAAAAACTTCAGCGCCAGCAACGCTCCAATGACCAGAACTATAATAATGAAATTTTTCATTTTTATTTATTTTTCTTAAGTTTAATATCTACCTTATTTACAGGAAGATTTTCAATGTTTTTAAATATTGTTATCAGGCAATCATAAAACAACTCCTTATCCCGCTTGCTTATCTTATTAAATGCTCTTAAGTTCATTTCTTGAATTCCATTATGTATCTCAGGCATTATTTTTTTTGCTTTGGGAGTAAGCTGGATGATATGTTCTCTTCTGTCATCAGGATTAACAGCTCGTGTAATCATTTTTTTATCAACCAGGTAATCCAACATTCTAACCATGGATACCTTATCAAAATTAAGAAGATCGGACAAATATTGTTGGGTACATTTTTGCTTGGCGTGATCAATTGCCACCAAAGTAGAAAAATGGCGATCTACGCCATATCGCTCCATACTTTTACTTAATGCTCCAAAATATATTTTGAGAATACCTCCCAATAATTTTCCCAAAGGCATAGAATCATTAAACTTTTTTTCTTTTTTGGAAACCATTTCGCAAATATAGTTATAATGTTTAACAGTTAACAATGTTAACTAATTTTCAACCAATTTCTTGACGTACTTATGAAACCGCTCTATCAATGTCGTTTAGTTAAGGGATATTTTCTAAAAACGCCAGCCCATAGCCTTCGACAAGCTCAGGCTGACAGCGCGCTGGTCATATTGAGCATGTCGAAATATGTGCGATGGCTTCTTAACTAAACGACATTGCCCGCTCTATATAGCGCAGCTTTCTTGTAAAATGATGTTACGAGAAACTTACATTATCCAATCGCGATAATTTTCCTGAGTTATTATATTAAATGAAGCATTCGGATATGATTTTGCAAAAAACACAGGTTGTTTTACTTTTGTTTCAGTCGCACTGTCTCGCTCAAATAGCCACCGGCTATTTGCCGTCCACTTAATTTCAAAAGCAGTCAGCTTACGATTTTTTTCTTCAATAAAATCAATTTCCTGGCCATCGTATGTCCGCCAAAAATAATAATTGCAATTTATTTTATTGTATGCGTTGTATTTAATACGCTCCATAATAAAATAATTTTCCCAAAGCAAACCTTTATCCTGCCGTAAAGAAAGAAGTTTAAAGTCCGAAACGATCGCATTCCTTATTCCGTTATCAAGGAAATACCATTTTTGAGACTTTGTAATTTCTTTACGCAAATTACCGCTATATGCACCAAGGCGATAAAGAACAAAAGTTTTAGTTAATAAATCTAAATACTTTTCAACCGTGTTTTTGCTAATGCCTAAGTGATTACCCAGCTCGTTGTACGATACTTCCTGTCCTACCTGAAATGCGAGTAATTTTAATAAATCGTACATTTTATTGCTACTTCGCAACCCATCAATCATTAAAATGTCTTTTAATAAATATCCTTGTTTGATATCATTCAAATATTCTTTTTTCTCATCTTGCGTTTTAAGCATCAACACCTCAGGATAAGATCCGTAAATTAGCCGTTCATCCAAATTTTGTCTGGTTTGTAAAATAGTTTCTGTTTTTGAAAGTTCCATTTGTGCAACAGAATATAAATAATGGCTTGAACTCCTGCCGGTAAGTGGTTCACCCGATAAATTAAGCAAATCAAAAGCTGAAGATCCTGTTGCAACTATTTTTATACCTTTAATTTCATCTACCATCAATTTCAATTTTTTTCCTATTTCGGGGATATTTTGTGCCTCATCAATTACCAAAAGATCAATCCCATTTAATAAGCGTTTATAATTGCTGATGCTACGTGGCTCAAGCAATTGAAGCGTTTCATAATCTTCGCCATTCAATACCAGACTTTTCCCTTTAAACCGCTCCACTACTTTTTGAAGCACAATTGTTTTCCCAACTCGCCTCGCACCAAATAACAAGCATACTTTATTCGGCTTTAACTTCGCTAAGATTTCGGATAATATTGCTCTTTGAATCATTGATTAATTGTTTATATAATACAAAAATACGAAATTTGTCAATACAATGACAATATTTACGTAAATATTGTCAATACAATGACAAAATTGATGTAATTATTTGTTTCCTCGCTTACATGTCAATATTTATGGCATTCCTTAGTTAAAGTTTATGGCGATGGCAGCATTATTTTTTGATAGCTTTGGAGGCAGGATTTTTATTCTGAAAATTAATATCAATGACCTGAACTTGTTGCATCATAAGTTATTCCTTGTGATTTTAATATCGAAGCCACTTTCCATGCATAGTATGCCAGATATGCAAAACAAACTACACCAACCAAATAACTCCATTGAATTCCTAATAAATTGTCGGAGGATAATGCGCCTTGTAATAAACTGATAAACCCTCCACCCATAATCATCATAATCAAAAAACTGGATCCTTCATTTGTATGTTTTCCCAAACCTGCAATTGCTAAGGTATAGATGCAGGGCCATAAGGTGCTGCAAAATAAACCAACGCTGATAAACGCGTAAACACTTACCATTCCGGAGGATAGCATTCCGACAAATAGTGCTGTTATTCCTAATCCGGAAAAAATCAATAATTGTCGGGCTGGATTTCCTTTACTTACAATATCAGCACCTATCAATGCAACAATAACAAATGCGTAAATATAAAATGGGGTAATGTCATGATTTGCAATTTTGTTAACCATCAGAAAAACTCCAAATGCAATGTAAGGCATCAAAAAATTCAGAATTTTTTTTATTCCACCTTTTAAATTGAATGCGCCAACAGATGATGTCCAACGCCCAATCATTAAACTTGCCCAAAATAAAGAAACATAAGGAGCCACCTTATCCGTTGTAATCCCGGCATGTTGCTTCATAAATTCAGGTAAATTACTTGCCGTGGAGACTTCAACACCCACATATACAAAAATGGCGACCATCCCCAAAATTAATTGTGGATATTTCAAAGCACTTTTTCTATCTGGATTAAGGGATGATTTATTTTCCACAATTTCATCATTTATTGTTGGAATTCTATTTGGTATGGATGAATATTTAAAAATAACGGCAACAACAATAAAAGCGGCACCAAGAATTAAGTACGGCGTTTTTATACTTTCAATACTTGCGATAGAAGTGCTTCCGGCAGTAATAGAACCGAAGATTGCGAAACTAACCAACAATGGACCAATAGTTGTTCCAACATTATTTACGCCGCCAGCCAAACTCAGCCGTTGTGAACCTTTCCTCGGATCACCCATCACTATTGCAAGTGGATTAGCAGCCGTTTGTTGTAAAGAAAATCCCAAACCTACAATGAATAATCCTGAAATCATTAATGGAAACGAAGCGTTATTAGCAGCAGGAATAAACAATAAGGTGCCACATGCAGAAATAACAAGGCCAAGAGCTATTCCATTTTTGTACCCTATTCGATTTAAAATATCACCACCCGAAGTTTTTGAAATTAAATAATATAGTATCGAACCAACAGTATATGCTACATAAAATGCAAACGAAATCATTTGCGACTGCCATTGTTCAAGATTTAACTTCTCTTTAAAAACAGGAATTAAAATATCATTACTTGCAGCAACAAATCCCCAGAAAAAAAAGACAGTAATTAATGTAAATAAGGCTGACGGTTTTGTGTTGTTCAAATTTTCCATGATAGACAAATTAATTTTTACCGAAAATAATGCTAAAATGATTAAAATAAATTCCATTAATCTATTTTTGTTAATAGTCGATTGTTAATTACTATGGCTGAGATTTATAATTTTAACATACTGAAATGATGTTTTTTTACTCTATTAACAGCGCATTTCACAAGTTTATTTTGACTTTGCCAACAGAATTATAAGACAAAAATTGCTTTGATGAAAATATTTTAAAAAAAATTACCAGAAAAAAAAAATTTACCTTTGCATATTGGAACTCCATAAATATTCGAAAAAACTGATTACTTATTATCATAATTTGTCATTTTGAAACCATTTACCATGAAAAAATTTATTTATGAAATTCTTATCTTATTGGTATTATTCGCAGTTAACATTTCCGCGCAAAACACCCAAATAAAAGGTTTCGAAAATGTGGATGCACACGCAATTTCCGATACTACAAACAGAACTCATTTTGCAATTGGTCAGTTTGATTTATTTATTACATCTCAAATAAATGATAAGGTAAGTTTTTTAAGTGAAACCGTTTTTTTATATAACAATGGTTTTAAAATTGGCATTGAACGTGCTATCATCAATTACCATTTCAAAGATTACTTTTATTTATCAGTAGGCAAACTTTATGCTCCATTAGGTTACTGGAACGGTGTTTTTCATCACGGCTTGGTATTACAACCTACCATAACCCGACCTAATATAGTTGCAGAAGGGCCTTCAGGTGGAGGGTTACCTCTTGAAGACATTGGAGTACAATTTAATGGAGAAGGAATTACCAAATTAAATTTTGGTTACAATTTGATGATAGGAAACGGAATCGCTTCAAACCCTGTAGATGATTTTAATCAATCCAAATCTATGTGTTTGAACTTACACGCTGAGCCAATTGAGAATCTGAAATTTTATTTTTCCGGCTATGCAGATAATATTCCAATGGGAACCACAACACAGCAGGGAATAAAGACAACTCAAAATATTAATTTACAAATTTTGAACGCCAGCATTGCATACCGCGATGGGAAATTGCCTATTGAATTTATTGGTGAATATTATAATATGAGAACAATGGTTCCGGATTCAAATACCACATCTTCGTCCAATGGATATTTTCTTTATTTCAGCTACAAAGTAAAAAAAACAAAACTGATCCCTTATCTATATTATGACAGGTTGATTGTGGATAATAATGATCCCCTCTTTTCTAAAAATAGCATTGCCTCTGCTGCCATTGGATTGCGTTATGTAATGCATCCCCTTTCTGTGTTAAAATTGGAATATAAATATTCTGAAACAAAATTAATAAAGTATCAAAACAGAATTGAGTTACAATTTGCAATAGGATTTTAAATTTCGAATGCCCGATTATGAAGTTACAGAGCAATACCCCTTATAATAATTTACAAAATTTAATAACCATAAATAAGCGCTTCGTTTTTTTTCTGATTGCAGTTTTGGTTATATGGTCTGTGTTTGGTTTTAAAACTAACATTTCAAAAGTAACCTCTGTCGCAGTTATCATCAGCAGTGATAACCCCTTTGCGTTTGATGACAATCCTACATTATCTGTTAGTGATGTAAAATCATATTTTCTGAGAAAACCAAAGAGAAGATGGCCCCAGACGAATAATATTATTCTACCGGTTGACAGGATAAAATTTTGTCCTGAACAAGAATTGTTTTATTTAAAAATATTAAACATGAATACATGGGAAGTTGAAAATTATTTTCTCCAAAAACAATATCAAAATGGAGACAGACCGCCAGATAGGTTTTCTACCGATAAAGAAATTATTGATTTTGTCGGAGATGAAATCGGAGCCATTGGCTACGTGAATGTCAATTCTTTAACTACAGAAGCAAAAACAAAAGTAAAAGTAGTGTTGATCATCAATAATTAGTGTTGTTCATAATATTGTCTTGCCTCTTAATTGGCAATTTACCATTGATAAATTACGATTTTGGGGTCAGGGCTTTTTAAATCTGAAATAACATGAATAATCAGTATAGAAAACTACTCGTTAGGAGTCTACAACGCAAATATATATTAGCATTAGGATTCTCAACAGTATTATCCATAGCCTCCTATCTCTTTTTTCTATATTCAATAAAAACAATTGATAACGATGCTTATATAATAAATTTGAGCGGTAAGGGTCGCTTTGTATCTCAGCGAGTTGCTCTATCTGCCCTGCAATTGGTTGCTGATACGAGTTCACAAAATAAAAACTCATTGAGAAAAATATTGTTAAATAGAATAAATGAATTGGAAGATGCACACAATGTTTTAGCGCATCATTCTGTTTCAATTGACCCTGATTATCATTCTTCCAAAATAGATGCCATTTATTTTCAGTATCCAATATTTTTAAACAAGAAAATGGACTTGTTTCTAAAAGAAGCCCACCTATTGGCAAAAGCCAATGATGATGAACTAAAAATGGATAATTCTCATTTACAATATATACTGTCATCTTCTAGCGATTTGCTTGCCTATTTAAACCAGATAGTTTATCAGTATCAAAAAGAAAATGAAAATAAAATTGAAGTGTTTCGTTTTCAGGAAACACTTATCTCCTTTGGTGTACTCCTTTCCTATTTGTTAGTAGGCATATTCCTTTTTCATCCAATGACAAAAAAAATTGATATAAATCTTAGGAAAATAGATAAAAAAGAAATTGAACTGCAGCAATTAAATGAAGCACATATTACGGATATTATTGATGCACAGGAAAAAGAAAAACAGCGAATTGCATCCGACTTACATGATGGCTTAATACAAACACTCACAGCGGCAGCATATAATTTGGAGGCAGAAACTCACAGTAAAAATTTTCACGCAATAAAATCATTAATTGACGATGCTATTATTGAAACAAATAATATTGCGTATAATATTTTGCCCCCTTTACTCAAAGAATTCGGACTTGTTCCCGCTCTTAAATCTTTATCAAATCAAATCGGGAAACAAAGCTCAATCAATATCACATTTCAATCTTTTGAATTTGAAGGTCGTTTGAAAAATAAGATAGAACTGGCATTATACAGAATCACGCAAGAAGCATTACGCAATATTGAAAAACATGCTGAAGCAAAAAATGTATCAATTCAGCTTATTCAACATCCCGACTCAATTGTATTGATAATAGAAGATAATGGAAAAGGATTTGATGTATCTAAAAATATGACAGGAAAAGGCATGGGACTCACGAATATACAGGAAAGAGCAACAGCAATTAATGGACATTTAATCATAAATTCATCTTCTGAAATGGGAACAGAAATTATAGTGGAAATACCTTTTTTATGAGCAAAAGCGAAGATGTGGGATGTGCTAATGAAAATTGAATACCCTTAATGATTACTGAAGACAACTAAATCACTACAAATTATTTGCATATTTGTTATGAACCAACAAGCTCCTCATCCCATGAATATCAAAATACTTATTGCCGATGACCATCAAATTGTTCGTGAAGGAATCAAAACAATGTTGAGAGAAGTTCAGGATTTTACGATTGTTGGAGAAGCTGAAAATGGAAAAGAAGCCATTGAGAAAACAAAAGAATTATCTCCCGATATTGTGATCATAGATATTTCAATGCCTGTGATGACAGGCATTGAAGCAATAAAAATCATCAAAGAAAATTTCCCTCGTGTTAAAACATTAGTTATCACTATACATTCCGAAGTAGAATATATTGAACAAATTTTTAAATCAGGGGCAACCGGCTGTTTGTATAAAAATACAGGAAAATCAGAATTTGAAATAGCTATCCGTGCCATTGTAAAAGGAGAAAATTATTTTAGCAGTATTATGTCAAGAATACTTGTAGAGCAAAAATATTTTAACAAAATTGATAATAACCCCCTGACAAAACGTGAACAAGAAATTTTAAAAGGGATAGTAGAAGAATTTTCTAATCAGGAAATTGCTGATAAACTTTTCATTAGTGTGCGCACCGTAGAAACACATCGTAAAAACATGATGCGAAAATTAAATATCAATAATAATATTTCCCTGATAAAATATGCGATGAAGCTTGGCATTATTTTATAAACAGTAGCCACAAGTTATCGCTGAATTGCCTGTTTTTATTGCTTATTACCTACCATTTTACATTTCCTTTTTTAAATCCCCTTTATCATTAATCAGTATTTTACGGTATATTAAAATACCAACATTTACGTACAATATTGCTGTTACAAATCATTTAACAATATCCAGATTTCGCCGTTCTTTGCCTAACAATTAACACGAACATTTTTCTTAAAAAAAACACATGAAAACACATGAAAGAAGACAACATAGAAGATGAATCTAAGGAAGCAGGCAGACGCAATTTCCTAAAGTTTGGTGCATTGGCTGCAGGGCTTGCAGTAGTTGGTGGTGGTTTACAAAAAGCTTTCTCAGAGGAAAAAGAAACCGGTGAAAAAGTAAAAGTGCTCAATACTTCTGATGGTAAAGTTTATGAGGCAAATACTACTAATTTGCGTGAATGCAATGGTCCGAGAATATCCAACGAAGAAGCACGTAAAGGAATACCGAACAAAAAATTCGTGATGGTAATTGATGAAGCCAAATGTGATGGATGCAAGAAATGTACAGATGCCTGTCAGGAAGCGCACTTTATTCCACCAGAGCGAGAATGGATTAAGGTATTCAAAATGAAAGACTCAGAAACTACGGCCCCTTACTTTATGCCCAAACCGTGTTTCCATTGTGATAGCCCCCTTTGTGTAAAAGTTTGTCCGGTGGGAGCAACATTTAAAAGACAGGATGGAATTGTGCTCATTGATAATGAACGTTGCATTGGCTGCCGCTCCTGTATGGCTGCCTGTCCTTATTCTACCCGTTTCTTCAACTGGAGTGCTCCTGGTCCTGAGGAGGTTGCTGCTGTGGGCAATATGCCATATTCCCCTGAACGTGGGTTACCGCGAAGGATGGGAACTGTGGAGAAATGTGATTTTTGCCCGGACATGATCAGACAAGGGAAAATGCCTCACTGCGTGAGCGGATGCCCAATGGATGCAATTTATTTTGGAGATCAGAATGAAGATGCTGTTACTAATGCATCGGGAGTTACTGTGAAATTAAGCCAACTCCTCGAAGATAATGGTGGGTACCGATTTTTAGAAGAATTAGGCACCGAGCCTCGCGTGTATTATTTGTCGGCAAAAAACAGGAAATATCCAATACCTGATATGAAAGATATCAACAATGTAAGGAAAGGAACAAAACCTAAGAACATGGATATGGAAAATATGTAGATGTTGATAAAATTTGCTAATGCAACAATTTGAAAATTTGAAACGCAAAATCCAACTAAACTCTAAATTTTAAATTCTAAAAAATGTCAACAGAAAAATATAATATTAAACAAGAAATAGAAACCCTTCGCGAAGATTGTCTACGCCCGACAAGAACTTTCAATCGAACTACTCAAATGTGGGTAGGATTTTTACTGATGGTTATGGGCTGGGGACTTTATTGTTATATCCACCAGCTTGGTCATGGACTGGGCGTTACCGCCATGCGCGATTATGTATCCTGGGGATTATACATTTCCACCTTTGTATTCTTCATCGGCATTAGCCATTCAGGCACGCTTGTATCAGCTATCTTACGGATTACAAAACAGGAGTGGAGAAGACCTATAACCCGATCTGCCGAATTACTCACATTTGTATCCTTGCTCTTTGGAGGAATTCAACCAATCATTGATTTAGGTCATCCGGAAAGAATTGGAAATCTTGTTCTTTTCGGAAGAGTGCAATCACCACTCATGTGGGATGTTATTTCTATACTTACCTATTTTACAGGGAGTACTGTTTTTCTTTTTCTGCCAATGATACCTGATATGGCACTTTGCAGGGATCGGTTAACCGTTGTTGATACACGATTTAAGAGATTCAAAAAATGGCTTTACACAAAAATGGCACTTGGCTGGCAAGGTACCAAATCACAATGGCACAGGTTAGAGAAAACGATGACCATTATGACTATTGTTATTATCCCTGTCGCAGTTTCAGTGCATACTGTTGTTAGTTACATTTTTGCCATGACACTACGCCCGGGTTGGAACAGTACTGTTTTCGGAATTTATTTTGTTGTTGGCGCACTTTACTCCGGTTCTGCCGGCGTAATATTGGGAATGGCTGCCTTCCGTAAGTTTTATCACTTAGAAAAGTATCTCACACCACGGCATTTCGATTTGATAGGACGCATTGTTCTTGCACTTACACTCTTTTATGCCTACTTAAATATGAATGAATACTGGATACCGGCTTACAAGATGGCAACTGCTGAAGGTCATTTACTGAGAGACTTATTTTATGGCGATTATTCAAAAGTATTCTGGACATTGCAATTTGGTACTGTATTGCTACCTATAATTGTTATGTCTTTCCCAAAAGGACGAAAAATAACACCCCTTGTCATTATCTGTATTATTATAGTAATTGGAGCTTGGATAAAAAGGTACCTGATTGTAGTACCGACAATGCTTCACCCCTTCCTTCCGATTCAGGATGTTACTACACAATGGTCAGACTATTTCCCGAACTATGTTGAATTCTCTGTTGAAGCGGCATGTGTTGCTGGAATATTCTTAGTGATCACAATTTTTTCAAAACTTTTCCCTATGATGGCAGTTTGGGAAGTGGAAGAAGGAATACAAATTAATCACGATAATGCAACAGCAATTGAACTCAGAAAAGAAAGAGAGGCAGAAGATGCAAAAACAATTGAAGGACTGCCAATATCAGGTGACCAATCGATAAAACAACAGGTCTGATAAACTCATTTTCATCCCGCGGATGTGGGATGAAAATGAACCTATTTAATTTAATTAAAAAAAAATTTAAAAATGAAAATAATAAAAAAAACAGCTCTTGCAATTATCATTACAGGCTTGCTCTGCAATATCACATTTGCGCAAGATGAACCAAAAACCTCAAGAAAAAGCGAAGCCACCATCGCATTATCGTATTATAAAAAAGCCGATATGAGCAGAAAGTCCATTGCGACAGTAAAAACAAAGAATAAAGAAGGAAAATTTGTTCCTGCAATAAATGCTACAGTCAATTTCTATGTCCTGAATGGCAATGAACAACAACTTCTTAAAAGTGCAAGTACTGATAATAAAGGTAAAGCAGAGATAGAGATTCAAAAGGTTTTGCCCTTAGGTGAAGATCTCTCTTTCACTATCGTGGCTAAAATTGAAAAGGAAAATTTGTATGATGATGTTGAGGAGCAGATGCATTACAAAAATGCAAATCTTAGCCTCAACTTAAATCCTCATGATACTTCCAGGATTGCTACCGCTAGAGTAACTGAAATAGATAAAGACGGAAAAGAAACACCGGTAAAAGATGTTGAATTAAAGTTTTATGTGAAGCGCTTATTTGGCATCATGCCTGCAGCAGAAGAGAATACTATTACTACTAATGAAAATGGTGAAGCTTCTTTTGAATTTCCAAAAAACGTTCCAGGGGATACAGCTGGCACTATCTCTGTTGCAGTGCGATTGGAGGACAATGAACAATTCGGAAATTTAGAAAATAGTGCAACCACCTCCTGGGGTACCACCCTTGCAATTATAAAAGACCCCTTCCCTCGTGCATTATGGGGGGCTCACGCTCCATGGGGGATTATCATTACTTTATCATTACTTTTTGGAGGCGTATGGACTACCTATTTTTATATCTTCCTGCTAATACGAAACATAAAAAAAGAAGGCGATACTTTAAAACAAAAAACAACTACTTAATACTACTAATTAACCACTAACTATTAACCACTAAAATTAAACTTTAAAAATTAGAACTATGAAAATCATTATCAGTAAAATAAGCAAAATGAAACTCTCAAGTTTCGTTTTAATTGGAGCAACTACACTTTGTTTTGCATTTATTCCTATGGGAAAAGGAGGAGCTGAAAAATGGGTAGCTCCGGCGGATGCCAATAAGAAAACAAACCCAGTTCCATCGAATGAAAAATCAATCGCTTCAGGTAAAGCTCTTTATGGTACTAACTGCGCTACCTGCCATGGTAAAAAAGGAAAAGGCGATGGACCAAAAAGCGAGGAATTAGATAAACCGGTACGCGATTTTACTACTGCAGATTTCGGTGAACAAACCGATGGAGCTATCTTCTGGAAAATTACGGAAGGTAAAAAACCCATGCCTTCTTTCAAAAAAGAACTAACCGAAGAGCAACGCTGGACAGTGATAAATTACATCAAAGAATTTGCACCAAAAAAAAAGTAGATCAAGTACAACCAAAAATAAACACTACTAAAGCAAATACAAATAAAACAGATACAGCTAAAATGACTACGCATACAATAAATACGAAATCAGTTATAGCTAAAATAGATACAACAATTACTAATACTATACTTTCAGATTCAACAAATACATATCTAATTTTAACAGATTCAACAAAAAAAAACAAAAACAAAACAGACTTTTTAAATTTTAAAAAGTAACCAAATCAACCAAAACAACCAAAATAATTAAAAAAACATTAACCTATGAGAAACATTAACAAGTATTTAGTGGCTGCGCCGATTATAGCAACAGCCATCGCAATGGGACTAGCGAGTTGCACAAAACATGATCAGGTGCTCGACTTACAAACTCCGGTAGAAGTTACCCCGGTATTAAACACCGATACACTCAATGCTACGCAAGGAACAGCTACACTTCAACCAATTGGAGGTGCTGCTTGGGATGGCACAGTTGAAGGGGTATGGAGTAGTGCACCCAAACTAACAGTACATGCTGTAGTGCCGGATTTGGGAAATGGGGTCTTTGAAGGTTTTATCGGCAATTCTACAGATATCACGATGCGTTCATTATATGATGCCTCCAATATCTATTTCCTTATGGAATTTAATTGCTCACAAAAAAACGTAAAAAGCAAACAGTGGTATTTTAATCCTACTACAAAACGATGGGCACAAGAATCCGGAGGTCCGGTTTTGAATCCTGATGGTGAATCATTCAGACCGCCTTTTATACATGATCAATTTGTGATGATGTTTAACATTGCCAATTCCAACCCAGGTTTTAATACACTTTCTTGCTATGCAGCCTGCCATAAGTATTCTTCTTACGGAGGTACACCAATTAGCGGTGCAGAAATGTATACAAACGGTCCTGGCGAATTTTTGGATGTATGGAGGGCACGTATGCTTCAGGTAACAAATTGTAACCAGGGACAAGATACGTATATAGATTGGGCTGGAGGCACACTAAATGGTAATGGAAGACATGATGATGCCCAGGTAAATTCTACCGATGGCGGATTTAATAATCAGCAATCCTTAACTATTACAGGTACAGCTACCAGCGTTAACGTTCCAAAATGGATAATCCCAAGTGGGAGTTATACTAATAGCGCTATCTTATTAAGTGCTACACTTTCTGGTGGAGCCGCAGTTTTAGTAACCGCAGTTGACACCAATGGTGTTCTTACACTTTCCGATGCAACTACTATTGATCCAAGTGTGGGTACAGATTATAAGCAAATAGGCGCCGGTGATGGACCTAAATGCATACCAGGAAGCATTGTGGATCCCTATACAGGAAGCAAAGGAGATATAACTTCTAATGCTTTTTACACAGGTAGTGGATGGAGAATATTATTTAAACGTGCATTAACCACCTCTGATGCGGCACATGACGTTGATTTATCTTCTCATGCTAATCAACCTTTCGGTGTAGGAGTTATGTTTAATGGTGCTGATGGTGAACATGCTATTGTGGCTGGTTTAACTTTGCATTTTCAATAATATCGATGAAACAATTTGAAAATTTGAAAATGTGTTAATGTATCAATGAACATGCTTAATTAATAAATTTTCAAATTTTCAAATTGACAAATTAAATACTTAACCTATGTCAACATGAAAAATAAAATAATAATAGCAGCTTTACTGGGCGGGGTGTTTATCGCAGGTTGTGTTAAAGACACAACACTTATCCTCAAAGATGTGCCGGTGGTAGTTACCAAGGTAGTTTCATTTTCAAAAGACCTGGTACCTCTCTTTACCAAAAATTGTGCGCTAAGCGGTTGCCATGCGTCAGGTGGTCATGATCCTAATTTAACGGCTGACAAAGCGTACAATTCATTAATGGATGATCCCGACTTTGTTCTTGTTGCGGATCCTGAAAACAGCACAATTTACAAGCGATTAATTGGCAAACTCAGCCCTCAAATGCCTATGGGGGCTGCCAAAAATCCCGGCAATATCAACAACCTTGTCCTTGCATGGATAAAACAGGGTGCAAAGAAAAATTAATAATAATTTAACAGACAAAATCAAAATGAAAAAAAATATAAAACAATTTGTCCCTAATAAACTGCTTTGCGGAACTGTTTGCTTTGCGCTATTGGCTATTGGCAACCTTGGCTTTGCTCAGGAAGTGCCCACAGCACCTGTAGCGCCAACAGCACCTACTGCTTCTGTGGCTCCTGCAGATGAGGCAACCCCAACAAAACGTGTAAAAAACACGTTCGGCGGCAACCTATTGATTGACAATCAAACTGTAATGGTGGCAGTTAAAAACACCTTCGAATTCGCTATTCAGCATCGCTTTGGCGTTATCAATAACGGGTATTCTGATTTTTATGGAATATTTGCGCCCGCCAACATTCGCCTCGGATTATCCTATACCCTTATTGATAATTTGCAGTTAGGATTAGGCCTCACCAAAGAACGGATGTTAGTTGACGGCAATATCAAATATGCACTCAGCAAACAAGCTGTATCCGGTGGCTGTCCAATAAGCGTTACCTATTATGGTAATATGGCAATATCTACCCTTCCTAAGAAAGGAAATTTTGTATCTGACGTTGACCGGTATTCTTATTTCAACCAATTGATTATAGCCAGAAAAGTTACCGATAAGTTTTCGGTTCAGGTATCGCCCAGTATTTCCTACTTTAATAATATAGAGGGATACATGAGTAAGGAAGGTACAATTAAACCGAGAATGAATAACATGCATTATGCTATCGCCTTTATGGGAAGATATAAACTGACAGACGGAATGGGTGTTATAGCCAATTATGATCAACCCCTGACGCAGCATCCGTCAAGTAACCCGCATCCCAATGTTAGTTTTGGAATTGATCTGGGCACCACAGGGCATTCGTTTCAAATATTTGTAGGAAACTACCAAAGCATTAATCAGCAGGCTAACAACTTCTTTAACCAGAATGACTTTACAACTAGTCGTTACTGTATAGGATTTAACATAACCAGGAAATGGTATGACTTTTTCGGAAAAAAATAAATTTTCAAACAATGGGGGCTACGCAAAATATATGTAGTATCTGAATAAATAGAACATTGATTTTTTTAAATCATTGGGATGATTGATAATAAGAAATCAGCCGAGTTCCATTTTCTTTTTGCGTGCCCCCTGATTAAATTTTACTTTGGAAAGAATTATGCAGCTGCCTTTTCAAAAAAGGCAGCTGGCATAAATAATGAATAGGCGCCGCTTATGTAAATAAGTGGTGTTTCCTATTCTTTGAAATTAACAAAGGCATGAACAACTAGCAAACTAAAAACTAATGGCTAACCTGGAAACGAAAAAAGATATTAAACCAATTGGAACCCTAAAGGGTAATAAACCAGACGGGTGCATGACGACACTAATTGTTTGTTTAATATTTGCGGTGGCTGTGATCTTTTGGCTGGGCTGGGCAATCTATAAATGTTGGGGAGCTAAATAATATTTAATTTTTACCCTGACCGGTAAAACCCTAAATGGATTCCCATTCCTCTCCCTGCGACTTTGCTGTTGTGTTGCAGGGGAGGAGGGAAAAAAGGGGAGAGCAAAATCAAAAAAATACCGACACTGTTATAAATTTTGAATTTGCAAAATTACTGAAAAACAATAAATAACCAATGAGCAAACCCTCAATTACAATGAGCAAAAAAATTACCTGCACAGAATGTAGCAATTCGGCTTGTTTCATTAAGAAGCACCTTCATTCCGCTTGGCTAAACAAGATTGAATTAAAAAAAATTCAAATTGAGCATCGAAAAAAAGATTGCCTTTTCAGAGAGGGAGGTTATGTCCAAGGAGCTTATTTTATTCAGAATGGTAATGTTAAGATAGTAGCAAAAGGAGCTGACAAAAAAGAACAAATTGTTCGATTAGCGTCTGAAGGGGTATTAGGGCATCGGGGATTAGGAGATGATAAATACCCCATTAGTGCTGTAGCATTAACCGACACAACAGTTTGTTTTATTGATAATGATACACTTTATGATGCGTTTATGAATAATCCATCATTTACATTGCAAATGATGGAGTTCTATTCACGTGAATTGCGAAAAACAGAAATCAGAATGAAATATCTTATGCAAATGAATGTAAAAGAAAAAATTGCCGAGGCTTTGCTTTTCCTCAAGGAAGTTTTTGGAATCAACCCATCTGATAAAAGTTTAAATGTTTATTTATCCAGGCAGGAAATCGCTGGTATGACAGGTGTTGTGGCAGAGCAGGTTATCAGGGAGCTTGGAGAATTTGAGAAGAAAAAACTAATCATAAAAAATGGAAGAAAAGGAATAAGGTTGGTTGATGAGCATGGATTACAGGGAATTGTCAGGAAATATGGTATAGAACAATATGCTGAACAAAAATGAGCGCAAAAATTAATTGTGATGAATGTAGCAACACTGCCTGTTTAATCAAGCAGTATTGTCTTCCCATTTGGATAAATAAGATTGAATCGAATAAATTTCAAATGGAATGTAAAGCAGGAGACGCTGTTTTCAGAAAAGGAGAAAGAGTAAATGGAATATATTTTATTAAGCATGGCAAAGTCAAAATAATATCGTCAGGAATAAACAACGACGATCAAATTGTTAGAGTTGTTGGTAATGGGCATATATTCGGGCATCGGGGAGCGGGAGGAATCTACCCATTCAGCGCAATTGCTTTAAGCGATATAACAATATGCTTCATTGATAATGACTCATTCTATAATGTATATATAAACAATCCGCAGTTCTCATTAGAAATAATGAAGGTACATTCTCGTTAACTATTATCTCTCACAATAGAAATAATGCTGTCTTTCCTGTAAATAAAACTTTATATTGGAACTTCATTTGCACAAATTGGTTTGGTAAACAATTATGACACTAGTTAAAGGATTAATCAATACAAACATCTACATTTCCCTTGCGGCAGTTTTTCTAACTATTGAAACACAAATACAACTAGGCATGAAACCGCAATGGCATTCCTATTTATTCATTATTTTTTTTGCAACTCTATTTGAATACAATATTCACAAGTTGGTATCTGCAATAGCAGATAAAAAAAAATTAAATTCAGACAACTATAAATGGCTTAGAAAGAACCTGAATGGGCTGAATTTTTTAATGTTTGCATCTGTAATAGGTTTTATTTGCGCCGCTTTTCTTGCAAAAAAAGAAGTAATAGTAATATTGTCCCCCTTAGCCTTGCTGACTTTGCTTTATTCAATACCTATTTTTGGAAACAGGAAAAGCTTTTTTAGATTAAGAGAAAAACCTTACTTGAAAATTTTTTTAATTGCATTTGTTTGGTCGTTTGCAACAATTCTACTGCCTTTAGCTCAATCAAACTGCAAACTCGACACCATAGATATTATTAAAATGTTGGCAGAGCGCTTTTTTTTCATTTTTGCAATTGCAATTCCTTTCGATATCAGAGATATGAAATCCGATAAACAAGATGGTTTAAAAACCATTCCAATGCTATTTATTAATGAAAATAAATCACTCGCTATTTCTTATTTATCAATATTTATCTTTTTTATTATTTCATTATTTCATTATCAAACACAAAACCGTTGGTTTATTATTTGGGCACTATGTATTTCGGCTTTAACTACTTTTGTGTTTATAAAAAATAGAAAAACCAGAACTTTACCCTATTACCATTCTGGAATTTTGGACGGAACTATGCTCTTGCAGGGGATGTTGGTTTTTGTGTTCTACTATATTAACAGGATCTAAAAGAACTGCAGGCTAATCTTTTCTACTTTTTCTCTTTGCTATGATATTCAGCTAACAGCAAATCAATATCTTTCATTAATTGATTCATCTCGATTGAGTCGGTGCCGTTATAAAACCCACGTATGTGTTTGTATTCATCTATTAAGGCGAAATTTTCTGTGTGAATAAAATCATCAGGACCACCATCGCCTTGTTCCGCATTTAGTAAGTAACTTCTTCGTGCAATACTGTAAAGTGATTTTTTATCTCCGGTAACAAACATCCATTGTTTGGAATCGGCGTTGTGATCTATTGCGTATCTTTTTAATTGCTCAACGGTATCAATTTCGGGGTCAACAGTATGTGACAAAAATTTCACTTCACTATTCCCTTTAAATTTTTCAGCTACACGTTCCATTTGTGAGCTCATTATTGGACAAATGCTATGACACGTGGTAAAGAAAAAATCAGTTACATATACACAACCTTCGAATTTTTTTTGTGTAACTGTTTGTCCATCCTGATCGGTAAAACTAAAATCAAGAACTGTATGAAAAGTAGTATCTGTTTTTCCATTTATTGTTTCATATTTTTTCAATCCATAAATTGGAAGATGGCGAACGGATTTTCCCTCTCCGTAAATAAAAAAAACATATATAAATACTGTTGCGGCAGTAAGAAATAAAACGAGACTGAGAATTTTTTTTTTCATGGAGTTGCGATCATTATTGTTGATATGAAACGAACTACAAATTTACATAATTCTAATTAGAATATCATATTAATATTTCAATGATTTCGCATCTTGATTTCGTATTCGTAGATTTGTAGTGCCTATTCTAAAACTATGGCATAGGTGTCAAAAAAACTGAACTATGATTTACGATAAACACATTTTTATTTGCACCAATCAAAGAGCTCCGGAAACTTCTCGTAAAAGTTGCGGTGAGGCGCACGGATTAGTGATAGAGGATGCATTTAAAAAAAAATTGAAAGAATTGAATTTGCCAATTAAAGTTCGTGTTCAAAAATCCGGATGTTTGAGTATTTGTGTTTTCGGGCAAACAATGGTAATATACCCCGAAGGTGTTTTTTATGTCGGTGTTGAATTAAGCGATGTAGAGGAGCTTATCAATGAACATATTATTAACAACAGGATTGTAGAACGATTGCGATTGGAAAATGTGAAGGAGAAAAATAAATTATAAATGACCTAAACATAGACACATAACGTTATCGCTTTTCCCTCAACATGCCTTAATTTATGGGGAAGTAAACTATTGCTCCTGAATAATGTGCTGAATTGAAGTCATCTGAATTATTCTTCGTTCCTGATAAATTACCAGCGAAAAACGTTTCCCTTTGCTACTTTTAAAAATATTAAATTTGAAGAATCAAATCAGTGTAAAGAAATAGTATGGATAAATTTTCCAATTTGGGCAACGCAGACATCTCTTCAGTTGAAGAATTATTTCAACTGTATTTAAAAAATAAAAATTCCGTAGAAAATAGTTGGCAAAATTTTTTCGAAGGTTTCGAGTTTGCACGCAAAAATTATTTGGAGAAAACGGAGATACCTCTGGAAGTAAAAAAGGAATTTGATGTAATCAATCTGATAAACGGATACCGCTCACGTGGACATTTATTTACGAAAACAAATCCTGTTCGTGAACGAAGAAAATATTCCCCAACATTAGATATAGAAAATTTTGGATTAAGCCAAACGGATTTGGAATCGATTTTTCAGGCAGGAATCCAGATTGGTATTGGTCCGGCAAAATTGAAAGACATCATTGCACACTTGCGCCAAACCTATTGTCAATCCATTGGTGCAGAATACATGTATATTCGTAACCCTAAAATAAATGACTGGCTACTAAAAAAGATGGAAGGGTGTAAAAACACATCTGATTTTTCCACGCGGGAAAAGGTAATAATTTTGCATAAACTAAATGAAGCAGTAGGGTTTGAAAATTTTTTACATACTAAATTTGTTGGTCAAAAACGTTTTTCTTTAGAAGGAGCGGAAGCGACAATTCCCGCATTAGATGCCATTTGCGAAAAAGGTGCCGATATGGGCATTCAGGACTTTGTGATTGGCATGGCTCATCGCGGACGATTGAATGTATTGACTACTATTCTGGATAAAAAACAGGAAGATGTTTTCTCTGAGTTTGAAGGATACTTATCCGATGACACGCTGTTTGAAGGGGATGTCAAGTATCATGCAGGATATTCCTGCGACAGGATAAACAAAAATGGTCTCCATTTTCACATCAGTCTGACTCCAAATCCATCACATCTGGAAGCTGTAAACCCTGTTGTGGAAGGAATTTCCCGCGCTAAAATTGACAATTTACACAAGGGAGATTTTAATAAAGTCTGTCCGATATTAATTCATGGTGATGCAGCATTGGCTGGGCAGGGAATAGGATACGAAGTAATACAAATGAGTCAGCTCGATGGATTTAAAACAGGCGGCACAATTCACCTTGTAATTAACAATCAGGTAGGGTTTACCACTAATTATCTGGATGGAAGATCCAGTACATATTGTACGGATGTCGCCAAAGTAGTGTTGGCTCCTGTATTTCACGTAAATGGTGATGATGTTGAAGCCTTGGTTTACACTGTTCAATTAGCATTGGAGTTTCGTCAGAAATTTCATCGCGATGTTTTTATTGATATTTTGTGTTACCGTAAATATGGCCATAACGAAGGTGATGAGCCTCGTTTCACCCAACCCTTATTGTACAAAATTATTGCACAGCATCCCACCCCAAGAGAAATTTATGTTCAACAATTGATTTCACAAGGAGTTATTGACGCCAACTTTGCAAAAGAGTTGGAGAAAAATTTCAAAAACCTTCTTCAGGAAAAATTAGATTCAGCAAAAAAAACGGAGAAAACACAAATTACATCTTCTCTGAAAAGTAATTGGACAGGTTACAAAATGGCTGATTCAAGTGATTTCGATAAATCTCCAGACACATCGATCGATAAAAATATATTTTTAGAAATTGCAAAAAAAACAGTTTTCTTACCGACGGATAAAAAATTTTTCAATAAGACATTAAAGCTATTCGAAAATCGTGCCGCGATGATTGCCAATGATAATTATGATTGGGCAATGGGAGAGCTGATGGCATACGCAACCTTGATGAATGAGGGGCACAATGTACGTTTCAGCGGGCAGGATGTGGAGCGTGGAACTTTCTCACACCGCCACGCAGTTATTACTCTTGAAGATTCAGAAGAACAATATATACCACTGAATAATATTGATGCAAAAGGGAAATTAGAAATATACAATTCGCTTCTTTCAGAATATGCTGTGTTGGGTTTTGAATTTGGTTACGCCATGGCAGTGCCTAATGCTTTGACAATATGGGAAGCACAGTTTGGTGATTTTTTCAACGGGGCACAAATTATCATTGATCAATTTATCTCTTCATCAGAATATAAATGGAAGAGAATGACAGGGCTGGTAATGCTGCTGCCACACGGTTATGAAGGAATGGGACCAGAACATTCAAGTGCCCGCATGGAACGCTTTTTACAACAGTGTGCCGAAAACAATATGCAAATTGTCAATTGCACAACTCCTGCAAATCAATTCCATGTGCTACGCAGACAAATAAAACGAAATTTTCGTAAACCTTTAATTTGTTTTACACCTAAAAAATTATTGCGGTACCCAACATGTGTATCTTCTGTGAATGATTTTACCACCGGCGGTTTTAAAGAGGTAATTGATGACCCTTCGATGGAGTTTACCCAGAGCGCAGCCGAAGAGCTCAGGACAGGTTCAACAGCAAATGTAAAATCCGTTAAGAAAATAGCATTCTGTACCGGTAAAATTTATTATGATTTAATTGAAACCAAACAAAAAAACAATACTGATGAATTGGCAATTGTCCGAATAGAGCAGTTGTATCCATTACCAATAATTCAATTGAAAGAAATAATTGCGAAATATAAAAATGCTGTTGAATATTTATGGGTACAGGAAGAACCAAAGAATATGGGAGCCTGGACATTTATGTTCAGTTCATTCCGGGAGGTAAATTTGAAATATATTGGTCGTAATGAAAGTGCAAGCCCTGCAACGGGTTATGGCAAGATGCATGAACAACAGCAACAGGCAATCGTTAAAAAAGTTTTTGAAAAATAATAAAAAAAATGTTAGATGTTGGATATTAGATGTTGGAATACTCCCCTCTAATATCCAACATCTAATATCTAAAATCTATTAAAACATGGCAACGATACAAATGAAAGTACCAAGTCCGGGTGAATCAATTACTGAAGTAGTGATTGCACATTGGTTAAAAAAAGATGGCGAATATGTAGAAAAGGATGAGGAGCTGGCTGAAATAGATTCTGATAAAGCTACATTAACTATCAATGCGGAAGAATCAGGTACTGTTAAATTATTAGCTGCCGAAGGAGATACAATAAAAGTAGGAAAAATAATATGCTCCATTGATACTTCAGTGAAAAAAGTTGAAAGTTTGAAAGTTGAAAGTTCTAAAGTTAAAGTAGCGTCAAATGCAGATCCTAAAAAGGAAACTGTTAAAGAAACTGTAAAAGCAGAAGAAACATACGCAAATGGAATTCCTTCACCTGCTGCAAAAAAAATGATTGCCGAAAACAATATTGACACAAATAAAGTTAAAGCAACAGGTAGGGATGGTCGCATTACAAAAGCTGATATAATTAATGCAATGACGTCCGGCTTTGATTCATCATCTATAGTAACATGGGAAGGAGCAAGAGATACGGAGCGGACTAAAATTTCAGCGTTACGAAAAAAACTAGCACAGCGTTTAGTAGCAGTAAAAAACGAGACAGCCATGCTTACCACTTTCAATGAAGTGGATATGAGTGCCATTTACGCTTTGCGTGCAAAATATAAAGACAAGTTTAAAGAAATTCATGGAGCAAACCTTGGTTTCATGAGCTTCTTTACAAAAGCCGTTACCGAAGCCTTACACCTTTTCCCTTCTGTAAACGGTATGATTGACGGTGACGAAATTGTGTTTCACAAATACGCCGACATCGGTATTGCTGTGAGTGCCCCTAAAGGATTAGTGGTTCCGGTTATTCGCAACGCGGAACAAATGAGTCTGGGGCAAATTGAAAATGCAATAAAAAATCTTGCACAGAAGGCTCGCGACAATAAAATTACATTGGAAGATATGAGTGGAGGAACCTTTACCATTACAAACGGAGGTGTGTTTGGTTCCATGATGAGTACGCCCATTATTAATCCGCCGCAAAGCGCCATTCTGGGTATGCACAATGTGATAGAACGCCCCGTTGCTATTAACGGACAAGTTGTTATTCGCCCGATGATGTATGTTGCATTATCGTATGATCATCGGATTATTGATGGACGTGAATCGGTTGGTTTTCTTGTAAAAGTAAAAGAGATGTTAGACAACCCAATCAAAATGTTGTTTGGAGGGAAAAATCCGGATGAAATTATTTTAGGATTGTAATTTGGGTAGAAATACTTCCATCTCTGCCTGAACTTTTTTCTCTTGTTTATTCATATTTTGTTTTTACCTTGCATTTAAAAGGGCAATGTATGTTTACTCTTTTTCGAGAAGTTTTTTTTGTAAAAGTTATAACTCTTTTAAATCTCACAAAATGAAATTTTTAAAAACAATCCTTGTTACAGTAATCGTAATTTTATTTATTAACTCAGTTTCTTTTGCACAAAAAGGTCAGTCATCAAGCAATTGTGTAGGACAAGGAACAATTCTTATCGATGCTTTTTGGGGCTTTCCATATATTAATGGTACCTTACTGAGAGCGGCTTACTCATCGGATTCCATAGCAATGAACAGGACAATACGTAATTTTGGTCATTTTGGTGGAAAAGTTGAATTTATGGTAAGTGATAAAATCGGACTTGGTTTTGAATTCACTTATGCGGATGCCAAAATTCATTATCAATCAAGCAATAACCTATGGTACACAGGGGGAATAAAAAAATATCGCATTTTAGGTAAAATGAATTATCACTTTGCAACCACTTCAAGCATTGATCCCTACCTTACCTGGGGTGCCGGGTATAAGAGCACAAAAGTTTACGACAATTATCCTGGTTCTGGTCCGGCTGTGACAATTAGCGGCATAGTAGCTCCGGTAGCCTTTAGATTTGGTGTAGGGTTGCGCTATTTTTTTACTGATGCTATTGGAGTAAATGCAGAAGTTGGTTTAGGTGGACCCATGATGCAAGCTGGTGTATCATTTAAGCTTTAGGTAAATTCTGTTTACACGAGTTAAAGAAGTAATTGGTTTTGGTTAAGAAAGCTTTTTAATATACTTTTGTTGCTCTCATACAATGAAAAAAGTCCTTGTTATATTTTTACTTTTTATTTTTCTGTTTAATACAGTAGGCTATTTTATTGCCTTTAAAGCTGTTCAATATGAAATAAAAAATGAAGTATGGTCTGAAATAAAACCGGATATTATTAATAAAAAGCTCACATCTGTTACCATCAACAAAAATAATTTACAAGATATTGAATGGCTGGAATCTGGTAAAGAAATGCGCTATAATAATAAAATGTACGATATTATTAAAATAACTGAAACACATTCTTCTATCACTTTTTATTGTATTAATGACACAAAAGAAGAATCATTATTCAGTAATCTTGAAGACCATATTAATACCCACATTGCTAATAAACCAATAAAAAGCGGCAACCAAAAAAAAGCAACGGACAATGTAATTAAGTTGTATTTTTTGAATGAACAATCTATTAAATTTAATATTTCTTCAATATATCGACACAATTTTTTTCCAACCAATTTAATTTTCAAATCTTCAATAATAGAAACAGATTCGCTTCCTCCTGAATTTGTTTAAGTTCTCAAATTAAATTTTTATTCCCGTTCAATTATTTAATTATTAATCTCCTGTTACGCAAATTAGCTCCAGAGGAGCGTAAGATTGGTAGGAATATCAATCGCCTCTGAATTTAGCTCCTTAGGAGCGTAATATTTCGCCCCACTGGGGCTTATAGGTGTTTGGACGTTCAATTACTACCAATATTAAGCCCCTCTGGGGTATTACATAACATCAATTATTAATTCTGTGTTGAAGTTTTTTAACACAGAGTTCACAGAGGTAAATGAGTTTCACAGAGATGAAATTCAAACTATTTAAATCCAAAAAAAATATTTTAAAACACATATTATGAAAAAAAATATAATATTTATCATATCAATATTGGGCATCACAAGTGCCAATGCTCAAATAAATACAATAAACGACACCCTCCCTATCCGGCTTATTAATTTGAATGAAGTCATTTTTTCTGCCAATAGAGCGGAAGAAAAAAAATCAGACGTTCCTTTTACAATAGAGGTTATCAAAAGCAAAGAATTAGAGTTGAGTAATCCGCAAACATCTGCCGATATGCTTTCAAATACTGGAAATATTATGGTTCAAAAAAGCCAGTCGGGAGGAGGAAGTCCTATTATCAGGGGCTTTGAAGCCAACAGGGTTTTGATTGTTGTGGATGGGGTAAGGATGAATAATGCGATTTATCGTGCCGGACATTTGCAGGATGTAATTACACTCGATCCCTCTATGCTTGATCGTACCGAAATTGTTTACGGGCCATCCTCTGTTATGTATGGAAGTGACGCTCTTGGTGGAGTAATGCACTTTTACACTAAAAACCCAATCTTTGGTAATGATAAAATGAATTTTAAAATTAATTCGTATTTGCGCTATTCAAGCGCCAATCAGGAAAAAACAGGACATGTAGATTTCAACCTGGGATATAAAAAACTGGCTTCTTTAACAAGTATCAGTTACAGCAGTTTTGATGATTTACGCACAGGCTATGCCCGAATACCAAATGCTGATTTTGGCCGATGCTATTATTATGTTGGCAAAAACTCTGCCGGTACAGCCGACAGTATGATAAAAAACAGCAACCCTAATATTCAAAAATTCAGTGGTTATTCTCAAACCGACTTGATGGAAAAATTGCTGTATAAAGTGAATGAAAAAATTAATATTGGAATGAACGTTCAATACTCCACATCATCAAAAATAAACCGTTATGATCGTTTGACTGAGCTGGGCAGCAATGGTAACTTAAAATTTGCAGAAAACGGTTACGGCCCGCAAAACAGGTTGCTGGCATCATTATATTCAACTATAAAATCAGAAGGAAAACTTTTTGATGATATGAGAATAACCTTAGCTTATCAGGACATTGCACAAGAACGTTTCAGCAGAAAATTCAGTACTGATTATACCAGCGGCAGCGAAAATAATAACAGAACGACCAATACAGAAAAAGTAAATGTTTATTCTTTGAATGCGGATTTAAGAAAACAACTGAAAGAAAAACATGAATTAAGTTATGGGATAGAAGTAGTAGGAAATAGTGTAACCTCAACAGCCACAAAAACCAATATTTATACCGGCACTAATATTACTCCTGTTGATACCCGCTACCCGAATGGAGGCAGCACAACCATGAACATCGGAGCCTATTTAACACACAGTTGGGAAATCAATGAACAATTAATTTTGTCGGAGGGCTTACGTTTTACACACAACACATTGACATCAAATTTTGATACGTCATCGGCTGTTTCCACCTTCCAGTTCCCATTCACATCTGTTAAGCAAACCAACAATGCTTTGAATGGGAATTTAGGTTTAGTAATTATGCCTGAAAAAAACGTCAGATTCAGCATTTTAGGTTCATCCGGTTTTAGAGCTCCTAACATAGATGACATGAGCAAAGTGTTTGAGTCAACCGGAAATACTGTAATTGTTCCCAATGCTGATTTAAAACCCGAATATGCATATAATATTGAAGGCGGTTTGTCAACAATACTATTGGATGATAAAGTAAAATTTGAAGCGAATTATTATTATACATTATTAAAAAACGCAATTGTTGCAAAAGAGTTTAAATTGGATGGTAAAGATTCCATATTATTTAATGGCACTTTAAGCCAGATAAAGGCTGCTCAAAATGTTGACGAAGCCTATATACAAGGATTGTATGGCGCTATCACTGCTGACTTATCCGATCATATTTCGTTTAAAACATCCTTAACTTATACTTACGGACAATATAAGGATGTGAATAAAGATTCTGTAATGGCATTGGATCACATCCCACCAATGTTCGGGAAAACAAGCTTTTTGTATCATTTCAAAAAATTTAACAGCGAAATTTATAGTATATACAGTGCTGCAAAATTATCCCGAGATTATAGCTGCGGAAAAGAAGATAACGAAGCCTACTCCGCTAATCCAATTGACGGATATATGCCTTCCTGGATAACGTTAAATGTTAAAACAAGTTATTATATTACCAGAAATTTCATGGTTAGTATTGGCGTAGAAAATCTGTTTGATACTCATTACCGCGTTTTTGCATCAGGAATTAGTTCCGCCGGAAGGAACATAGTAGCATCATTCAGATATAAATTTTAAAATAATTTCTCGAATTATTTTATCAGGAGCTTCCTCATCATTGAGGCAGCTCCATTTTTTATTTTCAAATTCTTTCCTGTTTTAATCCAAACTGCAGGGTAACCTTTTTCCAACGTTTGAAACTTGACATTATACACACTTTACAATGCCTTATTTAATTCCTCACTAAAAAAAAATAAAATTCTACGAAAAATTTCAAATCCTCAAAAACATTTACCCCGATCAATCGAAATTGTTTAGATTTTCTTTCTAAAAAACAGTACAATGCAAGTCCTTTTCGCCTAAATAATTCCAAATTTCAATTATTTTAATGTTTAAACAATAAATAAATTTCGTTTTTTAAAATCGTGCATTAGTCCTGTATTTATTCATTTACAAGAATATTATTCTACAATTTTAAACATATTAAGAATTAAATTGTTAATAACTTTTTTGAAATAATATTTGGAGATTAAAAAAAACTTCCTACCCTTGCCAAGCAAAAAAAATTCTGCTTTAACGATACGATACAGAATAATGTTTCATAAAAATAATATATTTAAGAGAAATAACCTAATAATCAACCAATCTTTACAAAACCAATGAAAAAAATTTACTTAAGCATTTTGATGTTGGGGGGCTTTGTGCAACTACAAGCCCAAGACAACAAAACAGGAGTTATTGTGGCATCTGAGTTTCATGTAACCAGACCTATCCGCGAAATATTTGCAGAAAATCCTGTTGATGAAAATAAATTGTATGATAAAAAAGAATCCGAAGATCGGGAACATCGCATAGCACAGAAGTTTCGTAAGACTGTGGAGGATGGTCCAGAATATGGCAACGACTCAAAAACAATCCAGGGGACTATGGGAAATATACCTTCTATCCCAACCAGAGCAAATATAGCCGGACAAACAGCCAGTGGTTTCAGACCTTTTGATCCATCTGGCGCTGTAGGTCCAAATCATTATATACAAATGATCAATTCTACAACCTTCAAAATTTATAATAAACCTAACGGAGCAAACATACTAACAGGAACATTGGGGGATTTATGGAATCCTGCAACCGACAATGCAGGTGATCCAATAGTTATGTATGATAAAGCTGCTGACCGTTGGTTTCTGGCACAATTTGGTTCAAGTACCGATAACAAAATATTTATCGCAGTTTCTACTACCAATGACCCAACCGGTTCATACTACACCTATACGTATGTATCATCACAATTTCCTGATTACCTTAAATTCTGCGTTTGGCAGGATGGTTATTACATGACTTCTAACCAGAGTACTCAAAAAGTATTTTGTTTTGAAAGAGCCGCTATGATTGCCGGCACCCCCGGTGCACGCTCAGTTTATGTAAACTATTCACCTCCAAAATCAGGTTTTTTTGTACCTCTTACCGGTGATGCAGCAGATGGCACATTGCCAGCACCGGGTACACCATGTCCAATTTTTTCCTATTCCGACAATGGTTGGGGATCAGGGTATTCCGATGCTGTAAATATCTATAATATGGCTGTTAACTGGGTGCCGGCAACTCCAACAGCGACAATAACATTAGCCGGAAATATCCCTACAGCGGCATTTGATGCTTCTTATGATTCAAATTGGAATGACGTTTCTCAACCAGGTACTTCCGAGAAATTAGATGGTCTTGGTGGTGTATTCATGTACAGAGCACAATGGAAATCATGGAGTGGTTACAATACCGTACTATTGAATTGGGCAGTAAAAATCAGCTCAACACAACGAAGCATCAAATGGTGTGAACTACGCCAAAATACCAGCACTGGTGTTTGGTCCATGTATCAGGAAGGAATTTATGCTCCGGATGCAAGTACACGTTGGATTGGTTGTATAGCGATGGATAATAATGGCTCTATCGGACTAAGTTACTTAAAAGCAAATTCAACCTCAATCTATCCAGGGCTATATTATACCGGAAGAAGATCATGTGATCCGCTAGGAACATTGCCGGTAACAGAAGCTGTTGCCATTGCCGGTACCGGATCTCAAACAGGCGGAGTGAACAGGGTTGGTGATTACGCTCAAACCACACTTGACCCAGACGGAATAACATTCTGGAATACCAGTGAATATATGGGAGGATCAACAGGACCTGATGCCGCTAAAACAAGGATATTTTCTTATCAGATAGCTCCCTGCACTTCAACTTTAGCAGCAGGAGTTTCTATTTCCCTAAGCAATGGTTCTAATCCAACTTGTACAGGATCATCAGTAACATTCACAGCAACACCTACCAATGGAGGTTCTACTCCTGCTTATCAATGGAAAGTAGGAAGTACTAATGTCGGAACAAACTCAGCCACTTATACTACAACTACTTTAACAAACGGGCAAGTAGTTACTTGTGTAATGACTTCTAATCTTTCAGGCGTTACCGGAAACCCTGCAGCATCCAATGCTATTACCATGAGTATCAATTCGGGCGTAGCCGCTGCGGTTTCAATTGCAATTACTACGGGTAGCAATCCTTCTTGTTCAGGCGCTTCCAAAACATTTACAGCAACACCAACCAATGGAGGCACTACACCATCTTATCAATGGAAAGTAAGCGGTGCTGTTGCAGGATCAAATAGTGCGACATTTACCACAACCTCTTTAACTGTAGGACAAATAGTTTCCTGTGTACTTACTTCTAATTTTGCCTGTGCAAGTACACCTGTTGCAACAAGTAACAGCATCACTATCAGTTTCTCTTCTGCAGTAACTCCTTCGGTTTTAATTGCTCAAACTTCCGGCTCAAATCCAAGTGCTGCCGGTGCTTCTGTAACTTTTACCGCTACACCAACTAACGGAGGAACTACTCCTTTTTATCAATGGAAAGTAAGCGGTGTAAATGCAGGCACAAACTCAGCAACTTTTACAACTACAACTTTGAGCGACGGGCAAATTGTTACCTGTGTAATGACTTCAAATTCAGCTTGCGCAAGTCCTGCATCAGGAACAAGCAATGCTATTACTATGACAATTACCGGTTCAAGCTATTGTGGAGCAGGTACAACAAATCTTTCTTATGAATATATTTCTAACGTTACCATGGGAAGCATCAATAACGCTACTGCACATCTTTCCTATGGAGATTACACCTCTTTATCTACAAACCTTGCAATGGGCAGTTCTGCTACAATAACCGTAACTAATGGTAGTCCGTATGCATCAGACGAAGTAATAATCTGGTGCGACTGGAATAACAATGGTGTTTTTACGGATGCAGGTGAAAATGTATTTACCTCCGCTGCCGGACCAGGACCTTTCAGCGCAAGTATTACTCCTCCTGTTGGCACTACATTAGGAGCAGTCAGAATGCGAATCAGGCTTACTGATACAGGTTCTGGTCCTAATGTTACCTCCTGTGGAAACTCCAGTTATGGCGAAGTAGAGGATTACACCATCAATGTTACAGGAACAACAACTGCTACAGCAGGAGTGTCTATTGCACTTACAAGCGGTTCTAATCCTTCTTGTACCGGTTCTTCTGTAACATTTACGGCAACTCCCACCAATGGTGGTACAACTCCCGCTTATCAATGGAAAGTAGGCGGTGTAAATGCCGGAACAAACTCAGCAACCTATACTACTGCTTCATTAACAAATGGACAAGTGGTAACTTGCGTGATGACTTCTAACCTTCCGGGTGTAACCGGAAATCCTGCGATGTCAAATGCAATTACCGTAACAACCAATTCATCCGTAACTCCAGCCGTTTCAATAGCATTAACATCCGGCACAACCCCCGGGACTTCCGGTGCTTCAGTAACATTTACCGCAACACCAACTAATGGTGGAACAACCCCTTCTTACCAATGGAAAGTAAGTGGAGCAAATGCAGGAACAAACTCGGCAACCTTTACCACCAGCACCTTAAGCGATGGTCAAATTGTTACCTGTGTAATGACTTCAAGTTCGATTTGCGCCAACCCGGCAACAGGAACAAGTAATGCCATTACCATGACAATTACCGGAGGAACGGCTTATTGCGCAGCAGGAACAAACACAATTTCATACGAACATATCACTAATGTGACGATGGGAAGTATTAATAACAGCAGTACAAATTCTTCCTATACTGATTATAGTTCATTATCCACAGATGTTGCAATTGGTACGCCATCAACAATTACTGTTTCAATTGGTAATCCATATTCTACTGACAAGATTTTAATCTGGTGCGACTGGAACAATGATGGTGATTTTACAGATGCAGGTGAAAGTGTTTATACTTCTGCCGCCGGAACAGGTCCATTCAGCACAACCATAAACCCTCCCAACGAAGCAATATCAGGCATGGTTAGAATGAGAATCAGATGTACTGATTCAGGTTCAGGACCCAATGTTACTTCTTGTGGAAATTCCAGTTATGGTGAAGTAGAGGATTATTCTTTAAATGTTACAACCTCTTCAAATGCAATGATTACAGGCATTACCACTAAACCGGCAAATTCACTTTTAAATGCTGAACTGCTGAGTATTTATCCAAACCCCAGCAGTGGATCAGTAACTATTACATCTGTAAATGAAGGAGAATATTATATTATGGATGAAGCAGGAAGATTGGTTCAATCATTAAAATTAAATGCCGGCAATAACTATAGTGTATTAGTGAATGACTTAAGCATTGGTTTTTATATAGTTGCCGGACAAAATAAACAGGGTATCTCAAAACAAAAAATAATTGTGACTAAATAAGTAATTGTAGATTTACCATAATGGAGATTATTCGAGTAACAACACCTTCCAATGGAAGGTGTTGTTAGTTCTAAGAGAAACCTCGTTGTTTTTTAACATTTTCATACGCTTGTTGTACTTTTTGAAATTTTTCCTTCGCCGCTTTTTGAACGTCTTCACCAAGAGCGGCAACTTTATCAGGATGAAATTTCACAGCCATTTTACGATATGCTTTTTTTATTTCTTCGTCAGAAGCGGAAGATTCAATTTCCAGAATTTTATAATCGCTGTTTACATCACGGAAATACATTGCTTTAAGCGAATTAAAATCGGCGAGGTTAATACTCAGATAACTGGCAATTGTTTGTATGGTTTGTAATTCCGACTCATGAATATTACCATCCGCTTTAGAAATTCCAAAGAGATAATGAATGATTTGCAATCTTTGAGAATGAGGCATAGACTGCCTAATCTGAATACAAACCTGATGCAAAGGAATTTCTTGTTTTAGGATTTCTTTGAGTAGCAGTAATTGTTGCTGGGCATGGGCTTCACCAAATTGTTGTGCCAAAAAGTTTTTCACATAATCCAATTCACTTTTTAATATTTTTCCATCACTCTTCATTACCGCTGCCGACAAAACCAATAAGCTGGCAGCAAAATCCCCTACCTGAGAAATGCCGTCCGAAATATAAGAACCGTTATTATCCACTTTCAGAGTAACGCTTGCCGCATCGAATGCGGAGCCTAACGCGAATCCCAAAACGCCACCCAATGGTCCGCCTAATGCCCAACCCAAGCCTCCGCCTAACCATTTACCAAATTGTACTTTTGCCATAAGAAATGAATTTTTTGAGTTGCAAAGGTAATCTTTTTCAATTCGACAATTTTTGCAGATGTTATTGCTATAGATTTGAACTTTCAAACATAAATGTCTTACCAAGGTCTTCGACAAGCTCTGACTTACTGCGCAAGAGTCATGTTGAGCCTTACGAAACATGTGCGATGGCTTCCCACACTCTTCGACAAGCTCAGAGTGACAGCAATACCTCGACATTCTGCACCTTTGCCTGATACTTGTACGGCATTAAAATATATATTGTAATTTCGCAAAACACCAAATAAAATATCAAACCATGAAACCTGATTTTTATACTAAAACTGTTTTAACAATAATAGCGGTAGCGCTTATAACACTTGTTGTTCAAAATTCCACCATAGTAAATGAAGCAAAAGCCGATAAAACCAATTTCAACAAATTTGCAACGGTACCGGTAAATGATGATGGCTCTATTAATGTGAAATTAATAAGTGATGAAATGGATGTAAATATTAAAAGTATAGGAGGAAGCAGTGTTTATGGGGCATTGCCAATGAATCTGAAAGAAATTGGCGGTAGCAGTTTTTATGGTTCTTTACCCGTTAATTTTAAAGAACTGAATGGAAGTGCTATCAGTTCAAACGGACTGCCTGTTAATATAACCGCTGTTAGTGGTACAAGTGTTTATAGCGCTATTCCTGTAAAGCAACAATAGTTATTTAGAATCATTCTAAATAATCGAATTTAAAACTTTTTCTGTTTTTTGTAGAATCAAATTATATTTATACATTTGCCTCCGAATTAATAAAAAAATTAATCCTAAAAACATAAAAACATGAAAAAAGTTTTATTTTTTGTTGCAGTAGCTGCTGCATTTACTTTTGCTTCTTGCGCAAAAGATCGTACTTGTACTTGTGTAAATACGAGTACTGCTCCTGGATCAACTTCTTACACAAGCATTGTAACTTTTACTAAAGCTACAAAAAAAGATGCCAGATTTAACTGTATGAGTTCTACTGCAACAACTGGCGGTTATACAACTACCAATGCATGTACATTAAAATAATTTAACAAAAAATAGAATCACTAAAAAACCTAAAAACATGAAAAAAGTTTTATTATTTTCCGCAGTGATTGCTGCATTTACTTTTGCTTCTTGTGCAAAAGATCGTACTTGTACTTGTACAACCACAAGCACAGTTCCTGGTTCAACAGCTACTACTGATATAACAACTTTCACAAAATCTCACAAAGATGATGCAAGAAGAAATTGTATGGGTTATACAGCTACAAATAGCGGTTATACAACTACCAAAGCATGTACATTAAAATAATTTTATTATAAATAGTATTAAAAAAGCGTTCTTCAATGAGGAACGCTTTTTTTTTACCTTCCTGACATGTTAAAAAAAATTAGTTTCGGTTTACTGTGTGCTTTAATGGGCGCAGTATTTATTTTTTCCGGATATACCAAGTTATACCCTATTGAGCCTTTTGAATATACTTTTGTAGATTTAGGTTTTATCAATTGGCAGGTAGCGCCTTTTTTTGCACGTATTCTGATTGGTCTTGAATTTTTTATAGGGGTTCTTCTTCTCTTCAATCTTTGTCTTCGTAAAATAGCTTATAAATTGGGAATTTCTGTCCTGCTGATATTCTGTGTTTATCTTGTATTATTAATTTTCTTTACCGGGAATAAAGGGAATTGCGGCTGTTTTGGTTCCTCTATCATTATGACTCCTTTACAGGCATTGATAAAAAATGTAGTAATGCTTGTACTGTTTTTTGTTTTGTACAAGTATTGGAACGGATGGTGGAAAAAAAACATACCCCTGCAACCCACTGTCCAACACACCCCCTCTCAAGAGGGGAATAAAAAAAATCGTTTACCAAATTATCTGATTTTATTGGTTTTTCTTACCTCCTTTGCAATGCCATTTATTCTTAATCCTGTTGAACTTAATTATTCCGAAGCCTATCTTAATAAACCTGAAGAAAATTTTAAACTTGAATTAGATACATTATACAGTCATGCAAGCCTTAATGTCCCTCCAAAAACACTTTCTGAAGGAAAACATATTATTGTATTTATGAGCCTGACTTGTCCACATTGTCGTATTGCTGCTAATAAAATCAGGATAATGCATGAACGCAATCCGTCCATTTCCTTTTATTTTGTATTAAATGGTGAGGATAAAAACTTAAAATCATTTTTTGAAAATACACATACCGAAGATATTCCGCATTGCATGCTGGTAGGCGGAAAGCCAATAAATTATTTTATTTATTTAGCAGGGATGGAGATGCCGGCTATTTACCTGGTAAATAATAGTGCAGTAGAACACCAGGTTTATTATATTGATTTAGATCAGGGGGAAATTGAGAAGTGGTTGAAAGAGTAGTTAAGAGTTAAGAGTTTATAGTTAAGAGTTTATAGTTAAGAGTTTATAGTTAAGAGTTTATAGTTAAGAGTCATTACCGTCCGAAACAGTCAAAAACAGGAAATAAAATACCCTGAACCCTTATA
>JAVHPE010000205.1:0-36424 GCA_036170475.1 Bacteroidia bacterium | reverse complement strand
TATTTTGAAAATAGAAACGGGAACAGCAATGTGAAATTTAAACAAGCCGAAACACAACCCGCTATGCAGGCGATAAGCGATAAGCCAATTATGTCTGTTAATAAATTTAGAATTTTACTTTGATCTCTTGGATCTGTAAGTTTAGAAAAATGAGGTTCGATATTCATGGTTGTTTTTTATTCACAAATAAAAAACTATAACCTAATATCTTAACGCTTACCTCAGGTATCTTACTGACAATCAATTGTTAATCATGCGGTGCCCCTGATAATCGCATACAGTTTTGGGGGGAAGTCAAACAAACAGTTCAGGAATTGAGAATCGCTATCCCTCACGGGTGAAGTAGTGATGGTGGACTATCTTAATAGCGTAACAGATCCTTTGAACTCAATATATTCACCTTTGGAGGATTTGAAATGTACCAGATAAACATAAACTCCTTGTTCACTTTTTATTCCTCTGTCGGTTCCATCCCATCCCTGATCCACATTATTGGTAGTAAATACCTGCAAGCCCCAGCGGTTAAAAACGGAAAAATCATATTCCGTAAAATTTACATAGGTTGTTACAGGTATAAATAGGTTATTAATCTCACTTGCAGGTCTGAAAGCGTTGGGTATAAAAACTTTTGGATTTTGATATGCCTCAGCGATATTAGATAAACTGTTTTCACTAAAATTATATATATTACCCATTCCTTCCAAGGCTTCAATATAATAGTCAAATTCTCCCTGCCCATCCAGTAACAGTGAAACATCATCAGAATAGGTATTTATACCTGCACCGGAAAATAATATATTGGTAATTGGACTTGGATCAATAACACCATCAGTCCCCCTGTAAATGTTGTAGGAGGAAACGTTTCCCGACCAATCTTCATAATCGTTCCACATTAATTTATTGGTCAAAACAGGATCTGTCATAACTGAATTGTTGCTGACGGCTGTTAACAGTATGGTTCTTCCAATATTGGTTTGCATGCCGTCGTACCCGCAACTATCTACATTTATTACTTTGTAGTAATAGCTGTAACTGTCAGTAAGGGCGGTATTGTCAGAATAAACAATAGGACTTGAAGAGCTTGAAGGAACCGTACCAATTAAATGATAATTAGCAGAAACGGTATCGAGTGAACGCATTATTTTATAGTTTAACGTAGCTGCGGCAATATCAATATGGCAGGTAATATCCACTTGATTAGGAGCAACTACACTCGCCTTTTGAATATAAGAAAACAAAGGAGGCGCAGGGGTTGCGGAATAAAAAGTGATCCTGTTGGAGGAAGTTGTTTTTGTTCCGGATGAATCAATTGCTACTATTTTAAAGTAATAGTTGGAATGTGGAGCAAGCGAAGCAACGGTATAGCTAAACGTTGTTGGATCTACCGTTCCAATGAGCGTATAAGGACCCGCAACTCCTGTCATCGACTGTAAGATGTTATAAGAAGCTAACCCTGTTCCCAAGGTTGAATAGGGAGTCCAGCTTAATACAACGCTACGTTCACAAATCTGAGCCGCTGATGTTAAATAAATAGTACTAAAAGCTGTACCCATCGGACTGATATTGCCACAACTATCATAAGCAGCCAGGCGATATTGTTCCGATCCTAAATCAGCATTCGATAACAGGTAATTATAGTCGGTGCTGGTAATACCATAAACAGTATCAATAGGAAGCCATGCTGTGCCATTAAACATATAAATTACATAGGCTTTTGTATCAAGTGCAGTATTCACATTCCAACTAACGATTGCATTATTATTATCATCCACACTCAACGTATCAATAATTGGAATATTGGGCACAATAATATTTTGAAAAGTACCACCATCGATAGATGAAACAGATATACAGCCAGTATTGTCAGCAATTTCAACCCTATAATTAATGGTCGCATTACAAACCATTATGGAATCAATAAAAGTCAGGTTGGTTGTAGAGCCAATCAATGTCCATATTCCGGTAGGATATTCCTGATAAACAGAATAAATGCCGGTGGATGAAGGAATATTTGGGGTAGCAATTGGGTTCCAGGATAAAGATGCTGTTCCGTTTCCGGGATTTGTTACATTCAAAAAAATGGAACTTATGGTATCCACAGGCGGAGCTTGTACTAATCCGAAACACCCGGATCGGCTTTGAATATAATAGTAAACACGGGCGGTATTGGCATTTGCACCACTATGTGTATAGGTAGTATCGGTATAGGACAATACGCTGTCAAGTAAAATAAATGGTCCACCGGCAGCAGTTGAAGTATAAATAAGATAACCGGTAAATGTAAGGAATGGATCAGGAGGAATGGACCAACTGAGGCTTACATCACCATTTGGTAAAACAGATACACAGTGTGGTTGAGGAGAAGGAACTACAGGGACTGCCAAAACAGTAATAGAAACAGTTGAAATGTTTTCGGCTGGAGCCGGACAAAAATCATCTTTAACCCTGAATACAAATGTGTATGTGTTGGACATGGTATTACAGGTATTATTATAAGAAATATGGTTACAGGTGGTCTGCCAGTTAAAGACGGTGGAAATATTTGTAGGGGCAGATACCGGTAGTGAACTTGTCAAGGTGGCACAAGGTGGGTTCAAACAACCACTTGAAGCATTTGTAAAGCCAGTCCCAAATTGAGTTCCAGAGGCATTTATGGTTACTGACTGAGGAGTTACTCCATCGGCTAGTACCCCAGGATCATTTCCGGATAAGGTAAAAATAACCAAGGTACCGGCCGGCACAGTACTCGAGTAACTGGTGTAAGTTACGGTAGGGGTACTGTTTCCCGCGCAAGGCAATAAAACAACTTGAATTTCCCGGTATATTTCTGCTACTAAAGTGCCACATTTCCAGGCTTCAACTTTCACAACTGTAACAAAATAGCCTTGTGTGAATGAGGTAAACGATATTTCACCTGTTGCCGAGTTAATACTGGCAGGCACATTTGACGGATCTTGTGTTGTGCCGGGTAAAGGGCTGTTGTAATTGTATCCAGTAGTGAAAGGTACCGGTGCTGGGTTTGTTCCGAGAGCATAAGTTCCTGTGAAAGCACCTAAAGGTTCCGCCCAGGAAAAAGAAAGGGAATCCAAGTCGGGGTCATAAGCATTATGGTTATAGGTAAAGGGAGAACCAAGGCATATAACTGTACTCGGACTTTCTAAAAATGTAGGAGATGAATCAAAACAAGGGTCAGCGTTTTGTCCATTAAAAGAGTACATCGAAGCTCTTAACGTAAAACCAAAAGAACTGGCATTTTGTAAGTTGGTAAGAGAGCCATTACGGCAACAATCAGAATAAGCGAAAATCCAACCCTGTGGAGGAGGAATACCAGACATTGTTATTGGTGCAGATTGATAAACAGATTCCTGCACAGCACCCGCAACAGGACTTCCACTAGTAGGCCAGCCCGGCTGATTTTCGGCATTTGTGCAAGAAATACCAGGACCCGCAATATTACAAGTAGGTGAAATATCGGTTTGTGAAACTAACAATAAATTGATAGTATTGATGGTAGGATGATTAAATACGGACATGGCAACAGAATTTGGAGTGTTAATTCCATTACAATCCCGATAAAATTTTAGATTGAAAATATATTGCCCGTTACCCTGACATGCCCAGGTAATTTCACCACCCATTAAATGGGAAGCAAAAAGCGACCCACCCGTTTTCCCTGAGGGAGAGGAAATGAAAAAAGGAGAGAAAAAGAGAATTGAAATTAAGATAACTTTGCCTACCCCTCTCCACAAGAGATGGAAACGGACTTGTTTATCTATATCTTCTTTTATTTTCATTTATCTTTCTTTTTTCCCTTCTTTCTTTTCACTTCATCTTCCTGTCATGAAAAGGTTTTTTTCTATTTTTTACCTACCACTAATTCAATCATACTATTTTCATCAAAATACAAATTTGCTAAATCTCTTAATTCGGATGCAGAAATAGCCTTAATGGTTGCAAGGTATTTATCAAAATAATCATACCCTAAACCGTATTCCATAATACCTTTAAATCTTTCTGCCATTGCAAAAGGTCCGTCAACACTTCGTAAAAACATCCCTGACAGATAATTTTTAACTAATTGCAATTCATCCTTTTCAACGAGTTCTTCACGTAAACGATTCATTTCAGAATATATTTCTTTAATAGCGTTTTTGCAAACCTCCACCCCTACTTCTGTTGAAATAAAAAAGTAACCGGCATTTTGCAGGGATATTATTCCTGAACCAATACCATAAGTATAACCTTTGTCTTCACGGATATTTGACATTAAACGGGAGCCAAAATATCCGCCAAAAATAGTATTCAATACCTGCAACGATTGAAAATCGGGATGAGTTTTATTGAATAGTACTTTCCCGATACGAATAGCTGATTGTAAAGCTTCCTCTTTGTAAATTACTTCCAAAGATATTCCCTTCTCCGATTTAAGAGGAAGTGGTGGGGTAGTAATTAAAGCATTGATGGACAAGGAACTCCAGTCATTTCCGCCAAAGTGGGTATCTATTAATGAAAAAACATCATCATCCACTTTACCTGCTAAAATAATTTTGCAACTATCGGAGCGGTAAAATTTGGTATAGAAATCATTCAGCACTAAACGATTAATGACATCAAAATCTGTTTCTTTTACATTTATTCCGTAAGGGTGTTTTTCTCCGAAGAGTAATTCGGAAAAACGTTTACGAGCAACATTAGCTACCTTTTGATTGTTTACCAGAAATGTTTGTTTTTTATTTCTGATATGAGTATCAAGTTCTGCCTGAGGGAAAACGGAATCTTTAATAATTTGCTCTACAACCGGCAGAGTTGATTTCAGGTGTTTATTGAGGGTATATAAAACAATTGAAGCACTATCCTGCGAAACACCGGTTTCAAGATAAGCACCGTAATAATCCACCTTATCAGCAATTTGTGCAGCATTTAACTGTGATGTCCCCTCTTCCAGCATAGCATTGACTGTTGCAGCCTGCAAAGGAATTTTCTGCTGGTACATCCCGGCAGAAAATAAAAACTCAATTTTAATAAGTTCCTGTGTTCCGGCATTAATCGAATAAACAGGAATATTATTTCGAAGGCGTTGTTCACTTGCCCGTATCATTTCTATTTTTTCAATCGTTTTAAATGCCGGTAATTTTTTTCTGTCAAGAATTTGCATAATTTTTTTTAAATTTTTATTTCGTTTCAGGGTCAAATTTGTGCCTTATAATAATAATATTTTTCTGCCACGAAGACACAAAGACCACAAAGTTACACTAAGATTGTATTTCTCACAATGTTCTTCTTTTGAGAATCAGGTAATAATGCAAATCAAGGGTTGGATTTTCTCAAATCAATCAACAATTTTGTACAATATCACAAAAGTGTGTTTTTACATTTTTCTTAGTGTTTCTTAGTGCTCTCAGTGCCTTAGTGGTTAATCTTTTTTTGTATAACGCTAGATAATTCCATACAATGATTTCCCTTTTACACCAAGCTTATCCACAAGTTTTTCAATAGCAGGATCTTTTATTAAAGGTGGAGCGTGATGAGGTTTGATACGTGCATCAATTATCAGTGAACCCTTGCAACCCCAATGTTTGTTTTCGGTAAAACTATTTATGCCATAAATATCATTTGCCGGATTGCTTCGTGTGAAGGTAACCCATAAAAAATCATTTAAGTTATGTGATACGAATTCACTATTGTCACAAATAATAATCATTGGAAAATTAATTGACAATTGATAATTGATAATTGATAATTGGTTTAATGTTTCGATTTCAGTTTTTGATTTTTTTTCATCCACATATTTATTTCCTTCAATAGCAATAATGCCGGGCATTACAACTTTAGGATTGCGGAAATTATCCGGCAAATTTATTTCCTCCAGTGTTGTTCCAAGTTCTCTTAATTTATTTCCGGCGGCGGCAATCACTACTTTGCTACCGCTATTTAAACCTGTACCACTATAGTCTAATGTATCAATGGTTGTTTTGGTATAAAAGTGCAAATCTCTGGTCCAGTCAATACGTTCAAGCACATGAGTAAAATAATCCTTAATATTATGTGTTGTAAGGTCAGGATTATCTTCTCCTGCAATAATGAACAAATATTTTGCCAGACTTAATTGTCCGGAACCTAAAATATGATTGGCAATGGTCAATATTTCCTGAGGCTTACGCTCCCTGTTGAATGGCGTGTAACGTTCGCTTCCGATAGCCAGCAAAAGAGGATGTACTCCGGCTGCATCTACAGCATTTATCTCTTTTAATCCGGGTATTTCCTGTGGAATAGCAGAGCCCGTAATTTCATGTATCAAAGCGCCAAAACTTGTATCTTCCTGTGGTGGTCTGCCAACAATCGTAAATGGCCATATCGCATTATTGCGATGAAACACCTTGTGAACACGCATCATAGGGAAATTATGTTTTAAACTATAGTATCCCAAATGATCCCCAAACGGTCCTTCAGGTTTATTTTCATCCGGGAAAATTTCCCCGGTAATAACAAAATCGGCATCTGAAGCAATGCAAAAGCCATCGTCATAAGTATATCGAATTCTTCTGTTACCCAAAGCGCCGGCAAATGTCAGTTCACTCATTCCTTCGGGTAATGGCATAACAGCCCCTAATGTCAGGGAGGGAGGTCCACCCACAAATATGCTTACTTTAAGCGGCTGATTTTTTGCATTTGATTTTGTCTGATGAATACCAATACCACGATGCAACTGATAATGCAAGCCAATTTCTTTATCCGGAATATAATCGTTGCCGCTTAATTGTATCCGATACATTCCTAAATTGGAATTCATTACCCCGGAGTTATCAATATCCTCGCTATAAACGAGGGGAAGCGTTATAAAAGCTCCACCATCATTGGGCCAGCATTTAATCTGAGGTAATTGAGAAATGTCAGTTTGGTTTTTCAAAACAGGAATATTGAGTCTTGATTTTTTCGGTAAAGCGGCAAATGCAGTAAAACCTATATTGGCATATCTGAAAGGATGTTTAATAGCTTCTATCGGGTCATTCTTTATATCAATAAGGATTTTTATTTTTTCGATGGTATCTCTGAAAATAAATTTACTGCGCTCTAAAGTACCATATAAATTGGATGCAGCCCGGAATTTACAATCCTTTATATTTTCAAAAAACAATGCAGGGCCATTATTTTCGAACACACGTAAATGAATGGCAGCCATTTCAAGTTCAGAACGAACTTCTTCTTTTACACGAACAAGGTGTCCGTGTTTTTCTAAATCATCAATACATTCCTGTGTGTTTTTATATCCCATAAAAAGAAGCCCCTCCTGACCTCCCAAAAGGGGAGAAGTTTGCACCTACACAAGCCCGAAACTATTTAGCTTATTTTATTCAAGCTCCGAGAGGTAGATCAGGAAATAGAGTATTATAAATAAAATAATATTTTGTTTAAATGTAATAAAAAATTTAATGACCAGTGACTTTTACGCATTTTTGTTTCTTAAACATTAAACGATATATCAAAAGTAAAATGGAATTATTTGGAATCAGATTCCAAATAATTCCATATCTTTGAATTATGATACAACGGATTGCGAAAAATAAATTACAAAGTTTAGCATCAAAATTTAAAGCGGTTGCTGTTACTGGTGCACGCCAGTCAGGGAAAACGACATTGGTAAAACAAGTGTTTAAAGACAAACCTTACCTTTCATTAGAAAACCCGGATACACGTAACTTCGCTTTAGAAGACCCTCGTGGATTTTTAAAATCATACCCAAAAGGTGCAATTTTAGATGAGGTACAACGTGCACCAGAATTGTTTTCTTATTTACAGGAAATTTTAGATAATTCAAAAGCTAAAGGCTTATTTATACTTACCGGTTCCAATAATTTTTTATTACAGGAATCTATTTCGCAAACGCTTGCCGGACGAATTGCCTATCTGAATCTGTTGCCATTTTCCATCACTGAACTGCATAATGGAAAGGTATTGACAAAAAGCGATGATGATCTGATGCTTAAAGGATTTTATCCACCTGTATATGACCAGCATATTCCACCCGCAGACTGGTGCCCTAATTATATCAGAACCTATATTGAAAAAGATGTCAGGCAACTAAAAAACATCAGCAACCTGATTCTTTTTGAGCGTTTCATCAGATTACTTGCAGGGCGAACAGGGCAGGAACTGAACAATAGCGCTTTAGCTGTTGAAACAGGAGTGGATGTGAAAACAATACAATCCTGGATTGGTATTTTAGAAAGCAGTTTTATAATTTATTTATTAAAACCTCATTACAAAAATTTCAATAAAACCATCGTGAAACGTCCTAAAGTATATTTTTATGACACCGCTTTAATATGCTCTTTGGTTGGTATTCAAAACACACAGCAGTTAAATACGCATCCCTTGCGTGGTTTCATTTTTGAGAGTATGGTAATTACTGAAATGGTAAAAAAACGGACCAATTCGGGCTTGCAAGTAAATTTATTTTACTGGCGAGATAAAACAGGGCATGAGATTGATGTGATAGTGGATAATGCCGGTAAGTTATTGCCCATTGAAATTAAATCGGGCAAAACAATTAATAGCGAATTTTTTAAAAACATAACATATTGGTGTAATTTAAGCGGCACAAAAAAATCCATGTTGTTGTATGGTGGCGAACAAAGTCAAAAAAGAAATACAGGAACAGAAGTTGTAAGCTGGCGTGCATTAATCAATAGAAATTTTTAAAAGATGAGGTATACAAGCAGGTCTACCGTGCCACAACAAATTTAGATTGTGCCACTATAGCATCCTTCACTTTAATGGTAATAAAATAGGCACCACTACAGTATGTTGCTGTTTTAATATTTACAGTAGTTTGAAGCGAGGTAAGTTTTTCCTTGTAACATATTTTTCCAGAAGAATCTGTAATTGTTAAAACTGCGTTGTTCGGTATTTTTATTGAGGAAGCAACAAAATCAATTGTCAATAAATCCTTGGTTGGGTTTGGAAATACTTTCATCTCTGGAATTTTATCAGCTGACTCCTTGTTTTGAATTCCCATTGTATAGTCTTTCATGGCAAAAACATATTCTCCTAAATGCAATGAATCAATGGTAATTACGCCACGTTTGTCATTCACATTGTTAATCATGTTTTTTGTGTAATACGGATATATATCCCAGTCGGCTGCAGCATTTTGCCGGTACATTAATACAAGACTATCCTCAGAGGTATTAATTAAATCATTGTCTAACCAGTAATAATTGTTAAACGCTAATGTTCTGCCATCATAATTGATGGTAGCTTTGGCTTTAAAATTTGTCGGCAAAATTCCATCTACTTTCCAATAGCGGTTTGGCGATAAACGATAAGGATGTCCCCAGCCTTTGAATCCATCTGGCGCTGTATAATTGTGCTCTACGCGTAAAAATGCCGAATCAGAAATACTTGTCACATTAACATTCATTTTTGCATTTACAAAATTAAAATTACCGGTAGTTTTTATTTTTTTATAATCGGGTGCTACCGCATGACTGATTTTTTCACCCATGTTGATGGCAACAAATACAGGGTTAAACGGAACAGTAAAATTAAATGAGGCATTAGCTCCTGTCATCACAATATTTTGAATTTGCTCTGTCCAGTCAGCAGCTTTAAAAGTAACCTCAAGAGGAACATTTGTGTAATAATTTGGTGCTCCGGTTAATTTTTGTTTTACATAAACGGTAACATTATAATTTAGTCCGTTAGGAACCACATTGAATGAATCAATTGAAAAATGAGTCCATCCCGGGTTAAACACCCAATCATTAAAAAAATTAGTCATATCCATTCCGCTTGAAGCGCTGAGCGAATTTTGAAAATCAGTACTTGAAACATCTTTGAATTTATATTGTGCGAGGAATATTTTTAAGGAGTAAAAAAACAAACTATCACCCATATAGCCTCTCATAGTGTGGGCTACATCAGCGCCTTTATTGTAAACGTGATCACCATAGGTATATTCAAAAGGTATATTGGAAAGCGTTTGATACCCCCCTTCTTTCACATGATTGAAATGTAAATTATCTTCATGATTTGTTCTTACTTCATTTAAGTATGCCGTATGGCCGCTTAATGATTCTGTAAACAAAAATTCGCAATAGCGTGCCCACCCTTCATTAATCCACATATCTTCCTGAGTACGGCAAGTTACCAGATCTCCAAACCAGTGATGAGATAATTCATGAGCGTAAATAGCCTGATAGTTCAATGTTCCATCAGCTAAAGCTATTGGATACGCTATATTTGTCGCATGCTCCATGGCTCCTGAATTAAATGGTACCATGGCATAACCTACACGGTTCCATAAATAAGGACCAAAATGATTTTCAAAAGTGGAAAGTGCCGCGTTCAAATTAATGAATGAATTTTTTGCATGGGTTGTATCACCGGTAGCAGCAGCTAAAATAATAGGTACTGGACCGTTGATACCATTATAAATCTGAGTTACCTGTGTATAGTTAGCAACAGCTACCGAAGCCAGATAAGTTGGTATTGGCTCATTCAGTATCCATTTGCGGGTTCTATTTCCATAACCGTCAATGGTATCCATTGCCAGGTATCCATTGCAGTATGCTATTTTCCCATTATTTGTAGTAATATTAAATTCATAGGATGACCGTTCAATAAAGTTATCAAAACAAGGAAACCATACACGTCCATAAACATGAGGATTTGCGCCAAATCCAACACCCAGATTATAAGCGTAACCATTTTCAAAATAAAATCCGCCCCAGCCAGAAGGGTCGCCCTGTGGAGTTCCCTGATAATATACCGTTAGAGTAACTGTGTCCGTTATGTTATACACTAATGGCAGATTCACTTTTAATAAAGTATCATTATAGGTAAAAGTCAAATTTGTTCCGTCAATTTCAATAGAATCAATGGTAAGCATCAATAAATCCAAATCAAGTTTACTGACCCCATTAATTTGTGGAGTAAATTTTACCTGAGTATTTCCACGAATAATTTTAGTTGTAAAATCGGTAATATTCAGGTTGATAGTATAATTTAAAATATCAACAGTATCGCTGCGGGAATTTGCAGCTTGTGTTTGTATGTCATGTGGCAGGGATTTCTGTTGATTGTGGGAATGTTTAGTTTGTTGGCAGGTTTGCGCATTTATTGTGGATACGGCAGATGCGCAAATAAATATGCTAAAAATAAATTTTATCATTTCAATAAAATAGTGTAGTGTTTTCCCTAAAAGAAGAATATTTTTTTCGACCTGACCTTACAGCAAGATAGGGTTATTATTTTGCTTCCGCAAACATTTCCTGCATAGCACCTAAATAATAGGCATCCCAGCCATCTGAAATACTATTCATAGATTTCTCAGGCACACCTTCGTGCAACAAATCAACAATCGTTTTTTTCCCTTTTGTTTTAATTGTAAATGTTACTCTAGAGGGTTCTTTCCATTGATCATACGACCATTCCTGAACCAGTTTTTTGTTGGGCACCACTTCTAAATTTATGCCAAACATTTGTCCGCCCCATAAAGAAAATGTTCCGCCTACATTGGCGCTCATTTTAGCTTCATCACGCGACCAGATTTGGATTAAATCCGGATTTATAAGTGCATTAAAAACCTCTTCAGGTGTAGCATTCATTTCGTAAGTTTTCTGAATTGTAGGCATAGCACGAATTTATTTAAAACAATTGATTAATTTTTTTTTGGGAATTTAGTTAAAATTTCTTTTACGGCATCTTTATGAATTGTAAAAGTTGTCATTTTTAATTTAACAAAATCTTCGTGCATATACCAATAACCGGGAGCTGATTGGTTATTTTGTCCTCCACTACCGGAATCTTTGATTAAATACCAGGTTCCATTTGCTCTATCCTCATATCCTACTAAGTGCATTGCATGATCATCGGTTGTAGAACCATTTGTAAAACGTAGCTGGCGGGAATATTCATCAATATAGGCTGATGGAATATCATAGGTAGGAATCATAGCTACACCGGTTTTATTATCCATCCCGCTCTCCGAAACATCACCACCGATTGATATTGAATAACCATTTTTTATTGCATTTTTAATGATACTCATAAAATCGGCAAGAGGAATATTATAATATTCAGCTGAATGCCACCAATTGTCTGGTACTTTGTATTCAGCTTGTGTAAAATATGGACTTTCCATAAAAGACATAAAACCGACATAATCTTCAGGATTCAGTTTGGCAACAGTTTTCAAATATTCCTGCGGAGTTAAACTCTTACCTGCAACAGTAACAGATGCTGGCGGCATTCCAATATAAAAATTCATTATTGCTTTAATGGTAGCAATAACCTCTTCAGGATTCCACTCATTTGCTGCTTTTACAGAAGCCAGATAGGCTCTCATTTCTTCCACCATTTTTTTATGGTTGTGGTAGGGTTGTCCTGGCTGCATCCCTTTGTATGATTCCAATGGAACTGTACCATAGGTTTTCATAATTCTGGCAACATCATCCGTTTCCGAACCTTCATCAAACAAGGAAACTCCGCGGGTACGAACAAATTCTTTTGCTTTTTCAACATACTCGAAATATACCGTGTAGAGCTCTGACAGTTGAATATCCTGATTGCTTATGCGTTTAATTTCCGATTCATAAAAAGAAGTGGTAGAGAAACACCAGCATGTTCCTGTTTCACCCTGCGATTCAGGTTTTTGAGCGAATACTGTTTTAAATTCAGCAGCTGATTTAGGAACATCCATCCCTGTAAAATCCATACGAAATGAAAGCGGGGTAGTTTTCTTTGGCTCTTCAAAAGTTTGTATTCCTTTTTGTATTTGCCCGTAAAAATCATTCGATTTTACTTTAAATAGCGCTTTGTCTTTTCTGTCGGTTTGCGCATAAATATTGCCGCATAATAAGCCTGCAATTACAATGGTGCCGGTGGTCTTAAAAAAATTATTCATTTATGTATTATTTAAAATTATTATTCTTCCAACTTCAGTTTATTCAATATTTTTTGTTTCGGTAAATGCACTATTTGATAACGTTCAGAAATGTATTTATTTTAACTGAATCAAAATAGGATTCAAAAGTAACAAAAATATTTTTCATATTAGCCTTGTGCAAATTCTTGTATTTAAGTTTGATAATTCTGTTTATGGTTTAATGTTAAAGGGTTTGAGCAGGCAGGCACAAAAAAATTATTTTAGTATAACCATCTTCATCATTTTAGAATGAAAACTTTCGTTCACTATCTGATAAAAATAAGTGCCATTTGAAAACGACCTGATATCAAGTGAAAGAGAAGTTTGTTTCTCAGATATCTTTTCTTGTTTCAGCAATTCACCCAAAGAATTATAGATATTCAATGTCAGATTTTTATAATTATTGGGTGTAAAATTAACAAGAGTAAAGGTGTTTGCCGGATTAGGAATGTTTTGTGAAATAAAATTTTCTTTTGTATTCAACTCATTTATGCCTGTAGTTGAGGCTACTGAGTTTACTGAAAAATCATCAAAATAAAATCCATCAGAATACACACCTTGATCACTGACTAATTGAAAACGAATAGTTATGGTTTGTCCAATATAATCATCCAGACTCATTTCTTCCGATACCCACGTAGATTGTGAACCATCATACAATGGGTTTCCTAAGTCCTGATTACTATTTCCGGGCTTTGTATATTTTCCGCAAAGAGGTGTCCAAGAGCTGCCGCCATCTGCAGATGCCAGCACTTCCACATAATCATACCCGGCTTCGATATCCCATTTTGCCCAAAAATTTAAAGAAGCAGATAGGACAGAACTCAAATTAATACTATTGTTTAAGGTAAGAGTTTTGTTACTATTATTTGAATAATTTCCGGTTGGACTATCCGTTATTGAGCTTGGGGCAGAAACATACTGAGTGGTAGAAATACCCCAATTACCACCGGCTGAAGTGAAATCCGAAATCGATGATCCATTGTTAGCATAAGCTACAGTGGTTTGTCCGAAAATTTTTGCAATCGTATCATTGTTGTCATAAAACCCGTTATTTACACGAAGGATATATCTAAATACTTGTCCGGAAGCGATAGCTGAATTAAGAGTATATGAAATGGAATCCTGTTTTAACTGCAATAAACTCATGGTAGAATATGTTTTTGGTGCGCCAACTGCGCTAATCCAACTGTCCAAAGGAATAATTGAAGTAGTATAAACAGCGGGACTGTCAAGCCCTAAACGTTGAATAGAATACTTTAAATAACCGTTTAAATTTGTGAATGAAGAAGGGGAAACATCTTTTGCAATAGCGTATTTACCAATTAATTCTGCACCATAAATATTTTGTTGTAAGGTGTTTTGGCAAATTGGAATAATCATATTTTGGGGAGGCCAAAAACCATCATTAGGATCGCCGGCTTCAGGAGTCATAGAAAGTATTTTGGGTTTAGTACTTTGTTCGCCATAGCCCCAATCATCTGAATCCCCATTCGTAACATATTGTACAGTTTGATTCCCTGTACCTGCAAGGAAATGGTCAACCGAAACCATTAAGCGGGTATGCTCCACAAACACAGCAGAGTCAGGTGTATAGAGGTTATCTATATATCCCCATGGATAAATTAAATAGTTCCCATACGTATGATAATTAATAGACATCTTAAATTGATGCTGCTCATCAAACCATTTCATAGCTTGAATTTCAGGTTCGGAAAAAGCGGAAGCCCCACGATAAGTTTCGTTGCTTGTAGTGGGAGAAGATCCGGTATCATCATATCCCCATTTAAAACCATAATTTCTGTTTAGGTCAACACCATAAGTTCCATCATTATTATCTCTTCTGTTTTTACGCCACATCCCTCCCCCATTAGGGTCGGTGCTTTGGTTATAGACATACCCATCAGGATTAACACAAGGCACAAAATACATTTCAGTATTATCTACCAGTGCTTTTATTTCAGGATTGCTGGCATAATTTTCTAACAAATAATACATATAAAAGATCATCTGTGATAAGGATGCAGCCTCACGGGCATGATGTATCGCAGTATATAGTATTTGAGGTTCAGGTTCGTTTACATTCGGATTATCTGAAATTTTTACCCAGTAAATTGCTCTGCCTTCTATGCTTGTAAAGGATCCTATAGGCTGCTTGGCTGAAATTAAGTTGGGGTATAGAGCCACCATATTATCAAGTTCGGTTTGCATTTCCGAATAGGTAAAATACCCTCCCATGGAGCCCAGCTGAAAGTTAGAAGGGGTAACGATGTTATTAATTGAGGAAGAATTACAATTAGAATTTCTACTATTCAGATTTTTTTCTCCACCAGAAGATTCGATGCTTCCTTTTTTTTTTACCGATTGCTCTTTATTTTGGTCGGCGTAGTATTTTGCTACATCATCAATTATTATTTCTACTGTGTACCCGTGTTCTTTTGCAATATTTATTTCATGTTCTGAGAAATCAGAAATGAAATAAACATTTTTTTTATTTTCCCCATGATCAACAGCTAAGCCAAGCTGTGCGAGGTTTTTTAATGTTTTTTCATTATCATTCAGGAATATTTTTGCTCTTGAATGTTTTGCCTGTTGCGCATAATCAGCAAATGAACTAAGCAACAGAAAAAGGAAAATTAATTTTTTCATGACAATGTATTTTCAGTAAATATAAAATATAATTTTAAATAAAACAATGGTTTATTCCAAGTGTACGGCAAATTTCCCTTATTAGTTTAAACCTCTCCCCTGCCCCTCTCCTTGAAAAAGGAGAGGGGTACAACTCACATGCCCTGTTGGGTCAAGGCTCCCCTCTCCTTTTTCAAGGAGAGGGGTTGGGGGTGAGGTCTTGAAGATTCATTGCAAAAAAGGGAAATTTGTCGTACACCTCTTTATTCCAGACATAAATAGTTAAAGGAATTTTCCCTTTAAAAACTCAAAATACTTACGAAGGTTTGCCTGATGTTTTTCCCTGTATTCTTTATCAAAAATTTCATACTGAGAATCATAGCGTGCAAAAGCCATAAAAAAAGCATTTTTCTCAGCAAAAGCTTGTAACGAAAATCGGAAATAATTTTTCTTTTTATATAATGGTAATCGATTTACACCTACTACTATTTCCATAATTAATTTATTTTTCTTCTGTTTTTTTATTTCATCCGAACTGCTTGTCAAAAGGGAAGAGTAGAGGCTGTCAAGTCGTTCCGTACTTTTTAAAATGTATTCATTAAAACACTTTTCGTCTGTTTTTCCCTTTTCATAATCTGAATATTGTATGGAGTTAATGCCGTATTTATAAATTAAAAATTTTTCGGCACCTTTATCACCAATAAAACTTGCAAGATTTTCATTGAATGTAACCTTGTTTTTTACATAAATCGTCCCATGTGTAAGTTCATGGATGATAAGGTTGGCAAGTTGTCCTTCACTTTTGTAAAGCATATTGGAGAGTATGGGATCTTTAAACCAGCCAAGAGTTGACCAGCCTGAAGGACTGTAAACATCCACATCATAACCTTTTTCTTTTAATTCTGAAACTTCTTTTTGAGCTTCGCTTTTATTAAAAAATCCTTTGTATGAAACTGTTCCCAAAATGGGAAATGTCCATTCTTTTGCCCTAAAAGAATAAGGTTCGCATGCGGAAACCGTCAGTAAAATTTGTTTGTTTTGTTGATTAAATACCATCGAATAATTATCGCTTGGAAGGATGCCAATACTATCTATCGCGTATTGTTTTATTTCAACAATCAATTTTAATTTTTGTTTTAAGGAATTGGGAAAAGCATCATCTTGCAGCACTTCTTTGATGGGTTGTGAATTCCAAACAATTGTTAACTGTCCTTTCCCTTGTGAAATAGCATAAATTAACATATTGTGCCAAAGCAAACACACTATAATAATCAGGAGAAAAAATAACTCAAATGAGAGTTTGGCAATTTTTTTAAACATCTCACAAAGGTATTAAAAAGACTACATGGAAAAGGAAGGGGTTAATTCCCAATTTAATTTCTAAATTTGAATCGAAAAAAATCAATTATGTTTTTTATACTTTCTAAACTTCTTGTATTTATAATCTCTCCTTTGGTATGGATTATAGTTTTATTATTATTTTCTCTGCTTTCAAAATACCCGAATCGAAAAAAAAGATGTTTACGCTGGGGCTTGGTTTTAACGGTGTTTTTTTCAAATTCATTTTTATTTGATGAATGTTCACGCTTATGGGAAGTCCCGGCAACACCTTTTGAAACCTTAAAATCGTATGATGCCGGAATTGTGTTGGGGGGAATGAGTGTGTATGATGAAGATTTAGATCGCGCTCAGTTTTATCGTGGGGTAGATCGTTTGATTCAAACGGTAGAATTATATAAGCGAGGAGTAATAAAAAAAATAATTTTTACAGGAGGTTCTGGTCGGCTGCTTCATCCTGAAATGAAAGAAGGAAATTATATAAACCGATATTTGTTGTATATGGGAATCCCACAAAAAGATTTTTTAATTGAGAGTGAATCACAAAATACTCGTGAAAATGCTTTGTTTACTAAAGTATTATTGGATAAAGAAAATATAAAAGGAAATTTTTTACTGATTACTTCCGCATTCCACATGCGCAGAAGTTTAGGTTGTTTCAATAAAGCGGGTATTTCTACAGAACCTTATAGTACCGACCGTTATGCGGGACCACGCAAATATGAATTTGATCATTTGTTTATTCCCAACACTTCAATAATTGACAATTGGAATAATTTAATACATGAAATAACAGGCTTTATTACGTATAAAATCATGCGATATATTTAGAAAAATTACTGCACTACCAATTTCACAGGAACAAAAATTTTCCCTTCAGTTTCCGCTTTTATAATATAGATCCCTTTCGAATAGGAAGATAAATCAATCGTTTTTGATGGCGGTGTAAAAGAATAATGGGCAATACTATTACCAATACAATCATATACTGACAAATGAATAATTGCATTTGCATTATCAGAAACATTTATGGATATACTTTCCTTAGCCGGATTCGGAAATAGTTGAAGTTGTCCTGCAATTTTATTTTCAATTAAACTTGTTGTTATACTTGAACTACAAGTAGTATAAACAGAAGATAAATACCTTTCTTTTGCTGGAATCGTACCCGTACTGATTGTATTCGGAATACCGATAGAAGGCCAATTACCATTATTTTGTAAAAAGTAAGGGATGGAGGAATAATAATAAGATGTATCTGAAAGTGAATTTGTACCTGTAGCATAAATAGTTCCTTTCACATTATTGCCATGTTGAAAGTGCCCGGTACCATTGATGTAATAGAGTCCTAATGAAAAGCCTGTATTTGTTATCTCATTACCTATAAAATTTTGATTGTCAGATGCCGGATTGTTATTCATAAAAATGCCATAAAGTTCTCCTCTGTTTCTAAAAAAGGTATTGTACGAACCATTTTTACCATGTGAATCATCTATGACAATATTTTGTCCTATATTTCCTTCAAATAAATTGGCGTAAGGATAGTTGCCATGCAACACCATATCCCCTGCGGAGTTGGAAGGTAAGTTTTGTTCAGTCCAAAAAGAATTGATAGAATAATTGTACCCAAAAACATTTCCGTTAGCACCGGATTGTAAAATCATGGAATGGCGTAAATGATTAAAAATATTGTTTTCTATCAAACATTCTCCGCTTGTACTTTGGCAAAGAATACCGTAACCCTGACCTCCACTTCCATAAGAAAAAGCTTCGTGAAAATATGAACCTTTAATACTTAAATTTGTTGAGTTGTTAATTTCGATATGCGCAAAATTGCATAGATAACTTTCAATGCCAGACACCCAGCATTGGTCGGCAAAGTTATATGCGATATTACTGGTCTGACCAGTAGTTTGATCTGCACGGTAAATTTTTAAACATTCAATTCCTACACCGCTAATCATATTTAATTTAGTGGCTTTAGGATTTTTTAATATATCATAATCAAGTCGTAACGGACTTTCTAAAAACACCTTATTTGCTGTAATGGAGGCTATTTTAACGATTTGCCCAACGCTACCATAAGCCCAGGTTGAAAAAAGCAGACTGCTGTCATTAAAAGATAATTTTAAATAATCTCCGGCGGTAAAGCCCGAAGCATCATCAACGTAAACGAATGAGCTATCTTTAATCGCGTTACTTGTTAACAATGAAGTGGTAGTGGTTGCGGTACCGGAAATGTTGATTGCATTTGAAGAATTTCCAGTGCCTAAATCAAATTTAAAAGTAGTACTATCCGATGAAGCTCCTCTCAATATTAAGCCAGACCTCAAGAGCAGTTGTGAATTAAATAAATAAGTTCCTGATGGAAAATAAATAACGCCATCAGTTCCGGAAAGTGAATTAACAGCATTCACAAAGGCTGTATCATTTGTATTCACTCCATCTCCTAAGCCGCCGTAATTACTAATATCAACGATAGTAGAATAATCGGGGATTATACCTTTATAACCGGCTAAACTCCAGTCAACAGACCTGTTTACCGGCAATACCTGTGCGTATGAGAAAGCCGTTACGAAAAAAATATTTAATAAAAATTTGAATTTCATAATTGAATTTTTTATTAAAGATATTAACTAAATCACACAAAAAAGAGTTCTCCTTTTTGATCGGAGAACTCTTTTTATTGATACCAGGAGATTGAAAGGATAATTTTCGTTAAGAAAGTTTGTTTAATTTTTCAATAAAACCAATTGCTCTATCTTCTAAATCTTCCGAAATCTTGTTAAAGTGTGTTTTCACTGATTTACCTTTTGTAATATCTTGCGCGTTATTGACCCTAAACATTAAATCATTCGCCAAATCAGCTGCGTCATCAATAATTGCATTGATTTCATTTTCGTTCTTAGCCGGATTATTTAACATTTCTGAATAACATTCTTCTATCACATCACCAAGTACATTGTTAATGTTTCTTTTTATATCTCTGCGGTTAGCCATTGTTTTGTATTTTAAGTTTATTTTGCGAAGTTAATATTAAAAAATTCGTATCTACTTGACAAGTTGAAAAGCGCCATGTTCAGAATATTCTTTCCCATCAAAAGCGGAAGCCTTAATTATATAGAAATAAGTACCTTCAGATGCGGTAGCACCTTTAATTGTGCCATCCCAGCCACCAGTAATAGAGTCCCATTGATATAGTTTCAGTCCCCAGCGGTCGTAAATATCAGCGTGAAAAGTTTTTATTCCGGTAGCTGTCATCATAAATACATCATTGGTGCCATCACCATTTGGGGTAAAAATGTTGGGTATAATCAGTTTTGCTCCATCTTCATAGATAACATTAATATAAGCGGTATCAATACATCCACTCGTGGTTTCAGTTACCACAAGGATAACATTGTAATTTCCCCCTTCAGTAAAGGTGTTGGATGCATTGAAAGTATTGGATGTATTTTCATCGCCAAAAATCCAGAGAAAATTATCCGATCCATCCACTCCTGTGCTTAAATTAGTAAAGTCAACACTTATCGGAGTGTAACCTGTATAGGCGCTTGCACTTCCACTTGCGTTGACATTGAAATTACTTACTGTCGCGGTAGAAACGGTACTGTTGCATCCGCTATTTTCAGCAACCACATAATAGGTAGCGCTAGTTCCAGTTGGGAGATTGGGGGTATAGGTGCTACTGTTACCTTGGACTAAATTTGTTAAACCCGCATCGCTATACCAATTAATGGAATTGGTACCGGTAGCGACTAAAGTTAAAGGAGCTCCGGTACATGTTGCTATATCTGAAACAATAACAGGCAAAGGTGTTTGATAGATTAATACTGATGTAGTATCAGAAGCTACGCATCCATTGTCATCCGTTACCGTTACAGTGTAAATGCCGCTTAAAACTGTGGTGGAATTATTGATTGCTATGTTTTGAAGATTAGAGCTAAACGAATTTGGTCCAGTCCAGGAGTAGGAAGAACCACCGGAAGAAATTAAATACAGGGTATTCCCGGTACACATTAGTCCAATGGCTGCATTTGTGGCAATAGCAGCTGGAAATGGGTTAAGAGTGGCTGTTGCAGAATCCAATGGGCTTACACAACCATTGCTTTCAGCATTAACGTAATAGGTTACGGTTGTACCTGCCGGGACAGATGGAGAATAAGTGCTACTATTACCCTGAACTAAATTTGTCAGGCCTGCATCACTATACCAATTTATTGTTCCGGTTCCCGTAGCAACAAAAAATAATGAATCACCTATACATTCTTCTATATTAAAAACACCTACCGTTTGTGGTGTTTGGTAAATAATTACCTGCGCTGTGTCTGAAGCTGTGCAACCAAAGCTGGTGGTAACTGTAACGGTGTATATCCCACTCATGGCGGTGGTAGCGTAATTGATAGTTGGATTTTGTAAAGTTGAGCTGAAGGAATTTGGTCCTGTCCAAGCATAAGAACCACCACCAGATGAAATTAAATTGATGGTATCTCCGTCACAACCGGGTCCATTTGCGGTATTTGTCGCAATAACCACCGGCAGAGGATTAACAGTAACAGTGGCAGAAGTAGTATCGGAACAGCCGTTCGCATCAATACCAATTACAGTATAGGTGGTATTTGTACTTGGGCTGACATAGATGGATGCATTCGTAGAACCAGTATTCCATGTATAGTTGGTTGTTCCGGTAGCAGCTAAATAAACATAGGCTGTGCTACAAATACTTACCGGATTACCAGAATTGATTGTCACTACCGGCAAAGGATTAACAGTAATTGTTTTAGTCAGAGTTTGTTTAAATCCACAAACACCACTAGCAATGCAGGTATAAGTAATAGTGGTGGATGGAGTAATGGTAATATTCTGAGTAGTTTGTCCTCCGGGAGACCACTCATAAGAGGTAGCGCCGGTTGGTCCTGACAAGGTAGTACTGTCTCCAAAGCAGATAGCGTCGGAAGTAGCCGTAATCGCTGGGAAAAGCACCCCTGTATTTGCTGAAATTGTATAATTGCAGATGTCACCGGCAAAGCCATCCACCATTAAAAAATAATCATTTCCGATGGTCAGATTATTAGCTGTGATAGTAAAACCTGTTGAGTTTTCCTGAAAGTTAGATACAGGTGTGAAATTACAGCAACCAGTTGAAGAAAATATCTGCATTTGAATTCCGCCCTGAGGATAATTTCCTTTCCAGCAATCACCTATTGCAACATTTAAAACAGCTGTGACAGCACCTGCAGTGAATCGTATCCATGAATTATTGTTAATATTCACATCAAAATTGGGGGAGCCTGTGCCCCATGAACCACCTTGTCCAAAAATACCACCTGTATTTGTTCCATCAGGTTGATCAACTCCTGAAATATCTTCATTATTGCCACGCATATTACAAGGTCTGTCAGGCGTATATGCGGCGCTTGTTGAGGCGCTATATCCGTTCAAATCACAAATATATAAAGCAGTTGAACAAAGGTCGTTAGCAGGGGAAGAAACACATAGTCCAAAATTTCCAGAACTGGAACCATAACCAAAATAACGGATAAAATAACTTGCACCTGGTGTTAAGCCTGATTGCGAAATATAGGGCAACATATCATTGGCAGAACCTGGATAATTATGATCATCCGAGCAGGCAATCTGCGACAATGAACTACATGTTCCGCTATATAAGACCATTACTCCATCATTCATTCCATAACCAGGTTCGGGAGTAATTGTTAATTTCCCATTGGCAGGTGCAACCACTTTAAACCATACATCTTTGCTGCTTGCCGAAAAACCACCCTGCATGGCTCCGCTTCCTCCAACACATGATGCTGGGGTAGGTGCACCAGTTGATGCAGTAGCACCTGTTGTTGTAAATTCTGAATAATTACAATCGGGCGTTACTGCCGGAAGTTCAATGGCATTACAAGGACTATCATTTGTTGGAGTTGATGATGATGGCGGACCAGTTATGCAAATATCGAAATTACCTCCACCATTTTCATTATAATAATCGTAAACTCTTACTAAATAGGTATTACCTACCACCAACCCTACACCATTAATTACTTCATTCCCGTTGATTAATCCGTTATCCATACATTGAATGGAGCTGGGTGAGCCACAGGTGCCTGAATAGATTTGAACCACAGCATCCATTGTGCTGGAGGGATCAACAGTAATTGTCGCGGTAGTGTTGGTTGCTACAAATTTATACCATACATCATCATCAGCAGTACCAACACATCCAGGATATGATTGTGTTGCACCCATTGTTGTTCCGGCAGTATTCGTACAGGTTGCATTTACGGGTAAAGTGATGGCTCCTCCGCATAAATTATTCGCAGGCGCAGAAGGCGAATTTGTAAGGCAAATGGTAAAGGTGCCGCTACCAGCACCAACTCCATAATTGTAAACCCTTATAATGTATACGTTACCAATAGTTAACCCTGTCGGATAAATGGTTTCTGTTTGTCCTGAAATGCCTGCATCCTGACAGTTTAATGTTGTTAAGGAGCCGCATGTTCCTGAAAATAATTGTACAACAGCATCCATACTTGCTGAAGGAACAACAGTGATAATATGACTCGTTGCAGTGGCAGTAAACTGGTACCAAACATCATCATCGGCATTACCGACACAACCTGAAAAAATGCTTGCCGTGGCACCTATCGTTGTCCCATTAACAGGAGAAGAACAGTCTGCGGTAACACTAAGTGGTGTTGGAGATGCGCAGTTATCAGATTGAGCAGACAATTGACCACTCAGTAAAATAAAGAGAAATAAAATAAAGCCGCACTGTTTCATAATCGATTTTTGTATTTGGAGATTTTTGAAAAGATATTTTATTTTGTCAAGAGTTAAAGAAATCACAATAGCTATTGGATTACAACTTAATAATCAACCGGAGATTCTTCACTTGTCAACACAAGATTTTGATACCCTTTTTTTTCAAGAATTTTTTTTAAGTCGGTTATTTGGAATAATACATCGCCTTCAGATTTTCTTGCATATTCTGTAACAACAACAACTATTTGAGCAAAATTACTTTCAGGTTTAAATTCAGACTTAAATTCATTAACACCTTTTAGAGCCATGACATCACTTTTTAAAAGATTAACTTCATCTATGGATTTAGCGCCTTCAAACTTGTAATAATAAACTGTTTTAATGATTTTCCAGTGTACTTTTCCGTTCTGCTCATTATTTTGCCCGGAAGTTTTATAGGTAAACGATAGGCATAACAAGAAAATAAAAATTGATTTAATACAATTCATTTTTTGATGGTTTTGGTTTTTAACAGGACAAAGTTAATAAGTTTTTGAATTTCACTAGTTTTATTGTTTAAACTTTACTTAAAAACCCACCCTGATGTGATAAATTAAATTCAGTTAATTGTTTTTTTAGCGTTAGATTTATCCTTTGTTGTAATTTTGAAAAAAATTGATTTCTTATAAATACACGTACTCTTATACTATGAAAACAACTAATAACACTCTATTAATTACAGGCGGTTCATCCGGGATAGGTCTGGGATTTGCAAAAGAATTTTTACGATTGGGAAATAAGATAATCATTTGCGGACGCAAGGAAGACAGGCTAAATAAAGTAAAGGAAGCTTATCCAGAAATAATAATAAGGGCTTGTGATGTTTCTGAAGCAAAACAAAGAGAAGAGCTTTATGTCTGGGCAAAAGCAATTCATCCGGATATTAATGTGTTAATAAATAATGCCGGAGTACAGTTAAATACTGATATTACAAGAGCATTTGATTTTAAAAAAGTGAGTCAGGAAATTGATACAAATATAATTGCTCCAATACATTTAAGTTCTTTATTTATCAACCTTTTGGAAACCAAAAAAGAGGCAGCAATTATAAATATTTCATCCGGCTTGGCATTTGCACCATTGGCTTTTATGCCTTTGTATTGTGCAACAAAAGCAGCTTTACATTCACTTACCCTTACATTACGCCATAATCTTAAAAACTCAACTATTAAAGTATTTGAAATTGCTCCGCCGGCTGTTGATACAGAATTGGGAAGTGACGGACGTGAGGATAAATCCCAATCGCATGGTGGGATAACAGTAGCCGAATTTTTAAAAGAAGCCATGGAAGCTATTTCAGGGGATGTTTATGAAGCTGCTATCGGACAGGCAAAAGGATTACGTGCCAAAAGAGAAGAACTATTTAATATGATGAATAAATAATTTCATTCGAGCCCATTTTACCGGGATTCATTCCGCCCTATTCCCCCGAATGCCATCTGGGCAAACAAGCCTTGTAGTACATGCAATAATAAAATCATTTTGCTGACATTTGATTGTAGCTATCTTTTTTCCCCTTTTGGCTATTCAAAGTATGTTTCTAACAAATAGAATAAAAAATGAAAAGTTATGATCTATACTTTAGATGCGGAAATTTTCACAACCAAAATATAAAAATATTTCAGTAACAGTATTAATCAAAAAAAATCAGAAAAAATGAATCACACAACAGATCACATTATGGATCACACATTAACCGCAAAAGTGGAAAAAATTAAAAACAACATTTATGGTTCTGCCGATAAATCTAAGGAAACAATAAGAGAAATTATTGTATCAAATTCCAAACACATCGGTAATGCCTTAGACTCTAATAAAAAAATTGTTGATTCGATTAAAGAGAAATTAAATCATCAGGAGATTGAGGACACTATTACCGATACGCTGAAAACTTCTTTTGAAAAATCAGTAGAACTTGCTGAAGATGCGCTTGACAGTATTATCAACTCTTGCACAAAACAAATGGAGATGAATATTGATTTTAATACAAAATTGGTAGATGCTGTCAAAGAATCAAAAAATGATCATCCTGAAAAGGTGTTGGAATTAATCTATAAAAATTTTGAAGCATCCCGTCAATTGACCATTAATAATACAAAAGAGATTCTTGATTTTTATAATAAACATACCAATCTGGCAATGGATTTCAACGAAAAATTTGGGGAGAGTGTAAAAGCTCAAATAGAATCTCTTTATAGTATGCAGACCAAAAGCCTGAATAAATTCACAAGTTGGGCGGCTGAATGGTGGAAATAATAAAAATGAGATTACCAGCCATTATAATTAATTTAAAATTTCAATAAATTATAAGGGGGGTATGGAAAATTTCTCTTACCATAGACCAGTCAGTTCTTTTTTGAAGAGCTTGCTGGTCTTGCTATTTTGTTGTGTCTGATTATTTTATTGATAATAACAGAATGTTTTCTAATAACAACCTTTCCATTTTATTTTCTTAGGCAATTAAATCCAATTTTCTTCGTTTACCTAAAATCCGTACATTCGCAATCTAATTTTTGAATTTAATTTTAGTATGTTAAGAGGGATTTTTCAATTTATTAAAAGCAAAACATTTTTTAAGCATTTGAGCCTTTACATTGTGTCCCTTACATTATTATGTTGGGGCGTGATTGCGTACCTGGGCTCCTATACAAGACATGATAAAACCATTAAAGTGCCTGATTTTAGTGGTATTAAATTGACTGAGTTAGATAAATTTATTACCGATAAAAAGTTGCGTTATTTAGTCATTGATTCCATTTATGATGCTAAAGCAAAGAAAGGAACTGTAATAAAACAAGAACCGGAATCCAATGCTCAAGTCAAAGAAGGACGAATTATTTATTTATATGTCACCTCTGTACTTCCACCAACTATTCAAATGCCGAAGTTAATTGACCGCTCCGTGCGACAAGCGGTAGCTATGATTTCTTCTTATGGTTTTAGATTGGGAAACATCCAATATGTTCCGGATCAATGTGCAAATTGTGTATTAAACCAATTGGTAAAAGGGAAAAAGATTGAACCGGGAGCGAACATACCAAAAGGAACGGTTATTAATTTGATTGTAGGCAAAGGGCTTAGTGAAGAAGTGATGGGAGTACCCTGTTTATACGGATTAACACGCAGAGAAGCAGTTGAAAAATTATCCGAAGCATCCTTAAGTATTGGAGCTATTGCATTTGATGTGCCCAAAGATTCTTTATCTGCCAAGGTATACCGTCAATCGCCTTCCTGCGGGAAACAAGCGAGTATCCGTTTGGGCGGAAGTATTGATTTGTTTTTTACTGCCGATAAAGATAAAATACCGCAGATGCCTGATTCTACAACAAGTAATAAAAAAATTGATGACGAAAATTTTGACAACTAAAAATTATATACTACTCTCATTTTTTATTGTGCTTTCAATATCTGTGTTTTCACAGGGGTTGGTGGAGAATGATTTAACAACCAACCAGATTCTTGTAAAAAAATGGGATGTTAAAAAATTGAGATCAAACCTAAGAGCCTCTTCAATTTCTGATACGATTAGTTTGGATACAGTAAAAGGATTTTTAGATGATTTTTCGTATGAGGGACCTTATCCCGATACTTCTCTTTGGTTGGATAATCAGGTATTTATCAATCGTGGGTACCCGAAAGCTCCTGTTACAATTGGCGTTGCTACTTTTGATGGGTTAAATGAAAAAGGCTATCCATACGATTTTTCTGTGTCTTCCACTTCATCTTCCTCAGCAGACTCTTTAACATCTAAACCTATTAATTTATTCAGCTATATAAATAATGGGAGTCCTGTAAATTATTCTGTTGGAGATTCCCTGTATTTTAGCTTTTATTATCAACCACAAGGCATAGGAAATGCGCCCGATTCAGGCGATTCGCTGGTGCTGGAATTTAAGGCTCCCGGAATTTCATCGTGGAAACATATCTGGTCTGAAAATGGTCATGCCCTTGCTGACGATGACAGCAGTTGGACATTAGTGATGATTCTGATAAAAGACATTCAATATTTACAAAAAGGGTTTCAATTCCGATTTAGAAATTATGCAACTATCAGTGGTAATTTTGACCATTGGAGCATTGATTATGTTTATTTGAATAAGAACAGAACATGGGACGATACTATTTTTGAAGATGTCGCATTTGTTTACAATGCACCATCCCTACTCAATACATATTCTGCAATGCCTTGGAAGCATTATAATTCAACATTTATGAAATCTTCTCTGCCAGACTTGTTGAGGAATAATTATTCTTTACAAAAAAATGTTACTTTTTATTACAAAGTTTATGATCAGTCAGGTACCCCTGTTTATTCATCTCTTGCGACTGGCGATAATGTATTCCCATTCCCGCAGGTAGGCTACTACAATTATGGGGCTACTTCACTGCCTCTGATTCCTTTATTAACAGATACATCCAGTTATACTTTTGAATGTGTCATATCTACTAATCCTGATAAACATAAGGAGAATGATACAATTCGTCACCGGCAAGAATTTTTAAATTCATACGCTTATGATGATGGAAGTGCTGAAGAAGCTTTTGGTTTAAGTACTTTAAATGCTCAATTGGCGGAAAAATTCACATCTACTATCGGAGACACATTGCGTTGTATCGATATTTATTTTAATCCCGTTTTAATCAATGCAAATTTATATGCGTTTTCATTAAATGTGTGGGCAGATAATGGCGGTTCTCCGGGAACGGCGATATACACAAGTGATACAGTATTCCATCCTATCTACGCTCAAACCGGGCAGGATCAATTGGTACATTATTATTTATACCCGCCATTATATTTGAGTGCAAGTACTTTTTATATTGGATTTACGCAAAAAACTACACAATTTTTAAGTGTAGGTGTTGATAAAAACACGAATACGCAGGATAAAATATATTATAACGTAAGTGGTGGCTGGAGTAACCCTCCATTCCCGGGTTCTTTGATGATGCACCCTGTGTTTGGCATTGCGGATTACTATTTAGGGATTGGCACACAAGTGAAGAGGAATGAAAGTAGAATTACCGTTTATCCAAATCCGGCAAATGACAAGCTCTTTCTTATTTCTAATTTATCTGATTTATCCGAAAATATTTCCTACTCAATTACTGATTTATATGGTAGGAAGATAGTAGAAAACAAATTTATCAACTCTGAATATATTGATATTTCAAGCCTTACAGAAGGTGTTTATTTTATCCGCATTGTTGATGGAATTCAGGTGTCAACAAATAAATTTATTAAATTCAATTAAATTCAGTAGGCAATTATTCAATTTTACAATTGTGTAGTAGGCAATTTTACAGTTCCTTATTGCTTTGTGATTTAATGTTCAATTGAAAATATAGTTTTGAAATTGCCTGCTGTCAAATTGTAAAATTGCCCCATAGGGAATCATGAAAGAAGAAGAGTTTGAAACTGCAGAAGAGCAAGAAGACGACGATCAGGAGTTGTTTGAACACTATCGTATAGAAGTTGAAAAAGGGCAACATTTATTGCGCATAGACAAATTTTTGATGAACCGCACACAAAATGCGACACGTTCAAAAATACAGCAATCTGCTGGGAATGGAAGCATTTTAGTAAATGGGAAAGCGGTAAAATCAAATTATAAAGTCAAACCATTTGATGTAATTTCCGTTGTATTAGCTCACCCACCGCGAGAAGTTGAGCTGATTCCTCAAAATATTCCCATTAATGTAGTGTATGAAGATGATGATATAATCATGATCAATAAGAACCCTGGTATGGTTGTTCATCCGGGTTATGGAAATTATAGCGGCACATTGGTAAATGCATTGGTATACCACTTTCAAAACCTTCCAATTAATAAATCTGGAGAAAAAAGAAAGAAAAACAAAGTTGATTCCAAATTGACAATTTCCGAGACCTCCGTAAAGGAGCCTTCGGACAAACTAACTCCCAATTTACGCCCGGGCTTAGTTCACCGATTAGATAAAAACACCAGTGGTATTATGGTAGTTGCAAAAAGCGAAATTGCAATGGTAAGATTGGCAAAAGATTTTTTCGATCGTAATTTGGATAGAATTTATTATGCACTCGTCTGGGGTGATTTTAAAGAGGATACCGGAACAATTACAGGCAATGTGGGACGACATTTGAAAGACAGAAAAAAAATGGATGTGTTCCCTTCTGATAGTGAACTTGGAAAACACGCAGTAACGCATTATAGAGTATTAGAGCGGTTTGGTTATGTTTCCTTGCTGGAATGCAAACTTGAAACCGGGCGTACTCATCAAATACGTGTGCACATGCAGCATATAGGACATTCATTATTTAATGATCAGTTGTATGGTGGTAACCGGATTCTAAAAGGAACAACATTTGCAAAATACAGACAATTTGTTGAAAATTGTTTTACCTTAATGCCTCGCCACGCATTACACGCAAAATCATTAGGATTTACCCATCCAACAACAGGTAAATATATTCATTTTGATTCTGAATTGCCTGAAGATATGCAATCTGTAATAAATAAATGGAGAGGTTATGCGGTTTCTGTGGCTTTGGAAGAAGATTAAGTATTTTACTACTGAGGCACTAAGTCCACTTAGGCGCAAGAGATTTATTTTTTACCAATCAACTCTAGATTATTGTTTGTTTTTGTTTAACATTGTTTCTTAGTGTTTCTCTGTGGGCTCCGTGTCTTAGTGGTAAATCTTTTTTTACTCCCATGCTAATTTTTTATTACCTGTTTTAATGGCTTCTGCACCACCAATACTTCTTACCCAATCACCTATTTCTTTGAGTTGAGAATCTAAATTTGTTATTGAAGAATAGTTCAGTTCTTTCTTGATTTTAGAAATATCCAAAACCATATCGTTTGTAAATGTTCTAACCAAAAGAGGAGTGATTCCACCAATTTTAAAATAGGCTAATAATTTTAAAAAGGCAATTTTAATTTCTTTTTCAGGAAGTTGTTTGCCATAAATTTCTTTTATTATTTTTCGGATAACCTCCACCAGAATATATTGTTGATCATCCGCAACATTATAAATTTGAATACCTGTTTTTTCTGAATCAATACATAATTGAATTGCTGACGCGATGTTTTCATAGTGTGTTAACGAAACGGCAATTTGCATTTTACCGGGACGACTGAATACATTATTTTTTACAAGCTTTAGCAGCCTTGGAAGTATAACCCTGTCGCCAGCTCCATAAAATGCCCTTGGACGTAAAATGAAACAAGATTCATGAGTACTGGTTTTAATCAAAATCTCTTCGGAAAGAAGTTTCGATTTTCCGTAATCCGACAAAAGTTTATCATTTTGTCTCCCCGCCATTTCTTCTATAATTGGTTTGTCAGCGGGGAGGTAAACGGAAGAGGATGAAACGTGAATGAATTTTTTGCAAAACGTTGAAGCTTCCGCTACATTCTTTGTTCCAATAACATTTGGTTTATATAATTCATCTGGTTTTGCCTTATCATCAGAAAGCGCGGCAGTATGGATACAAACATCGGCTTCTGGAAACAGAAAAGGCTTGGTAATATCTGCCTGAAAATAAGTTGCATATTTTAAAAGAGCGGCTGGTGGATTTTTATCTCTGCCAAAAGCAATTACATCATTACCTTTTAAAAAAAAATATCGGGTAAGATATCCTCCTAATGAACCGGTAGCACCGGTAATAATAATTCTCATGGTTGTTTTTTAAACAAGAATAATCAAGAAATCGGACATTAATGACAACGTCTGAATAACTGAAAATCGCTTAATTTATTTTTTCGACAACTACTCCCGTTCCATACGCAAGTACTTCAGTAAGTCCATTCATTACTTCATTAGCATCATACCGCATATTGATAATTGCATTAGCTCCCAGTTCTTTCCCATGCTTAACCATTAATTGAAAAGCCTCCTCTCTGGCATTTTCACAGAGCTCTGTATAAATTGAACTTTTGCCTCCAAATAAAGTCATAAATCCACCGGCAATGTTACCTAATACACTACGGGAACGAACAGTAATGCCACGTACCAAACCTAATTGTTTTGTAATCCTGTAACCTTCAAGGGATGTGCTTGTTGTTATTAATATTGAATTGTCCATTTTGTTTTAGTTTATTTGTAACAATACTTCGATACCTTTTAAATCATCAGGGTTAAAGCCCTTTATTGGTAACATTTTGAAACCCCTCCTTTAAAGGATGGGATACAACAAAAACCAATGAACAGAGGGACTTTAGTCCCAAATAAAAAAAACTAACGAACCATTGTTTAAATGAAATTAATTTTAAAATCGGAGAATCTTTTTCTCAGATTAACTGGTTTAAAGAATCTACCTTTTAAAGGGCAACCCTTTCATGAATGATATTTAACCACCTGCTTTTGTCAGTAATCCGTAATCAGGGTATCATCATTCAATAATAATTTTTCCGGTACTAATAATTTCGTTTTCACTTTTTAGCTGATAGAAATAAATTCCTTTGTTTTCTGTGTTCAAATCAATTTCTGTTTTCTCTGTACCAAGGTTAGCGGAATAAACTTTGATACCAAGCACATTATAAATCTCAATTATTTTTTTTGCATCAGGATTTTTAAAATTGATAGTAAAAACACCATTGTTTGGATTAGGATACAAATTGATATCTGAATTGGCGATATCTTCCTTAATACCTGTGGAGCAGGAAAAAGTGCAGTATGTAATTGTACCCCCTATTGTTCCTGTATTCAAATCAACACTTCCCCCGGATAAATCACAGAAGTCAAATGTGCCAGACATAGCTCCCGAATTATAGGTATTGTTTTGAATACAAAACTTACCTGTACCGTCAACCAATGCGGCGTTTATCATGATATTAGCCCAGTCATGCGTAACCGTCACTCTTCCGTTATTTGTAAATACAGCGGAACTTGCAAGAGAATCGGAATTAAGGAAATCAAAGGCTGTAATTTCAGCAGTTGTAGAATTAGTAAAACTTTTTGAATTCATAAAATCAGAAGAAGTAATTGTTCCTGTATTTGTAGTAGTGGAAACATTCAAAAAGTTGGTTGATACCACTGATCCGTTATTATTAAACGTCCCGCCGGTATTTACCATAAACTGAGAAGCATTTATTGTAGCCCCGCTATTATTTGTTAAGGAAGTGACCACATACAAACTATCATTTTGAAAGGTGCCGCTATTAGTAATTGTGCCAGAATACAGAGCCACACGGGCAACATTTAAAGTACCATTAACAGTAAGCGTTCCGCCCGAAATAGCTAATGCTCTCATCGGAATATTTCCATTTAATGCTTTTGAAGCATTGATGGTTATTGAACCTGATGTATAACCGTAATCCATGTCTAAGGTAACATTGTTATTAATCACAACAGTACTTCCCGGAAAAGGTGGTGTACCACCCCATGTAGAAGGACTTGACCAGTTACCATCTGCAACAGAGGTTTGCGCACTAATTGAGTTGCTCAAGCCGAATAGGGCGAACAAGGTGACAAAGTAAATTGTTTTTCTCATTTTTAATTTGTTTCATTTTTCCTACTCATCTGGCTTTTCGGGAACGCCTCGTTTTTTTAGTGGTCGCTGAACTCCACTCATTTTTTTGCAATTTAATACTTTTTCAGAGGGAAGTATTGAAGTTGAGGAAAATTTCCTACAATAAAATTACACCTGCCAGGTTTCAAACCTTACAGGTACACGGCTTGTAAAGATGCAATCGTATAATTAATGTTTTGCCAAATAATCAGCAACATCACCGTGAGTTGCTTTCATTGCATCCTCTCCTTTATGCCAATTAGCAGGGCAAACTTCACCATTTTCTTCAGTAAATTGCAAGGCATCAACCATACGTAAGGCTTCGTCTACGCTACGTCCTAAGGACAAATCATTAATTAACTGGTGGCGAATAATGCCATTTTTGTCAATTAAATACAAACCTCGGTATGCAATCATAGGTCCGGTGGCAAGCAAGGCATTGTTTTCATCCAACTCATATTCGCCAAATAACACATCAAAATTCGTTGAGATAGTTTTAGTGGTATCTGCTACAATAGGGTATTTTACACCTTGTATGCCACCTTGTTTTTTAGGCGTTTGTAACCAGGCCCAATGCGACTGTTCTGTATCTGTTGAACAAGCTACTACCGCTACATTACGTTTTTCAAATTCAGCTAATTTATCCTGAAAAGCGTGTAATTCTGTTGGACAAACAAAAGTGAAATCTTTTGGATAGAAAAAGAAAATAACGTGTTTTTTACCAATATACTGATCAAGTGAAAAATCTGAAACGATTTCTCCTCCGTATATTACTGCCTGCGCTTTAAATGAAGGTGCTTTTTTTCCTACTAGTGTCATGTTATATATGTTTTATAAAGGTTTATAATAAAATTTTTCACAAAGTTACAGAATTTAAGAGTTTGATTAGTAATTTTGATGTGTATATAATTCAAACACCCTTTACTTTCTTGGAAAAACCAAGAATAAGTTTCAACATTTTAAAATAATATAACCATGAAAATAGAAATTGGACAAAAAGCCCCATCATTTGCTTTGCCCGACACAGAAAATAATATAGTAACACTTGAAAATCAAAAAGGGAAAAATGTATTATTATTATTTTTTCCCTTAGCCTTTACAGGTACTTGTACAGCTGAATTATGCTCATTGAGGGATGATATAGCTTCTTATAACAATACAAATGCAAAGGTCTTTGGGCTTTCAGTAGACTCACGATTTGTGCTCGCAAAATTCAGAGAAGAGCAGAAATTAAATTTCCCTTTGCTTTCCGATTTCAATAAAGTTGTTTCCACCACCTATAATGCTATTTATGATGATTTTATTGGTATGAAGGGTGTTTCAAAACGTTCGGCGTTTGTAATTGATAAAGAAGGAATAGTGCGATATGCCGAAGTACTTGAAAAAGCAAGCGACTTGCCTGACTTTTATGCGATAAAAAAAATACTGGCAGGCTTGATTTAACTGACCGGCAGCTTTCCATTTTTTTTCTGCCGGAATTCATTGGAATGATAGGGAAAGGCTTGGTTTACATACTGATTATTGCAAATCCGGCTCCCAGCAATATCACAAAAAATTTAATAAAATTAAAGCGGTGATTTTCGCTTGATTCAAAAAGTATGGTGGTGGAAATATGAAGAAATATTCCTACCACAACAGCCATTATTCTGTCAAAATAAGCGGAAAAATTCCCAATGATATTTTCACCAATTGCATAGCTGGTCAATGACCCTATTGGTGTAATGAGTGCAAATATCATCAGCCAGATAATCGCATTTTGTTTCCTGATGTGAGAGTGCAAAAGCATTGTCATTAAAGCCATTGCTATGGGTATGTTGTGCATTATTATACCGGTTAACAGCGAGTTATGGGAATGAGTTGCCATATTAGCAAGTGGCATCCCTTCCAAAAAGGAGTGTATGGAAAGTCCAATCATCATGGCATACGGGAAGGCGTGTCCGGCATGTTTATGAACATGGATATGACCATGCTCAATACCTTCTGATAAAAATTCCAGTAAAATCTGCGCGAAAAAACCAATTAAAATATAGATTCCAACATTGGGTGTGCCCGATAAATATATTTCAGGAATAAGATGCAAAGCGCAAATAGCAAATAAAAATGCACCACTGAAGGAAAGAATAAGTTTTAAATTTTTACTGCTGACATTTATAAATAGCACACTCAATCCGCTGATGATAACAGATAGAATAAGGAATATATACATCAGGTAATTCATTTTTAATTTTTTTAAAAATTAGTATTTCATCACATCGTTACATCATCACATTAAAACATTAAAACATCAGCACATCGTCACATCAGCACATCGTCACATCAGCATATCAGCACATCGTCTTATTCTTTTTGAGCAATAATTATCAATCTATCCGATGTTTCTGCATTAAACTTTTCCAACTTATAATTGCCTAGCAAATTTACTATTTTAAGTCTGTTGGCATCAAAATATTTTCTAAAATCATTGAGATTAATTGCTTTAACCCGTTCCTGAAAATTATACTCTTTTCCCTGATCAGAAAAATTTATTTTTTTGATAATAAAATTATTTTCAAAAAATCGGCTTATTTTAAATTCTATGCCATCAATTGTTTTTTTTTCATTTTGTATCAGCTCTGCTATTTCCTTTTGAGCATTCATAAAATCAAGCACAAAAATTCCATTGGGTAAAAGCGAATTATACACACAATTTATGGCAGCGGAGTTATCATTTTCATTTTCAAAATATCCAAAACTTGTAAAAAGATTAAGAGCATAATCGAATTTATCAGAACATTCAAAATTGCGCATGTCTTCAACATAAAATTGCAAATTATCGTTTCCAAAGGTTGACGCAAAGCTTATACTTTCCAGAGATAAATCAATACCTACTACATTATACCCCTTTTTGTTCAGATAAATTGAATGCCTTCCTTTTCCACATCCAACATCCAAAAAACGAGCACCGGGTTTGGGTTTCAACTGATTAATCAGATTATCAATAAACAATTCAGCTTCGCAAAAGTCTCGTTGTTTGTATAAAATATGGTAATAAGGAGAATCGAACCAATTTTCAAACCATTGTTTGTTTTTTTCGTAACACATCCTTTTAAAGTTTGTGTAAAAGTAAATATTAAAATAACTCCATTTTTTTATTTTGGAAAGGGTAGAATCACAGGGCAAACGCATTTAAATTAACAACTCAAAGTTAGTAAAAACAGTTAAAGCCCGTGAATATGAGTGGT
>JAVHPE010000204.1:0-10964 GCA_036170475.1 Bacteroidia bacterium | reverse complement strand
TATTTATAGCTGTATAATGATAAAAAAAATTAAATATCTTCGAAGAGATAAATATTATGAGTAAATCTTATGTGGTCTTTTCCAACAAACCAATCTAAACTAACCCATCTACCTGAATCATCTACTCTAATGTCACTATTACCTATATTATTATTTAATTCATTTGAAGGTATTAGAAATTCAGCAAAAGCATGTCCACTATCGCCATCATAACCAGCTACCATTCTAGATCTTAGTCCAATTTGTCTTGCAAATGAAGCTAATAAAATAGCATAATCATCACAGTCACCAGAGTATTTACCATGATATTTTAACGATAATGTTGCTTCTGCTGATCGCCAAGTATCATGACCATCATTAGGGTCAAAAACGTAATGCCAATTTTCAAAAACATAATTCCTCATCATTAAAATTTGATTGATTTGAGATGAAGTTGTTTTTAAATCAATGGTTAATTGCATAACTTCTTTGAGAACAAGGCCTTCAACTTGAATTAATTTACCTTCTGCAGGGGGAATCTTATCTTTTATTAGGTCTTTTTGTATTGCTTCTTCTTCTTCTGAAGTAACAACATCCTTAATTTTAATAATTTTAGGTTCTATGTCTTTAATAATTGTATTAGGTTGAGGAACAGTTTCTTTTTTTTTCGCTTCTTTTCTTGCCATTGCTATTATTTTAGCTCTACCCGATCTTGAACAGCTAGAACAAGAGTCCAAGAAAAACACAAAAAACATGGAAGAAAAAAAAACTATTATTGTATATTTCATTTAAATCTTTAATTAAATAATCTATCCTAAAAACTTGTTTTAACTAATTTATTTTGGCTCGTTAAAGTCTTTTCCTTTTCGTGTAAGAATTTGCCTACTTTAGAGGTTATTTGAATCGTAAATCGACGATTATTTTGTTCATTTTGAACATCTCTTGATTGGCTAAAATAACCACTACCCGCAATTATTACTTCACATTGACTACCTAAACTCCCGAAATCAGCTTTTTGATCTTTCCAATAATTAAATAAAGCCAAAGCCCTTTTATAACTTAATTCATATCCTTTATCTGGACTGTTAATCCAATTATTACTAGACCTTTGGGCATTGCCCTCAATAATAAGCAAGTAGTCGATTGTTTTACTAGTATCAATTATACTTTTAATTTTATCAAATAAATTGAGACCTGCATCAGCTAAGGCATATCTTGTATTATTTGGTAAATCAAATATATCTGAACTGTTAGGTCTGAAATTAACATCAATATCTAGTTTATATCTTTTGTTTACAGGGTCGAACTGATAATATTTTTTATCTAAATTTTCTATAGCTTTTTGTACATTTTTAATTTCTTCTAATTGTCTTGCTTGAGCTTGTAATACACCTTGTTTTGATTGAAGAATTGTAAATGTTATGATATACAATACAAGCATTATAAAAAACAGGCTTGTCATTAAATCAGCATAACTTATCCAAAAAAATCCAAATTTTCTCATTAACTAATTAACTTAAAATATTTTAATAAAGAGAAAACACTGTAAGTTATTATAATAATATATGTGCAAAATTTTAAAACAAACGTAATACTTTCAAAAATTGATTTTTTAGAGGCCGCTACTACTATTGTTTTACCATTTTCTGAATATGTATTGTTGCTTGATTTGGTTTCTTTTAAAACTGAAATTATTTCTTTACTATTATTAATAAATACATTGCATAATTTTTCTTCAAGGCTTAATAATCTGTTATCAATACTTTCTAATTGATCTAATTTATTTAGTTTTTCAAATTTTGGCCTATTATTTTCAAATGCCTGTTCTGTTCGTATAACCTGAGAATCCATAGCCTTTGAAAAATTTTCAATTGAATTATTAAATGCAGTCGATAGTTTAGAATCAAAATCATTACTGGCATTATTAAATAGATTAAACTGTTCCTGGGTTAATTCACTCAATTTATTTATAGCACTGGTCATTTTTGAATCAGCATTTATAACCGCCTCATTAACGGCATCGCCATATCTTGAGAATGACTGAATATGATTATTAAAAAAATTGGTAGCTTTATTACCTTGTTCAATATTAGTTTTAATACCTTCTAATATCACATTTATATTATTAGTACTAGAAACAAATTTTTGCAAATTATTTAATAGCTCATTTGTGCCTTCCATTGAGCCGCTAAGTTTATTATAGTATTTTGCAAATTTATCAAATGAACCCATCATTCCTTCCACTTTATTAAACACCTCTATATTAGCGTTTGTCATTTTAGAAATGTCTAAACTTTTTATATCATTCACTAATTGATGTTCTCTTAGTACTGTTTTTGAAGTGGTTTGAACAATTTCATCTAATTTTAAAATTGAACCTGAAGTATTTCTTGCAAAATGATCGAGTTTATTTGATAAAATTTCAACCTCAGGCAATTTAGATTTGTTCATTTTTGGCATCAAATCTGATTGTAATTGAGATAAGAAATTATTTTTACCCTCGACTACTTTATAATTGGCATCTTTAAAGATTTTAATCGAAAAAACAGTCGTAATTACTAAACCTATAACACTTGCAAACATTGCAATTTTAACACCATCAATGAGTGGCTGGACAGCATTTAGGGCTGTATTAGAGATATTAAAATCGACTAAAAACAATCCAAATATTATACCAATCATTGTTGCAGCTAGACCTATATATAAAGGTGCAGGAATGCGATTATTTATATCTTCTTCAATTATTTCAATGTTTCTGTCAACAGTGTCTTTTATTAAATGAAAATCAATAGTTGCCCCTTTATTTTTTATTAAATAGTTGTTTATTTGATAAAGAACTTTACTAAAAACAGCATTTTTAGATTTATTTTTTAAAAGTGTGATTTCAATGCTATTATTTTCATTTGGGTCTATTTCCTTTTCTAAGATTGATTTTATATCTCCGTTATTATAGTGTTCCAATGAAACTAATTTCTGAGCAACAACAGGCAAGCTTTCAAAAATCAATTTATATAGGTTTATTTTACCATATAATTTTATAGCTATATAAACTTGTAAAATAACAAGACTCCCTATTATTATATATTCTGAATATTTTAAATCCATAATTTGTCTTTATATAAATTTAATTTTGATTTTATTAGTAACTACCCAATCTTTGTCCTCTAAAATAACACTACCTTTTTCAACGACACTTATACCATTTGCTTTAGAGTTATAAGCATTTTGATATATACAGACTGTCTCTAAAAAAGTATGAGGAGAGTTTAATGCTCTTGTTAAATCAGCAGTTGCTAACAATTGTATGGCACCTTTTCTTTCCTCTAAATCATAATCTACTTTATAAATCGAGGTTGGTAGTTGTATTTCACTTTCATCTTCAATAGAAAACCTATTCTCTTTAAACGGAGAAGGTAAAAAAATTGTTTTCGTTTTAGGCTTTTTAATAGGAATGGTTAACTCAATTGATGGGGATAATTTATCTTCTATCACTTTCTCCTTTTGTGATGAAACATCATTTGTAATTTCTGAAGGTTTGTAATTTGTAGTTACTGTTTTATTTTCCAATGATTTAATTCGTCTTTTTAAAGATTCATTTTCTTTTTTTAAATCCTCAATTTTACCCATTTGATTATCATGATTCATTTTATAAAATGGTTCATATATTTCATTATTACTTTTATTATTTCTGTATTTTTTTTTTGATGAAAACCTAAAAAAAATAAAAAAAATAATAAATAGAATAAATAGAATATTTATAACAAAAGAAATAATCAGTGACCAATTTGGAAATTTAGTTAAATCCATTTTAAATTATTTTAAAAATTATTTGTTTACAATTTCTGTTGCAAGTTCATTTAGCTTTCCTATTAAAGGGAAAAAGAATAAAGTTTCACCCAATGCATCATCTTCAACGGTATCTAATCTTAAATTATCAACGCCTTGCATTAGAAAATCAATTAAATCATCTGATTTAATTTCATTAAACACCTTTATAGATTTATTTGAGACGCCAAAACAATTTCTAAAATTTAATTCTACCATTAATTTATTGAAGAGGATATAAAAATCATTCACATTGTCCAACACACCCTTATAATATGTTCTATCAAGATGTTTATATTTAATAGTATCAGCTGTAACATTAGTAACGCTCTGAACAATCGCACTTACTTTGTTGCCAACATTCACCTTAACCAAATCAGTATGGTTGATATTATTCAGACCAGTGCCAATATAAAAACCACCTTTACAGGTTACCTCCTTGGGATTGGGACTTGCTTTCACAATTATATTTGAATCATTAACATCATATACGTTGTTAAAAATGCTTTCAAAAAGCTTTTTCAAGGAACTATATCTATTTGTGTCCTGATCGAGAATATGCAATGTTTTAGACCCTGTCCCACTAAAGACAATATTTCTAGGTGTATCCAAATTTTTAATTTTCATTAATTCTGCAATATGGTATATAATTGCTGCATAGAATAATAAAAAGATAATTTTGAAATCACTATCACTTGTCAGTTTTTCAGAGAAATTTAAATTGTTTAATTGCTTGTCTCTAATATTCTTATTTTCATGAAGAGAAAAGAAAAAATTTATTAAATCTTGGGAAGACTGATTGTCATTGTATATTTTTTCAAAAATTTCTAATTCAGGAGCTAAATTATTTTGTGATAAAATTTCATTAAATTCCTCATAATATTTTTTAACAAAGCCATTTTCCTTAATATTCCCATTGAAACCATCGCCAAAAATACTATTTCCAGCAAACCTAAAGGAAGAAATTAGTTGAGGTTCCCCATCATAATAAATCATTATATCTGTTGTTCCACCACCAATATCAATTGAGACGGATGGTTTAGCCATAGCTTTCAACCCTTCATTGGCTTTATAATAATAAAATGGCGCAATACTTTCCGGAAAATCAATAAGGTTAGTTGCAGGTACAGTTACTCCAAAAACTTTTTGAAAGTTCTTTTGCCAAACAGCCCTTAATCTATTTAAATGGCTCGAGGTCATACTTACAGGGTAAAACCAAGTCACTTTCACAGTACCCAAGTTTCCATTATTTATTAAAATTTTGTTCCTGCAAAGCACCAAAAGCTCTTCAATATAGAGCGATAATCGACTATTATTTTCGGTTCCGTTATTTGCCCATTTTAAATCTGTAAAAGCTTTTAAATATTTTCTGATAACTACTTTTTCATAATCAAAACCTGCATTTGCATCTGCAAAAATAAATGTAGGCTGGTTATAATTCACTGCAGTATTTTGAATTATGCAGGTTCTAAAAGGTGCGTTTCTAACCTCATCTTTTCCGAATTTTTTACTAATAACCTCTTGTTTTAGATGCGATTCGCCATCAAGAATATCCCTGATATCTTTGTTCCTTTTACTCGCATCATTTGCATTAGGCATTAAAAACGCAATTTGTTCATCACTTTCAGTAATGTCGAATGCTTTTTCGCCTCCCTGACCAGTAATTTTATATTCAATATGAGAATTTGTGGTGCCAAAATCAATTGCAAATTCATAATTATCACCGCCATGGCCATTAAGCTTTGGCCAATTTGGAATAATAAAATTTTGTACGTTGCCATACTGAATTGCCACAGCGTCAAAACGATCTTTAACTAAAGTTTGACTCGTAATAAATGGAGATTCAGATCTTTCCTTTTGATTCGAAGATATATTGGCATTGGTTTCTTTTGTGTTGAAGACAGATAAATTCAACTTTTGAGATTTATTTGGCATAATGTCTGCCAAGCCAATTGAATAAACAATGTCGGCCTGCTCACAATAAACAAAAGGATAAATAGAAAATGCAAAAGATTTTTCTATTATTGTGCCTTTTTTTGGATCTCTAATGCTATTACTAATAGGATAATATATTTTAGAATATTGGATAGTACCTTTCTTAATGGGTATATTTAAGTTTATTTCAACACCGCCAAGACCTCGTTCTTCAAACTTAATCAAATTTCCGTTCTTGAAATCTTCAACGCTAAAGTATTCAAAAAACCTTTTGGTTAGAGGTAATAAATATTTGCTTTTACCTGACGTAAAAAATTTCACATTATCTATTTGATAAGGCAATTTAATGATTGAATCGGTAAAGAAATCATTCATTGTTAGATATGGGTATTGATCACCTTGTTCTGGTAAAGTTCTTTGGCTAAGTTCCCTACTATCTTCCAAAGGCACTACTGTTATAGGATTCCATTCATCCAATGTATAATAATATCTTAAATTTAAAGGAGAAACAGGAAGTACTAATGGTTTTAAACCTGAAATCTGTTTGTTTGTCTTAATGATAAAATCACTTTTGCCTTCAATTACTTTAGGGTCTAAGACATATTGTTTTAGTCTAATTCCTTTAATAACTTCCAGTGGTTGTCCAGAATTATTATTAAACACGACATTTTCTAATGAATTAAGATATTGCAATGGAACCATTGTTGCAAGATCATTATAGAATGCAGTATCAGACTTTTCAATTTCTAGCCAGTTCTTAATTAAATAACTGTTGAATTCCCGAAAGTAAGTATTGAAATTATCTGTTTTAGATAAGGCATATAAATATTTTATATATTCTTTATCTCTTTTATATAAAGGATTTAGACCATCGTCCAACATTGTATCATTCCCAAATTTAATGTCTATAGCACTAACATTAGGAGCTGCAAAAAACAATGTTCTTGGAGAAGTTCCTCCTATAATTTTGTTTTTGAATTTTATAATGTAAATTTTTTCAAAATTGTCAAAATTATACTGGACACTATCCTGTTTTAAAAACAAATCTAAAGTTTCTCCCAAATGTTTTTGTTTGGCGTTACCATTTTTTAATTTAGCAAGGCTTGTATCTTTATCCCAAGAGATTAACTGTAAGTTTCGCTTATGTTTATTGAAATTAAATAAAATTTGGCCAATATCTAGTGCATCAGATATTAGTTTATGATTGTCTGAGCCAGTTGCTTTTCCGTTTCTTTCAATTCCATCTAATTGACCACTATCGCCAACTGTAGCAAAAGCTGTTCTTACCAAATCAATTCGAGCAAAAGGGCTAGGTATAGACGTTGGTAATTTCTTGCCGTCACCACCACTGGTACTAATACTGGCAATAAGTGATGCGTTAATAGCAGACGAAGGAAACCAATCATTATTTAAAGCACCCTCTGTATGAATTCTAAAGACTTTCTTTGCCATATTATTTTATTTTAAAATGTTTTTAACTTGTTTCTCTAAAAGATTATCAAAAACTTTCAGAAACCTAGACTCTTCCTCTTCACTATCAAATTTACCTTTAGCAATTAGTTCATGCGCATCACTTATCATAATATTACCTGTTGCCTTATTTGTAGAAAATATTCCTCCTTTCGATACTTCAATATCAATAATAAAATTGAATAGACTTTCATGAGTTTGATTGTCATGAAAAGGCATAAATGAAACATCATTACTTTTCATTTCATTCATCCACTCTTTGAAATATTTCAAAAAAGTAAGAAAATCAATTTTATAAAAATCAGAAATGTAAAAACTTGGGCTAATACCCCCACCATTTCCATTATATCTTCCAGGGGAGTCCTTTAATTGTTGCAAAGATTTTTCAATAAATTTATCAAATAGATAAAATTTAGACAATGGTACTTTTAATTTGAGCTTAGTTTCTTCGCCTAAACTATCAAATTTTAGTTTATCGTCCCCATTATTTATACCAAACTCTTTAATAATTGTTATATTATTTAGATCAATACTTGGGATATCTTTTATAAAATCAAAAATCGCTAAAGCTCCTGCCAACTCTACAAAATGCGCTTTGTTTTTCTGTTCAGCTTTACCTACTGCATACTTCATATTGTTGTTGGCATTATCACCAATATAATAAAATACGTTTAAGGAATTTTGATTGTTAAATATGGCATGTTCATAATAACTTAAAGCAGCTTTGGCTTTTCCAAAAAATGTAGCTGATTCAATTTCTTTTTGATTTCCATCATCGTCAGATATTTTAAAATAAGGAAAATATGAAATTGCCCCAATTTTAGCAGCACTTATTAGATTTGAATTTAGTTTTGCAGCGTCATTTGTCCTAAAATTTTTCAATAATAATGGGAATCCTGATGCACCTGTGCCTCCAAAAATAGAACTAATTATAAAAATTGCATCGCCTACATTAAATGAATTGGCAAATTCCTTATATTCAACTGAGCCAACAATTTTATTCAAAACTACACTACCTATATTTGGATTACCTTTAAACCCAACTGTCATATCGGCATCAATATTATCCTTGCTAAACAACAGGTCAATTAACGCTTTATTTTCATCATCCAACCCATTATAATCAATAGAATCTCCAAATTTCTGACCGCTACCATCAATACTAAACTTAAAATTATTGCTGATATTTGGTAAATTTTCGTTTGTTAATTGTATAAGAGTCTTTATTTTAGTGCCAAAAAAGGAATTATCATTCCCTGCTTTTTTAACAATATTCTGATATCTTAAGAGAATATCTGAGGTTCTATTTAAATCACCGTTTGCTGTATCGGGATCAATAATAATAGGAACTACGGTGTCAAAACCATTTTCGAGCTTTACCCCTGCGGCTAAGAGCATTGTTAATGCTTTGATAACTCTGGAACCAGTCCCTCCAATTCCGAAAACATATAATTTTGCCATAATTTAAAAAGGATTATATCTATTATTTGTACTTAAAAATCTGAAAAAAGTCATTGAAAATACTATTGATATTATTAAAGCATAAACCAATGATATTATGCTCATTTGAAGAATAAAATAATCTGCATCAACCTCGCCAACAGCTCCGGTAGCATTTCCTATATATTGCAATATTTCGGAATTATTATAGAGTATGCCAGTTGTAATGGCATAACATAAAATAATAATAAAAACAAGGCTTATGTACCATTTTAATTTTGCACCTTTTACTGGATCCCAAAATTTATAAAACACAATTAAGGATATTACCGGCACTAAAATCAACATCCATCCCATTTTACCATAATCTAAATTGTCAAAGACCATTCCTAATAATGTTTGATATGTATCATAATTAAAGAGGAATTCATAAAGCATTGCTATAAAGTTGTTCATTGTATTATTGTTTAATATTAATTTTTATTTCAAAAAATTCGTTTTTATTATTTGTTTTTTGATAAGCGGTTGAAACCCCTTTCATTAATCGGTCAAAAGCAAATGTTGTAGTAGTATCCCCCTTAATTTTACAATCATCAATCGATCCTGTTTCAGCAATCCAAGAAGGGAAATTCATATTAAGTTTAATTTTTAAATCACCAAATAAATTTGTTTTACCCTTAACTACCATAATATGTGTATACTTAAATTTACCTGTGTCATTTTGTTTTTTAATCCACTTGAACGTTTTACTAGTTTTATCCATTTTATCGACTTCAATAATTTCTTCAACTGAATAACCAGTATTGTCTTCAATTGAATAATTTGCTTTATTTTTAAGATAAGTTTTTGGAATGGGTAGTTTTGAGTAATCTAACGCAATCCCAAATTGCAGGTATCGATTTTTTGGCAATAAATTACCACCTGAAAATTTTTCAGCATCTATAATCTCACTTACCACTCCATTGCCGTGTGTTGCAGATTTAAAATTCCCTTTCTTTTCCTCTCCTAAAGTTAAAGCAGTATTATCTACACTTAAACCTTTGGTAATAAAAAATCTAGCTTCCTCTTTATAACCATTTAAATCAGTAGTTACCACAATTTCATTTAATGCTTTATTAATTATATCTTTATTACCAAACAACAAGATATAATATGGTCTGATTTGATTTATTTTTATTGCTTTATGACCAAGTTCGCATGTTTCAGAATAATAAGTACCATCAAAATTAGAAGACATTTTTAATACAACCGTTTCAATTGCATTGGTTGTAAGGGCTTTTTCAAAGGCAGCTTTTATATCAACCTCAACATCGTTGATATTACCATCTTTTACAGAGTATATACCATCAGTAATTACAATGCTAAGGTCATTTCCTTTTGAATTATTAATGGCATTGGTGAATATAAATTTGTGATCTGAATTTTCCGTTCCGTTAGTTCTAATATCATTTTTGGTAATTCTGTTTAGCATATTTGGTTCTGGATATGCTTTTGAATTGACAAAGTATGAATTATGATTTTTCCCATCTATTTTGAGTAATATTGTTCTGATAGATTGTCTAAAATCTTTGCCTTCTAAGTAGCCATTTACACTTCCAGAATTTTCAAAATAGAAATTTATTTTGTTGATTTCAATAGTTTTGATAGTTATAGGATTTAGTTTATTTGGTTGTGGTTTTGGATATTTGTCACGACCACAACTTAAAATTAGCGGTAATAAGAACAGTAATATAAAAATATTTTTCATCATCATATTAAAATTAGATAAATAATGCTTTTAAAGTTAAACAATTTATATTTTTATAAAATATAAATTGTCTTGTTAAAAATGTTAATGCTGAGTTGCATTTTTGTAATAAAGGGAGAAGACTGTTTAACCTCATATAAAAACATATTTATAACATATATGTACAAGACATATTGCTTTGTATTTTAAGGGGCTATCAAATTTAATTATTTATTTTTATAAATGCCTAATTTTGATGATTTTTTTATATGGTGATTTAAGCGTCAATTATAAAACTTATCGCAACAAATGAAATTATTTTAACTATTGAATAATAAATTATAAAATTTGTCGTTTATAAGTTTATAATCACTTAAAAACAACTTAGATGGCAAAACTTTACACAAATCAATTTTACAAAAACACGCTTAACCCAAAGAAAGAAACGGTTTCTTTTTTATTGAATTATTCAAAATCCTTATGGATTGTTAAAACGAAGTTTCATCATATTGTTAAAATTAATTTGAATTGATTAGGATTGATTTGATTTGAATGCCCGTCGCCAACAACGGGCATTTTTATTTAATAG
>JAVHPE010000203.1:0-1144 GCA_036170475.1 Bacteroidia bacterium | reverse complement strand
GCTCCGACTGCCCCAACGGCAGTGACCTTTACTGCTACTGGTGGAACGGTTGTTGCAAATACCGCAAATACTACCAATACAAACTTCACTGGAGGAGCAAATATTACTGCTGGTCAGGCAACGAATGGTCATGCCGAATTATTAATTGGTGGTGTTTCATTCCCAACTCCAATATTAGACAACACTATATTAGTGGGGGATACTTCAGTTACTTTTAATGCAGGTTTAGCCAGTAATAGTGCTGTTCAAACTGCACTTGCTGCCGGTGGAGTATTGAGCGTCAAAATATATGATGCTGCGGGAAACTCAACTGCAAGTACTGTGAGTAATCCAACAGTTGCTACTGATTGGGTAGTACCAACAATTACGAGTACTGCTCCAGCAACAAATGCTTTCAGAAAAGTTGAAACAGTGAGCTACACACTAAGTGAGGCTGGTGCTGCGGGAACAGCTATTATCACTGCTTCAAGCACAGGAGGTGTTGCTGATGCTGTGGTTCACACTTGTACCTTGCAAGGAACGGCGTTGACTGGTGCGGCTCATACTGATTTAGCTTTAGCAACTAATGCGAATGCGTGTGTGAGTTGGGCAAGTCCTTTAGTAAGTGGTTCAATTTATACATTCACATTTAATTCAAGTGATGCGGCAGGAAATCCTGCAACAACAATTTCAAATACCGGAGTGACCTATGATACTGGTGCTCCAACACTTTCTACCGTAACTATCGCATCAAATAATGCAAGCACAACACTTGCAAAAACAGCAGACGTGGTCACTCTTACATTTGTAGCAAGTGAAAATCTTACAGCATCTCCAACAGTTACGTTTGCTACCAATCCTGCTGCTTCTGTTGTTCAAGGAAGTGATGCACAGCATTGGACTGCTACTTATACAATGGCAGGGACTGAGGCTGAAACAGCCATTCCGTTTACCATTAACTTTACTGATATAGCGACAAATCCAGGAGTGCAAGTTACTGCAACTACAAATTCAAGTTCGGTGACATATGACAAGACAGCTCCGACTGCCCCAACGGCAGTGACCTTTACTGCTACTGGTGGAACGGTTGTTGCAAATACCGCAAATACTACCAATACAAACTTCACTGGAGGAGCAAATATTACTGCTGGTCAGGCAACGAATG
>JAVHPE010000202.1:0-2198 GCA_036170475.1 Bacteroidia bacterium | reverse complement strand
ACTCATCTAAATAACTTTGCAATCTTTTTTCACTAACAAAATTCTGATGTGTTCCCATTAACTATCGTTTTAATAAGGATGCTATTCTGTGAACATTGGGAAGCATTTCCTCTTTATCAACAGTTTTATTTTGCTTATGTATTTGATGAATAAAGTTGAGTTGGCTTACGCCTGAATAACCTTTCCATCCATCAGTTATTATTGTTGCACCGCATTCTATATTTTCCAAAATAAATGCTTCTAATTCTTTGCCGCTTGCATCTACTATTTGTTTCATTCTAGCTCTACCTGTTCCGTGGGGCAAGACCTCTACACCAACAATTACTACACTTTTATTTGCTGCTCCCCGCCCTCGTTTCCCTTCTGCTTTACCTCCCACCATTGTTTCATCCACCTCAACTATTCCAGATAATTTACTTCTTTCCGGAAGTATCATTATTTCTCTTAATTTATGTAGCCAAATCCACGCTGTTTTATAGCTACCCAATCCCAAGATAGATTGAAGTGTGACTGCACTCACTCCGCTTTTTTGTGCAATCATCCACCATATTGCTCTAAACCATAAAGAAACTGGTTTATTCGTTTGTTCTAATAAAGTCCCAGCTGTTACAGTTACCAAATTCCCACATTCTTTGCATTTAATTCGTTTCCTGGATGCAATCCAGTATTCCTTGCAATCACATAGTAAACAACTGTATCCTTCTGTCCAACGAAGATTAATCAAATACTCAACACATTTCTCCTCCGTTGAAAATGTTTTCTCAAACTCCATCTGATTCTTTGGGTAATCCATGCCAGCAAAGATAAGAAATTAGGTGGCAAGAAGTAAATACCCCAATTAAAATAGTTTAAGAGATTAGACCTAAACTGTAACAAAGCAAATTTGTTTTTATTACTTCACTCACTACTTTTTAATGTTTGCAGTTATTTCAAGGTCATTGTTTTTTTCAATAGAAATTTAGAAAACGGGGAAAACATATCACAAATATACCTTGCAACACCCAATTTTAAAAATCATAACAGGGTTAGCAAGGCTTACAGAGGTTTATTTGAGATTGTGCTGAAAACAGGAGGATTAAAAAGCTGTTTCTGAAACATTTCTTTGACTTATTAATAAACACTTTCAGAAGTTATGGCTCTTACATCTTAAAAATGATAATTTACAAAATGCTTTAAGTTGTGATTTGTTTTCATAATCTAAAGTAAAACGCTGTGTTGCTTTGATAGCAATTGTTGTGGTTGGTAGAGGTGTAAAGAAAGTAAACGATTAGCAACAATATTGAGAGAAAACATTGTTCTGCCCTTATGCAATTTTTAAAAGCAGATTGCCATCAATGCCTAAAATTTGATTCATCGCTTTTAAAAATGAAATGCTTGGTTTTCTTTTATTGTGCATTATTTCTGAAAGTTTGGTATCGGTAGTATTCAGCATTTTTGCAAGCTCCTTTTGTTTTAATTTATTCTCAAACATTTTTAACTCAATTAAACCCTGCACCGTTTGAGGCAAAGGAATAGTGTAGTGCATATCCTCATAGACTTTTACTATTTGGGTGTATGTATTTAGGTCTGCACTTTCTTTTTTTGTAAGATTGTCAAAACCTCCTTTTTTAGTAACAATAGCCAATAAATCATTCATTTTGCTTTCTGCTATTGAAAACTCTTTTTTTGTTATTTCCTTTTTCATTTGTTAAATGGTTTTACAATCAATTTTATCATACTGTTTATGAGTTCCTACAAACCTTATGTATAATGTTCTTTTGTTAAAATGTATCATTGCTACAATCCGGTATTTGTTGCCTCCTATATTAAAAACATACCTATCATTACCAACATTATCAATACTATTAAAGGTTTGCTTTATGCTGTGAAAATCCTGCCAGTCGCTCAATAATACTTTATTGTACCAACTTAGCAACGGTTCTTTTGCTTTTGTATCGGTTTCATAAAAGTTTATTATTTTGGTTTTTGTAATTATAACCATGAAACAAAGGTAATCATTAACTTATCAAAAACAAAAAAAAATTATCAAAAACAAAAAAACCTCCATGTTTTGGAGGTTCAATTTATTTAGCAATCCTTTTTATTACTTACTTGAAGGGCCAAATAAGTGAAATTTTTTCATACACACAATTTCTATATGTTCAAATCAGGGCAAACGCATCTAATTTTTTAAAATTTTGATGAGATAATCATTGTCC
>JAVHPE010000201.1:0-11151 GCA_036170475.1 Bacteroidia bacterium | reverse complement strand
TCTGTTTCAGGAATGATATTGTTCATATTGTTAGTTTTTTTAAAAAGATTTTGTAATATTGTAACTTCCTACGAAATACGAATTTATACTAATCTACGAATTTAGTATATTGGTATAAATTCGTATTTCGTAAGATATTTATTCAAAAGTATTCAAAATTTATGATTCAGCACACCAATAAAATTTTAGTGCCAACGGATTTTTCCGAACAATGTACTATAGCTTTAGAGCAATCGTATAACTTAGCGAGAGAATATAACGCTGAAATAACATTGCTTTATGTGATTGAAGATACAGGGTTGCTTGCCAAATTGTTTTCGAAAGAACAACATGAGGATATGAAAAAAAATGTTCAGATTCAATTAGATAAATTGGCTGCCGATGTTGAAAATAAGAGTAAAATAAAAGTTAATACACTTATCGCGAAAGGTGTTGTTTATGAAAAAATAGCTGAAATTGCTGAACTTATTGATGCTTCCATGATAATAATGGGAACAAATGGTGGCGACGGATTAAAAAAACGATTTATCGGATCAAATGCCCTCCGTGTTGCACGCGAATCAAAAATACCGGTAATAACAATTAAAGGGAAACAACACCGTAACGGTTGCAAAAACATAGTGTTACCGCTTGATTTGACAAAACAAACCCGTGAAAAAGTAAATAAAGCCATCGAACTCTCAAAATTATTTCATGGTGCCGCCATTCGGGTGGTATCGGTATTGTTCACTACCGATGAATTTTTGGTAAACCGACTTACCCGGCAGTTAGGGCAGGTTAAATCATTTTTAGAAAAAGAAGGTATTGAATGTACCGCGGAAATTATAAAAAGTATAAAAAGCAAAGAAACACTGGCACAGAATATTTTGGAATATGCAACTCAGGTGGATGGTGATTTAATTATGATTATGACGCAGCAGGAAGTTGAATTTACAAAATATTTTATAGGTTCGGCTGCTCAGGAAATTATACATCATTCCACTATTCCGGTAATGAGTATTACACCAATAGAAAGAAAAGATACAAGTCTTTTTGCAAATCCGTATTAAATAATTCCCCTAAAATTATGGAACCATTTAAAATTGAAAAAATTCTTATACCTATTGATTTTTCAGAAACGTCAATGCTCGCAGTAGAACATGCCGCATATACTGCACAATTATTTAAAGCAGAGTTAGTATTACTGCATGTAGTGGAAAAGCACTGGGAAAAATTCAGTATTGTAGTCCCTGAAATGCGCATTGCACCGCCCAATGATATTATAAAGGCAATAGAAAAAAGATTAGAAGAAATTGCGGCAAAAATTCATAAGACCTACGGAGTAAAATCAACCTGTATCACATCAGATGGAATTATTTTTAGTGAAATCATTTCAGTATCTCAGGAACATCATGTTGATTTGATAATGATGGGAACTCATGGTACTTCTGGCTTTACTGAATTTTTTGTAGGAAGCAATGCCTATAAAGTTGTTACTAGCGCTGAATGCCCTGTAATATCAGTTCAAACTCATGCAGGAAAATTAGGTTTTAAAGATATTCTTCTGCCAATAGATGATTCATCTCATTCACGTCAAAAAATAAATCATGCTATTGTGTTGGCAAAACAATTTTCGGCTAAGCTACACATTGTTGGTCTGGCGGATTTTGAAGAGGAAACAGATCTTTATAAATTTGGAATTAAAATAAGACAAATTGAAACGTATATTAAAAAATGTGATTTAACCTGTTCGTTGGAAATACTTCATGGGAAAAATCAGGCAACAATGACAGCCGATTACGCGGAAAACCATGGTACTGATTTAATTATTATTATGACTGATCAGGATGAAAATATAACAGGTAGATTAATGGGACCTTATGCTCAGCAGATTGTCAATCACTCGAAAATTCCTGTGATGAGTATCCAACCTATTCTTGGCGCAGGTTCATGGGCTGACTAAATAATTTGAAAAATTATTTAGTCAGACTGCCAAACACACTTTTCAAGATATCCGTTACACGGGCTGCCGGGTCTTTACGTATTTTTAATTCTTCTTCCGCTATCAGCAAAAATAATCCAGCCATTGCTTTTTGTGTTACATAAGCTGTTAAATCAGGGTTTTGCTTTTGAACAAAAGGTATTTTATTATACTTAGTAATAATGGGATTCCAGTATTTGGTCACTTCCACTTTATCAATGGCAGCTTTTACAATAGGGGTAAACTTTTGATTTAATTCCGCGGTAGTTTTATCTTTTAAATATTGAGTGGCGGCATTATCAGCTCCTTTTAGGATTGTAAAACCATCGCCAATACTCATTCCTTTAACTGCTGCAATAAAAACAGGTGCAGCATTTTTAGCCGCTTCTTCAGCAGCACGATTTAAAGTCATAACAAATTTATCTGTCTGTGGTTTCATTCCTAATGCATCCACTTTGTCTTTTACATCCTTCGCTTCTGGTGGAAATGGAATAAATAATTTTGGATTTTTATAATAGCCATCCACTTTGGAGGAAATGGCTGTTGAATTATTAGTTCCTACAGTTAACGCATCTTTTAAACCACTTATTACTTGATCGTTCGTTAACGATTTGTTACCTGTTCCCGAATTACCATTTAAGGCTTTATCGGCTGCGGCTTTTGCCGCGGCAGCTCTTTGTTGCAAACTTTGACTTGTGCATGCAGAGATAGTCATTACTAACACTGCAATAGTTGGGAAGATGTTCTTTTTCATTTTTTGATTTTTTGATTTCCGTCCGCCTCGTCTCCTCTCTTGCGGAGAGGAAATTAAGGGAGAGGTATTATTTTATTTCAAAGTCAAGTAATTTCTGATTCTCAATATATGCCTCCAACCTATCTCCTATCTTTACCTGCCCAACCCCTCTTGGTGTTCCTGTAAAAATTAAATCTCCGGTTTTAAGAGTAAAAAAGTTTGAAACGTATGCTATTATTGAATCGAACGAAAACAATAAATCTTTGGTATTCCCTTTCTGAATTGTATTCCCATTAATGTTCAACTGAAAATTAATATTTTTTTCGTCAGCAAATTGTTTTTTACTGATGAATTTTCCAAGAGGAGCAGCACCATCAAATGCTTTTGCTTTTTCCCATGGCAACCCTTTTTTCTTACATTCAGCCTGAATATCACGAGCAGTGAAATCAATTCCTATGCCAATTTCTTCATAATACTTATTTGCAAATTTTTTTTGAATATTTTTTCCCGGTTTATTAATCTTTAAAACCAGTTCCACTTCATGCTGTATATCCGTTGAAAATGAGGGATAATAAAATGGATGATTATCCTTTATCAATGCAGTATCCGGCTTTAAAAAAAATACCGGCTCAGAAGGTATTGCCGAATTCAATTCTTTAATATGCTCAATATAATTATGTCCTATGCAAATAATTTTCATGTTTTTTTATTGTGCTAATGAGTGATGTACTAAATTTAAACTATCGGTTAAATGCCATTCTTAATTTAATATCTGTCAATACTTTTTTAGTGTATAATGGAAAATTTCCATTCAACATCCATGAATAATAGGATGGCTCATCACGTAATACCTGTTCCACGGCTTTGCCAGTATGTTTACCGAAATTAAATATTTCAATTCCCTGTTCATTAAAAATGATACGACCGGCTAAATCCGCATTTTTATTGATATTAGTGAAGTTATGCAAGGCATTAATGTCATTTTTTACAGGAACGGATTTATTTCCTTTTTTATCTTCAAATTCAACCCCATCATAACGTTTAAGCTGTGCCAGAAAAACTTCATACGTAGCTTCTATATCAGCTTGTGCGCTGTGGGCATTTATTATCTCTTTTCCACAATAAAATTTATACGCTGCTTTAAGAGTTCGTTGTTCCATTTGATGAAAAATGTTTTGAACATCAACAAAACGACGACCTTTTAAATTAAATTCTACATCTGCGCGCATAAATTCTTCCATCAAAATAGGAATATCAAATTTATTGGAGTTGTATCCTGCCAAATCACAATTTTTCAAAAATTCAGCGAGACTTTTTGCAATTCCTTTAAATGTTGGTTCGTTGGCTACATCCTCATCATAAATGCCATGTATCTCAGATGATTGCTTTGGAATAGGTATGGTAGGGTTAATTCGTTTTGTCTTTATTTCTTTGCTCCCATCAGGCATAATTTTCAAAATAGAAATTTCGACAATACGATCTGATGCTACATTTACTCCGGTTGTTTCCAAATCAAAAAAAGCGATAGGACACGTTAAATTAGGCTGAATCATAAGAATTTAGTTAAAATTTTCAAAGATTAATTATGTTGGGAGAATATGTATTCTGAAAAAAGCTCATCATTTTTTTATTCGCTTTGAAGCTGCATAAGAAAGCACAATAATAAGAAAATATTCAAGACCATGATAGGAGAATTTTTTCAAAAAATATTTTTTTTATGGTTACCAAAATTTACAAATTTTTCAATTATCATTGTGCGATGAAAAAAACAATTTTTGAACTCTTAGCCAAATTTAACAAGAGTTTTCTACCAAAATATTATAAACGAGATTTAAGCAAACTCAAAAGTTGGGAAAAAGCAATTGTTGGATATAAATATTGGGTTATTACTAAGGCATTAGATTAAATTCTGAGAGCAAATTTTTTCATTATTTATTAAAATGAACAATCGTTTTTCTGGATTGAGCTGTGTAAAACAAGCCTTTAAAGAAAAGATTTTAAAAAGATAAATTATTTCTATAATTTTAATTTCATATAAACATTTACAAAAAAATAATTTAAAATAATTCGGGGGGAATCATTATGTGTTTTAGTGCAAGTGTTAGTTTTGGAGCCAGTGCAGTTATTGGAATTATTGGAGTTGTTACTTTAAAAAAAGCCAAGTCTCCATCGCAATTTGCTTTTGCGAGTATTCCATTAATTTTTGCTATACAGCAATTTGTTGAAGGTGTTTTATGGTTGGCTATGCAACAACCTGATTTTATTGTAAAACAACAAATAGCTACTTATACATTTATAGTAATTGCCCAGGTAATCTGGCCTACATTGGTGCCTGTTTCAGTTATGCTGTTGGAGAAAGAAAAAAAACGTAAAAAAATATTATCATTTTTAGTTGCTATAGGAATATTTTCATCCATATTTGGAATATATCATATCATGTATTATGATGTTGTTGCTCAAAACGATTGTCATCATATTAAATATGTTTTTAATATTTCCTGGATGCTTTTGCCATTAATAAATTTATTCTATTTTTTAACTACCATTGTTTCCTTATTCGTTTCCAGTATTAAAAGAATGATTTTATTTGGTAGCTTGGTACTAGCATCACTTATTATTTCACAATTATTTTTTGAACTAGTTAGAATTTCTGTTTGGTGTTTTTTCGCCGCCATCATTAGTGGAATAATTTTATTAATCATTTCAGAATTAAATTCTGTTCCAAAAACAGAAAACGCTTCATGATGATAATAAAATCTGGATGGTAAACAAAAACCACCATTACAGTTAGGAAGTCATTTATACCAAACGCACATAGCTTTACGCACATTATCCACGAAATACGAATTAATACGAATTTACGAAACCCGTATCAATTCATATATTGGTACCTATTCGTTATCGTAGATATTAACAAATTTTTCGAGAACCTAAGTTGTTTTGGTATATAATAAAGGCGGAGAAAATTCTAATGTGCAATAACAACTATCTTTGTTAAACGCCTTTTCGTTTTGGATTTTATTAAAACAAAATAAACACCATTATCCAAAAAGTCAGTTTTTATTGGCTTTTTATTTTCATAATTTTTCTCTTCAAACACAATACTACCGGTTATATCACTAATAGCTATATCGTAACGTTGCTCTGCACTATTATTTATGTAAATGATACCAGCGGCAGGATTAGGATAGACAGTAAAATTATTTTTTACGCCCGTTGTATTTTCTATACCTATGCTCAGGCAGCCATCATATCTGATACTATCCATATAATTTTTTGCCATAAAGAGCGCATATTGAACGCAACCTGTATGGTTTAAATTTGCATTTACCAATATAGCATCACAAGTGTTGCAACCCTGTGCTTTAAGGCTGTCCTGGGCTACTATCGCATTTTGGTAGGGTACCTGATCGTCTGCGGTGCAATAAAACATGTGCATAGGACCTACCGGAGTCCAATTGGTAAATGTATTATTATTGTATAAGGCAAGCCTGAGAGGATGTGAAGGGGTATTGCTAAAATTGTAAAAATAGGTGCTATCAAAAATATTTTTAGGTACAGAAGGCATGTTGTTATGTATATACCACATGGTATAAGTACCGTTAAACAAAGGAGGCAAGGTGGTATTATAAGGCACCTTAAAAACATCGCTTATGTTGGGATATATCTGATAAATCAGATTCCATGAAAGAACAATATAGGGTAGATAGCCTGGTGTTGGATAGGGATTATTACTGAGCATTAAGTTCAACATAGTGCCACTCATATCATACGCACCACTCATTGGTGTACATGCAGAAACTGTGAATTCTGTGCTGAAATCAGTTTCTATCATTCTCTGAGTGGCCATTGCAGCGTGCCCTCCCTGAGAATAACCACTTAAAAATAATTGATTATTCAGATTGATATTATTAACAGCACAATATTCTTTCAATGCTTTTAACATAAAAACATTTGCATACGCTTCTGTTTTAGCATGTTGATAGGGATGCAACCCTGCCCCATCACCTAAACCTAAATAATCCGGCATAATACTTAAATACCCGTTTGATCCCATGCTCAACCCAATAAGAGGCTCTGCACCAAATAAAGTTGATGGAGCCTCCGATTTTGCACTCATGGTGCCATGATTATATGAATAGATAGGCAAATCACATGTGTCCTGAGGTACAATTAACAATCCGGATGCGGGAACTAAGGTATCGAAGGCATCTTTACATAAATAATTTAATTTATACACATTAATTGTAAACTGGTTATTGGCAAAAGAACTGGGGATTCCATTAAAATCAAGCACAGAATCCAGTTGAGTTTTGGTATATGTGAGAATATGAGTCGTAGATAATAAATAGGATTGACTAAATAAATTAGTACATACCACCATTAATCCAGACAATAAAAGTAAAATTTGTTTCATGGATTTTTTTTGTTTCAATTAAAGATGTACTTACCTGCTTTATCAATACTGACATTTGGTAATTGTTTATGAAGTTCAAAATAGTCATATCCTATTTTAATATTCTTCCAAAAATCCATCAGGGCAATATTTTTAGCAAATTCTGATGTCAGCATTTTCATTCCATTTGCATCTAGTTTTGTTGGAAAAATATGTACCGGAATATCTTTTTGTCCGTCATTACAGGCTTCTACAGCCATTATATAAACTTCTTTAATGTAAAAATCAGTCAGCGGAATACATCCTATCGTAACACAATTACCGTGAATCATAATATCGCCACCCAAATTTCCTTTTCCAATAATTTTATCGCTTGCATTTGGATAACTAACTCCTAATGACAGGTAGTAACTACTATAAGGATTAAATGCTGCGATATGATAAAACCCTTCAGGAACTTGCCCGTCACCTTGTTTTCGCTTAGGACCTAAATCACCGGAAGAAGCACAAATGGCATAAGACTTAAATAGTTTATATTCTTTTTTTTCTTTTGATTTAAGCCAAACCTCTACAATTTTGTCATTTTTAAAAATTCGCAAATACATTTCAAAATTAGTGACAGTAATGCCTTGGTTTTGCATTTCCGCTTTAAGTCCATCCCACTTTTCCTGATAGGCAGTTTTTACATGCGCACACTTTTGTTGAGTTACCTTAAATGATTGTGCTGGTGCCTGAAAAAAAAGAAAAAGGCAAAGTAAAACTGCAATTGATTTTAGCAGTTTGATAATTATTAATTTATTTTTCATTTTTGTAGAATATGTTAACATGGCAAAGCAATAGTGGCACACGATGCGTGAAATAAAATTTCAAATATCTCTATAAAATTACTAAATTCGCAGTTCATATTTTATAAAAAATAAAACAATGTTTGATAATTTAAGTAACAAATTAGAGCGAGCCTTTAAATTATTAAAGGGGCAGGGAAAAATTACAGAAATAAATGTATCCGAAACTATTAAGGAAATCCGTAAAGCTTTATTGGATGCTGATGTTAACTATAAAGTAGCCAAACAATTTACAGATACTGTAAAAGAAAAAGCATTAGGACAAAATGTACTTACAGCTATTTCACCCGGACAATTAATGGTAAAAATTACGCAGCAGGAACTAACCAGCTTAATGGGAGGGGAAACAGCGGATATTAAATTACTCCATAATCCCACCATTATATTAATGAGTGGTTTGCAAGGTTCAGGGAAAACTACGTTTTCAGGGAAACTGGCGAATTATCTTAAAACAAAGCGTGGTAAAAAACCTTTATTAGTAGCATGTGATATTTATCGTCCTGCTGCAATTCAGCAATTGCAAGTATTAGGAGCTCAAATAGGTGTTGAAGTATTTGCGGAACCTGATAATAAAGATGCTGTATCTATTGCAACAAGGGCTATTCAGCACGCCAAAGATAATGGCAATACGATTGTAATTATAGATACAGCAGGTCGTTTGGCGATTGATGAAGTAATGATGAACGAGATTGCAGCGGTAAAAAAAGCGGTCAACCCCGATGAAATTTTGTTTGTGGTGGATGCAATGACCGGACAGGATGCGGTAAATACAGCAAAAGCATTTAATGACATTTTGGATTTTGATGGTGTTGTTTTAACAAAATTAGATGGTGATACCCGCGGTGGTGCAGCACTTTCCATAAAAACAATTGTAAATAAACCTATTAAATTTGTTGGTACCGGCGAAAAAATGGAGGCGATGGATGTATTTCATCCAAGTAGAATGGCTGATCGTATTTTAGGAATGGGAGATGTTGTAACATTCGTAGAACGTGCTGAAGAGCAATATAATGTGGAAGAAGCAAGGAAGCTTCAGAAAAAAATCGCTAAAAATCAATTTAGCTTTAACGACTTTTTAGATCAGTTGCAACAAATAAAAAAAATGGGCAATATAAAAGATTTGGTGGGAATGATTCCTGGCGCCGGCAAAGCTTTAAAAAATGTTGATATTGATGATAATGCATTTGTAAATATTGAATCTATTATTTATTCAATGACACCTTCTGAACGAGAAAACCCTGAATTATTGAATGGTAAACGCAGAGATAGAATTGCAAAAGGCAGTGGCAGAACAGCACAAGATGTAAATCGTTTGATTAAGCAGTTTGACGATACTCGTAAGATGATGAAAATGATGAACAACAAGCAGGATATGGCTAAGCTGATGTCTCAAATGAAAAATATGCCTGGCATGAAGTAAGCAATTTAACAATTAAACAATGTGCCAATTTGAAAATGTAAAAATTTAATTTCCAAATTGAAAATTATCAAATTACTTTTATGACAACACTACTTGATGGTAAATTAATTTCATTGCAAATTCAGGAAGAAATACTTCTTGAAGTTAATACTATAAAGTCACAAGGAGGTAAAATACCCCATTTAGCGGCTATTTTGGTAGGCAATGATGGTGCCAGTGAAACGTATGTTGCTGCCAAAGTAAAAGCGTGTGAGAAAGCCAGATTTATTTCCACCTTAGTTCGGTTGCCTGAAACAGTTACTGAACTGGAACTGTTGGCAAAAATGGATGAATTAAATAACAATAGTAGCATTGATGGATATATTGTCCAGTTGCCAATTCCGGCACATATTAATGAACATACAATAATACAGGCTATTGCACCACAAAAAGATGTGGATGGTTTTCATCCACAAAATGTGGGACGTATGGCGTTGAATTTACCAACTTATTTACCTGCAACGCCTTATGGCATTATGCAATTGTTGGAACGTTATAAAATTGATACATCAGGTAAACATTGTGTTGTTCTTGGTCGCAGCCACATCGTGGGTTCGCCAATGAGTATTTTAATGGCACGTAACACGGTTCCCGGAAATTGTACCGTATCATTGTGTCACAGCAAAACTGCCAACTTAAAAGAATTTACACTGAAAGCCGACATTCTAATAGTCGCGCTTGGTAAACCTGAATTTGTCACTGCTGATATGGTAAAAGATGGTGTGGTGGTAATTGATGTTGGAATTACGCGAATAAAATCCGATAAAACCAAGAGTGGTTTTAAATTAGTTGGAGATGTTAATTATGACGAAGTAGCACCCAAAGCATCCTTTATTACACCTGTTCCCGGAGGAGTTGGTCCGATGACAATAGCTTCACTATTGATAAATACATTAAAAGCTTGTAAGAAAGAGGTTTATTTTTAGATTTGAGTATTGAGATTTGGAACTTAATTCTTCATTTTGCATTCTCCAAAATATCTCATATCTCATATCTCAATACTCATATCTATTTCTTCCTTTTAGCTTCTTTCTGAGTTTCTTTTTCCAGCTTAATATTATACCTTATATCGCGCCAGTATTCTGCTCCATAGCTGACAAGTATTTCGGAACCGGCACTAATATTTTTAGTAGCTGCAATCCATCCTGAATTTTTGTAGATTTCGTAAACACAATTATTATTAATCCCTTTAACTTTTGTCAATCCCTTAGCATCATTAGCAAAGCGAGCCAATGCATCTGGAGTATTAAATGCATCAATACATTTTATACGGCTAATATAAAAAACATAACCACCCTCATCACGTTCTGCGCGGATATCACACTCTTTCCAATGAATAATTTCACCATGATATTCAACAATACGTTCCCCTTTTTTGACATCCCTTTTAAGAAATAATCCTTTTCCTGCGCTGGGAATTGTTGATTTTTTAACTACTAAGTCTCTATACATATATTTTATTTGAGTTTGTGAAAATAGCTAAAACTTTGGTTTGAATATTAAATATTACATGAATAATGCAAAACTGCCATTTCCTTTTTTAAAATTTCAAAAGATTAATCAAAAAAATGTTCAATTTTAATCATTGCATATCAAAGCCAAAAATTATCTGTTATTCCAGATGCTATATTTGATTAGTTTTCTAGTTTTACTTTTAAAAATCCTTCTTCTGATAAAATGATTCTATATTCAATCACTTAACAGGGTGTACGACAAATTTCCCTAAATGCTTTAATTTCACCCCTTCGGGGTTTTACC
>JAVHPE010000200.1:0-11206 GCA_036170475.1 Bacteroidia bacterium | reverse complement strand
TCATCAACAGAAATATTAATGCAAATAAAAAAAAATTTCTCATACAATATAATTAATCTAATAACCTCGAAGAAGAACGAGTAAAAGGATTTGGGTCAGCAAATCTTAATGAAATTTCCACTCCTCCCCTACCACGGGTGCCTTTTGTTAAAGATGAGGTATTAACATCATAACTAACGCCCAATGCGTAATTTGAATATTCAAATGTCATCATTGGAATTACCGCATCACCCACTCTGTATTGGGCTCCCAACGATAAAGCCATTCCAGAAACATACCCGGTATATCTTGATACCCCTTTAATTGTCCAGCGAATCATAGTTCCCACATTCACTTCCATGGAAGTTCCTTGCATAAATACAGCGGCAGTAGGAGCAAACTCATAATTACTAGAAGCCACCCCTATCAAGGCTGCACCGTGGGCAATAAATTTCAGATCAAGGTTTTTAGCAACGCCGGTGCCAAAAGGATTTAATTCCTGATTAGGGCGATTTACGTGAAAAACTGCGAGCCCTAAATTAAATTTTCTCTGGTTATTGGCACGCATATAGGATTGTTTTGCACTATAGCTCCAAGCTAGTCCTGCAGAAAAGTCACCATAATGATACGGAGGGATGGAAGCAATATCCCCGGAAGGAAGAGAAGAATTGTATGCGCCAGATGTTTCATCATACTGGCTATCCCATTTCATGGCTGAAGTAGAGAGACTTTTTTGAACGTATCCACCCTGTATGCCACCTGAGATCAATTGTTTTTTATTGATATACACGATACCGGCAAAGGTAAAGTTCAGTTGAGTAGTTCCCATTTTCAAATCACCGGCTTCATCTTTATATGCATTGATTCCAGCACCAATATAACCCGCCTTATATTTCTTAGCCAACAACCGGGCATCATAAGAAAACATGGCTGTAGTATAAGTTGCATTTTTGCTACCCATTCCACTCCATTGATTTTTATAATTTAAGATAAACCTGTTATCACTACCGTAAAAGCCAGTTAATGCGGGGTTAATCTGCAAAGGTGTCATATTGTATTGTGAAAAATGGGTATCCTGAGCAAAAGAAGATGTGAGATATGAGATGTGAGATATGAGAACCGCACCAAGTAGCCTTATTATATTTTTTATTTTCATTGTTTTTTGTCTGCCATTCATTAGAGATGATTAAAGGAAATTGGAACATCTCACATCTCATATCCCAATACTCATATCTATTTTATCTCAAAAGTGTAAAATTTCCTTTTTCGTCAATTACCTTACCGTTCTTATATTTCCCGGTCAGCATATATACAAATACAGCTAAATTCATTGGTTCCCCTTTATAAGTGCCATCCCACCCAGTGTTGATGTCATTCGTTTCAAATACTTTTTCACCCCAACGGTCGTAAACGATAAATTGTATTTCGGCAACAGCTTTTCCTCTTACCATCAGAATATCGTTAAAACCATCTCCATTCGGAGAAAAAACGTTGGGCACATATACACTCGAAATCACTTCAGATGTCAAGGCAAAAGGTGTGGTGGAAAAATTATCGAATGCTAATCCTTTCAAGCCACTCAATCCGTAATTAGTAGTAGCTTCAACGGTTCCAATACTCTCCCACTGAGGTGTATTTCGCCATTGTGCTATTTTATCGAAATTGCCATCCACAATATTATCAAAATAAATTGAGATATCAGCCGGGGAATTACCATTTGTTCTGCTGATTCTATGGTAGAAATTTGGATTTATCTCGGTCAATGAACCTTCCTTCAGATTACGGTAAAAATTTTCATTAGAGGCATCCACATTTGCCATACGCACTTTAAAGGTATTAGCTGACGCTGAATTCGGTGTTATATCAACAGGGCGGTAAGGACCACCAAAACTTGATCCAACCGGGAAAAAATATTTGTTTGTAGAAAGTGTATTACGAGAAAGCCCACCATCATTGGTACTACTTACGAATCCACTCGATTGAGTAACAACTCCTGCATCGGCAGACAAAACAAAAACTGTTTTATCTCCCGCAGCTAATTCCCTGTCATTAAGGGCAAGCGTATCTTCAACTTCGGTATCAACATAATTGAGTTGTTTTACACCACCAGAACCGGCTAATTCCAAATTATTGAAATGAGTAATTGTATTCCCTCCAATTGTTTGGGTGCCACCATCCAAGTGAACCCAACCATCACTTCCGATTGTAAATACATTGCCCAAGGGGTTGTCATTTTTCCAATTGCCAGTAATATAGAAGCTACCGGCATTAGCAATGAGCCCATCGCCCTGATGAATTACATTGCCATAAATAATAACAGAATCATTGCTGTTACTAATCTGCAAACCATTGTTAAGCACGTCGATTTGGGAAAAAGAAAAAGTTGGGAGGAATAACAAGAGAGAAACAAGGATACGATAATTCCGGATTAATAATACACAAAATGACAGACTGCCTAAAAAAGAAAGGAGCAGGTTAAATACCTTGTTTCTTATATCAAAATACCGTTTCATTATGACGAATGTATTAAATTAATTGCAAATTAAACAAATTAAATTCTAAAATATCAGTAAGTATCTAAGTGTTTTTGAAGCAATTCTACGGATACTTGTCGCAAAAGGTTATAGTTCATTTTATTTTTTATCAGCGGAACGAAAATTATCATATATCATTTATAATTTTACGAGTGTCATTTTTAGCTGTTCAATTGTAATTAATGATTGATGATCAGTAATTAATGACAGATTATTGATAAGGAGTAAAATATTGTTAATTTCGATTAAAAATAAATGCTCGCTTGATAAATCAAGTAAAATGGAGGAGTTCGCCAGATTGGAAATTGTTAAAAAAAAATTGAAATTGTTAAAAACTTTTTCAGAAGGCATAAATCCAATAACGTTTTTCGTTACTACGTAAAAATTAGTAGCTTTGTGTCCCTAAAAAATTCAATAAAAAAAGTGATAATTTATTTTTCAAATTAATACATTTTCAAATTTCCAAAATAACAACAGATGGCAAATAAAAAAATTATAGAATTATTGGGCAAGAATGCCGACAATTTATTGAATCACCAATGCAAAACTATTTCAATGGAGCAGCTACATTTTCCGGGGGTAGATTTTATTGATCGTATTTTTACATCAACCAACCGTAACCCGCAAGTATTACGCAGTCTGCACCAACTATACAACACAGGGAATCTGGCAGGTACAGGCTATATGAGTATTTTACCCGTTGATCAAGGGATTGAGCATAGCGCAGGTGCTTCATTTGCTCCCAACCCTATTTATTTTGATTCCGAAAATATTGTAAAGTTGGCGATTGAAGGCGGTTGCAATGCCGTTGCTTCTACCTTCGGTGTGTTAGCATCGGTATCCCGTAAATATGCTCATAAAATACCCTTCATTGTAAAAATAAATCACAATGAATTTTTAACCTACCCCAACAAATTTGATCAAATTATGTTTGGTTCAGTTGAAGAAGCCTGGAATTTGGGGGCTGTAGCGGTTGGTGCTACTATTTATTTTGGTTCAGCCGAATCATCCCGTCAGATTGTAGAAGTGGCAAAAGCATTTGAACGTGCACACGAATTAGGTATGGCAACAGTTTTATGGTGCTACATCCGAAATAATGCGTTCAAAAAAGAGGGTATTGATTATAGTACAGCGGCAGATTTATCTTCTCAGGCAAATCATTTGGGAGTAACCATACAGGCAGATTTTATCAAACAAAAGCTTTCAGATAAAAATGGAGGATACACCGCATTAAACTTTGGAAAAACACATGCTAAAGTATATTCAGCATTAACCACTGATCACCCTATAGATCTTGCCCGTTATCAGGTAGCAAACTGTTATATGGGAAGGATTGGTCTGATCAATTCGGGTGGAGAATCGAAAGGAGCGTCTGATTTAGCGGACGCAGTAAGCACAGCGGTAATAAATAAACGTGGTGGAGGGCAAGGGTTGATTTCCGGACGCAAAGCATTTCAAAAACCGATGAAAGAAGGTGTTGAGTTATTAAATACAATTCAGGAAGTATATTTAGATAAAACAATTACGATAGCATAAAAGAACAAAGTATTAGGTATTAGGTATTAGGTATCAAGTACAAAGACAAAAAGAGTTGCATACTTGACACTAAATACTTGATACTAAATACTAAATACTTGACACTAAATACTTGATACTAAATACTAAATACTTGATACTAAATACTAAAAAAAATGAGTTGGTTCAAACGAATAAAAAAAGGTATTACCACTTCTACTAAAGAGAAAAAGGAAACTCCGGAGGGATTGTGGTACAAGTGTCCTTCCTGTAAAAAATTAATACCTTCAAACGAGCACGCCCAAAATAAATATGTTTGCCAAGAGTGTGATTACCACGAGAAAATTGGCTCTGCGGAATATTTCGAATTACTTTTTGATAACAATGAGTTTATTGAGTTGAATGCCAATTTAACATCCGCAGACCTTTTAAATTTTACTGATACAAAAAAGTACACAGACCGCTTAATTGATTCACAAAAGAAAACCAATCTGAAAGATGCCCTCAGAAGTGCTCATGGACTTGTTGGGGGAGAAGACTTAGTTGTGGCTTGTATGGATTTTGCATTTATTGGTGGCTCAATGGGATCGGTAGTAGGTGAAAAAATTTCACGCGCCATTGATTATTGTCTGGAAAAACGTATTCCGTTGATGATTATTTCAAAGTCTGGAGGGGCACGTATGATGGAATCGGCTTTTTCATTGATGCAAATGGCAAAAACGTCCGCAAAACTTTCATTGATGACAGAGGCTAAAATTCCTTACATTTCATTTCTTACAGATCCAACAACAGGAGGTGTTACCGCTTCATTTGCAATGCTTGGCGATTTAAACATTGCCGAACCAAAAGCATTAATAGGCTTTGCCGGACCTCGTGTAGTTAAAGAAACCATTGGAAAAGATTTACCAAAAGGATTTCAAACCTCCGAATTTGTACTCGAACATGGGTTTTTAGATAAAATTATTAACCGTAAGGATTTGAAAGTTCAGCTAACGCAATTGCTTAAAATGTTTAAGAATTGATGTCCCTGTATTATTTTTTTCTGTTCGCAACCAGTATATTTAGACTTCCTTATTTTTTTTGAAAATTACAAAACATTTTAACAAATGATGTTATGTAATACTCTGGATGGCATACACATAAATCAATACAAAACCGCTAACAAGATAATCAAATTATTGTTATAATTGCATCATGCGAATACTACAACTAAAACCTCATTTAACTACCTCAGAATTGTCGGGCAAGTTATCCGCATGCTCAAGTATTCATCTAAAAAATTATTGGAAAATTTTATTGTCTGTATCCTTTAACCCCAGTAAAAAAGCGGACGAGTACGCTTCTTTTTTAGGAGTTACAAAAAGTAAAGTATACAAGGTAGTAGAACTTTACAATAGAGAAGGAGCATGTTTTACAGAAAATCTTAACTGGGGAGGCAGGCGTTCAAAAACATCACACATGAGTTTTAAAGAAGAGGGAAAGATGATGAATGATTTAAAAACAAAAGCGAAAAATGGTAAAATTATAATTGCAAAACATATTCAAAAAATTGTTGAAACAAAGCTTGGTAAATCCGTTTCCGATGATTATGTATGGGATTTATTTAACCGGCATAATTGGGAAAAGAAAATACCACATCCCAAACATAGCAAAGCAACGCAAAAAAAGTTAAAAATAAACCTCCAAAAGTGTTGGCAGCCCAACCAGTAAATGGGAATAGCAATAAATTCAGCCGGCTGGCACACGGCTAATAAGTTAGAATTTCCTGGAAATATGTTTCTATTACATCTACCCGCATACTCGTCTGAATTAAACCACATTGAACTTACCTGAAATTATATACGTGAACAAAAACAATTCGACAATTAAATATATTATTAAGTCGATGTGCAATTTTGATTTAATTAATTAATTAATTAATTAATTAATTAATTAATTAAGCTCCTTGTTAGCGGTTAATTATAAAGCTCAATTACAAATACTCAAAAAACAGAAGTTCTATTTCTTCAAGTTTCTGCTTATGTCAATTGAGTGAAAATAATATTCGTTTTGCATTTTTAAGAAATTATCTTTTTTGAAAAAAAGCAATATATTGAATATTGCCTCATCAACTATCGGATTCATTTTACAAGTTATCCCCTATTTTTTACCAGATAACGAAATTCTGATTTTTCTTTTGTTTTTTTGTTTAATTTTAAAGATGTTATTTTTTGTGTACTTATTTGACATTCAAACAAATATATTCCATAAATGTCTTTTTTTTAAAGGGGTAATTGGAGTATTACCCTAAAATGAACTTAATGAATTGAACACATCGAAAAAAATATTTTTTTTGGCAATCTGTCTGCTATTATTTTCTTGTAAAAAGGAGAAAACAGCTGTCGATGAGGTTTTGTCGGTGGGACAAAACTATAAAGGTGGAATTATTTTTTATATTGATGGAACAGGGCAACATGGGTTAATTGCTGCAACATCCGACCAAAGTACCTCAGTACAATGGTATAATGGAAGTTACGTATCTACCAATACATCTGAAGGTGATGTTGGTAAAGGGTTGCCAAACACGGCTGCCATTGTAGGTGCGCAGGGTTCAGGAATTTATGCCGCAAGTTTATGTGACCAGTTAGTCCTTAACGGTTACAGCGATTGGTTTTTACCATCAAAAAATGAACTCAATTTATTATATCAACAAAGAAATCTTGTCGGCGGTTTTTCAAATGGTTATTACTGGAGCTCCCCTGAGTATGATACCTTCAATGCCTGGAATCAGTATTTCCCTTACGGACCAAAATTTTACGCCAACAAGTCAAGTTTGGCTTGCGTCAGGGCGATAAGAGCGTTTTAACATTCGATTTTTTATCTTTAAATATTAATTTTGAACTTACGATTTTACATAGTGTTTTTTATCTTTTTCGATTTAGTTTTCACTAAACCGTCCACTGGTCAATCCTTTCTGAATCTGGAAGGCGCACAGACATTCTCAACTTTTAAATTTTCTTCTAATGCTAGCACAGATAATGCAACATCTTCTTCTAACCAGAACTATACCCGCATTACAGGAAATGCTTTTAGCTTAGTTTTTCAGCAAGTTAACCCTAATGGTTTGTATGAAGTGATTGGCATTGGTTTACGACAAAGCGGTTCGGAATTAGTATTTAAAAATGTAGATTACATCTGGAATATGCAATACGCTGATTTCAGAGCCGGACTTGGCTATCAATTCAATAAATGGCGTATAAAACCTTTCGGATCCTTTGCTCCTTATTATGCTTACCTGATGGATGGTAAACAATCCATGGGGCTTCTTAAGTACGACATAAAAATGAATAAGGCAATAAAAAATTTTGATTTAGGCTTCTTCTTTTCTTTAGGTTTTAAGATCGCGATTTCCAAACAGATTTCAATATTCTCTGAATACAATTATGTTTTAGGCTTAAAAAATATTGAAACAACTAAGGATCAGTCCTTGCAAAATCGTGGCTTTTCAATTCGGCTGGGATTATCCTTAAATATTACTCCCACAAAAGAGTCGAAAGTGCCTATAGAGTTGAATATAAAAGACACAACAAAACATATTTCAGAAATTGCTTCAGTTCCAAACAATGATAATCAAGAATCTTTTCCAGAGATAACGCCTCTTCACACTCCTGTTTCTGAGCGCATTGCAGATACTATTCGGGGAGATGACAAAAAAGGTGCCGGCATAGCTAAGGCAAAAGAAAAGATAAATGATTTGGATGATGATTCAAAGGGTAATCCGGATCCGGATAAATCATCTGTAAACAAGGAAGAGTCTCCAAAGATTACTCATGTTGAAATAGCTTCATCCTTAATTGCATCCTATAATAATGGGAAACCTGCCCAAAAAAGTGACTCAGAAATACCATCAAAAGAAGTTGAAAGTACAAAAGTAAATGCCTCAGTCAATAAGGAAAAGCCAACAAAAAAAAAGAATTTCGAAACACCATTAGAAGAAATCAAAAGTAAAAAATCATCCACTACCACTAAGCACATGCCTGACAAAGTAGTATTCAAGATACAAATTGGTACGGCATCAAAACCTTTGGGAATTAATCATCCCTTGTTAAAAAATCTGACCGGTAGAATTGAAAAACAAATGGGGAAAGATGGTATGATTAGATATTATTCCGGCACTTTTGAATCTTATGATGAAGCAAGAGCTTTTTTGGGAATAATAAAATCAAAAGGTGGTAATGAAGGAGCGTTTGTTACCGCTTTTAATAATGGAAAACAAATTACGGTTTATGAGGCGAAAAAATTGCTGGAAGAAAAATAGCTGTACCTGACAATTAGAAATATTTTACAATATTTAGTCTGAAAACTAATAGCTCTTAATAAAGACAATGATTTTTTTATTTGACAATAACCTATTCTAAAAAAAAGCACATGAAATTAAGTAAATCATTAAAATATGCCATTATCATTGCCTTAACTGGCACTGTGGTTTTGTTCTCTGTTATTTACGTTGAACAAAAAACAATTGCAGTCAATAATGAAAACCAGCCACTCATCACATTGGTTGAGCAAGTGAAAACCAAATCTGTTAATGCTCATTTTTGGTTTGAAAAAATGATGGAAAAAGAAAACAGTTTCGGGCTGGAAAAAGAGATGTATGAAAGTTTAGATTCAACAATAAAATTATTTCAACAAGTATTTGATGGCAGGGAAACTGTACTTGGCTCTTATCATAAAACCACAAATGTTAAAATCTATAATACTGTAAATGAATTGTTTTTAAATAGTGCGGAGCTTAAATTTTTGGCAGAACAGAGAATAAAATTCAGAAAGAACACTCTTTCAAAAAAAAATAAGACTAATTATTCTTACAAAAAGACTAAAGACAAAGTTCAAGAAATGGATGGAGATATTGATCAGTCGTTTGACGAGTCCTACGAAAAATTACAAGGGAATTATGAACATTTTGCAACGCTGATAAAGATGAAAATAGAGCAGGACAATAATATCCTTAATAATCTTTTTTGGGCAACTGTTTTGCTTATTAGCCTTGTTTTTGCTACACTTAGTTTTCTTTTTTACAAAACATTAAAAAAAGAATTTTTAGCCACAAATGCTTTGCTATTAGCTGAAAAACGCTTTCGAATGATTTTTGAAAAGACACCCATAGATGCCGCACTTTTAGATTCCATTTCAAAAGTTATGCAAGATGTAAAGCCTAAATACATGGAAATTAAAGAGCATAGCACTGCAAAAACGGATGAGACCAATCTAAAGAGAATTACACATCCAGATGAGGTCAAAGCGGATAAGCCGTTATTATAAAACCAAAAGACAGAGCAACTTGAAGAATTATTTTCAATGTTAATGGTAAAAACATTTGGTTTTAGCGGAAGAAAATTAACAAAATGAAACTTGTAGGATACTTTTTTCACATGTCGACAATAATAAAGAATTTAGTAATAAGTAGCAAAAAAAAATGAGAAAAAATTACTTCGTTTTTTTAATTTTAGTGTTACTTTCCTTTAGCAATGTGGGGTTTGCCCAGTTGCGCGGTATCAATTATCAAGCTGTCGCTATTGATGATAATGGTCTTGCAATTGCTGGTATTGATGAAAGCGGGCTACCAATTGAAAATAAAACGATAAATGTGCGTTTTACCATACTCGATGGAAGTGCAACGGGAGCAGTACTTTATCAGGAAACTCATACTACCAATACTGATCAATATGGTTTGTTTTCATTAATTATTGGCGATGGTAACGTTAGCTCATTAGGTCAATATCAACTTCTGATTGATATTCCCTGGACAACAGCCAACCAATTTTTAAAAGTTGAAATAGATATCAAAAATAATGGAGACTTTAAAGTAGTCAGCATTCAGCAGTTTATGGCTGTCCCTTATGCCTTTTATTCCCATAAATCCGATACCGCTCTTTATGCGTTTACTGCTGGAACTCCCGGAACTCCTGGTGTTACAGGTTCAGTTGGGGCTACTGGAATTGATGGGTCAATTGGCTCTATTGGATCAACTGGGGATACGGGTGCTACGGGTTCTACAGGTTTTACTGGTGCTTCGGGTGCTTCGGGAGTTACAGGTTCTTCAGGAGATAATGGATTAACAGGTGCTACTGGTAATTCAGGTGCTACTGGAAAGACAGGAAGAACTGGGGCTACTGGTTCAACGGGTAATACCGGATTTACTGGCGATACAGGAAGTACCGGTTCTACAGGTTCAACAAGCAATACTGGAGCAACGGGTTCAACAGGTAATACAGGATTTACTGGTAATACAGGAAGCGCTGGTTCGACTGGTTCGACAAGCAATACCGGAGCAACGGGATCTACAGGTAATGCCGGATATACTGGCAATACTGGAAGCACGGGATCAACCGGTGCAACGGGATCTAATGGCGCTACTGGTGCTACAGGATTTGGGTCAGCAGGAAATACAGGCTCTACTGGTAAAACAGGAAGTACAGGAGCTACCGGATCAACTGGAAATACGGGTTCTTCTGGATTTACAGGATCAACAGGGTCTTCTGGCTTTACAGGTTCAACAGGAAGCACAGGAGCTACCAGCTCTACGGGAAATACAGGGGCTTCCGGATTTACAGGATCAACAGGAAACACGGGATCAACAGGTGCGACTGGATCTACTGGTGCTACAGGTATAACTGGTGCTACAGGATCTGGGGCAACAGGAAGTACAGGTCCTAATGGTAACATAGGAAGTACAGGATTAACTGGATCTTCGGGCTCCACTGGTTCAACTGGTTCTTCAGGTTCTACAGGTTCTTCTGGCTCCACAGGTTCAACGGGAAGCACAGGTTCAACAGGAAGCACAGGAGCTACCGGCTCTACTGGAAATACGGGTTCCTCCGGTAATACTGGTTTTACAGGAGATACAGGTTCAACAGGAAACACGGGCTCAACCGGGGCAACTGGATCTACTGGTGTAACTGGTGCTACAGGATCTGGGTCAACAGGAAGTACAGGAAATACAGGAAATACAGGATCAACTGGGGATACCGGAGTAACCGGTAATACTGGAAGCACAGGCGATACTGGTTCAACAGGTAATACAGGTTCAAAAGGTGATACTGGCTCCACAGGTAATACCGGTTCGACCGGTAATACTGGTTTCACAGGAGATACTGGTTCTACAGGGGATACCGGTTCGACAGGTAATACGGGCTCAA
>JAVHPE010000199.1:0-2232 GCA_036170475.1 Bacteroidia bacterium | reverse complement strand
ATGCTACCTATGGTTTTAAAGACGGTGCTAACCTCACTACAGAATATACTTATGACGTTAATGGTAATATGAAGACTGATGCCAACAAAAACATTAGCGCCATTCAATATAATTATTTAAATTTACCAACGCAGGTTACCATAAATGGGCAAAATATTTTGTATGTTTACGATGCCACAGGCGTTAAACTTAGAAAAACCTTGAATACTACTACAACAGATTACGCTGGTAATTTTATTTACGAGAATAACGTCTTGCAGTTTTTTACAACTACTGAAGGTTATTTTGAGCCAAGTTCTCCCCCTTCGGGGGAGTTAGTGGGGGCTTATGTCTATCAATATAAAGACCACTTGGGAAATATTAGGTTGAGTTATTCAGATGCCAATCATGATGGTTATATTACAGCTTCTACAGAAATAAAAGAAGAAAACAACTACTACCCTTTTGGGCTTGAACACAAAGGGTACAATAATGTCATAAACGGTACGGAAAATAACTACAAGACGTTCCAAGGTCAGGAAATCAATAAAGAACTCGATTTAAACTGGCTGTCTTTTAAATATAGAAATTACGACCCGGCAATTGGAAGATTTATGAGTATCGACCCGCTTGCTGAAGATTATGTTTATAATGGAACTTATAATTTTGCTGAAAACAAAGTTATAAGTCACCTTGAATTGGAAGGTCTTGAAGGGATACATTCTTCAAAAGTTGATGGAGCTGGTATTAGAACTCACATAGTACAAAAGAATGTAATTGTATTAACTCAAGCACCAAGACCTGTAAATGCAGGAGCAAGCCCTCAAAGAGCAGCAAAAATAGAAAGGCAAAATGCGAGAATAGCTCAATCTAATGTTGCGAAAGTTGATAATGTAAAGTCTGAATTAAAAAGCTTTTATTCAGGAGCTAAAAATTCTGCTGGTGAAACTGTGAATTTTGATTTCAATGTTACAGCGATGGAAGTTGAAAACACAAATGCGCAACCTAGTAGAGAAATGACACAGATAGCATTAGACAATGGTATAGAATCATCTACTATATTGTTCGATGGAGGAGCAGAACAGACAGCTCCTGCTGCAATTATCTCAACGGCTGGTGCCGGTGGTTCTCAAGGTATAACGGATGGTATTGTTGTCAAAACAAACTCTGGTGCTCCTGATGGTGCGAAATCACACGAAATAGGACATACGTTAAAGTTGAAAGATAACTATAGTGGTAGTGGTGTAATGGCATCTCCGCCTAATAGGGTTTTAAGTAGCGAAGTAGATGAAATAATAAAGAAAAGTTATGCTAAAAAAGATGAATAAAACACTGGTATTAATATTTGTGTTTATGATAAGTTTTATTGGACTTTCACAGGAGAAAGTTAATGCTGATTCATACATAATTATTACGTTTAGATACGATAGAACAAAAGATAATCATCCAGCAAAGGATTATTATTGGATTTTGCCAATTGATTCAATTAAGGATGCTAATAATTTTAATTTTTACCCTCTGTATTTTGATGAGTTTTCTAATGAAGATTTAAAAGAGTGCAAAGAGCAAAAAGGTGTAAATATCTTTACAATGTATAAAGGGGAAGATTTTATTTTAGAAAAATCTTTAGCCAATAATATTGTCATTCTAAAAGAATTGATTCAATTAAATAAGAAGAAAGTTCAAACTGCTGTAAAAAAATGGGAAGCAGGTTATAAAGAAAAAATAACAGTATATATAACACCTGTTTTTGGTGATTTTTGTTCTAGTAATATTGCAGAATATAGCGGTAAGGAAATAGATTATGAAGGAACTATATATCTACCGTTATCAAATTTTAAATTAAATACAGATTTTTTTAAAACAGAAGACGGGAAGTTGATTGAAAGATTTGACTATTTAAAAGATAATTTTTTCAATAAAATATAGTAGAAACTTATTCAATAAAGACAAAATCCCCACGCTGGCGCGAGCGTCACGCTCGTGCCTTATAAAATTTTAACATATCCCCGCTCCGCAAAGTCTCCTGACTTAGCGGTAAACTAAAATGAAGTACAGCCACACTTTTTGGAGATATGGATATTTTAGGATACACTTATGATGCTGGTAACAAATTAGTAAAAGTAACCGATACAGGTAATGCTACCTATGGTTTTAAAGACGGGGCTAACCTCACCACAGAATATATTTATGATGCCAATGGCAATATGAAAACTGATACCAACAAAGGGATAACCACCATTACTTACAACC
>JAVHPE010000198.1:0-37228 GCA_036170475.1 Bacteroidia bacterium | reverse complement strand
ACGATTTTCAATTAGCTTTATTCCCTGAATAATTTTTTGAGGAAACTCCAGAAAAAATAACAAACAATCGCTCTTTTGGTAGCTGTGAAATGGCTGACGGAATTTATAAATAAACTACTCAGATTATGGAAATTTTTCGTACTCCAAGTTTTCTTGCTAATTTAAAGTAGTAGATTTGTCTAAAATAGACAGATTCTATTAGAGTTTATATAAGTTAAGGCTGATTACAAACTCTCCCTCTCCTTTTTCAAGGAGAGGGACGGGGAGAGGTTAAGGAAATCGAATTGTTTCTCAACTTATATAAACTCTATTGCAAAAAAAATAATAGTTGTACTTTTTTACCTTTATTTGCAGTCTAAAAAGTAAATTTAAAAAATCCTAAATTAATAGTTATAAAAATGAAAAAAACAATTCTAAGCATCTATTTTGTACTATTTTTTATTTTAAATTCAGCAGTTTCGCAAATACCAAATAGTGGGTTTGAAAACTGGACAAATATGGGTTCATATTATAATCCAGATGGTTGGGGAACCATGAATAATACCACCGCCAGTGGAAGTGTATATACCGCTACAAAAGGAACTCCAGGCAGCCCGGGAACAGCCTATTTGAAACTTACTTCACAATTAGTCGGTGGAAGTGTTGTTAATGGTATTGCTGTTAGCGGAAAGCTTGACTCCATTTCGAAACAGCCAGTTTCCGGTTTTGCATACAACCAGCAACCACAAAAATTTACAGGGAAATGGCAACACATGATATATGGCACCAGTCAGGGATCAATTTCAGTAAAACTTACCAGATGGAATACTTCCAATAATTCGAGAGAAACAATTGCTACTGCAAATCAAACGCTTTCAGGAATGGCTATGAGTTGGGCAAATTTTACAATTAATTTTGTGTACCAAAGTGGAAATATTCCCGATACTTGTATTATTGTACTTAAAGCAAGCGGACTTTCTCCAACAGCCGATGACTACTTATGGGTTGATAATCTTGCTTTCACAGGAACCGTTACAGGTATTGATGTTCAGAAAAAATGCTTAAACAATATGGAGGTTTATCCAAATCCTTGCAGCCAAAATATCAATGTTAACGTTAATTTGATCTATTCCGGGCAAACAACTTTTGAAATTCTTGATCTGACAGGAAAAATTATTCTTTCCAAAACGACAACTTTGCCTCAGGGTGAATCCATTCAGACTATTGATATTTCAAACCTTTCAAAAGGGTTTTATATTGTTAGATTTACTACCGAAAGCGGAATAGAAACGGGCAAAATTAGCATAGAATAAATTGCTGATTTTCTGAAAAATAGTTCGAAAGAATTTGGATTTTTCATGCTTGATATTTCACGCTTTTCATAATCTCAAAATTTATTTTTACATTTGTTGATATAAAAGATTGAAATTGAAAAAAGTATTTGTCATATTTTTAACATTTATCTATCTGATAATCGCATCAGGTCTGACTTTTAATCTTCATTATTGTGGAGGAAAAATCAGTGGTATTTCCTTCTGGAAAAATGAAGTTGATAATTGTTGCGGGGAAAAGAAAATGGCAAAGAAAAACTGTTGTAATGATAAAACAACAGTCCTAAAGATCAATGATATCCAATACTCTTCTTCCAGCCTTAAAACACCTTCAAACCCTCTGAAAATTGTTGATCCTGTTTTTACTCTGGTTCGTATTAATTTTAATGTTTTCTCAGTAGCAAATCTAAATTCAATCGTACACGACCCTCCTGACCTCTATCAAAACCCTGTGTATCTTCAACACCGAATTTTACTCATTTAGAATTTCCTTATTGACATTGCCCTGCTAAATTTTTAGTTAAGGAATTCTTATGCTTATACATAAGTCTTTGTCTTCATTCTTTATTCTTTATTCTTTATTTCTCTTTATGGAGTAGTTTATAAATTATTTTTCAATAAATCAATATCAATTAATAATTTTAACCCAAATTCTCATGAAAACAAAAATCATTTTATCTGGCGTTGCTCTTGCAACATTATTTATTTTTTCCTGCAACAGTGAAGCTAAAAAGGAGACAACACAGTCAACACAAGCAGCTGCAACAGCTAATTATGTATGCCCTATGCATCCGGACATAAAAAGTGATAAACCTGCACAATGTTCTGAATGTGGAATGGATTTAGAACTTGTTACAAAAACGGATAGCGTTAGTCATTAGAACTATTGATCAGAAGTATGCAAACGGGACAATAATTCGTTAATATTAAATCAAAATTTATGCTTAATAAAATCATCCGATATTTTTTAGAAAACAGGCTGGTAGCTTTTCTGGTACTCTTCGTTTTTATCGGGTGGGGAATTTCTACTGCTCCATTCAAATGGGAAACGGGCATGCTTCCGCGCGACCCGATTCCTGTTGATGCTATTCCCGACATTGGTGAAAATCAACAAATCATTGCCACTGAATGGATGGGCAGGAATCCTGAGGACATAGAAAATCAGATTACTTATCCTCTAACTACTGCATTGCTTGGCATACCGGGTGTAAAAGATATCCGCAGTACTTCCATGTTCGGAATGTCTTTTATCTATATCATCTTTGAAGATAAAATTGATTTTTACTGGAGCCGTTCCCGCATTCTTGAAAAACTGAACTCACTGCCACCCGGCACTTTACCTTCGGCAGTCCAGCCCACAATGGGGCCAGACGCAACAGCACTTGGACAGGTTTTTTGGTATACCCTTGAAGGCCGTGATGCGAAAACCGGAAAACCTACCGGTGGCTGGGATCCACAGGAATTGAGAACAATTCAGGATTTTTATCTGAAGTATGCGCTCAATTCTGTTTCTGGTGTTTCTGAGGTTGCATCAATAGGTGGTTTCGTAAAAGAATACCAGGTTGATATTGATCCTGATGCGCTCAAGGCTCATCGCATTGATATCGAACAGGTAATGAAGGCTGTAATGAAAAGCAATATTGATGTGGGTGCAGCAACCATCGAAATCAACCGGGCGCAATATTATGTGCGGGGAGTAGGTTACATCAAAAAACTGGAGGATCTGGAAAATGCCGTTGTGGATGTTCGGGAAAACACTCCCATCCGCTTAAAAGATGTTGCAAAAGTAAATTTTGGTCCCTCTATTCGCATCGGAGGACTTGATAAAGAAGGGGCAGAGGCGGTGGGGGCAGTAGTTGTGGCTCGTTATAAATCAAACCCTATAGAAGTTATTGAAAAAGTAAAAAAGAAAATTCAGGAAATAGCCCCTGGTTTGCCTTCCAAAACCCTTGCCGATGGCAGCGTTTCCAAAGTCACACTAATCCCGTTTTATGATAGAACAGGACTGATTAAAGAAACTATTGGTACACTGGAATCGGTACTTTCACACGAAATTCTTATCTCAATTATTGTCATTATCGTATTGTTGCTGAATCTCAGGGCATCTCTTATCGTTTCATTTTTTCTTCCTGTAAGTGTGCTGATGGCATTTACTGCAATGAAGTTATTTGGCATTGATGCCAATATTGTTGCCCTTTCGGGAATTGCAATTGCCATAGGTGTGATGGTCGATCTGGGAATTGTTGATGTTGAAAATATTATCCGGCATCTGGAGATGCCTGATAATGTTAATGCTCGTGGAAAAAAATTACTCGAAGTAATTTATACAGGAGCATCTGAAGTCCGCACCGCAGTTACTGTTGCCCTTGCAACAACCATTGTTGGTTTTCTTCCCGTATTTACAATGGAGGCAGCTGAAGGAAAACTGTTCACACCATTGGCATATACAAAAACCTTTGCATTGGTTGCTTCCTACTTATCAGGGATGATAGCCTTACCCGCATTGACCTACTACATTTTTTCCATTCGTTCTGATACAAAAAAGATTCGCGTACTATTTAATTGGGCAATAATAATTGCGGGTCTCTTTTTTACAATTGCATGGAGAACATATCCGGCATTGGCACTCACAGCTCTTGGAGTAAATAATTTATTGGAATACCGATGGTCTGAGAATCGAAAAAAGTTTTCAGGACTAATCAATAATTTTATTATTCTTTTGGTTGCTGTGTATTATCTTTCGATAGAATGGCTGCCGCTCGGGGCAAATAATAGCACACTTGTAAATTTACTTTTTGTAGGTGGAATTATTGCTATAATTCTCGGAGCGATTTCTCTGATGGTACATAGCTATGAAAGGGTGCTTCGCTGGTGTTTGGCAAACAGGTGGAAATTTATGCTTCTCCCTTTCTTTACATTGTTGTTTGGGCTTACAGCCTGGATGGGTGGTGAAAAAATATTCGGATGGGCGGCTGATGGCTGCGGAAAAATTGGGTTGAATGTCAGACAAACATCAATGTGGGAGGGGCTTGTCCACAAATTCCCTGGAACGGGAAAAGAGTTTATGCCTTCCCTTAATGAAGGATCATTCCTGTTGATGCCTACCACAATGCCCCACTCCGGTATTGAAGAAAATATGGAAGTGATTGCTCTTCTTGATCAGCGTGTGCGGGCTATTCCTGAAGTTGAAAGTGTTGTTGGGAAATGGGGGAGGGTAAATTCTGCATTAGACCCATCACCGGTATCTATGTACGAAAATCTTATCAATTACAAACCAGAATATATCCTGAATGAAGATGGTCATAGCATCAGGTTTAAAACAGATAAAGAAAATAATTTTTTATTGAAAGACAGTACGACCTATAATGAAAAACGCGATGGCTATAAAAACATTTCTGTTGAGCAACTTATCCCAGACGAGCGTGGTGAATATTTCCGTCAATGGAGACCGGAAATAAAAAAAGCGGATGATATCTGGAATGAGATTATTAAAGCCGCATCCATTCCGGGAATGACTTCTGCTCCAAAAATACAACCTATTGAAACACGCCTCATCATGCTGCAAACCGGTATGCGTGCACCAATGGGCATGAAAGTATTTGGATCCGACCTTGCTTCCATCGAAAAAGTCGGCATTGAATTAGAAAATATTCTCAAGCAGGTACCATCAGTTTCTGCCTCTTCTGTTTTTGCCGATCGAATAGTTGGAACCCCTTATCTCGAAATTGAAATTAACCGCGAAGCTATTGCACGTTATGGTTTAACCATAGAAGATATGCAAACCACAATCAGCACTGCTATTGGTGGAATGAAAATTTCTACCACTGTGGAAGGTAGGGAGCGATTCCCAGTTCGCATCCGTTATGCACGAGAATACAGAGATAACCCGGAAGACCTTAAAAAAATTCTTATTCCTACCCCAACAATGGTGCAGGTTCCATTGGGCGAACTGGCTGAAATAAAATATAGACGGGGTCCTCAGATGATTCGTGGTGAAAATACTTTCCTCACAGGCTTTGTGATTTTTGATAAAAACCCTGGTTATGCTGAAGTAGATGTGGTAGAAGAAGCTCAACGGTTCATTGATGCGAAAATAAAATCCGGAGAATTTGTTGTTCCACAAGGTGTCTCATTTAAATTTTCCGGCAATTTTGAAAACCAGGTGAGAGCAAACAAGCGGCTGATGCTTGTTATTCCATTATCATTGCTCTTGATATTTCTTATCCTTTATTTCCAGTTTAAAACTGTTACAGCATCCTGCATTCACTTTTCTGGCGTATTCGTTGCCTTTGCCGGAGGCTTTATAATGATTTGGCTTTACGGACAACCCTGGTTTATGAATTTTTCGATTGCAGGTACAAATATGCGCGACCTGTTCCAGATGCATCCAATCAATCTAAGTGTAGCAGTATGGGTCGGATTCATTTCCTTATTCGGGATTGCAACCAATGACGGTGTTATCATGGGAACATACATTCATCAGACATTTGAAAAGTTGAAACCAAAAACCATTGAAGAAGTCCGTAATGCCGTTGTGATTGCAGGAAAAAAACGAGTCCGCCCGGCTGTAATGACCGCTGCCTGTGCCATCATTGCATTATTGCCTGTATTGACATCCACCGGAAAAGGGGCAGATGTGATGATACCAATTGCTATTCCTACGTTTGGAGGAATGATTATTCAAATGATGACAATGTTTATTGTGCCCTTATTACAATGTATCTGGAGGGAGAATGTGGTTAAAAGAGAAGCGAAATCGAAACTGTAATTTAATTGTTACAGTATAGGTCAAATCCATTAAACTATTTTTTTATTTAAAAATTAATAAAATTGACTGATTTAACAAAAATTATAATCTGAAAGGCGCGTAAGCAAGAAAAGGTAGCGGGGGCAGCATTTGCTTGTGCGTGTGCCGATGACCTTTTCTTGAATTTTTTGTTACTCTTTTTGTTTCAAGACAAAAAGTAAAATGCATAATAAGACTAAAAATAAAAGATATTAGACGGATGTAATTAGGTGCAAAGACCTATTATTAAACTACCTAAAGAGTTACATTTAATTTTTAGGATTTTATGATCTTGTTTTCTGATGTTAAAAAGTAATACATTACGTTCTTTAAAGAAGAGTATTAAAGTAAAATTCATTTGGGCGTTCCCCTTTCTAAAAAAAGAAAGGGTCGGGCTTTTCGCTTCAATCTTTTCTAAAAAAGAAAAGGATTTACGCTGCAATCCCTAACGCGGGATCAGCAATAAAAGAACGATGAATTTTACCATTTGGAAATATAAAATAGGTAAACGTTCCCTTCCCCTTTTTCAAGGAGAGGGGCTAGGGGAGAGGTCAGAACATTATCAGTAAAAAAATAATGTATAATTAGCAAATATTACAATAAAACTGGTTTAATTTTATGAAACAATTAATAATCTATTTTCTCTCAGTCATTACATTGCCACTATTTGCCCAGCAGCAATTGGATGTTTATTTAAAAACTGCATCAGAGAATAATACTTCCCTGAAAGCCGCATTTAGTGAATATAATGCAGCTTTGGAAATGCTACCTCAGGCAAAAGCGCTTCCTGACCCTAATGTGATGTTTCAATATTTCACCACACCACTACTATTAGAAATGGGCGAACAGCGGTTTAATTTATCTGCATCACAAACTTTTCCATGGCTGGGACAACTCAAAGCCAAGGAGCAAGTGGCGGCAGAAATGGCAAAAGTGAAATATGAAGAATTTATCGATAGAAGAAATAAACTTTTTTATGATGTTAAGGAGGTATATTTTAAACTTTACGTTCAACATAAAGCAGTTCAAATTACTACTGAAAATATTGAATTGCTACGCTCAATGCGTGAGCTGGTAAGAATTGGATTTGAGGGAGGCAAAGGTTCTTTTGTAAATGTTCTTCGTGCCGATATGCAAATTGCCGAAATGGAAAATAAACTGGCTTATCTCAAAGACAGTGAGTGGCCATTAAAAACTGAATTTGAAAAATTTCTCAATACAAAAATTTCGGGTCCGCTTGTTTTTCCGGATACCTTATGGAGAGATGTAATTCCAGGAGAAAAAAATCTAATGCTGGATTCCATTGCAGCTAACAACCCCGTTCTTAAAAAAATGGATTTTGAAATCGCCTCCTGGGAAAAACAGATGGAAGCATCAAAAAAAATGGGCTATCCATCATTTACGCTTGGTGCAACATACATGAATATGTCAAAACGCACAGGAATTAATGAAAATATGAACGATAATGGAAAAGATATGTTTATGTTCCCAGAAATAGGCGTAATGATTCCTCTTTACCGGAAAAAATATAATGCAATGGTGAATGAGGCCAAATATAGAGGCGAAGCAGTCACCTATGAAAAAGCTAACATGACAAATGAACTCACCAGTGAATTGGAAATGGGATACCGCGATTATCTGGATGCTCAGCGGAGGATAACATTGTACACCCGTTTATTTGCACTTGCGAAAAATGCCCGTGAATTATTACTATCAACATTCACTGTTGCAGGAATAGATTTTGATCAAGTATTGCAGATGCAGGAGCAGGAGCTAATGTACGCACTGGAACTCGAAGATGCCCGTGCCATGCTCAATACGAGTGTAGCGAATATAAATTATTTAGCAGGGAAAAAATAAAGCCTCTACGAAATACGAATCAGTACTAATTTACGAATGTTGAAATACATTGAATTTTTTTAAATTATCATTATGAAAAATAAAAAACAACTTCTAATCTACGCAGCAATGATAATTGGTGGAATAATTATTGGCTGGATAATTTTTGGAGGAGGAAAAGAAAATTCTTCGTCACAACTACCTACGGATAAAACCTTAGAAAAACAAGCCTCTGTATGGACTTGTTCAATGCACCCTCAGATACGTCAGGATAAACCCGGCAAATGTCCGATATGCGGCATGGACCTGATACCTCTGAACAGCGGTAATGATGAAACCACGGAATTCAACATTACCCAAATGACTGAAAGTGCGATGAAAATTGCCGAGGTGCAAACAACCATCGTTCAGAAATCTTCGCCCGGTAAGGAAATTCGCTTAACAGGAAAGGTGAAACCCGATGAACGGAAAATCGCAGTTATCACATCCCGTTTTTCAGGAAGAATAGAAAATCTCTTCGTAAATTTTACGGGAGAGACCGTACAGCAAGGTCAAAAATTAGCGACCATTTATTCCCCTGATTTAATTACGGCACAGAAAGAATTATTTGAAACAATTAAGTTCAAACAGAGCAATCCGGAATATTATAAAGCTGCAAGAAATAAACTTAAACTATGGTCGCTTTCTGAAAGTCAAATAGATAATATTGAAAAAAATGCTGAACCTCAGAATTATTTTGATGTGCTCTCGCCACTCAGCGGAACGGTTATGAAAAGGCAGGTTTCACATGGTGATTATGTGACTGAAGGTGGTCTGCTTTTTGAAATTGCCGATTTATCTTCTGTTTGGCTTATGTTTGATGCCTATGAAAGCGATTTACCATGGATTCGTACAGGTGATAATTTGACCTTCGAAGTTCAATCAATGCCTGGCAAAATATTTAATGGTAAGGTTACATTTATCGACCCTGTTGTAAACCCTGAAGCAAGGGTCGCCTATGTACGTACAGAAATGGTTAATCCCGATAACCTGTTGAAACCTGAAATGTTTGTTCATGGCATAATTAAAGCAAAATTGCCCAATGTGGCAAATGCACTGATTATTCCTAAATCTTCGGTACTATGGACCGGCAAGAAAGCGATAGTTTATTTGAAGCTGCAAGATAAGGGAAAACCAACATTTGAATACAGGGAAATTACGCTGGGAGAGGATGCCGGCAGTTTTTATGTGGTTAAAGATGGTTTGAAAGAGGGAGATGAAATAGTGACTAATGGAGTGTTCAAAATTGATGGTGCCGCACAATTAGCCGGTAAACAAAGTATGATGAATCCCGAAGATATGGCAGCAGATAAAGGGAGGAGTGCTGAGAAATCCCCAAAAACAGATCAATCAGAAAAACTCTTCGTTAATAGTGTGGACATTAACCAAAAAGCAAAAGATGCTTTGCAGCCACTTATTGATGATTACCTTTCAATGAAAGATGCGCTTAGTAAAGATAATTTTATGGGTGCAAAAAATGCGGCTCTTCAAATGCGGAAAACGATTACCGGTATTGATATGGGTTTATTTACCGGAGAGTCTCATAAAGACTGGATGAAATATAGCGGCGATTTACAAAACGCCTTAAAGCAAATATCTCCTATTCAGAAAATTGAGGAAATGCGTAAAGTATTTAAACAAATTTCTGATGGTACTATCGCTTTTGCGACTTCATTCACACCATACAATAAATTACTATATTTACAACATTGTCCGATGGCATTTAATAATAAGGGAGCTGACTGGTTAAGTCTTTCTAAAGAAATTAAAAATCCTTATTTTGGTGCCTCCATGTTGACATGTGGGAAAACAAAAAAAACAATTAAAAATAATTAGAAAAGCATAAATTAAATTATGAAAATGATAGGAATATTAGTTACTTTGTCAGTAATAATTGGCTGCCAATCTTCTCAAAAAAGTCCAATCGTAATTGAATGGAAGGCTCCGGAAAGTTCCAATAGCGTGATAAATCCTCTTAAAGATAATGCAGCTGCCACGGAAGAGGGTAAAAAAATATTTACAAAATACTGCGTAGTATGTCATGGCGATAAAGGGAAAGGTGACGGGCCGGCAGGGATGGGGCTTATTCCCAAGCCCGGAAATTTTACAGTAGACAAAACACAGAAACAAACAGACGGTGCTTTGTATTGGAAAATGAGTGAGGGTAGAGCGCCTATGGCAAGCTATAAAGCGGATCTTACAGCAACACAGAGGTGGCAACTGGTTAATTATTTAAGAACTTTTAAAAAATAAAATCTATAAACTAATGAAAAAAACACTACTCTCTCTCTCCATATTACTAACAAGTAGTATCGCAATTATTGGACAAACAGCTACGGATTTTACTGTAAGTGATTGTGCTGGGACATCTCATCATCTTTTCGCGGAACTGGAAGCAGGAAAAGTTATCGTTATGGTTTGGGTAATGCCCTGCGGTGCATGTATTGGCCCTGCTAAAACAGCATTTAATACTTCTCAAACATTTCAAAGTTCCTATCCTGGCAGGGTTTTATATTATTTAGTAGATGATATAGGAGATTATTCATGTTCCGGTTTAAGCACCTGGGCAACAAATAATACTATAACACCTAACGCTGTATTTTCAAACACAGGTAACGTAATAAATATGGCAAATTATGGCACTGCCGGTATGCCCAAAGTGGTAGTACTGGGAGGAAACTCCCATACTATTTTTGATGACGAAGTAGATGTTTTCAGCTCAACTACACTAACAACTGCTATTACCAACGCATTGGCAACTCCAAGTTCAGTTGAAATGAATGGAAATACAAATTCAAATTTTCAATTAGATCTTTTTCCTAACCCTGTAAAGGGGACCGCTAAATTATCCTATACCCTGAATCAGGCGGATGAGGTAATTATTGAAATATATAATATTTTAGGAAGTAGAGTAAAGACCATTTTCGCTGAAAAACAAACAGTGGGAAAACATGAAACAGAAATCAATGTTGAATCATTAATCAATGGAGTTTATTTTATTCAGCTAAAAGCTGGTAAATATTCTCAAATGCTTAAGTTCTCGATCTAAAGATAATTTTCATTTTTAGTTCAATTCCTAACTTTCAACTTTTAACTCTTAAATATGCGTTTAATTCTATTTTCTTCACTTGCATTATTATTTTCAAAAACAATCTATTCTCAAGGATGTTGTTCCGGAGGTAGCGGAAGCCCCATTGCGGGTGGTACTTCGCAAGGGGTACTTAATGAGAGGCAAATGGAATTAAATGTAAATTATCAAGGGATAAGCACAAATAAGTTTTTCTCAAAAGACAAAGATACCGTTCCTTTGTTTGACAATTTGAATAGTAACTATTCTTATTTCAGAGTAGCTTATGGTGTTACAAAAAACTTTACAATGTCTGTTGAATCAGGTTATTTCATTAATAAAATACAAATTGGTTTGCATAAAAAAGATACTATTACTTCAAAAGGAATTGGTGATTTATTGTTTTTCCCGAGATATACCATTTATTCAAAAAACGAAGAGACTAAACGTACAGAAGTTACATTGGGCTTAGGATTTAAGATTCCACTTGGTACCTACAAGGATTCCACAGTTGTTTATACCGATCCGACTACCGGACAAAAGTTATATACTACATCACCTCCATCAGTACAACCAACTAATGGTTCCCATGATTTTATTTTTTATGGATTTTTTTTCAGAGGGTATCCTGAAAAAAATTTCAGGGTATTCATGAATGTATTATATGTAAAAAAAGGATGGAATCCCTTAGGAGAAAAATTTGGCGATTATGCAAGTATTGGATTATTTGCCGGCAAATCTTTTACGAAAAGATTCGGCGCAACACTTCAGGTTAAAGGAGAATGGGTAGGTAAGATGCAAGCTGCTAAAAATATGGATTTGTTGGCCTATTATAATGTTGATATCAGAGCAACAGGAGGGCATAAAATATTGCTTGTTCCTCAGGTCAGTTATAGCTATAAAAAATTTACTGTGTTTGCACTAAGTGAATTTCCTGTTTATCAATACTTAAATGGGGTACAAGTGGGTTCACAATACCAAATTACTGCCGGACTTACGTATCGTTTTATGATTAAAAAGAAAGAAGTGATAGAGGAAAAAAAATCCTCCTGATTCAAAAAAGTTGCAAACAGTTTTTGGTTTTTATATCTTTTCTTGAAAGGTAATCAAATGCGAACGCCAATGATAGTAACATCATCAACTTGATCTAAATCGCCTTTCCAGTCCATGAATATTTTGTCTAATGTTTTTCCCTGTTCATTAATTGGTGCGCTATAAATGGCTGACAACCTCCTTTTGAGTTGTTTGGACATAAATTTCTTTCCTTTGGTACCTCCAAATTGATCTGCATAACCGTCAGTACCCATATAGATAATATCCCCTTTTTGGGCTATTATTTCCTGCTGAGTAAAAGGTTTCATATTCGAATAAAAACCTACAGGTTGCTTATCGCTTTTGTATTCCAACAAATTTGTCATATTATTTTGACCGGAAATAATATACATAGCATTATTAGCACCGGAAAAATGAATTTTCACTTCATCACCAATTGGCTTTTTAAATATGGAAATTAAAGCGATATCCATCCCGTCTTTTCCACCTGAATCAAGCTTATCAGGATTAAGTGCACATATTATTATTCGTCTTAATTCATCTAAGATTTTAGAGGGTTCAACAATATTTTTTGAATGTGAAATTTCATTTAACAAGCTGATTCCTATTAAACTCATAAATGCGCCTGGTATGCCATGTCCTGTACTGTCTGCACATGCAAAAAGTACCCTGTCAGGTAAATCGAAAGCCCAGTAAAAATCACCGCTTACTACATCTCGTGGCTTGTATAGTATGAAATAATTTTTTAATGTTTTATCCAGTGTTTTTTCTGATGTTAAAAAACTTTGTTGAATGCGTTTTGCATAATTAATGCTGTCCATTATGCTTTTATTTTTCTCGGCAATTTCAACATAAGCATGTTTCAAATCGACATTTTTTCCCTCAATTATTTCGTTTTGTTTTAATATTTTTTTATTAGCTGATTTAATTTTAAAATAAGAGTAAATGAATATTATTACAATCAGTGCAATAATCGAATAGAACCACCACGTTTGCCAAAAAGGAGGCTTAATCTCGAACTTAAAAGAAACAGGAGTTTTGTTCCAAACCCCTTCACCATTATTTGCCATCACTAAAAATTCATAATTGCCTGGAGGGATATTAGAATAAACGGCTTCTGTTTTCGGAGTTTCTGGCAGCCAATCTTTATCTATGTTCTTAACCATATAGCGGTACCTCACTAATAAGGGAGTAGTATAACTTACTCCAATATAATTAAAAGTTAAATTATTTCGATCATGAGGTAATTTAAGATTAACGGGAAGGTTATTTTGATCAAGAGAATCTTCAGTAAATAGTTTCCAATCCGTTTTTTGTGAAAACAAATTGATGCTTTTCAGAAGGGTAGTCGGTTCAATACTATTTTTTCTATCAAATTCTGGTTGGTATACCATCAATCCTTTTTCTGCACCAAACCAGATTCTATTCCTGTTATCAACTAAGATAGCATTAAAAAAGCAGGCTTGTCCGCTAAAGCCGTTCTCCTTCTTATAATGTCTTATTTCTGATACCTCATTACCTCCAAGTAATATTTTATCAATACCATTTTGTAATCCAACCCACATGATGCCTTTGCCATCAATTGCAATAGATTGAATATTATTAGATGCCAAACCGTCTTTTTCTGTAATTCCAGAAAATTTTCCATTGCTGTACTCTGCTATTCCTGAACTTGTAGCAAACCACAAATTACCTTTTGTGTCACTAATAATATTGCTAACGCGTTTTCCAATAAAACCGTCCTTTTCTGTAAAATGCATTACTTCAGAAACATTATACTTATATAATCCATCAACAGTGGCAAACCAATAATTTCCATTTGCATCTTCATAAATTTTAAAAACAAAATTTTTTGGAATTCCAACAATATTAAATTCCTTAATTCTGCCATCAATAATCTTCGCAATTCCACCTTTTGTGCTCAACCAGGTTTCGCCTTTACTATCAATAAAAATGTCATAGCAATAGTTTAAACTTTTATTGTCTTCACATTCTATTCTTTCGAAGTTTTTTCCATTATATTTAAGCACTCCAAAACCGGTGCCTATAATATAATTCCCTTCTCTGTCTTCTGTGATTGCTGTGATTGCATCATTTCCTCTTCGATCTTTCTGATTATAGTTGGTAAAAATTTTTCCGTCATACATGCTGAGTCCTTTTGGAGAACCTAGCCAGTATCTGCCGTCTTTGCTTTGATATATAGTGTTAATTTCATTAAATACTAATCCGTCTTTTACGGTGTACATGAGAAACCGCTCACTAGCTAATTTGGATATTCCATTTTCTTTTGAAGCAAACCATAAGTTTTTTTCCCTGTCCTGAAATATCTTCCAGATATTATCGTCAACCAAACCGTTTTTCTGTGTGAATAGTTGAAAATCTTTGCCATTGTATTTCAAAAGTCCCTTGTTGGATGCAATCCATATATTGTTTCCTGTATCTTTTAAATAACTATAATAGGTATAGGCGCTTGCCAAATTCGCATGTTGAATTGGTTTAAGCCCTTTAGCATTTAATTCATATAACCCTTCATTTGTAAAGAACCAATATACATCATCAGCAAATTCCAAAACCGAATAAACAAAATCATATTTGAAACCATCCTTAGTAGTATAATTTTTTAATTCCTTGCCATTGTATTTAAAAGCACCATTTCCAAGTGTACTGAGCCATAAATTTTGTTTGCTATCTTCAGAAATATTAAAAATAAGAGCATTATCTATAGTTTCTGCAATTTTAAAATTTGAACAAATAGAATCGCGAAAAATAGAAATACCTTTTCCGGTTCCTAATAAAATTTCTCCTTTTGCGTCAATAAAAATAGTATAGATTCTATTGTTACTCAATCCATTTTTAGTACTGTAGTTTTTAAAATGTTTTCCATCAAAAACAGACAAGCCATTGTTTGTTCCAATCAATATTTTCCCTTTATTATCTTTGGTAATACAGTAAACGAGATTATCCGCTAACCCATCTTTATCCGTAATGTATTCATAGGAATAGCCATCGTATTTGTTAATTCCACCACCATTTGTACCGAACCACATTACACCTTTCTCATCCTGAAATACTGCCAGAATCTGCGCCTGCGACAAGCCGGTTTCAACAGTAAAATTTGAGAAGTTATGTACCTGACCTTCGGCTCTTTTAAAAAGCGAAAAAAGTAATATAATTAAAAGGGTGTGATATAAATATTTTGACATAAAAAAATGTTTTAAAACGTCTTACTTTTAACCAAACATTAAAAAATAAGTTCACTCTGAAAACCTACTAAAGTAATATTTGACACTAAATTCCCTGATTTAATATGCTGATTACCAATTATATTTTTTTTAAAATAATTCGGGTCAAAAACACTTTTCAAAGTTTCTCAAAAATAATATTTTCCATAACTACTTTTCGATAAGGTCAACATGAGCAGTAAGGAGGTATTGAGTCTGAATCAATTCAGAATTTTTGATTATTAAAAAAAAGGTTAATTTGTTTTTCCCCTAATTGAGCTTTCAAAATTACAATGAAATGATTAATATAACATGCTTATTTTCATATTTTAATTAACTATTATAGGGGGCAATAAAAAAGGGGCATACAGCCCCTTTTTATAATAAATACAAATACTAAGTTATTATTGTTCTACTATTTTAAGAACACTTGTTTTATCCCCAGCACTAAGCTTTACAATGTAAATACCGGCAGGATAATTTAAGCTTTTTGCATTAAAGTTATAAGAATAAGAACCGGAAACTTTTTGAGAATTATCCAGAGTTTTTATTTTCTCGCCAAGTAAATTGTAAACTTCTAAAAGAATATCACACTTTTCAGATAAATTAATTTTTATTAAAGTATTGGAAGAATAAGGGTTAGGATAAGCACCCATTAAAATATCATTTTTATATTGCTCTTTTACCCCAAGAAATCCTCCGTTTGGATGAATAGAATCAGTTCCAACAGTAAAGTCAAGCCCATCTATAATAGTTCCGGTAATAACTGTAATATCACTATAAGTACCTGTCATGTGTAAGCCCGGTATATCCACAAACAAAGAATAATCAGTAAAAGGAGAAACGAGAGGAGGTAATTTTTTCAAAGAGAAATTACCTGAAAGGTCAGTTGTTACTTCTTGAACTGCGATACCACCGGGATTCTTCTTAACTACTATATCAATTCCTGGAATTGGCTCACCAAGCCTAACTACACCAAGATCCAAGCCAATAAATCCATTAATTTCTCCTCCGTTTGGATCTGGCAATGGATGATATTGTAATGTAATGTTTTTTCCTGTCCCCGGCAAGTTGAGTGACGTGAGAATTGGAGTAGCATCAAGCCAGTTGGAAGTATCACCATAATAGGTTGTAAAAGTATTAGGATAGACAATTGAATCGGCACGTATCGCAACTCTGTATTCTCCATAAGGAATACTGTCAAATTGGTAATTACCAGAACCATCTAATGAATCCCGATCCAAAATATCATTTTTTGAAAAGTTTGAATTTTCACGATAAAGAAGTGCCTCCCCCTTAGTAACTGCATTTCCTAATGAATCATAAACTGTTCCTGAGATAGAACGAAAATCGACAGGTACTGTGTACCAGCCATAATTAACAGCCGTATTTGCGGCATTTGTATTCAGATACATCAGGTAAGATGATCCAAAAGTATTATTTCTAAGAAATGAGTAGTCAATAAAATTGGAATTTTGCCATGTCAAATAACTGTTATTACTAACTAAAAAAATGCTATCTACAGTATGAATATTTTGTCTGGTAAGTAAAACGGCAGTATAGGTAACAGCATTTGGCATTTTTAATGTACCATAGCTATAGCCTATCATTTTTTTATATTTCGTCCCTCGTACTTTAACAGGACCAAGGAAAGAATTTCCATAAGTAACATATTTTGAAGTATCATATCTTACTGCACCATATTCTACAATAGAGGGGGTCAGTAATTCAGATGGGTTAATAAAAGAGGTAGTATCATACCCCATAGTGTTACTTACAGGTTGCCGGATACTAAATCCTCCCAACATGTGAAGCCCTGCGGTATCTATAATATAATAAGTATATAGTGAATCTGTTATATTATTTAAAGGGGATGTTAAATAAGAGGCATGCGTAGCATTAGGGAAATACTGACTAAAAGAATGTCCATTTACAATTGAGTCAGGATGAAAAGTTCTTATCTGATAAGGCGCTGTTGGATTAGTGAATTCAGTGGAATAATCCCACACTATGTTTATTCCGCTATCAGGAGGTGTAATGATACTGCTAATATCCCATATTTCTGTTATAGATGTCCCCCTGACCGGCAAATAAGTGCCTTCAATTACTGGCTGTGCGAATGAAAGAAGGGAAGTTGTTAGTAATAAAATAGTAGCTATTTTTTTCATGAGGTTGAATATTAAATAATTAATAATGGAATTATTAGAGTAACGATTTTACAAATATAGAAAATTATTTGAATAAATGAAGCGGAAGATATGAACAGAAATACTGAAATTGTTACTTAATTAATTCAATACTACACCCCCTTTGCATCAAAATTGATTAATTTTGCGGTCAATTAAATAAAACTATTATTAACCAAAACATATATAATATGAATGAATTTGGAATTAAAGCCAAAAATGCAAGCATTGCGGATTTAGGCTTAGGATATGTATCCGCAGCTTATTGGAATTTGAATGTAGCGGAACTTGTTGAAGAAACATTAATAAGAGGCGAAGGTGTATTAACAGATACAGGGGCTATCGCTGTTGATACTGGTGAATTTACCGGGCGTTCACCAAAAGATAAATTTGTAGTATTAGATGATAAAACAAAAGATACTATTTGGTGGGGTGATGTAAACTTTAAATTTGATTCCGGTAAATTTGATGCTTTATACAATCGGGTGTGCGCTTATTTGTCAGGCAAAGAAGTTTATGTTCGTGATTCTTATGCCTGTGCTGATCCTAAGTATCGTTTAAGCATCAGAGTAGTAACAGAAAATCCATGGTCAAATTTATTCGCGAACAATTTATTCTTACGTCCTACTCATGATGAAATTCTAAATTTTAATCCTGAATGGACTATTGTTTGTGCTCCCGGTTTTATGGCTACAGCTGCAGTGGACGGAACACGCCAGCACAATTTTACCATTCTAAATATGACCAAAAAAATTATTTTAATTGGTGGTTCAGGGTATACTGGTGAAATTAAAAAAGGAATTTTTTCCTTATTAAATTATATTTTACCTCACGAAAAAGGAGTTTTGTCTATGCATTGCTCCGCAAATATTGGTAAAGATGGTGACACCGCAATTTTCTTTGGTTTATCAGGAACAGGAAAGACAACACTTTCCGCAGATCCTAACCGCGGTTTAATTGGTGATGACGAGCATGGCTGGAGTGAAAGAGGAGTATTTAATATCGAAGGTGGCTGCTATGCCAAGTGTGTTGATTTAACATTGGAAAAAGAACCGCAGATTTTTGGAGCTGTAAAATTTGGAGCTTTATTGGAAAACATTGAATTCTATGAAAATACATCCACCGTTGATTTTAGCAATATCACTAAAACTGAAAACACACGCGTTGGTTACCCGGTTCACTTTATTGACAACGCAGTAGAGCCTTCCGTTGGAAATATTCCTAAAAATATTTTCTTTTTAACTTGTGATGCTTATGGTGTTTTGCCTCCTATTTCTAAGTTAACAACAGGACAGGCTATGTACCATTTTATTTCAGGTTACACAGCTAAAGTTGCCGGTACTGAAGTTGGTGTGAAAGAACCTCAGTCAACATTCTCGGCATGCTTTGGTAAGGCATTTTTACCTTTACATCCTACAAAATATGCTGAGTTATTAGGCAAAAAATTAAAGGAAAATAAAGTAACTGTTTGGTTGGTTAATACCGGTTGGTCAGGAGGGGCTTACGGAGTAGGAAGCCGTATGAAATTATCTTATACACGTGCTCTGATTACCGCCGCACTTACCGGGGAATTGGAAAAAGTTAAATATGAAACATTGCCTGTATTCGGTTTAAGTATTCCAACTTCTTGTCCGAATATACCAACGGGAATATTAAATCCACGTAATACCTGGAAAAATAAAGAAAATTTTGATAATACAGCAAACAAATTAGCCACTTCCTTTATCAAAAATTTCGCTCAGTATGCAAGTGCGGCAAACGATGAAATTAAATCCGCCGCACCTAAAACTGCTGTTAACGCTTAGCATAACATAGGTTTAAATTATTTATAAAAATGCCCTTCCATAAATGGTAGGGCATTTTTATTTTCTTCAACATTCGATTTTTGTTTCGATTTTTTTACTTTTGTTATCAAAAAAATATGCATCTGTTTTACACTCCCGATATTACTGCTGATAGTTATACTCTCAACGAAGAGGAGAGCAAACACTGCATTCGTGTTTTGCGCTTAAACAGGGGCGACAAAATAATACTAATTGATGGCAAAGGCGGGTGGTATGACGCCGAAATCTATGATGATAATCCAAAACATTGTGTAGTTACCATCACGCATACTATAAAAGAGTATGGCAAACGTAATTTTCATCTGCATATAGCTATTGCTCCAACAAAAAATATGGATCGTCTGGAATGGTTTATAGAAAAAGCCACCGAGATTGGTGTTGATGAAATTTCCATTATTGATTGCAAAAACTGTGAACGTTCGGTTGTAAAAACTGATCGATTAAACAAAGTAGCTATAGCGGCTGTCAAACAAAGCCTCAAAGCCTATTTACCCAAAGTAAATGAAATGATTGATTTTAAAAAATTCATTGCTTCAACTGTAAATTTTACCGGACAAAAATTTATTGCTCACTGTTATGAAAGCGAAACCAAACAGCATTTAAAAGCACTTTACAAGAGAGAAGCTGATGTTTTAATTTTGATTGGACCTGAAGGTGATTTTTCTATGGATGAGGTAAAACTAGCTGACAGTATGGGCTACAATGAAATCAATTTAGGAAGCAGTCGTTTAAGAACTGAAACAGCCGCATTGTATGCCTGCACAGTAATAAATATTTTGAATGAATAGGGTAGGAGTACCCTTTTTTTGAACAGAGTCTCAAATCTTTTCAGTCAATTTTGTTTCTTTATATTTTATATATAATTGATGTACTATACCATCAGAAAGCCCTATTTGAGGGACAATTATTTTATCTATCTGGGCATTTTTCAGCACGCTTAGTAAAATTTTAGAAGCAGGAATAATTACATCGGCACGGTCGGGATTAAGCCCTAAGATTTTTACACGTTCGTCATAAGTATAAGATTCAAGCACTTCATAGAGGCTTTTTAATTTGGATGCGGCAAAAGGCTTGTTCAGTTTTCTGCCCGCCATCCGGCATAATTTATTAATATTTCCTCCCGAGCCAATCGCTATTAAAGGTTTATACCCTTTAGTAATTTCTCTAACCCAGTTTTTAAAATAATTCCAATACTCCTTATCAATTTGGTTATGAAGCATACGAATGGTGCCAATATTAAATGATTGTGAAACCACAGTTTTGTTTTTTGAAAACAATGTAATTTCCGTGCTTCCCCCACCAATATCGATGTATAGATACGCGTTATTCTTATCGAGATGTTCTTCTATATGATTAGAATAAATAATATCAGCTTCTGTTTTCCCATCAATAATTTCAATTTTTATTTCCGCTTCTTTGCGAACCCGATCGATTATATCCCAACGGTTTTCAGCATCGCGCATAGCGGATGTTGCACAAGCTCTGTAATCAATGGCTTCATAAACATCAATCAAATGTTTAAAGGCTTTCATCGCGGTAATTAATTTTTCAGTTTTTTTAGGCGAGATTTTACCATTCAAAAAAGAATCTTCGCCCAAACGCAATGGAATACGTATAAGTTCAGCTTTTTTAAAAGAAGTAATTCCATTGTCATCATAAACATTACTAAATAAAAGTCGTACTGCGTTGGAACCTATATCAATTGCGGCAAATTTCAATTTGTATTTTATTTCTTTTTAGTGGTTAGAAAAGTATAAATAGCGTCCTGCGCGCGAATAGTTTGTCGCGGTGCTGTATAAATTTTTAGTGGTATTCTCTTGTTGGGTAAAGATTCATGGATCAATTTACGGTATTCATTATTTTGTTTGCTGCCTAAAATTCTCGCTTTTGTATTATCCGCCCAAAGCAAGTCAATAATTTTTTTCAACTGTTCTTGTATCGTTCTATCATAGATTGGTACAGCTACTTCGGACCGGAAATCAAAATTTCTCGCCATCCAATCCGCCGAAGATAAAAAATATTTTTCATTCCCCCCATTATAAAAAATCATTACACGGCTATGTTCTAAAAATTTATCAACAATACTTATCGCTTCAATGTTTTCACTCAAGCCTTTCACTCCTGCCACTAATGAGCAAATTCCGCGAATTATCAATTTTATTTTTACACCTTCGGCGCTTGCTTCGTATAATTTTTTAATCATAGCGGAATCTACCAGATTATTCAACTTTAAAATAATGGATGCCGGTTTGTTTTTTTTAGCATTCTGAATCTCTTTATTAATAAGCTGTACAAGTTGTTTTCGCATAAAAAATGGTGAAACCAGCAAATGCTTATATGTACCAATTTTAAAATTATCTGAGTAAAAATTAAATACTTTGGCTACTTCAGCTGTAATACGTTTATCTGATGTAAGCAAACTGTGATCAGTATATACACCAGCTGTATCACGGTTAAAATTACCGGTTCCCACGTGTGCATACTCCGAAATTTTATTACCCTCCTTACGTTTTATCAAAAACATTTTTGTGTGTACTTTTAATCCGGGCACACCATAAATTACTTTGGCTCCTTCTTCCTGAAGCTTATTAGCCCAATAAATATTAGCCTCTTCATCAAAGCGAGCCTGCAACTCAATAATAGCGGTTACCTGCTTCCCGTTTTTAATAGCATTAATAAGCGCTTTAACAACACTTGAATTTTTTGCCACACGATACAACGTAATTTTTATGGATTGAACTTTGGGATCAATAGATGCTTCTCGTAAAAAATCGATTATATGGTCAAACGACTGATACGGATAGGTTAACAAAATATCCTTTTCTTTAAGAACTTTAAAAAAACTGGGTTGCCCCACTTTACCCACTTGACTGTTTTTCAAATCAGGATGTTTAAGTGCGGATATTTTTTTATAGCTTAAGTCCGGATTACCAATATTTGGAAAAGAAATAAAATCTTTGAAGTTATGATAACGCCCGCCGGGTATTGGATTATCATCTTTACTGAGTTTTATTTTTTTCATAATAAAAGCCAGCATATCAGGAGCTATTTCACTATCATAAACTAATCGTACAGGCTGCCCCTTTTTTCTATCTTTCAAACCCTTTGAAATTTTTTCAACAAAACTCTTTGAAAGATCATTATCAATATCTATTTCGGCATCCCGGGTTATTTTTATATTATAGGCTTCAATGTAATCAAACACAAAATTATTGAACACCTCTTTCAGGCAATAACGAATAACATCATCCAATAAAATAATAAATTTTTTTTCTTTTTCTTTAGGCAGCACTATAAAACGTGAAATACCCGCTGTTGGTACCTCTAATAAAGCGTATTTATTTTTTTTTGTAGTGTCATTGCGCCCAAGTTTTACAATGAGATACCCTGATTTATCTTTTAAATAAGGAAATTTTGATGAATTATCAACCATTATAGGAAAAAGTAAGGGCATCACTTTTTCATGAAAAAATTTTTTGATAAAAATCCCTTGTTCCTTTGTTAGTTGTTTTTCATTAATGATAAAAATATTATTTTGTCCAAGTTCTCTAAGAATTTTACGGTAAACCTGTTCAAACTTTATTTGTTGATCAATAACAATTTTTTGAATTTTATTTAATAGTTGAACAGGATTTTCTCCCGTAATTTTTTCTGTTTTTTTGGGGTATTTAACCATACGTTTCAAGGTTGCTACGCGCACACGAAAAAATTCATCCCGATTATTTGAGAAAATACCGAGAAATTTTATTCGTTCAATTAAAGGAACAGTCTCGTCTTCTGCCTCCTGTAGTACTCGTTCATCAAACGATAGCCAACCTAATTCACGGTTGATTAAAATTATTTTATTGTCTGCCATTCTAAAAAAGTTTCCGATTTTATGATTCAAAAAAAAGTTCATATTTCAACTTGAGATAAGGGTACAACGTTTCATTTGTCGCATTTTTTTGAAAAACACAAAACTTGAAACAAGTAAAAATCTAAGCATGGAAGTGTTCTTACTTTTGCAAACTTTTTTTATGGGTGGGACTTACAACCTTTTTTATTGGAACTAGGGGACTTTTTATAACTTTTTTGGGAGCGACGATTTTGTTTTTCACAAGTGGGTTCATCGTTTTTAAAAACTTTTTTGCTATCATCTTAGTCGCTTCATGCATCGTTTTACCGATTTTTTTTGTCGCTTCAACGTCTCGTTTATTCAGAACCTCTTCAATAGTTTTTATCAATATAAGTTCCAACTCTTTGCGTAATGTTTTTTTGCTCATTTTGTTTGAATTAATTGTACTAACCTGTCTTCGGGGCAAAATTAATAGTTAATTTACCAAAAAGATGAGTGATTCTTAAACCTTAACAATTATTTAACACTATTTTATCCCTAGTGTTTTTTTGGGAATTCATATAGAAAAAGTTTTCCGGTTTTGATATTAAAAGTTTTCCATTCCATATTACCATCAGCCTGACTGATACCGGCAATAGCACAGGTTGGGAAATTCTGTGTTATTTGAGGGCTTAAGGTGTTTGCCAATTCTGTAATTATTGGATTATGACCCAATAACATAATGCTATCATATCGATTATCTATTTGTGTAATACAATCAATATAATGCTTTACGTTAGTTCCATATAAATTAGGGTTAATAATAATATTCTCAATAGACAAATTAAAGTTTCTGCCCAATATCAGGGCGGTGGTAAGAGCTCTTATTGCCGGACTGGTAATAATTAAATCAGGTAACAATTTTTTCTCTTTCAACAAAGCACCCATCGTGTGCGCATCCTTATAGCCGCGCTTATTCAATGGTCTGTCAATATCAGAGATATCTTGATCTTCCCAGTCAGATTTTGCATGGCGAACCAGAAAAAGCGTTTTCATTTTGTAATTTTTTTATAAAAACTTCAACAAAGACAGTATCAAAAATGGACTAGTTTATTATTTTTTTTAAATCGGCAATTGTTTGTATTGGATTAGAAGAGGAAAATACCGTATTACCTGCTACAAGTACATTTCCACCTATATCTATTAATCTTTTATAATTATTCATATCTACCCCTCCATCAATTTCAATCAATGTTTTTGATTTTGTCGCACCCCTCATTTCATTAAGTGTACTTATTTTATTATAGGTATGCTCAATAAATTTTTGTCCGCCAAAGCCCGGATTAACACTCATAACACAAATTAAATCAATATCAGCAATTATTTCGGATAAAAAATTTGCCGGAGTATGCGGATTGATTGCTACACCCGCTTTCATTCCTAAAGCCTTTATACCTTGGATGGTGCGATGTAAATGTGGGCATGCCTCATAATGAACAGTTAAAATATCGGCACCGGCACTCTTAAAGTTTTGCAAATAACGGTCGGGATCAACAATCATCAAATGCACATCCAAAGGCTTTTTTGCGTGTTTTTTTATCGATTTAATTATCGGAAATCCTAAAGAAATATTTGGTACAAACATTCCATCCATTATATCAATATGAAACCAATCGGCTTCACTTTTATTAATCATTTCAATATCGCGTTGTAAATTGGCAAAATCAGCAGATAATATGGAAGGGGCAATTAAATGGCTCATAGGTATTGATTAAAAAGATGGTTGTATAGTTAGTTGATGCCAAAAATACAAAAAAATAGCGGAAAAAGCTTACCCCCTTCCCGCTTTAGACAATTTGCTGATGTTCCGATATATAAATTAGCAGCATTAATCAGCACATCAGCATATCAGCACATCGCTTAATTAATCAACTACCCTAAATAAGTTTTTAAAATTCTGCTTCGCGAAGTTTGTTTTAATCTGCGAATAGCTTTTTCCTTGATTTGCCGAACTCGCTCACGTGTAAGTCCGATTTTTTCGCCTATTTCTTCTAATGTCATAGCATGTTCGCCGTTTAATCCAAAATAAAATCTTACCACATCCGCTTCTCTGGCGGTAAGAGTATGTAAAGCACGTTCAATCTCTCTGCGTAACGATTCATGCAATAAACCAAATTCAGGACTGGGGCTGTCTTCTGATTGTATCACATCATACATACTGCCCGCATTATCATCTCCGGAGGTTAATGGTGCATCCATTGAAACATGGCGTCCGGTAATTTTCATTGATTCTTTTACTTCTATTTCAGTAATTTCAAGCAGTCCGGCAATCTCTTCAGCGCTGGGTTCACGCTCAAACTCCTGTTCCAGTTTAGAGAAGGTCTTATTAATCTTATTAATTGAACCGATTTTATTTAGTGGCAAACGCACAATTCGCGATTGTTCAGCTAATGCCTGAAGAATAGATTGACGAATCCACCATACGGCATAAGAAATAAACTTAAATCCACGGGTTTCATCAAATCGCTGTCCGGCTTTTATTAAACCCAGATTCCCTTCATTAATTAAATCCGGCAAGCTAAGACCTTGATTTTGGTATTGTTTAGATACAGAAACTACGAAACGTAAATTAGCTTTGGTTAATTTTTCAAGTGCGGCATGATCTCCGGCACGTATTTTTCGAGCCAACTCTACTTCTTCATCAGCGGTTATCAGATCAACCTTGCCTATTTCCTGTAAATATTTGTCGAGTGATGCTGTTTCGCGGTTTGTAACCTGCTTGGAAATCTTTAGCTGCCTCATAAGGATATTTTTTATTTACCACTACATGGAAGAATAGCATGGTAAGAATTAGTACGGTAAGGTTTTCAAAATGTTTCAAATATAGCTTTTTTTTACGATAAAACTATTTTTTTTGTCGATGAATTTTTGAGAAAAAACGGGTTACAGATAAACGAATCCATATTAATTTACGAAATGGGTTTACTATGATTTGACATTCAGTTTCGTAAATTCGTTATTTATTCGTTATCAGTAACCTTAAAATTGTAAAATTAATATAACTTTGTTCCCTGAATATGATGAAGCCTCGAATCATTTTAGATAGTAAACACTTTGAAATTACCGTTACCCGGCTTTGTTATCAATTAATTGAAGTACATAACGACTTTTCTGAAACGGTCATAATCGGACTTCAGCCACGAGGCACCTTTCTTGCTTATCGCATTCAAAAAAAACTTACTGAGATTTTAAACCCGTCTTCAGTCCGGGCAGGGAAAAACATAATCAATTGTGGAAGCCTTGATATTACCTTCTATCGTGATGATTTCAGGCAGAAAGAATTGATACCCAATGCTACTGAAATTAATTTTATTATAGAAAACAAAAATGTTATTCTGGTTGATGATGTACTGTTCACTGGTCGTACTATACGGGCTGGGCTGGATGCTATGCTTGCTTTTGGCAGACCAAAAGATGTGGAACTATTGGTGTTGATTGACCGCAGACTGAGCCGGCACTTGCCGATACAGGCAAAATATATAGGTAAAACAATTGATTCAATAGCATCTGAAAAGGTAAAAGTAGAATGGAAAGAGATTGATGGTAAAGATAAGGTTACGTTAACGAATTGTTGACCTCTCCCCATAATCCCCTCTCCAAAGGCGAATGGGCGGCAGGTGAGTTAATTTTGATAAATTGATAAAATGACTAAACTAAGCACCAAACACTTACTTGGAATAAAAGATATTACAGCTGATGATATTAATTTAATATTAAGCACTGCTGAAAATTTTAAAGAAGTCATCAATCGTCCTATAAAAAAAGTTCCTTCTTTACGTGATATTACCATTGCTAATTTATTTTTTGAAAATTCCACCCGCACAAAACTTTCATTTGAATTGGCTGAAAAGCGCCTGAGTGCTGATGTAGTCAATTTTGCATCCTCTTCCTCCTCTGTAAAAAAAGGCGAAACATTAATTGATACTGTAAATAATATTTTGGCAATGAAAGTGGATATGGTGGTAATGCGCCATCCGAATCCGGGAGCTGCGGTATTTTTGTCGAAACATGTGAAGGCTAAAATAATAAATGCCGGTGATGGAGCTCACGAACACCCTACCCAGGCATTGCTTGACGCTTTTTCTATAAGAGAAAAGTTAGGAAGTATTAAAGGGAAAAAAATAGCGATAGTTGGCGATATTCTTCATTCAAGAGTGGCTCTTTCAAATATATTTTGCTTGCAAAAACTGGGAGCGGAAGTAATGGTTTGTGGTCCGACAACATTAATGCCGAAATATATCAGCAGTCTTGGAGTTAAAGTAGAACATAATTTACAAAAAGCCCTTGAATGGTGCGATGTAGCCAATATGCTACGCATACAATTAGAACGACAAGAAATCAAATTTTTCCCTTCTTTACGGGAATATACCATGCTCTTTGGATTAAATAAAGAATTGCTGGATTCACTTCCTAAAAAAATTCTGGTAATGCATCCCGGTCCGATAAATCGTGGGGTGGAAATTACCAGTGATGTTGCCGATTGTAATCAAAGTATTATCCTCGAACAAGTGGAGAATGGAGTTGCTGTTCGTATGGCGGTGCTTTTTTTGTTGGCAGGTAGAAATTAATGAGATTGTTTTAAAATCGAAAGATTTGAAATTTTGCTAATCAACAAATTAGTGAATTATCAAATTATTTTCTTACTTTTGTAAAAATATTCTTCAAAATGAATTTTCAAATAGAAAAAACTGATAAATACACCATAATAAAGGTGCACGTTGAAAAACTTGACAGCACCGTGGCTCCTTCTCTTAAATCAGAATTGGTAGTATTGAGTGCTGATGGGGTAAAAAATATTATCATTGATTTATCCGAATCACGTTATTGTGACTCTTCAGGATTAAGCGCTATTTTGGTAGCTAACCGTTTGTGCAAAAATAATGAAGGAGTATTTGTATTAACAGGGTTACAGGATTCTGTTAAGAAATTGATTGCCATCTCTCAATTAGATTCTATCCTGACAATTACTCCTACACTACTTGAAGCTTCAGAAATATTTGCCGTTCGAGCTTAATTGTACCCCATAGAAATACTACAATTACGAATGACAACACTATAATTCACAAAATAATTAAAATAAAAATTTTACCTTTACAAAAAATTCATTTATAGATACAGGGGCTACCTGGTGAAGAATGAAAAACTGATTAATTTTAAAACCAATTATTATGATAAAAAAATTACTTTCTTCTTTTCTGTTAATTACCAGCTTAGGAGTTATCAACTCTTCTGCACAAGCATTATGTACGTCGGATATTTCGTGTGTTCCAGCAGGAGCAGATACACATGGTATTTGTCCTGATTCCGCTACAGGAATACCTGTAGCTACTATAAATCAAGCCTATACTGTTACCATGAGTAATAAAATTCCTGCTCATACCATAGTAGATCAATTTGGATTTCCCGTAACAGCAACCCTGACTCATTTTGTCGTAATTGATGTTCAAGTAAAAATTGCCGGTAACTGGGTTCCTCTAACCGATTTAGGCTCAGACCTATCTTATGAGGGTAATGGAGCAAATACTCCTTCTGGAGGTGTTGCAGGACCTACTGGATTTACATCGACTCATTATTGTTATTGGGATGCCCCTAATAGTGGATGTCTAATATTTACCGGTACTCCAACTATATCGGGCGATTTTCCAATAAAAATTACATGCAAAGCTCGTGGGGTTGTTGCACCAGCGCCGGCACAATGGGGAGATGCACCGGACATCACAGCATACCACTTAGTAGTTAATGGACCTGCAGGGGTTTCTTCACTTGATTTGAATAAATTTGAAGTGGATCAAAATGCTCCGAATCCATTTAGTGAAAAATCAGAAATACATTTTTCATCAGTAAGTATCAGTGATGTTGAATTTAAGGTTTATAACATGCTTGGGTCAGTTGTGTATAACAGTAATATAAAATCGGTAAAAGGTTTAAATACCATCACAATGGAAGCAAATTCATTCACTCCGGGAGTTTATATGTATTCGATAAAAAATGGCGATACTACGATTACAAAAAGAATGGTGGTATCTAAATAATGCAAAATTTTGAATTAACTATTTTAGGTTGCAGTAGTGCAACTCCAACATCAACACGTAATCCTACCGCTCAGCTGTTAAATATAGCTGAGCGGTTTTTTTTAATTGATTGTGGAGAGGCTACACAAATTCAGTTGCGCAGATTTAAGATAAAATTTCAGCGAATCAATCATATTTTTATCAGCCATTTGCATGGGGATCATTATCTGGGATTAATCGGGTTAGTATCGAGTATGCATTTGTTAGGCAGAACTGCTGATTTGCATCTCTATTGCCCGTCTGAATTGGAAGAAATAATTGAAGTACAGTTCAAACATTCTCAAAGTCAATTAAAGTTCAATATCATCTACCATCCGCATAAATACATTGCTAATGAATTGATTTTTGAAGATGCAAAAGTGGAAGTACGAACAATTTTATTGAACCACAGGATACCATGTTGTGGTTTTTTATTTATTGAAAAACCCCGTCCCGCAAGTATTTCAAAAGAAATTATAAAATTATATCAGATACCGGTTGAACAAATTGCAGCCATAAAAAAGGGGGCTGATTTTATTACAATAGAAGGTGAATTAATTCCGAATTTCAAACTGGTGACTGGCAAACCTAAGCCTCGCAGCTATGCATATTGTTCTGATACAAGTTATGATGAAAGGATTATAGAGTGTATAGAAGGAGTGGATTTACTTTACCACGAAGCTACTTTCATGAATGATATGTTACCGAGAGCTAATGAAACCTACCATACTACTGCCCTACAAGCCGGTACATTAGCTCAAAAGGCACATGTGAAACAATTAATGATAGGGCATTATTCTGCGCGCTACAAAGACCTGCAGCCATTGCTGGAAGAAGCACAATCTGTTTTTAGCAATACAATTCTCTCTGTTGAGGGTAAGAGTATTGTTATCGGAAATCAGATTTCCTAATCTGGAAATACAGATATTCAAATTGCTTAAACTATTTTAAGTTAAACTTGTTTTGATGTAGACTTGGTCATTCCGAACTTGTTTCGGAATCTTATGGCTGCTGAAACAAGTTCAGCATGACTTTGCGTCATTCTATGATTTACTTAACACTAGTTGAAAATTTAAGGAGTCGTTTTAATACAAACCAATTTTCCGGAAGAGATTTCAAAGAATTCTCTTAACCTTTGAATCCGACTGTTTTTACTGTTAAAGGCTTGCGCTTTGATTCAAGAGGTATCAATTTTTATTGACAAGATTTTCCCACAAAAAAAATATCATTTCATAATTATTTTTCACCAGCCCTTGCTATTTCAATTCTTAATTTTACATTTGTTTCGTTATTTTTAATTAATCTAAATAAGCATATGAAAAAAAGTTTAATTATCCCATTTGCATTTATAACCGTTTTATCAACAACAGCTCAGGTTTTAACAAAAGAAGATTCCTTAGCCTCAGGTTTAATGGCAAGAAATGAAGCTACTGTTATTTCTGGTTATGGCAGTTTAAAATATCAGTACGATATCAATAATAAACATGGTCAGGTAAATGTAGACCGTGTGATTTTATTTTTGGGACATAAATTCAGTAATAAAATTTCATTCTTTTCTGAATTAGAAGTGGAGGATGCGAAAGTTGCCGGTGGTGAATCAGGTGGCGAAGTGGCACTGGAACAGGCATTCTTGAAGTTCAACGCTTCAAAGGATATATATATTACTGCAGGTCTGTTTATTCCCCGGATTGGTATTGTAAATGAGAATCACCTGCCAACTACCTTCAATGGTAATGATCGACCATTTGTTGAAACGTATATTATTCCTTCTACCTGGAGAGAAATTGGAATCGGATTGAATGGAAATTCGCGAAGATTACAAGGTTTAAATTACTCAATTGCATTAGTGAATGGTTTAAATTCAGCGAATTTCGTGTGTGGCAGAGGAATTCGTGATGGACGGTATGAAGGACAGGATGCAAATGCAACAGCATTGGCCCTTACAGGATCATTGTTATATTATTTTAATAATTTCAGGTTCCAGGTTTCCGGATATTACGGTGGAAGTGCTGGCATAAGTAAAATTGAATCTGATACGTTGAAATTATCCAATGGTGCATTTGGAACTCCTGTAGCATTATATGAAGCAAATTTCCAATATAACAACAAAGGAATAGCCGTAAAAGGTTTATTCACTTCCCTTCAAATTTCAGATGCAGAAAAACTCAATAATGCTTATGGGAATAACATACCTGAAGCAGTAATGGGTTATTATGGTGAAATCGGGTACAATTTATTCCAGTTAGCAAAGAAAGCGGAAAAGAATTTAACTATTTTCGTGCGGTATGAAAATCTGGACATGAATAATAAATTAGCAAAAAATGGAATAGCTGATAAAACATTCAATCAGACATACGTTATAGGAGGTATTAGTTTTCAACCGATTAGAGGAGTAATCATTAAAGCAGATTATGTATTCAAACAAACCGGGGAACAAAATCCATTGTTAGTTGGTGTTCCGGATCCGGATTTCAAAAAAGAACAAGGTTTTTTTAGTCTAGGTCTTGGATATAGTTTTTAATATGCAAAACAGGAGAGATTTCATAAAAAAATCATGCACATTATGTGCAAGTCTTGCCGGTTTCGGCATCCTTTCCTCACAATTGGCTGGCTGCGCACCTTTGCCAATTTACAAAGTGGAAATTGAACGAAATATTATTACAGTTCCCTTATCAGGGTTTAGCGACAAAAATAATTTATTGATAGTCAGGAGTAGTAAATTGGATTTTGATATTTTATTAATAAAACTGGCTGATGATAAATATGACGCATTATATATGAAATGTACGCATCAGGCAAACCCCCTAACAGCGCATAAAAACGGATTATCCTGTCCATCCCATGGTAGCACTTTTGACTTGCAGGGAAATGTTACAAAAGAGCCGGCACTTAGTCCATTGGAAAAATTTAAAACCGAAATATCCAATTCATCCATTCAAATCCTGCTCAAAACAGTTTAAAAATTCTAATTATCGGATAAGTCTTTTTTTTGTTTAAGTCTCAATCCTCTGTAATTTTGAGCTCTGCTAATTAATTTCATTACTTTCGTATAGATTTATGTTTATTAAAAATTATGATTTTAATTGCAGATAGCGGATCCACTAAGACTGATTGGTGCCTGATTGATAATCAAAAAAAAATTCATCAATATTCTACACAAGGCATCAATCCTTACTTTCAATCTGTTGAACAGATTTCAAAAAGTATTAAATCAGAGCTTTTAACACAATTAGAATCTCACATTTCACATCTCATATCTCACATCTACTTTTATGGTGCCGGCTGTGGAGCAGATTCTAAAAAAAAAATTGTTCAAAACGCATTAATGCTGAATTTTTCCTCAGCAATTATTGAAGTTAATACTGATTTACTGGCTGCTGCACGTGCCTTGTGTGGTTCAAAGTCGGGAATAGTAGCTATTTTAGGGACTGGTTCAAATACCTGTTATTACGATGGGGCGACTATTATTGAAAACAGGGCATCTTTGGGTTTTATATTGGGTGATGAAGGAAGTGGGGCAACTATTGGAAAAAAATTTATTCAATCTTATCTGAATAAAGAAATGCCGGCAGATTTATCAACTCGTTTTTTTGAACAATTTCAATTAAGTTTGGATGATATTTTAGATTCTATTTATAAAAAGCCGATGCCCAATAGGTTTTTGGCATCATTTGCTAAATTTATCAATCAAAATTTAAAAGATCAATTTGTACAAGCTATGGTAACAAACTGTTTCGAAGATTTTTTTGATAAACATATTTGTAAATATGAAAAACACAAAGAAATAAAGTTGTGTTGTGTTGGCTCCATCGCTTTTTATTTTAGCGATATTCTTAAGGCTGTCGCTGAAAGAAAAGGAGTTACTATCGATAAAATTGTGGAGACGCCAATTGCGGGGTTGGCATTGTATCACCTCACCCCTAGCCCCTCTCCATTTGGAGAGGGGAATGCTCTAGAAGGAAACAGGGGTGAAAACTTATTTAAAGGTGCTGCGCCAATAATTTTTGAAAATGCGCATCAGTTGAGATTAGTTGACAGTACAAAGGCTGAGAAACTATTGTGGGAAGTTTTAAGAAACAGGAAAATGGAAAATTGTAAATTCAGGAGACAGCATCCTATCGATAAATTTATAGCAGATTTTTATTGCCACGAAAAGCAATTAATAATTGAAGTTGATGGAGGATATCATAATGAAGAAGAGCAAAAAGAACATGATGAATCGAGAACGCAAATAATTAATGAACATTGTATAACAGTAATTCGCTTTACTAATGATGAGGTTTTATATAATATCCAATTGGTAGTAGAGAAAATCTCGAAGGTACTAAATTCCAAACCTCCTACCCCCTCTCCAAATGGAGAGGGGATTAAGGGGTGAGGTATTATTTCAAATTATGATATACCGTTTGTATATCATCATCTTCGTCAAATTTTCCAACTAAAATCATTACTTCCTCCACTTGCTCATCAGTTAATTCGACTGTAGCATTAGGGATACGTTCCAATTCAGAACTGATAATATTTAATTTTTTCGCTTCCAAGGCTTTTTGCATCGTACCAAAATCGGTAAACGCGGTATAGATTACAATTTCTTCCTCATCACTTTCAATTTCATCAGCGCCAAAATCAATTAAATCCATTTCCAACTCTTCAAGATTAATATTTTCATTTTTAATCCTGAAAACTCCTTTTCGTTCAAACAAATAATCCAAGGATCCCGTTTTCCCTAGCTCACCTCCATAGCGATTGAAATTCATCCGGACATTTGCAACAGTACGTGTTGGGTTATCGGTAGCGCATTCACATAAAATTGCAACTCCGAAGGGACCTTTTCCTTCATAAACTATTTCTTGTAAATTGGATTCGTCTTTTGATGTCGCGCGTTTTATAGCGGCATCAATCCTGTCTTTAGGCATATTCAATCCTTTCGCATTTTGAATAGCCACTCGTAGGCGAGCATTACCGGCAGGATCCCCACCTCCAAGTTTTATCGCAATCGCAATTTCTTTTCCAGCTCTGGTAAAGCCTTTCGCCATCTTATCAAAGCGGGCAAACATTCTATATTTCCGTTTTTCGAATACACGTCCCATAATTAAATAATTAAGAATTTTAAAAATAAAAATTTAAAGTACTTGTTTTTATCATTTTGAAATCGAACAGATTTATTACACTAATGAATTTCAAAATACAAATTTAAAAAATATTTATGAATTGAGTAATTTTAAATACGTAGTAAAATCCCATGTATTACCATGAAAACAACCGTCATAATAATATTCCATGTCCATATTCAGATAACAACAAAACGCAATAAATAACATAATTGCATACCGATATAGTTTATGTTTGAATGCAACTTCAAGTAAACAGGTAAATGGTATGATAAACAATGCATAATATTCAACAAAACTGCGCGCTCCAAATGCGCAGCCAAACCACCAGTTCCACCAACTTGAGAAAATATAAGTAATAATTAAAAATAGAGAACCAATGAAATATGCTTCCCATTTTTTCTTTTTCATCATTAAAAAAACACCAATAATGCTGAGTATGATTAATGGAGTATAGGTAAAAAGTCCATTATTGGTACTAAACCATACTTCAAGAATTTTTGGGTGTTTCCAAAAAATAAAACTTTCAGCACCATATGAGTACGTAATTATGTTACCAGTATTGATGTACCAATATTGAAGTTGTGGAATTGTGAATATTAATGATACAGCTGCGCTTACTATAATTAACAGTTTATTGGAGAATAAAAAATGTATTCGATTAAAAAACTCATTTTTATTTTTGATATTGTAGAATAAAGGAAATAATCCAATTAGAATGTTTGTAGGTCTTATCAAAATGACTAAAATAAGACAACAGAAAAAGAGAAAAAAATATTTTGAATTTATTTTTGTAGTAATAAAAGGTGTTAAATAAATAATCAAACAAAATAGAAAAAATGAATAAACATGAGACATGCCAGGCATATCAATGCAGTAATAATATAAATTACTACCAGATAAAAATAAAATGGGAGCGATAACTGAAGTAAAAGGGTTGAAGTGCCGAACTAAAAATTTGCTCAGGAAAAATAAGCCCACACAACAATAAAAAACACCAGAAAAATATAAACCAAATGAATAGATATTTGAAAACCCATCAGGCTTGAACCCAAATGGTTTTGACAATACATGGCTAATTAAAAAAAATGGAGTTTCCAAAATTGCTACACCGCATGTATATTTTGTAATTATTTTATTATTAATAAAGTTGAGTTGAAATCCATTTCCAGTTTTCACATCAATACTATCTGGAAATTTGTCAGCATTATTACCATAAATAAACCAGAGAGGCTGATATACATAATACCCTGCTGCATCAGCCCACAATACTCCATGGTAGGTATTAATTTTGTCCTTACTGTGTTTGTTGAAAGAAAGAAAAAAGGAAAGGGGTAAAATAAATAATAAAAATATTTTGGGCTTTATTAGTTTCATTTGAATTAAAACAAATTAATGTTGAATAATCAATTTTTGGTTAAAGCAAAAGTCTTTACTTTCAATTGTTACACTATACACTCCATTTATTAATTCAGTAGTATTAATTTTAACAGGTTCAGAAAAAGCATTATTATTTATGACTTCCTGGTGTTGTATCCGACCTAAAATATCCGTAATACTTATTGATATTGAACTTTTATGCTGTATAGTGTCGTTATTAATACTCAAACAAATAGTATTATCAGCAGGGTTGGGGAATATTTTAAAATCAGTTTTGGAATGAGAAATTGAATTTATATCTGTTACAACATTAATAACATTTGCTGATGAAACTCCATTACTATCGGTTTTAACCAAATAAATATGATCCAGATTTGAGTATGATGATGAGTTTCCACAGATGATATATCCTTTATCTTTAGTATTATTAATTGAGAAAGCGTTTTCCATTTTATTACCACCAAATGTTCCAGAATGGAAGCCGTTGTATGGGTTTTCAATATAAAGTAAAAATTCAGATGTCCCTAATCCAAAACCGTAAGAATACGAATAACCAACCATACCTAGTCGTCCACCAAGAGATTCTGTAATTGAATTTAGCCCATCATCATCAGTTCCGCCATAGGTATTGGTATAAGTTACTAAACCGGTTGTGGAATATTTAATCACTAAATCATCAAAATTGCCTGCACCAAAGCTTTTTGTTTTTCCACCAATTATGAATTCTCCATTGTAACTTTCCAGAACATCAAAAGCAGCGTCTTCTTCAGTTCCCCCATAATATTTTGTCCATAATGTATTACCGTTATTATCAGTTTTAACGGTATAAAAATCGCCATTAGTCTCTCCATTACTTTTTGAAAAACCTGTTAAAATATAACCACCATCACTTGTTTGTTTTACGCTTTTTGCCTCATCTTCATTAAGTCCACCATACGTTTTTGTCCAAAGAGTATCACCAATGGAATTGATTTTTACTAAATACATATCCTCATTTCCATTTCCAAAGCTATAAGTACCTCCTGCAATTATATAGCCACCATCATTCGTTTGTTGTATAGAGTAAGCAAAATCCCAATCACTACCGCCGTATGTTTTTGTCCAGATTGTATTACCGTATTTATTAGTTTTAATAACATACATATCATATCCCCCATGTCCGAAACTGTTTGTATAACCTGCAATTACAAACCCTGAATCAGTTGTTTCCCGGATAGAAAATGCCTGGTCAATATTAATTCCTCCAAAAGTTTTTTGCCATTTTGGAATACCCAATGAGTCAGTTTTTAAAATATAGGCATCTGTGCTTCCACTTCCAAAACTAGTGGTGGCACCAGCAATAATATACCCATTGTCAATAGTTTGAACTACGGAATGCCCATAATCATAGCCGTTCCCACCATATACTTTTTCAAACTTCACAACCTGTGCATCGGAAAAATAAGAAGAGAGAATGATTAAAATAATA
>JAVHPE010000197.1:0-11254 GCA_036170475.1 Bacteroidia bacterium | reverse complement strand
ACATTGTTTCCAGAGCCGATGCGGGATTTGTAAATATCTGGGGATTGCAGGATTGCGCTGAAACCATTAATGAATTTGGTTCAGATGATCAACGGGAGCGTTTTTTGACACGGATTTGTAAAGGAGAGACGATGGCAATGGCTCTTACAGAGCCGGATGCCGGTTCCGACTTGCAGGCTGTAATGTTAAAAGCTCATTATGATGAAAATAAAAAATCGTGGTTTCTTAATGGTGTAAAGCGTTTCATTACCAACGGTGATGGAGATATTTCTTTGGTACTTGCCCGCTCTGAAGACAAAACACAGGATGGACGTGGACTTTCCATGTTTATTTACGATAAAAATCATGGTGGCGTTAATGTAAGACGATTGGAAAATAAATTAGGTATCAAAGGATCCCCTACTTGTGAACTTGTTTTCAAAGACGCTCCCGCGGAACTGTGCGGACAACGAAAATTTGGTTTAATAAAATATGTGATGGCGCTGATGAATGGCGCAAGACTTGGAATTGTAGGACAATCAGTAGGTGTGAGTGAATCCGCTTATCGCGAAGCGCTGACGTATGCGCAAAAAAGAATGCAATTCGGGAAACCAATTATTCAATTCCCGGCGGTATATGAAATGCTTGCCGTAATGAAAGCGAAGCTGGCTGCCTCCCGCTCTTTGCTTTACGAAACCGCTCGTTTTGTAGATATGTATAAAACATACGCTCATATCGCTACGGAACGGGATTTATCAAAAGAAGAAAAAGAAGAACAACGAAAATATCAGAAACTAGCGGATATTTACACACCACTTGCGAAAGGATTAACGTCTGAATTTTGCAACGAAATTGCTTATGATTCCTTGCAGATACATGGTGGTTCAGGATTCATGAAAGATTATCCGATCGAACGGATTTTCCGTGACGCGCGTATTACCACCATCTATGAAGGAACAACACAACTTCAGGTAGTAGCTTCTATAAAAGGTGTTACTACAGGCGCTTACCTTGCTCAAATAGGGGAATACGAAAAATCTTCCATCAAGCCGGAAACAGAATCATATAAAAGAATACTCGTTGATATGACCTATGAATACGAAGAAGCGGAAGCAAGAGTAACCGTGCAAAACAGTCCGGAGTGTATCGATTTTCACGCCCGCCGGTTGGTTGAAATGGCTGGGAATATAATTATGGGATATTTATTATTATACGATACACAACGTGAACACAATTACTGGAAAACATTGGAAGTGTTTTTACGTTTTTCCCGCTCCAGAAACACAGCAAATTCAGTATTCATTAGTCATTCGAATCTAAATGATTTAGGGAAATTCAAATTTGAATAGTGTTTTACAAAGTTCATTTTTTGTAATCGAATAGTACATTTCCCCTGAACTATTCGATTCTGCTTCATTAAAATTTTATTACTTTTGCATCGAAAAATTATTAACAAACAATTGTATCATGAAAAATATATTTTTATTATTTGCTTTAGGCGCAGTTATTATTGGTAACAACAGCGGATGTAAGAACGCCGCAAACCAAGCGACGGACTCAACAAAATTAAGCATGACAGTTGACACCTTTTTAGCTTCTCCGGAGAAATGGGCAGGTAAAGAAGTTGTAATTACAGGTACTGTTTCGCATGTATGCAGAGAAAGTGGGAAAAAACTTTTCCTTTTTGGCAGCAATCCTGACGCGACATTGAAAATAAACGCAGGTGGTAATTATTCTACCTTCGATTTGAAGTATGAAGGTACTGATGTTGAAATTACCGGTACTGTTATTGAAGACGAAAAAATTGATGCCAACTATTTAAATGAATGGGAGGCTGACATAAAAAAAATGGTTGCTGATAAAAACCTAAAAGTATGCAGCGAAGACGCTAAGGCTATTGCCGGACAGACAAAAGATACTACAAGCAAAGCCGCTCCCGAAGATCCTTTCGCAGGCGTTAATGAATTCCGCCAAAAACTTGAGAAGAGCGGAAAAGCTTATATTTCAATCTATGCAATTGATGCAAAAAATTTAAAAGAATTAAAAAAAGAGGCATCCGTTAATTAATCCACATTAATATGTCTTCAAATGGTTCGAAACTCTTTCGGAAATGGAACAGAATCCTGCACAGGGATATCGGTTATTTCTTTTTCGGACTTACCATAATTTATTGTGTTTCAGGGATTGCGCTCAACCATAAAAAAGACTGGAATCCAAATTATGATATCACGTATGAAGACTTTTCCATAACGGATACTATTGACAAATCATCTGTAAATGAGGCTTGGGTGTTGGCATTATTAAAAAAACACAATGAAGCTGACCACTACAAAAAATATTTTTTTCCCGATAGTGGTACTTTGAAAATCTTTATTGATAATGGATCGGTTTCAGTCGACATGGAATCAAAGGAAGGATATATTGAAAAAATATCTAAAAGACCATTTTTCTATGAAATTAATTTTCTTCATTACAATCCGGGTAAATGGTGGATGTGGTTCTCCGATATTTTCTGTTTAGGAATGATCACCATTGCGATAAGCGGATTGTTTATTATGGCAAAAAGTAAACACAGCCTCAGCAAACGAGGAATCTGGTTTATCCTTGCAGGATTGATTGTTCCTTTGCTGGCGTTAATTATCTTAAAATAAAGAGCGGGAGATAGATATTAGAGTTTATATAAGTTAAGAAACAATTCTATTTTTTTAACCTCTCCCCGCCCCTCTCCTTGAAAAAGGAGAGGGAGAGTTTGGAATCAGCCTTAACTTATATAAACTCTATTAATAGGTCTGGTTATAATATTGTATACCAAAATAAATTCCTACACCAATCGCGATAACACCCAAAACAGCAAGAACAATTTTAATGGTGCTGTAAGGCCGCTCTCCTTGTACTTCACCGGTACGTCCGTTAATCATAAAACGAAATACTTTTTCATTGTAACGATATGCACTCAGCCAGACAGGCAGTAAAATATGTTTGAAAGTAATATTATTGTAGGTTGTATTCACTGAGCTAATACGCTGATGGTCGCCTCCAATATCACTACAGATAGAATTACGTATTCCCGCATCCATTATCACTTTTGATTTTTCAAAACCAGTTTTTACATCCACCTGATAGCTTTCAGTTCTGAAACCACTCAGGAATTTATCACTGTATGCCGTAAGGTTCTCCGTATCCCAAGGTTCTAAGGCATTGGTATATTTTTCCGGCAAGGAATTGCTTGCCAATACCAGTATATCATCAAAATTATTATTGACAGTGCCGTTTACGTAAGACCAGCTAATCCGGGTAACCGTGCGTGTTTTTGTAACGGATTTACCATTTTCAAAAGTTGAATAACTTTCGGTAGTGGTATAATTTGTGCCTCGTTCTCCGCTATAACTACTTATAGTTTCTGAATCATACGTCCAATATGGAATATACATTCCATTTAGTTTGTCTGTTGTATCGGCATATTTTTTTAAATCGTTGGGGGCAAACCATAATCCGCCAATCCATTTTTTAAAATCTTCAACAGCTTGTTTTAACTCTACTTTAAATGGTAATAAATATTTTGGTTTAATGATACTGTTGGCTGTTCCGCCTGTGATTACAATTGGTGAAGCACAAAACGGACAACTATCAGAAGTAATGTTGGGCAGCAAGGTAGAAGAAGCGCCGCAATTATTGCACTTAACAGTAATCACTTCCTGTTTTTCTACACCATCGGAATTTTCGTTTAAAAATTTTACAAAATCAATTTCTTCAATAACAGTGGGTTCTGCGGCTTCCACAATTTCATTTGCCGCACCGCAATACTCGCATTTTAAGTGAGTAGTACCCGGGGCATATTTAAGCAAAGCGCCACATTCCTTGCAGTCAAGCTGATTGCTAATTGTTTTTATTGTTTCTTCGAATTCCATAATTTTCCTATTGAAAATTAAATTATAGTGTTGGTGGCGGCAATGGTGGCGGAATAGCGTTAAATAGTTTTGTCAATTCAGCAATCTGATCGGCTGCTGACCAGACAGCCATTCCGTTTTTCCATATCAATGAATCTTTTTTTAAAGAACCTTGTTGCGCCATCTGAGCCATTACTTGTTCAGTGAATGGACCTGTTTGTGCACCATTTACTGCAATAAAGTATTGTACTGCCTGTGGTGGCGGTGGTGGTGTATTTTGGTTTTGGTTCGAATTAAATTGATTTTGATTGAACATATTCCCCATCTGATTGCCCATTCCAAACCCCATTCCCATACCTACTCCGGCACCCATTAGTCCATTTCCATTTTCTGCGGCTTTTTCCATGGAGTTTGCAGCCTGAAATTGAGTATATGCCCCCAGATTACCGATAATGCCCATACTGCTTCGTTTGTCCAATGCGGCTTCTACTTCAGGAGGTAAAGAAATATTTTCAATCAATAATTTTGTTACTTCAACACCCAGCTCTTCAAACTCAGGATTAATTTTGGTAGCGACAAATTTTGATAACTCATCATAGTTAGATGCTAAATCCAGAATTGGAATTTTGCTTTCCCCCACGGCATCCGTAAAACGTGTAATAACAAGGTTACGCAACTGATCGGTTACTTCATCCGTTGTGAAATGGGCATCTGTACCGGCAACCTCTTTCAAAAACTTTTTTGCATCTTTCACACGCAGGGCGTATGTTCCGAAAGCACGCAGACGAACTGGTCCGAACTCAGCATCACGTAACATGATAGGATTTTTTGTTCCCCATTTTTGATTGGTAAACTGCTTGGTATTTACAAAATACACTTCCGCTTTAAACGGACTGTTGAACCCATATTTCCAGCCTCTGAGAGTTGTCATTAATGGCATATTCTGAGTTTGTAATTCGAACATACCGGGCTTATATTCATCTGCCATAGTACCTTCGTTCACAAATATTGCCACCTGCGATTCGCGCACAGTGAGTTTTGCACCCATTTTAATTTCATTCTGGTAACGCGGAAAACGCCATACCATCGTATCGTTTGAACTATCTGTCCACTCAATGATATCTACAAATTCACCTTTTAATTTATCAAATAATCCCATCTTGTGTTTTTTTAAATTGATTAATAAATTATTTAGTATTCGGATTTATGCAATTTTTTTGATGGATAAAGTTACATTTTTTATTTTATTGTTGCTTAAAATAGAGTTTATATACGTTAAGAAACAATTCTATTTTTTTTGCCCCTGTTGAGCAGAGCGTCTCGCTCTGCTTTTATTGATAAGGCTTCCAGCCTACGTGCGTTTTTTAATTGATTTTTTTCAAATGCTATAATTATGTCCCTTTTTCAAAAATATTATTCTACTTTCAATTAGCATACTACGGCAGGATGCCGGTTAAAGAAAGCGTAGCGGGACGCTCCGCCTAACGGTGTATTCGGATTTATGCAATTTTTTTGATGGATAAAGTTACATTTTTTATTTTATTGTTGCTTAAAATAGAGTTTATATACGTTAAGAAACAATTCTATTTTTTTTGCCTCTCTCCGTCCCCTTCCTTGAAAAAGGAGAGGGAGAGTTTGGAATCAGCCTTAACTTATATAAACTCTAATATAACTATATTTGCAATCTAAAATCGAATCTTTTTTTGTAACAAACCCAATTCCATGATAACACTTTCTCCTTATCTAATTCAAAACCCGATTAATAAAAAAAAGCTCTACGAAATAGGGGAATCAAAGGCTCAACAGATTGAACAGGTATTTAATACGGCTCGCAAAATACAGACTGTCGTAAAAAATATGCCGGTAAAAAAACGTGTGGAAGAAATTTTAAAAATCAATGATTATATTATTGCACATCGTGAAGAAATAATTACTCGTATTGTTGAAGAAACCGGGAAATCCAGGTTTGATGCCCTGAGTTCAGAAATTTTTGAAGTCTGTGATTTTATAGATCATTTTAAAAAAGTTGCTCCCCGGTTATTAAAAGATAAAAAAGTTCATACGCCTGTTGTATTGATGGGCAAAAAATCTAAAGTAGTATTCGAATCCTTAGGAACTATACTGATAATCACTCCCTGGAATTATCCATTTTATCAAATGTTTCTGCCATCTATACTAGCATTTTTATCCGGGAACGCTTCAATTATAAAGCCTTCGGAACTTACACCGCTAAAAGGATTAATTGAAAAAATAGTAGATGAAAGCGGTTTTTTAAAAGATGCGATTCAGGTTATCTATGGTGGGAAAGAAACAGGGAAACAACTGATAGATGCTAAGCCGGATAAAATACATTTTACAGGAAGTGTGGAAACCGGAAAAAAAATAATGGAACAGGCAGCAAAATATCTTATTCCTGTTGATTTAGAGCTTGGTGGTAAAGATCCCGCAATTGTATTTGAAGATGTAAATATCGAACGTACTGCAAATGGTCTGCTCTGGGGTAGCTTTACCAATTGCGGACAATCCTGTACATCCATAGAAAGAGTTTATGTACAGGAAAATATTTATGATGAATTAATACGTAAACTTTCATATAACATCAGTAAACTTAAGGTTTCTGATGAAAACAGAAATTACACCGAGTCGGGAGATTGTGATATGGGATGTATGACTTCCGAAGCGCAAACTCAAATTGTAGAAGCACATATTCTGGATGCTGTTCAAAAAGGAGCTAAAGTACTCACAGGAGGAAAAAGGATTCCGGGTTCTCTTCACTTCCCTCCTACTCTGATTGTAGATGTTGACCATACAATGAAAATCGCAACCGAAGAAACATTCGGTCCTGTGTTGCCGGTGATGAAATTTAAAACGGAAAAAGAAGCTATTCAATTAGCAAATGATTCTCCATACGGGCTCAGCGCAAGTGTATGGTCAAAAGATTTGGAAAGGGCGGAACGGGTAGCAAAAAGTTTAGAAGTGGGTAATGTTTCTATTAATAATTGCATGATTACCGAAGCAAATCCCGCTTTACCTTTTGGTGGAATAAAAAACAGCGGATTCGGGCGCATAAAAGGTGAATGGGGATTGTTAAGTTTTGTAAATATAAAATCAATGCTGATTGATAAACAAAGCTCTATTATTGAAGCACAATGGTATCCTCACACAAAAACAAAATACGGTTTATTAACCAGCCTTATTATTTATCTTTTTTCGCATTCAAAAAATCTGATAAAATTTGTTGCTATAGGAATGAAGCTGGATAAGATTGGCAGTAAAGAAAAAATAAAATAAAGGCTCCGTAAAATTTACGGAGCCTTTATAATAATCACAAACACAAATCGATTAGTTAGCCTTTGCAGAAGATTTTATAATCGCATAAATTTTCTTTGCAATATCTTCATTATAAGCCGATCCTCTTACAGAAAAATTATCCAATGGTCGTTGATCCAAAATGGAATAAATAGCTCCGTCTTTTTCAACATAATATGCAAAATGCGTTTCAGGCTCATATTTTGTCCCATTTTCTTCGTCTTTCATTTGCATGGAATATTCAAAACCATTTGGTTCTTCTGACAATACTTTTCCATTTATATAGGATGATGCATTATTTACAGTAAGGCTTTTATCACTATCCATAGCATCTTTAATACTACTAACGGCAATCGTACCCACTTGAATCATATAAAAATCGTTAATGCGAATATCAACACCACCATTACCATTTTTTTCCAATTTGGCATCTTTGGGTAATTTCATCGAAATATTTATAAATGAAGATATTGGGTTAAGATTTGTTTCAACCCACTCGGACTCATTAATTACTAAAGTAGGAGTAGGAGTCGACATACTGCTTGTTTCCACAACTGTAGGAGTTTCTGTGCTTGGAGTTGGAGCTCCACAAGATGCAAGAATAGAAATACCTGCAATTGCCATAAAATAAGATGTTTTTTTCATTTTTATTTGTTTGTTGAATGATAATTCCCCTACTCATCAGGCTTTTCGGTTTCGCCCCGTTTTTTTAAGTGGGTACTAATCTCCACTTTCATATGTTTGAATTTCCGGTGCAAATTTATGAAGATAATTCGGCAATATCTCGACTCAATTTATTTTCAAAAAATCAGAACCAAATTCTTTATTTTATTATGTCACAAGAACCGATACTTGGCTCCTGGCTTTCGTCATATTTAACTTCACCATATTTACCACCACCTAAATAATCTTTTTTCATATACACTTTTTGAAAAAAACATTTCTTATCGGTTGTCGCAGATTTTGCCAATGATTTTAATTTCCCAATTTGCGCATCAGCTGTATTAATTCCAGCCAAAATTCCAGCTAAAAGAATAAAACAAGAAATTATTGTTTTTAAAGTTTTCATTTGGTTTTTTATTAATTAATTAATTAATGATTTATTTTACTGATAATTAATTACTTGCTTTTAGTGTTTCCATAATATTACTGCCCAAACCTGCTTTAGCAAACTCATCTTGTGCTTTACTTACACCGCTAACAGTGCTTATCGATAATAAGGTGGCAACTAAACCTATTATTATACCGGTAATTGCCAATCCTTTTTTTGCACCCGCTTTATTCGCTTTCACAAAGCCTAAAACACTGAGAGCCAAACCTGCAAAGCTGAATATCAGCCAAAAGGAAGCTAATCCCATTCCTCCACCTAATGCTGCTGATAATACTGCTGCGGCAGATACAAAAAGCCAAAATACTAATGCTACTAAAGAAATTACGAATCCTGATACGCCTAAACCTTTTCCGGCTTTAGATGAACCATTTAAATTTTGTGTTGATGTTGTTTCCATGATTTTTTTGTTTTTTAATTTGTTTTTAATTGATTTATAATTGATTAATTTTTCGGATGCAAAGAAACTACCCAATACCAGAATGTCAAAATTTTTAAGGGGGACAAAAGGGGGGACGACATAAAAATCGCTAAAAATCAATACGTTACACAAACAATACTACGGATTTAACCAAAATAAGCCTTTGTATTCGGACAAAAGGGGGGACAAAAAATCGGAAAAATTTGAAAATTGAAAATTTTTTATTTTTATTGTTTCTTTGAATTCCAAAAAAGAATAAAAATCCGGAAGAGAATGATAAATTAATTGTTACAGTTTAGGTCCAATCCCTTAAACTATTTTATTGTTTTTAAAATTAATAAAACTAACAGATTTAGCAAAAATTATAATCTGAAAGGCGCGTAAGCCAGAAAAGGTAGCGGGGGCAGCATTTGCTAGTGCGTGTGCCGATGACCTTTTCTTGAATTTTTTGTTACTTTTTGTTTCAAGACAAAAAGTAAAATGCTTAAAAGGACTAGGAATTCTATATCTTAGATGAATATAATTAGGTGCAAAGCCCTATTATCAGACTACCTAAATAGTAACAATTAATTAATTTCTAAAATAAATTTCGTCAGATTTTCGTCAGGATCCAACTCAAACTTTTTTCTGATTCGGTTGCGGGACTTTTTTACTGAATCTGGACTTATATGTAAAATGTTGGCAATCTCTTTATTTCCTAAATTACATTTCAACAAAGCGCAGAACTTAAGTTCGTTACGGGTCAAATCGGGAAATTCAGATTTTAGCTGGTCAAGGAAATCTTTATAGACCAAATTAAAATTGGTAACAAACTCTTCCCAATATTGCTCAGGGTCAATACTTTCTTGAACAGTTTTTAGCAATTGTTCCCCGGTTGGTTCTTCTTTTCCATCATTCTTTTTGCGAATACCCTCTAATTCCTCTTGCATTTTATCAAGAATCCGTGTTTTTTCTTTGATAAGATTGGTATAGTTAACCAATTTGGTTTGCTTAATTTCCAAACTGGATTGTAAATTTTGTGTTTCTAATTTGTTTCGCTCCAATTCAGTTTGAATTAACTTTTGTTCCATCTGATGTGTTTCAGCTTGTTTCCGTATTTTAATTCGTTGACGACTTATTAATAATATACCCAATAAACAAACAAAAATAAGACTGCTAATCAAAAAATATCTTTTGTATTCAGCAATTTGGTTTTCTTTTTTTAAAATAGTCAGTTCTTTTTCTTTTTTATCTACCTCATATTTTGTTTGCATTTCTGTAATTTGCTTGCTTTTTGTTTCATTGAAAACAGAATCCCTGGCGACTACATACTGTTTGTAATAAGATAATGCTTTTTCCGGTTGTTTTGTTTGTTCATAAAGGACACTTAATTGCTGAAAAGTGTTTTGAGTATGGTCACGAAAACCAATAATGGTATCAATAGCCAAGACCTTTTTTAAGTACACTTCCGCTTCTTTGAAATGTTTGGTGGTAATATATAAACTACCAATGTTGCCAAGCTGAATAGCGCTTCCACTTTGGTTTCCCAGTTCATCATAAATTTTCAAGGCGCGAAAATAATAGTTCAACGCTTTGCCAAACAGGCTATCAGCTTCAATGGGATGAAGTTTTGGATTTTCAGCCATGTCGGAATATACATTAGCGATGCTTCCTAGACGAGAGGCAATCATATTTTTATTTCCAAGTTCTTCATCTATTTTTAATGCTTTCAGGCTGTATTCAAGTGCTTTAGGGTAGTCGCGCTGGCTGTAATAAACAATTCCTATGTTGTTTAAGTCCGGCGAAATTTCATTTTTATCTCCAAGAGTTTCATCTATTTTTAATGCCTGGAAATAGTAATCAAGTGCTTTAGGGTAATCGTTTAGTCGCACATAAACTCCTCCAATATTTCCAAGTTTTGCGGCAATCTGTTGTTTGCTCCCTAAGTCCTCGGATATTTTCAATGCGGAGAAAAAATATTCGAGTGCTTTTGGATAGTCACATTCTTCAAAATAAACATTTCCAAGGTTGCAGAGATCCTTAGCTATCGCCTTTTTATCATGAAGTTCTACGGATATTTTTAGGGACTGAGTAAAATAATTACCGGCTTGCAAACAATTACTTTTATCCTGCTCTAAAAAGCCAAGGTTAGTATATGAATCGGCAAGCCCCTTTTGATAATCAATTTTCCGCGATAATTCCAGCGCTTTTCTTAAATATTCCTTCGCTTTTTCTTCATCATCAAATTCATATTCCCCAAAAAGCTTGTTTAGTAGATTTACCTTAGAAGTATCTTCTTTAACGGTTTTCATTACATTTTGCAGGGAATCAGCTACAGGACTCTGTGAAAAAGCGCTATTGAAGTGAAGAATAAAAAAGAAAAGGAAAATAAGGAAACAAAAACGATTCATTGCCAGATATGTGTGTACAATTTCTTTACAGTGATGAACATCAGAATGGATTCAAAATTAATCATTTTTCACGAAACTTCTTAAATGGAGATAATGGGGGGGGGGGTACGACAAATTTCCCTAAATGCTTTAATTTCACCCCTTCGGGGTTTTACCATTA
>JAVHPE010000196.1:0-2244 GCA_036170475.1 Bacteroidia bacterium | reverse complement strand
TCATTATTTAAAAAAGGCATCAATAAAATCGCACAAAAAGTAGGTGAGGAAGCTGTAGAAGTGGTAATTGAAGCAAAAGATAATGATGATAAGCTTTTTTTAAACGAATCGGCTGATTTGTTATATCACTACCTGATTTTATTACAAGCCAAAGGCTTTTATTTAAAAGATGTAGAGGCGGTTTTAAAAGAACGGCATCGGGGATAGGATATCGGGTTTTAAACCTGTCATTCCCGCGAAAGCGGGAATCTACTCAAATTTTTTTATAGATTCCTGCCTTCGCAGGAATGACAACTGATTTGATTAAAAGTTTTTAAAATCACGGATTAAAAATCCTCGATAGCGGGAAAATTTTTATTGATTGGTATATTAATAACGGTATTACGGCTAGGGGTTCTATTTTCCTGATTTTATTCTATTGTCGTGTTTGCATAGCATTTGGCAATTGTCAGCAGTTGTTTTACCGCCTTCGTGCCAAGGTGTAATATGGTCTGCTTCCATTTCATTTATTTCAAATTCCACGTTACATTTTACGCATATTCCTTTTTGTCTTTCAAATGCTTCCCTTTTTTGTTTGTCTGTAAATGAACGAATACTTAAATATTTTTCGTTTCGTGTTAATACATATTCATAGACGCCCGATTTTTTCGTAACGTCTTCGTCTTGCATTAATTGAGTAATTTCTTCTTCAAGTTTTTTAGCATCAAATTCTTTGTCTTTGTATGTGTTGTACAAAAGACCATAATTTACGCCTTTCATTTCTTTGCGATATTTTGGGAAAACAACTTTTATCCAATTTATCAAACTATTGAAATACAACCACAATTCATTTGCGTTGGGTTTATGTTGATTTACTGCCATATATTGTTCAATGTTATCATTACTCAACCAACTTATTGCAGTTTCTAAATAATCTTGTCTTATTGGCGACCCAGTCATATAAACATTGCCAATATTGTATGCAGGGCAACCTGTTTTACTGAAATATTTTTTAGCTTCTGTTAACCAAGTGCCTGTATAAATTGCATTTCTTAATTCTTGGTTTGTTAATGGAGCGCCTGCTATGTTTATGGTTTTAAACCAATCAAGTTTCTCTTTGTCATTACCATCACAGAAATAAATCATCAATTTATAATCTAAAATTTGGTCTTTTTCAACATCGGTTAGGTTGTGAATATACATTGAATTTAGAGAAAAAGTACCATCCACATATTCGCAAATACTTATTGTTCTTTGCTGACCGTCTAATACTTCGTAAGTGTCGTCTGCATTTTTTACCCAATACATTACGTTTAATGGGAACTGTTTTTTTACGGTTTCAATTACAGCATCACGTTGTTTGTCTTTGTAAACAAATTCACGTTGATATTTTGGGCGAATATTTAGTTTGCCACCATAGCCAACAACACCTTCTTCATTGTTGTTGATATATCCATTTGAAACTTCCCTTATGGTTATTTCTTTGAGTTCTATTTTCATTTTACAGTATTTCTATTTCAATAATTTTCTGTTTTCTAAGTTTTGTAAAATGCCCATTTGCTGAATGGCTATTTGGTTCAGTTTTATCAACCGTTCTCTTTGTGGGATTTTTTCGTTGATAAATACAGCATTCAAATTCTCCATATTCGATAAACAAATCAGTTCGTTGATAGATGCATAATCTCGAATGTTCCCTTTTAAGCTGAGATTTGCATCACGCCATTGTTTAGCAGTTACTCCAAACATTGCCACATTAAGCACATCAGCTTCATTGGCATAAACAATAGATGTTTGAATAGCTGAAAGTTCTTGAGGAATCAAATTTTGTTTTATTGCTTCGGTATGAATATGGTAGTTGAGCTTTGATAGCTCCCGCTTGGCTGTCCAGCCAAGTAGTTTTTGTTCTTCTTCTTTTAGCCGTTGAAATTCTTTTATTAAATACAATTTAAAAGAAACACTAATTGCAGAGCCAAATTCAAAAGCAATGTCTTTATGTGCAAAAGTGCCTCCATATTTCCCTTTCTTTACTATTATTCCAATTGCATTAGTTTTTTCTATCCATTCTGATACACTTAGCACAAAATTTGGTAATCCTGCATGTGATTTAAAGTGGTCAAATTCGACCACTTTAAATTCCGGATTATTTATTTGTTCCCATGTACCCAAAAATTCAAGTGAATAACGGTTTCTTAACCAATTTTTTATAATATCTGCTGCACGACTTTCGCTCTCTTTAGCATTTGCCATATCTGTCAGAGATATATA
>JAVHPE010000195.1:5811-37470 GCA_036170475.1 Bacteroidia bacterium | reverse complement strand
TGACGATTTTCAATTAGCTTTATTCCCTGAATAATTTTTTGAGGAAACTCCAGCTGCTTTAGCTATAAGAAAAGAAATTGGAAATAAACGTGGCATTGCCAGTTCCTACAATAATATCGGGAATATTTATAATTCTCAAAATAATTATCCTGAAGCATTAAAAAATTATTTTGCTTCTTTAAAGATAAAGGAAGAAATGGGGGATAAACAGGGTATTGCCGATTCTTTTCACAACCTCGGAAATATTTATGGACTTCAATGCAATTATCAGGAAGCATTGAAAAATTATTTTGCTTCATTAAAGATAAGAGTAGATATTGGCGATAAACAAGGTATCGCCTCTTCATTTTTTAACCTTGGAGGAGTATATACCAAATTAAAAAAATATAAGGAAGCGCAAGATTATTTAAACAGGGCATTGATTCTTAGCAAAGAAATCGGTAGTAAAGAAAATAGTAAAGAAAGTTACTACGGATTGGCAGAGCTGGATAGCATTCAGGGTAAATGGAAGGCGGCATATCTGCATCACAAACTATTTATTATTTACAGAGACAGTATTGACAATGATGAGACGCAGAAAAAAATCTTACAGAGTACATTAACGAATGATTTCGAAAAAAAAGAACTCGAAACCAAAGCCATCCAGGATAAAAAAGATGCGCTTGCAACTGCAGAAAGCAAAAAACAAAAAATGATACGTAACAGCTTCATTGCCGGCTTTGTGTTGATGTTGTTTTTCGGGATAATAATAGTAAGAGAAAACCGTCAGAAACGAAAAGCTAATGATCAATTACGAAAAAAAAACAAGCTGATTGCTGAACAAAAAATTGTGTTGGAAGAAAAAAATAAAAATATTTATGATTCCGTTTCTTATGCCAAACGCATTCAGAACTCATTCCTTACTTCTGAAGTATACATAAAACGACATTTACCGGAATATTTTATTTTGTATAAACCACGGGATATTGTGTCAGGTGATTTTTACTGGATGCACCAGCAAGATGACTATTTGTATTTCTGCATTGCCGACTGCACAGGGCACGGTATTCCAGGAGCTTTTATGAGCCTTATCGGCATGGGTATTTTGAATGAAATAATTTATTCCAAGCAAATTAAAGAAACGAATAAAATATTAGATGAATTAAGACGAATAGTTATTCTGGCTGTTAATCCTGAAGGAGCGCTTGAAGAAGGTAAAGATGGCATGGACTTAGTTTTAGGAAGACTGAATCTTCGCACAAAAGAACTCCAGTACTCTGCTGCCAATAATTCATTTTATGTTTATCGAAATGGAATATTAATGAAACATAAACCGGATAAGATGCCTGTAGGAAAGTATACTGAGATTGAAAAACCTTTTACGCCGCATACGATTCAGCTGGAAACAGGCGATATTATTTATGCAAGTACCGATGGTTTTCTCGACCAGTTCGGTGGACCGAAAAGGAAGAAATTTATGTCCAAAAGATTTGAAGAATATATTCCATCCATTACTCATAAATCATTAGATGAACAAAAAGAAATACTGGAAAAAGAATTTATTGATTGGAAAGGTAATTTAGAGCAGGTAGATGATGTAACAGTTATTGGAATTAGAATTTAATTGTACTTTAGTCTTATGAAAAAATGGTTACTTCTTTTAATTCTTAATTCTGCATTCTTAATTCTTAATTCCTTTTGTTTTGCCCAAAATCGAAATATAGATTCACTCCTTACGCTTATAGCAATTGACAAGCCCGATACCAGCAAGGTAAATCATTTAATAAAGTTGTGTAATGAGTACAGAAAAATTGATGGCTTCGACAAAGGGTTGAAATATGGAAATGAAGCCCTCACACTGGCAAACTCTCTCCCAAATGAGCAGGGCAGGGCAGGGGCTTCCTCCGCTTACAACAAGATCGGAACTATTTATTATAATCAGGGCAATTACTATAAGGCTCTAAATAATTACTTTCCCTCCTTACAGATAAATGAAGAATTAAAAAATAAAAAAGACATTGCCGGTTCCTATCATAACATTGGAATTATTTATTATTATCTTAACAATTATCCTCAGGCATTAAAAAATTACTACGCTGCATTAAACATAAGAGAAGAATTATTGAAGCAGGCAAAACAAAGCGGAAAACCTGATGAAATCTTTAGTATTAAACAAGGTATTGCCAGTACTTATAGCAACATTGGAGCAGTTTATGATGATCCTGACAATTGCTCCGAAGCGTTAAAAAATTACTTCGCCGCGTTAAAGATATACGATGATATTGATGACAAACAGGGTATTGCCAATACTTACCTCAGCATTGGAAATATTTATGATGATCCGGAAAATTATCGGGAAGCGTTAAAAAATTATTTTTCCGCATTAAAGATATATATGGAGATAGATGACAAACAGGGTGCTGCCAATTCATATAACAATATTGCGTCTGTTTATGACGATCAGAACCACTACCCGGAAGCATTAAAAAATTACATCACGGCATTAAGGATATATAAGAAGATGGACGATAAACAAGAAATTGCCAGTTCCTTTCTTAACATTGGAACTAATTACTATAATCAAAAAAAGTACGGGAAGGCATTAAGTAATTACTTTGCCGGATTAAAAGTATTTGAAGGTATTGACAACAAAAAAGGAATTGTCCAATCTTTTATCAACCTTGGTTTAGCAAGCATCAAATTAAATAAGCCAATAAAAGCGCAGGAGTATTTATACAAGGCATTGCGGCTAAGCAAAAAAATAGGTAGTAAAGAATGGGTTAAGGAAAGTTACAGCTGCTTGATTGACTTGGATAGTACTCAGGGTAATTGGAAAACAGCATACCTGCATCACAAACTATTTATTGTATATAGAGATAGCATTGTCAATGAAGAGATTGATAAAAAAGCTATTCAGAGTGCATTGGCTTTTGACTATGAAAAAAAAGAAGCAGCAGCCAAAGCCGGACTGGAAAAAAAAAGTGCCGTAGCTGAGGCAATAAAAAATAGGCAACGACTCGTCTTTATTCTTGTATCCTGCCTCTTGTTTCTTGTTTTTGCATTTGTTGGTTTTATTATTCGTGCAAAGCATAAGTCAAAAAAATGAATAGGGAGGAAAGTTGATAGCAGATAAGGGCAAAACAAATTCAAAAAAATATAACGACAGTATGAAAAAAGTATCTTTATTGTAATACCATTTGCAATAATTCATTCCTCTTATCGTTTGAAGCACGAATATTTTTATTTACTTTGTATCAATGAACACAAAAAAACTATTTTTCTTTCTTTTTACAGTATCCTTAAGCATTTCCGCTTTTTCGCAAGTTGGGGGAAACAACACTTACGAATTCCTTAATTTACCTATATCCGCAAGGGTTACTGCTTTAGGCGGTAATCTTATTTCCACAAGAGATAATGATTTGAATGTTTCCCTTACCAACCCTGCTTTGCTTACCGATTCTATGAGCAATAATGTAGCATTGAGTTTTATCAATTATTTGGGCGGTGTTAGCTATGGTTATGTCGCTTATGCTAAACATTTCGATAAAATTGGGAATTTCAGCGCAGGTATTCAATATTTGAATTATGGTAAATTTATTCGTGCTGATGAATCTGGCAATACTGATGGTACTTTCGGGGCAAATGAGATGAGTTTAAATGTATCCTATGCTCATTCTGTTTTCGATTCAAACTTAACAGTGGGTGCCACGTTAAAAACAATTTATTCGCATCTGGATTCCTATACTTCTTATGGTTCTGCAATTGATTTGGGTGCCGTTTATGTTATTCCTTCAAAAGGGTTTGCCCTTGCCGCAGTTATTAAAAATGCAGGACGACAATGGAAACCCTATATTACAGGCAATAGAGAAAAACTACCTTTTGAAATGCAGATAGGGCTTTCCAAAAAATTAAAACATGTTCCATTCCGGTTATCACTGGTATACGAAAATCTGGGAAAATGGGATTTAACCTATCAGGATCCGGCTAACCCTGTTTTAACTGTTGACCCTCTTTCAGGAGAGGTAATCAAACAAAATAAAAGCAAAATAATTGGCGATAAATTAATGCTTCACATGGTAATTGGTGGAGAATTTCTTATCACAAAAAACTTTCTTTTACGTGCCGGTTATAACTACCAGCGCAGGAAAGAATTAAAAATCCCTGAAAAGCGCGGTATGGCTGGTTTTTCATTCGGATTTGGATTTCGTATTTATAAATTTCAATTTAGCTACGCAAGGGCAGCCTACCATTTAGCGGGCGCCTCAAATAATTTTTCCATTAGTTTTGATATTAACAGTTTTTATTCAAAAAAATAATAGTACTATTGTTTGAAAATTTGTTAATATGCCAATGTGTTAATTTGAAAATTATATTGGCACATTTTCAAATTGGCACATTTTCAAATTTAATTGTTTGATGTCTAAAATTACCATTGCCATTGATGGATATTCATCCTGCGGAAAAAGCACTTTAGCAAAAGCTTTAGCTTCTCATTTACATTATGCTTATGCTGATTCAGGCGCTATGTACCGTTGTATTACCCTTTATGCTCTGAGGAAAGGGGTTATTAAAGATGGTAGTTTTATGCCTGAAGAAATCATTAAATTATTACCTGAAATTAAACTCTCCTTCGAGGTTAATCAACATACCAAATCAACTGAAACTTATTTGAATGACGAAAATGTGGAGAAAGAAATCCGCCAGATGATTGTTTCAGAAAATGTAAGTCAGGTAAGCGCAATTCATGAGGTAAGAGTACAAATGATTGCTATACAGCGTGAATTAGGTAAAAACAGAGGTATTGTAATGGATGGTCGCGATATAGGTTCTAATGTTTTTCCGGATGCTGAGCTTAAAATTTTCATGACATCTGATACTGAAATCCGTACTCAACGCAGATTTGATGAGTTTTCTTCAAAAGGACAGCATGTTTCCTTTAATGAGGTTAAAGTAAATTTATTGAATCGTGATTACGAAGATACTCACCGAAAAGAAAATCCATTGATTCAGGCAAAAGATGCTATAGTCCTTGATAATTCAGACCTTACCCGTGAAGAACAATTAGAATATGTTGTTAAGTTGATCCATGATTTGACCCTTTCCGTAAGCTGATTTTTTGCCTTACACGCAACTAGTTTTTAAATTTTTGCATCTTTGAAACATAATTTGATAATTTAAAAATGTACCAATGTGCCAATATGGTAAATACTTAAAATTCATTTTCAAATTAACTTATTTTCAAATTTTCATAGTATTTGTTTGTGGAAGCTTTTATCATGTTTCTTTATCTGCACAGGAATGTAATATAATTTATATAACTCCTTCCGGAGTTTACAGTGGAACTGCCGGAACAATTGCTAATCCTGCCAGTTTAACGTATGGATTAACACTGGTTTCTCCTTCTGCCAAATTGATGTGGCTGGCTACCGGCACTTACCCGATTTCCAGCATTCTGAATATTCCCGATAACGTCACTATTGAAGGGGGTTTTAGCTCTTCAACATGGCAAAAAAGCAATGTTTCACAAACTATTATTGATAAGGATGCTTCCAATGTGCTGGTTTCTCCTTTTAATGCTTTAGTCGGATTAGCGGGTAATGCTATAACTAATTTCAGATTACAGGATCTCACTATTAATGTCGCCAGTGCTCCCGGAAACCAAATTTCTGTTTATGGAATTTACTTATCTGCCTGTTCAAATTATAACATTACCCGTTGTAAAGTAACTACTGGTGCCGGTTCTCCCGGATTGGACGGAACACCCGGTACAGTTGGGGCAATTGGAGCTAATGGCGCAAACGGACTTCCTGCTGCGAATGAAAGTTCTGTTCCTGCTGGTGGTGCAGGCGGTATCGGCGGTACTGGAAATAATGGTGGAAATGGAGGAATGGGCGCAAGACATAGCCCGGATGGATCAGAAACAGGCTCTCCCGGATTAACTTCTGGATGTGGAGGAGCAGGTGGTGCGGGTGGTGATGGACCTGAGTGTGGTTGCGGTTGGACGGGTACAAGTTATAATAACGATTGCTCAGGGAGTTCTCCTACGGTTGGTCAGGTTGGATTATTAGGAATAATAGGAACTGCGGGAACTATTGGATCGGCTGGTTCTGTTATCAGCGGATATTGGGTTCCCGGAGGTGTAGGAACAACCGGATTAAATGGACTGAGTGGTTGTGGTGGAGGAGGAGGAGGGGGAGGAGCTGGTCGTCAGCAAGATGGAGATGATGATGTAGGTGGTAGTGGCGGCGGTGGCGGTGCCGGTGGTGAAGGTGCTTTTGGTGGAACCGGTGGTAGCGGCGGTGGATCGTCTTATGGGCTGTTTTTATACGCTAATAGTGCAGGTGGAATTATTCAGGATTGTTTATTAAATTCAGGTACTGCTGGTCTTGGTGGTGCCGGTGGACAAGGTGGTACCGGTGGTTCTGGCGGAATTGGCGGTATTGGTGGAACGGGGTTTGGTTGTGCAAATAGTGCGGGGGCAAATGGAGGGGAAGGCGGTACCGGAGGACAAGGTGGTGCCGGTGGACCTGGCGCTGATGGAGAAAGTGTTCCACTTAGTGAAAATGGTGGAACTCCCATCTCTAATCTGGGAATTACTTCTGTTCCGGGCAACCCTCCTGATATAAATGTTACCAACAAAGGATGTACAAATTCTGAAGTAATATTTAGCTCAACAACTAATGGAACCTGGAATTTTGGCTCAGGGGCTTCGCCTGCAACAGCAATCGGTATAGGACCTTTCTCTGTTTATTATTCAACAATGGGTAGAAAAAGTATTGATTTTAACGGTACTCCTTTTGCTGACTATGTTGCTATTTTTCAGGCGGGACCTACAACACCAAGTATCAATCCCGCTAATGGGAATGTCACATTAGGTTGCCCAAACACATTTAATACCACATTAACAGGAACCTATTATCAATGGGTTTTTGGAAACACTGCAAATCCGGATACTTTGGAAGGAGCAACAATGCAAACAGCCACCAACATTTACTTTGGCGCCCCCGGAACGTATACTATTTATGTTTTTGTTACTACCGACTGCTGCGGCAAAGTCCGCGACTCTACCACTGTAACGGTAACTCCTAGTACTTTTAATGTCTCCCTTACTGCTTCTCCTGCCTTAGCCTGTGAGGGAGAACCGGTCACTTTTACTGCAAATCCGAGTACGTATGTTGGTTATGATTTTTTTGTAAATGGTGTATCTGTTCAAAGCGGAACAAGCGGATCCTACACTACTTCAACTTTAAATACAGGCGACAGCGTGGTGGTGGTGGCTCTTGCAGGCACATGCTTTACAAACCCCAGTGCGATTTTATTTGCTGCGATAAATCCCATTCCTGTGGTAACATTGCAAAGTTCGGATCCCGATAGTACGATATGTGAAGGAACAAGTGTGCTTTTTATTGCAACACCTATTGGTTACACTAATTATGAATTTTTTGATGCAGGCGTTTCTGTACAAACCGGCACCAGCATTAGTTACACCACCACCACTTTGCAGCCCGGCAACAGCATTACAGTTATAGCAACTAATAACGGATGCACAAGTCTGCCCAGTAACGTAGAAGTAACTACTGTAAATCTGGCACCGCAAATAATATTGACAAGTGATGATGCTGATAATATTTTATGCGGTACCGGGCAAAGTGTAACCTTTACCGCATCACCAGCCGGCTTTACGAATTATGATTTTTTTAACTCCGGTGCCACCATACAAAGCGGAGCAAGCAATACCTTCACAACTACTACTCTTACAAATGGTAGTAATATTGAAGTAATCGCGACCAGTTCTTCAGGTTGTGTTGGACAGACTAGCAATGCTATTTTAATAACTGTAAATCCTATACCAAATGTTGTGCTTAATAGCTCTGATCCGGATTCTACAATTTGTCAGAATGAATTAATTACCTTTACTTCCACACCTTCCGGGTATGGAAATTATGAATTTTTTAATGCAGGAACTTCGGTTCAGAATGGTACAAGTAATACTTATACCACCACTTTGAATTCAGGAAACAGCATTACAGTTGTTGCAACAAATTTAGGCTGTTTAAGCCTAATAAGCAATGCTATTACAATTACAATTATTCCCGCAGATGCAGTGAATGCAGGAAATGATTTTTCAGCTTGTTTCAGCGAAACACCGATTACGCTTACCGGATTTACACCTGCAAGTGGTACCTGGACAGGAAGCGGAATTACTAACGCCATCGGTATTTTTAATGCGGCAACAGCTGGTGTTGGCACTCATCAGCTCCTTTATGCTTTCACAAATTTCAATGGCTGTACCGGATATGACACTTTACTCGCAACTGTAAATCCTATCCCTGTTGTAACATGCTCCCCCCTTTATCCTTCTGTTTGTTTAGGCTCTTCTGTTACGTTAACAGCATCAGGAGCAAACTCATACGGATGGTTCCCTTCATTGGGATTAAGTTCTTCCACGGGAAGTACAGTTTTTGCAAGCCCGGCTATAACCACAACCTATACTATTATCGGAATCAGCAATAACTGTGCTGATACAACCTCTACCACTGTTACTGTTAATCCTGTTCCAATCGTAACTATTTCGGGACTTACAACAATTGCTGCCTGTGAAAGTACAGTTTTGTCGGCTTTCCCTGCTGCTGCCGGAACATACTCCTGGGGACCTCTTATTAACATGGTTTGCAATACCTGTCAATCAGCTACTGTATCGCCATTAACTGCAACAAATTATTATGTAACCTATACCGATCTGAATGGTTGTTCTGATTCAGCCTCAGTAACCGTTAATGTAGTTAGTATCTATAACTACTATATGCCTACCGGTTTTTCACCGAATGGTGATGGTGTTAATGATACATTACATATTCATGGCCGCGGTATTGAAGGTATCAGCTTACAAATATTTGACAGGATAGGAGAGAAGGTATTTGAAACTACCACTATTTCACAAGGCTGGGACGGTTCCTATCATAGTGTGCCTATGAATGATGGTACTTTTGTTTACCTGTTGGAAGTTAAATATTGTAACGGAACATCGGCTAAAGAACAAGGGAGCTTAACACTTGTAAGATAATATTGGATTTTAGATATGAGATATGAGATATGAGATATGAGAAGTAAGAAGTAAGAAGCATGATAAGGATAAAAAATATATTTGCAACATTCGGTGTGATTCTCATATCTCATATTTCATATCTCACATCTTCCTTTGCACAAGATCCGCATTTTTCCCAATTCTTTTACTCTCCTTTAACAATAAATCCTGCTAATACAGGCGTTTTTAATGGCGATGTAAGAGTCGCCACCATGTATCGTATGCAATGGTTTACAATAACTAATCCATATAAAACGGCTTCTGTTGCGCTGGATGCACCTATTTTTAAAAAGAAAATGAGAGGTAATGATTTTTTTGCTGCCGGGTTCAATTTTATGAATGATAACCAGGGTTCAGTAAATTTAAAAGCAAGTTCCTATAATGGTTTGATATCATTTACTAAATTTTTGGGAGGCAAAAAGTTACATTATATTACTGTAGGTTATGAGGTTGGTTACAATATGAAAAGTGTTGCACTGGGTTCATTAAAATATGATAGCCAATATGACCCTAATACCGGAACATACAGCGCTGCTTATGGCTATGGTGAAAATGGCGGAGCTGCTGCAACCGTTTTTATGGATATGGCAACAGGTTTGGTATGGAACTTTAATTCCGACAGAAAATTCCGCAGTGCTTTAGGTTTTTCATTGCACCATTTTAATTCACCCGATGTTTCGATTAGCAGAGGCAATGATTTGTTATTACCTAAATATGCCTTTCAATGGAATGTAGCCTATAAGCTGGGCACTAATAGTAATGCAGTATTATTGCCGAATTTGTTGGTTTCGAAACAAGGAGGATCCTTATTAATTATTGGGGGTACAAGTGTAAAATATTTATTACAGGAACGCTCTCGTTATACTGGTTTTCATGGTGAACGAAGTATGTCAATCGGCGCATTTTATCGTGTCCGCGATGCTGCCTTCATTGATTTACGGCTGGATTATGAAGATTTTGCATTCTCTGTAGCATACGATATAAATATTTCGGGTTTAACGCCCGTTTCAAAATCCGTTGGTGGATTTGAAATAATGCTTCAATACAGAGGTATATTTGGTTTTAACCAAAATGCAAAACGATCGAGCGAGAGGTTTATGTAAACATGTTAAAATTTATATCGAAGAACCCGATAGATTCAAATGTTTATAGTCCTGCAAATGTTGGTTCATTATTGATAATATTTGACTCATGATAGTGAGGAATGAAAAACAAAACAAGTTGCCCCCCAAAATGTTGATTATATTTGTATAGAAATAACTAAAGAAGTAAAATGGGAAAGCTTTTGATTCTTGCGAAGTATATTTTTTAGTATTCGGTACAGATATTTATGAGAAAAGAAAACACGTTCATGTTACATATTCTCATAAGGGTTTTAAACGGGCATGCAAATTTTGGCTTGAACCGAAAATAGAACTTGACGAAAAGAAAAAAGGCGATTTTTCGCAAGCCGAATTAAATGAAATTAAAAAATTAGTGATAGAGAATAAAGAAGTATTATTAATTCAACTCGAGCTTTTTTACAGTAACCAGCCTATAAAAGCAATACGAAAATGATAAGGACAATTTTAACACCACCAAGCATTCGGAACATAGAATTTATCAATAGCAGTATAATGTTTGTGCATTTGGATAATGACAGAACCTTTATCGTTCCCCTCGATAAATTTCCGGAAATTAAAAATCTATCTCCAAAACAGAGGAAGAATTATGAAATTATTGATAGTCATAATCTTTCATTTGTTGATATTGATGATATTTATAGCATTAATGATTTGATTGGGCTATAAAAAAATGGAGATATGGCTTTTAAGCAATAAAACGGACATTCGTTTTAATCCCCCCTGCCCCCCTTTTCAAGGGGGAATTGTTGGGTGCAAAATTTGTCAGAAGAGAAACGAGAAGAAACAAACAATTTTATTTTGAAACGAAACCCTCCAACGTATCGATCAAATCATTCAATAAAACAGTTTTTTCAGTTGTACCAGTTTCTTGTGCGGCTTTCACTTTTATTATAGCATCCTTCACAACATCATTATTAAATGGTCCTGCCATAGTTGAGATAACTGTGATTGCTTCCATGGAAACCAGGTAATCATTATCTAATGAAAGTAGAATAAAGAAGGAAATATAAGGGCTAAAGTCTATTTCAGATTCCCAGCAGGCAGCAACTAATTTGTGCCTTACATTTTTTGCTTTCGGACTTGCAATAGCTAATAACAGAATATTCCCACCTTTTTCTTTTTTCAGGGTAAGTAGTGTAATCTCTTTAAATTCATTATTAGCAGGATCGGTTAATAATGAAATAAGATTGGATATTTTGCTCTCGTCAATTGTTGAGCTATCCAATTCATTGTTGAGTGGAGCATTTCCATTAGCATCTATACCGATTATTTTTGTAAGATATTTTTTGGAATTGAAGTATTTTTTTGTGTCGTCAGTATTTTTCATCTTGTGTTAATTTATCTGCTCAAGAAAATTTGTTACTCTACAATTACTTTAATTCAAATGTCCCTATACCATCTAATACTCCATCATTATAAATTTCGGCTTTATAGTTGCCTGGCTGAAGTTTTTCATCTGGTTTAAAATCAAAACAGACCATCATTTCCTGGTTTTTGTATTCTACTTCTTCCATTAATGAAAATGGAATCTGCTTCCTTTTGTATTCAAAAACATCTTCTTTTGCCTTTACCAAAACATTGTTATTGGCATCTATTAAACGAATGTACACAGCCTTTTTACCTTTTGCTGCAAATTGATTACTGGCAATTGAAAAACAAACCCTGACCGCCTCAGATTCGGTTGCGCTCTCAACTACAGTAATATTGTTTTTTGCATCAACTTTTCCCCCCCTGATAATTAAATCATCAAAATGAAGTTTGTCTTTTTGGAGTTTTTTAATGCTGTCTGTCAGGTCTTCATTATTTTGCTGCAAAAGGGCAATTTCTCCATTAAATGAATTTTGCTGATGATAGGAATACCATCCGGCAGCAGCAGTTGTTAATAATAAAGTGGTACTTACTATTATCCATAAAACCGGTTTTTTCGCTTTTCCCTGTACAATAACTGTTTGTGGTTTAATATTACCTTTAACTGTACTATCTTCTCCTTTAACTGTACTATCTTCTTTTTTTACCGGAGTTATTTTAGCTTCACTTTGTTCTACTTTGGCAGGATTAATTGTTTGGTTTTTTGTTTCCTCCTTTACAAAAGAAAAGGATTTATTAGCAGGATAATTTCCCTGGACTGTTTTGCTAGTTGTCCCGCTTGTAATTGATTCAGTTTTATTATCTGATATGCTAATTGGTTTGACCTCTATTTCATTTTTAGGGACTATTTTTTCTTCTTCGGTAATTGTAACCGTTTTTAATTTTTGGTAGTCATTCTTTTTAAGCTCTTTATCATTTATAATTGACTGATTGTTAGTTATTTGTTTCCTGTTGTTTGTTGTATCAGTTGATAGTGATTCTACTTTGGAAACAGTTACTGTTTTACGTTCAGCATAGTCAGCATTCTTCTCAACTCGTACAGAATTTGTTGTTCCGGTAGTTGTACTTTGCACCTTTGTTTGTTCATCCTTTATAACCGTACTTTTTACATCATTAGAATTATTGATTACAGCCTGTTTTTCATCCTGCCTGATACTGGTTGTCCCGCCGCTTAAATCTATTGTCTTATGAGAGAGATAATTGTTTTTTGAATCAATATTTACAGAAGGTGGAGCAGGATTTTTTGGGGCATACAATTCCTCCTCTTTAGATTTTTCTTCTTTCTTTTCGCTGCTTATTTCATTGCCTATATTTACGGTTTTGTTAGAAGGGTAATTAGTTTTTGAATCGATAATTGAAGGAGTTGGAGATTGTTTATTAGCATTATTTTGCTGTTCCTCTTTAGGTTTTTCTTCTTTCTTCTCCGGAATTCTTTCTTCTTTCTTTTCTGAAACTATTCCCCCCCCTAAATTTACTGTCTTATGAGAGAGATAATTATCCGAAGGTTTAACAATAGTTTTAGCGGTAGAAGAGGGTGTATTTGAAGTATTCAAATTATCTTCCTTTAATGTTACTGTTTTATTTGGTAAATAGGTTTGATCAACCATAAAGATCAGTTTTATTAAATTGAAAGCTGTTAAATTGAAAATGCTTTAGTTTGATTTTTATTCCGCAATGCGGAATCACACTTTCAAATTAATATCAAGCTATACTTTTTCAGGTAGCTTATTGTAAGGATCCACACCAACTTTATCAGGTTTTTGATCAACAGTAAGATTAAATGTTGTAACTGTTTTTGTGAATTTAAAGCCTTTTAAGTATATCTCTTTTCCGTCTTTAAGCATCCCGATTTGAATTTCATCATTTATCATTTCTTCTTTTACTTTTCCTGTTTTGGGGTCACTAACAAATTTTTTTGCAGTAAGCGCCATACCTATTTTATAAGTTGCACCCACCAGATTACAGGTTACATCGCTGAGTCTTACTTCGTAAAAAATACCACCTTTTCCAGCTGTTGAAATTGTTGCAGTAGTGGTTGAAGCTGTGGAAGTAGAAGCAGTATTTTGTTTTTGTGCGGATGGAGTTACCGAAGGATTTGCAGACCCCGCACTTTCATCAGCTGTTGTAGGTTTTCCAGCTACAAGCATAAGAACAATATAGGCAATAATAATTACTCCAAAACCGGCATACCCAACATAAAAGAACCCCAAAGCCCAGAAAAGATAAAGTATTCCAATAGCAATTGAAATAAAACCAAGAGGTATCTGAAACTTCATCAGTTTAATCCTGATTCTTTGTCCTTTCTCCATAGCTTCCTCATTTTTACTAAGGGCATACTTACTGATAAGACCAAAACCAAGTAAAAAACCAACAAATAAGTTGGTAAATGCAAGTATAGCCCAGATTAACCAAAATATAAGAGCAGAACTAATCCATCCCAGACATAGTATTACACTGATAGTCTGCCATATCCCCCAAAGGAAGAGAACAATACCAATCCATCCCTGATAGGGAGTTATTTTATCAATAAGTTCCTTGGCGTTAGGCTTTCTTGCAATAAAAAAACCTGCAGCAGCCATAATGCCGCCTATAATGGTAATTAGCGCTGTAATTAAATATCCGATCATGTTTTCCTGGGTTAGTATTTATTTATATAAAAAAATTATTTTTCAATGCTGAGTACAAATATATTAAAATTTCTAAATGAAGGAAGTTTGGGGGTATGACAAATTTCCCTTATTAGTTTAAACCTCTTCCCTGCCCCTCTCCTTGAGAAAGGAGAGGGGTACGACCCACAATCCCTATTGGGTCATGGCTCCCCTCTCCTTTCTCAAGGAGAGGGGTTGGGGCTGAGGTCTTAAAGGTTCATTGCAAAAAAGGGATAGTCATACACTCAGGAAGTTTCAATACGAATGTTGTTTGGCCTTATTTTGAAATTATTTTCTGTCTCTTGTTTCTCATTTTTGAACCCTGCTTTTGGCTTATTCCAGCCCCATTAGCTTTTCAGGGAAAGGTTTCTGCAAGGGGCCATTATTTTGCTATATTTGCTTTATCAAACAAAATTGCATGACAGAAATAAAGGCAAGTAATTATTCAGTTTTTGTATCAAAAGATTGTACCAAAGAAATTAACCGGTTTTTAAAAGCGAATCAAAGCAGGTATTCAAAATTATTTATACTGGTTGATGAAAATACCTTAGGACAGTGCTATCCTCAAATGGTAGCGCATATTCCGGCTTTTGAAGATGCCGAAATCATTGAGATTGAAAGCGGGGAGAAAAGCAAAAATATTGAGGTGTGTTTACAAATTTGGACCACATTGAGTGATTATGGTGCCGACAGGCAGTCGCTTATTGTAAACCTGGGTGGTGGCGTGATTGGAGATATGGGTGGTTTTTGTGCTTCTGTTTTTAAACGTGGAATCGGATTTATAAATATTCCTACTACTTTACTTTCACAGGTGGATGCTTCAATTGGTGGCAAAGTGGGTGTTGATTTAAATCACCTGAAAAATGAATTGGGATTGTTCAGTAATCCCCTGGCAGTATTCATTGATACCACTTTCCTGAAGACATTAAATGAAAGGCAGTTGTCATCCGGTTTTGCCGAAATTATTAAACATGCATTAATTGCAGATGTTGATTATTGGAAAAAAATAAGGAAAACTGATTTTTCAAATCTTAAAAAATTCGATAAATTAATAGAATCATCTATTCATATAAAAAAGAAAATTATTCAGGAAGACCCTTTTGAAAAAAGCACCAGGGAAATGCTCAATTTTGGGCATACTATAGGTCATGCTATTGAAACGTATTTCTTAAAGCAAAACCGCAGGGAGACATTGTTTCATGGAGAAGCAATAGCTATTGGGATGATCTGTGAAGCTTTTCTGTCGAATCAACTTCTTACACTCTCCAATAATGAATTAGAAGAGATTACAGATTATATTCTATCTCTTTACAAACCTGTCAAACTAAAAGAAACAGATTTTGCTCCTTTGATTGAACTTATGCTTCACGATAAAAAAAATGAAAAAGAAAAGATAAATTTTTCATTGATTTCTTCCATCGGAAAATGTGAAATAAATAAAACAGCCACAGCAGATTTAATAAAAGAAGCATTAAGGTATTATTCACTGATATTACGCAATGCCCCAGAGGGGCAGAATATTGGTAGAAATTGAACACCCTAACATCTTTAAGCCCCAGCGGGGCGTAATATTACGCTCCTATGGAGCTAAAAGGCAGAGGTGATTAATGTCTTCTACCAATATTACGCTCCTCTGGAGCAGGTAATGCGTAAAATCAATTATTCAAAAAAGCAAATACTTTAATTTGAAAATTGAGTATGCCGATTTTTAAATTATTTTTTTCGATCTCGGATGAAATTGAATAATAGCCTGACGAAGATAATCCCTGTCGAGGTGAGTGTAAATCTCAGTTGTAGTAATGGATTCGTGTCCAAGCATTTCTTGCACAGCCCTTAAATCAGCGCCCCCTTCAATTAAATGTGTGGCAAATGAATGTCGGAATGTATGCGGACTAACATGTTTTTTTATTCCTGTTTTTTGTACAAGATTTTTGATGATAATAAATATCATTATTCGTGAAAGTTGCCCACCGCGCCTGTTAAGGAATAAAAAATCCTCCATCTCTTTTTTTGCAGTTATATGACAGCGTATTTCATCTTTATAAATGGTAATCTGTTTAACAGCAATACTGCCAATAGGCACAAGCCTTTCTTTATCCCCTTTCCCTGTTACTTTTATGAACCCATCATTAAAATAGAGGTTAGAAATTTTTAAATCCACCAGTTCACTTACCCGTAATCCGCAGCTGTAAAGTGTTTCAAGTATCGCTTTGTTTCGCTGACCCTCCGGTTTACTTAAATCAATCGCATTAATAATCTTGTTAATATCACCAACACTCAAAACATCGGGTAGTTTACGGCCTAACTTTGGAGCTTCAAGTAATGCCGTAGGATCGGTACTCAACACATTTTCCAATAACAAGTATTTATAAAATCCTTTTATGCCACTAATTATCCTTGCCTGTGTACCTGCGCTCATCCCCAGTTCATTAATCCATTTCAAAAATTCCTGCAAATGTTTGAGCTCAATTTCTTTAGGACCCAAATCATATTTTTTATAATCCAGAAATTGTATCACTTTATCTACATCATGCAGGTAGGCTTCAATGGAGTTTTTCGACAATGATTTTTCCAGTGCCAGAAACGATTTAAAGCCTTGTATGTATATTTTCCAGTTCATTTTCTTTTGCGAATTTACAAATACATATTTTGGTATATCTTTGCATCTTCAAAAAATATAAACAATAGTGTGTTGGTTAGGAAATAACGAGGTAACCTTCGATTAGTAGAATTAATAAAACCAGAACATGAAACTAATAATTATTAACGGTCCTAATCTTAATTTGCTGGGTACTCGCGAAACTTCTGTATATGGGATTCAGACTTTTGAAGAGTATTATAAAACACTCCTGATCAAATTCAAAAATATTGAAATAGCCTACTATCAGAGTAACATTGAAGGTGAGCTTATCAATAAACTTCAGGAAATTGGATTTACATACGATGGGATTATTTTTAATGCCGGTGGTTACACACATACTTCTGTAGCTTTACGCGATGCAATTGCTGCAATAAAAACTCCGGTAATTGAGGTACATATTTCAAACGTTTATGCCCGTGAAGATTTTCGCCATATCTCATTAATAGCTCCTAAATGCAAAGGTTCTATTTCCGGTTTCGGGTTGGATTCATACCGGTTGGCGGTGGAGAGTTTTTTGTAAATCTAATGCCAATTTGTCCAGATTCATCGCTTGGCATACTGATTGAAATCATGGACGTATTATTTTTAATTTAAAAGATTAATCTGAAGATATATGACTGATAATTTTGATTTAAATGGCTTATTGCCAATGCTTAGTGATGATATTATTGATGAAGATACCGAGTTTATTCCGCTGCTTTCATCCGAAGATGAGCACCAGATGAACTCCGAAAAGGTACCAGATGAACTGTCAATTTTACCTTTACGTAATACCGTTTTGTTTCCGGGTGTGGTAATTCCAATTACTGTTGGCAGGGACAAATCCATCAACCTGATTAAGGATGCATATAAAGGGGATAAAACTATTGGTGTAGTATCACAAAAGAATGATACCATCGAAGACCCTACTGTGGAGGATCTTAATAAAATAGGGACAGTTGCTCAAATTATCAAGATGTTACGAATGCCTGATGGCAATACTACTGTGATTATTCAAGGCAAAAGACGTTTCGAATTAAAAGAAGTAAAACAAACAGAACCATACATTAGGGCTGCCATTACGGCTTTTTCGGAAACAGCACCTGTTAAAGACGATCAGGAATTTATTGCACTAACTTCTTCATTAAAAGATTTAGCCCTGCAAATCATTAAATTGAGCCCTCTTATTCCGAGTGAAGCCGGTTTCGCATTGCGTAATATTGAAAGTCCTTCATTCCTGATAAATTTTATTTCATCCAATATGAATGCGCTGGTTGCTGAAAAGCAGAAGATGCTGGAAGTGCCTGATTTAAAAGAACGTGCCACTTTGGTATTATCTAATCTTACCAAAGAATTACAAATGCTGGAGTTGAAAAACCAGATTCAATCAAAGGTTAAAGTTGATTTGGATAAACAACAACGCGATTATTTTTTGCATCAGCAAATGAAAACCATTCAGGAGGAGTTAGGAGAAAACAACTTTACACAGGACATTTCCGGGATGAAAGAGCGTGCAAAAACAAAAAAATGGTCGAAAGAAGTTGCCGAATCATTTGGAAAAGCGCTCAGTAAATTGGAGCGTATGAATCCGAATGCCGCTGAATATTCCATTCAAACAAGTTATCTTGAAGTATTGCTGGATTTGCCATGGAACGAAATCACCAATGATAATTTTGATTTGAAATTTGCTGAGAAGATTTTAAATAAAGATCATTTCGGGATGGATAAAGTAAAAGAACGTATCATCGAACATCTTGCGATACTTAAATTAAAAGGCAATATGAAATCGCCAATACTATGTTTGTATGGACCTCCGGGAGTTGGAAAAACATCATTGGGGAAAAGTATTGCCGAAGCGCTGGGACGTAAGTATGTTCGTATGAGTTTAGGCGGTTTGCGTGATGAAGCTGAAATTAGAGGGCATCGTAAAACATACATTGGTGCTATGCCCGGACGTGTTTTACAAAACATTAAAAAAGCTGGGACATCCAATCCGGTTTTTATTTTGGATGAAATTGATAAAGTTGGAAATGAGTTCCATGGCGATCCTTCATCCGCTTTATTAGAAGTGTTAGATCCGGAACAAAATAATACATTCTATGATAATTATGTTGAAATGGATTACGATTTATCCAAAGTATTATTCATTGCAACAGCTAATTCTTTAAGCTCAATTCAGCCAGCATTGCGGGATAGAATGGAGGTCATTGAAATAACGGGTTATACTATTGAAGAAAAAATGGAAATTGCCAAACGCCATTTATTACCCAAACAGATAGAAGAACAAGGCTTAAAGAAAGGTCAGATAATACTGAATGATTCTATTTTTGAATATATTATTGAAAATTACACCCGTGAATCCGGTGTACGCGGACTAGAAAAAGTGATTGCTAAAATTGTGCGAAATGCAGCTAAATCAATTGCAATGGAGCAGAAGTACAATGTGAATGTTGAAATCAAAAATCTGATAAAAATTCTTGGACCCGCCCATTCAAAGGACAGGTATCAGGGGAATGATGTAGCCGGAGTTGTTACAGGTCTGGCATGGACTTCGGTGGGTGGCGATATTTTATTTATTGAAACAAGTATTACCAAAGGTACAGGTAAATTAACATTGACAGGCAATCTGGGAGAGGTGATGAAAGAATCGGCTGTGATTGCATTGGAATATATTAAAGCACATTGCAGCATTCTGGGTTTAAAACCTGAAGTGTTTGATAACTGGAATATACACATTCACGTACCCGAAGGTGCTACTCCCAAAGATGGTCCAAGTGCTGGAATAACAATGTTGACTGCTATTGCATCGGCATTTACGCAACGTAAGGTAAAGAAAGAATTAGCCATGACAGGTGAGATTACCTTACGCGGACGTGTGTTAGCTGTTGGTGGTATTAAAGAAAAAATACTGGCAGCAAAACGTGCTGGCATCAAAGAAATTATATTGTGTATTGACAATAAAAAAGATATTGAGGACATCAAAAAAGAATATATCAAAGATGTGAAATTTCACTACGTGGAACAAATGATTGATGTAGTTAAATTAGCACTGCTAAAGGAAAAAGTGGATAATCCAATTGATTTTTCCATTAAAGTAGAGAAGAAGAAAAAGGAATAACCCTCCACTCAAGGGGGACTATAGCCGCTGTCAAAAATTCATATTTAATAGATTATGAAATTCCTCTCATGATACCATTTTTTGAATCGCGGATGAAGTCAAGAATTTGTTCTTTCTCATTAGAGCTGGGGGCTTCCTGCTCAATGATTGCTAATGCATTGGTTACATTATGTCCCTTAATATAGAGTGTACGGTAAATATCTTCTATTTCTAAAATTCGTTCATTTGTGAAACCACGCCGGCGCAATCCAACAGAATTGATGCCAATATATTGCAAGGGTTCACGTGCAGCTTTTGTAAATGGCGGAACATTTTTACGCACAAGTGAACCTCCGGTAATAAAGGTATGTGCGCCAATTTTTACGAATTGCTGAACTGCTACAAGTCCTTCAATAATTGAATAGTCTTCAATTTCAACGTGACCTGCAAGGTTCACACTATTTGCGATAATAACATTATTACCAATGATACAATCATGTGCAAGATGGACATAAGCCATTATTAAGCAGTTGCTGCCAATTGCCGTTTTCATTTTATCGCAAGTTCCCCTGTTAATAGTAACGCATTCGCGAATAGTAGTACCATCACCAATTTCAGCGATAGTAACTTCACCTTTAAATTTTAAATCCTGAGGGATAGCGGAAATCACAGCTCCCGGAAACAGTCGGCATTTTTTACCGATTCGGGCACCTGGAAAAATTGTGACATTGGGTCCAACCCATGTTCCATCGCCAATTTCAACATTCTCATAAACGGTAGAAAATGGTTCAATGATGACGTCTTTGCCTATTTTAGCATCAGGATGTATGTAGGAGAGTTGGCTCATTCTTTTTTATTTTTACAATTTGTGCCATCATTTCTGCTTCCATAACCGGTTTATTATTTACATAGGCAACCCCTTTCATGTGGCAAATTCCTCTACGGATAGGCGATAATAATTTTAATTCGAATACCACAGTATCACCCGGAACAACCAATTTTTTAAACTTAACGGCATCAAGTTTCATAAAATAAGTTAAATAATTTTCAGGGTCAGGAACTGTTTTTAAAACAAGGATACCACCTGTTTGCGCCATTGCTTCTACTAACAAAACACCCGGCATAACAGGGTTATCAGGGAAATGTCCTTTAAAGAACTCTTCGTTCATTGTTACATTTTTTACACCAATTACCGATTCTGGTGTAAGCTCCATAATTTTATCAATCAATAAAAAGGGTTGACGATGTGGCAATAACTTGCGGATGTCCATGATATTGAGCACAGGTTCTTTACTCAAATCAAATACAGGGTTAGCGTTTTTCTTTGCCCTTTGAATTTTAATTAACTCTTTTATTTTTTTTGCAAATGCTACATTCCCTAAATGACCCGGACGAGCTGCCAGGATGTGCATTCTTAAAGGAACACCGACTAACGCAAGGTCGCCGACAATATCAAGTAATTTATGGCGGGCAGGTTCATTGAAATAGTGAAGTGTAGTATTGTTTAGTACGCCTTTGCCTTTAATTTCAACATCTTCCTTATGGAATATCTTTTTTAAGTGATTAATTTGTTCCTCCGAAATATCTTTATCAACCAGGACAATAGCGTTGTTCAAATCCCCCCCCTTAATTAAGTCATTTGCCAGCAAAGCTTCTAATTCATGTAAAAACACAAATGTACGGCACATGGCAATATCCGTTTTAATTTGATTTACATTGTAAATGTGAGCATGTTGAGTTCCTAATACATCTGAGTTATAATCAACCATAACTGTTACTCTGAAAGTATCCTGAGGAACAGCGAGCATTTCTACATTTTTAATAGGATCTTCATAGGTCAGGTTTTCTTTCAGTTCAAAATAAATTCTTTCAGCCTCTTGCTCAATGGCTCCGGCATCTTCCAGCAAATTAATAAAGGGCATGGCACTACCATCCAATATTGGTATTTCCGGAGCATCTAATTGGATTAAAACATTATCAATTTCCATTCCAACCAATGCCGCAAGAACGTGTTCCGTAGTATAAATACGGGCACCATTTTGCTCAAGGGTTGTTCCTCTTGCCGTATCCACCACATTATCTACATCAGCATCAATAATTGGATTATCTGTTAAATCTACCCGTTGAAATTTATAACCGTGATTTTCAGGGGCTGGAACGAATGTAAGATTTACTTGTTTGCCTGTATGTAATCCGGTACCGGAAATGGATACCGATTTTTGAATAGTTCTTTGTTTTACGATCATTGTTCTTCGTTACTACTGAAGTAATATTTTTATGCTAAATTTAATGGTTTGGAGTTTTAAGAATTAATAAATTTAAAAGCCAAGCCATATCTGCGGTCACAAATATAGTGAAAGTAATGTACTATAATACCGCATGGGTGCACTCTTAAAATAAATATTTTTTCTTCTTCTAATTCTTATTAGTTTTGTAAGCTATTTTTACATCCATTGTAATGAGTCTGAGACAATCAAAAAACTACTTTATTTTTTTTATTCTGAGCATTTTTTTTCAGGATAATTTATCTGCACAAAAAGTCGGGGTTGTATTCAGTGGAGGTGGAGCCGCTGGTTATGCACATATAGGGGTATTAAAAGCGTTGGAAGAAAATCATATTCCGGTTGATTATATTGCAGGCACTTCCGAAGGCGCATTGATTGCTTCCATGTATTCCATTGGCTTTTCACCCAGTAAAATTCAGGAATTTATAAAAACGGAGTCTTATATTAATATGTCTCTTGGCATAATAGAAGACAAGTATGCATACTATTTTAAAAACGTGGATGAGAATCCCTCCTGGATATCTTTTAAGCTATCCCTTGATTCAGCAGTTAAACTCAGGTTGCCAACAAATGTATTGAACCCAATTTCATTGGATTTTGGTTTGATGGAGTTTACTTGTGGACCTGCTGCTGCTGCAAAATATAATTTTGATAGTTTATTCATCCCTTATCGTTGTGTAGCTGCTGATGTCGGGAAAAAAGAAATAGTAGTTTTTAAAGATGGGAATTTGGGTCAGGCTATACGAGCTTCAATAGCCTATCCTTTTTTTATACCTCCTGTAATGGTAGATGGCAGGTTATTGTATGATGGCGGTTTTTATAATAATTTCCCAGCTGATGTGATGTATTCTGATTTTTATCCTGATTTTATTATTGGCAGTTCTGTTGCCGGTAATTTACCGCCGGCTGATGAAGATAATATTTTCTCTCAGATAAAATCCATGTTACTTACTAAAACAAATTTTGATGTACCCTGCGAGGCAGGCCTAATTATAAAACCCAGGACGGATATTAGCATTTTCGACTTCACTAATCCACAACCTACTATTGATAGTGGTTATGCAGCAACGATGCGCCAGATGGATTTTATAAAACAACACATTCAGCGAAGAGTAAGTCCTGAAGAACTTGAAATTAAACGTCAAAAGTTTAAGGAGCAAATTCCCAAAATTATTTTCGATAATATTTACTTCGAAGGCTTAAATAGTAAACAGGCAGAATATGCCCGCAGGATATTGCGCCATAAAAGTAAGCAGATAAGCATGGAAGATATTAAAGCGGGATATTTTCGTCTTGCATCCGACAATAAGATAAAAGCTATCTATCCAAAAGCCCAATTTAATCCTCAGACAGGTTTCTTTGATTTATACTTGAAGATAAAAAAAGAACGGGACATTGTTACTTATTTTGGCGGAAATTTCTCGAATCGTCCGATTAGTCAAGGATATTTGGGGGTTCAATATAATTATCTGGATTGGTTTGCCGCCGGGTTAACTGCTAATGCTTATTTTGGGAAATTATATAATTCAGTACAATTAAAAACACGATTCGATTTCCCTTTTAAACTTCCAATTTATGTTGAACCCGATTTTACATGGAATAAATGGGATTACTATTCAAGCAGCAACGCTTTTCTAACAGATGTTAAACCTTCATACCTTAAACAAAATGAACAATTTGGCGCATTGAATATTGGTTTTCCTACAGGGAAAAAAGGACGTATTATTGCCGGAGGAGGTAAAGGGCGTATCACTGACAAATACTATCAAACATCACAATTTACTGAACGGGATACTGCTGACCGTACGGATTTTGATATGTTTACCTATCAGGCATCCTATGAAATTAATTCTCTTAATCGTAAACTATATGCAAATCAGGGTGAATATGTAAATATTAAAATCCGCTATGTAAATGGACTGGAGACAAATACTCCTGGTTCTACTTCTCTTTTTACAGAGACCAAATTTAAAAAATATCACGAATGGGCTACTGTTAGTGCAAAAGCTGAACGCTATTTTAATAGAAGAGGGACTTTAAAGATTGGAATATTTGGCGAAGGAGTATATTCTACCCAAACACTCTTTCATAATTATACATCCAGTGTTTTATCATCTCCTGCATTTCAGCCTACGCCGGATAGTAAAACAATTTTTTTGGAGAGTTACCGGGCACATCAGTATTTAGCAGGAGGTTTGAAATTTGTAGTCAACTTTCGTGAGAATATTGAATTTCGTGCTGAAGGCTACGTTTTTCAACCTGTTCAAACACTTGTAAAAACTGCCGATTTAAAAACAGATTACGGCGCCACATTTGCATTACAACATTACATAGGCACAGCAGCTCTTGTTTGGAGCACCCCAATTGGTCCTATGAGTTTAAGTGTAAATTACTATGACTCAGAAAAAAAGCCTTTCTCTGTTCTCTTTCATTTCGGTTATATAATGTTCAACAAACGTGCCCTTGAATAAAATTAATTTGAATCCCGCAAGATGCGGGATGAAAATTAGACAGCTTTCATTATCAAATTACCAAATTGAAATATAGCCTTTTTCTCTCAATTTTTTGTTTTTGATATTCATTAGATTTTACATAAGTTTGCACCCGAATTTTAATCAGACTCTTTAACAAAAATTAAATCAGTTTGAAAATGCACAAATTTGAAAACGAAATTATTTAATTTTCACATTTTCACATTTTCACATTATCAAATTAATAAATATGAATGAATATGCAATTTATTTGGCACCCGCATTGGGGATTTTAGGATTGATAGTAATGGCAATAAAATCTGCCTGGGTTGGTAAACAGGATGCCGGTGATGCCAAGATGAAGGAACTTGCAGGATATATAGCTGATGGAGCTATGGCATTTTTAAAAGCTGAATGGAAAGTACTTAGTATTTTCGTTGTTTTTGCGGCTGTATTGTTAGCCTATTCAGGAACAATTCATGAAATAAATGGTAGAGAAATTCATGGAAGTTGGATAATCGCTATTGCCTTTATTATCGGAGCTGTTTTTTCTGCAACTGCGGGATATATAGGTATGAAGGTAGCTACTAAAGCAAACGTTCGTACTACACAAGCCGCTCGTACCAGTTTAGCGCAGGCATTAAAAGTATCTTTTACTGGTGGTACCGTTATGGGGCTTGGTGTTGCTGGTTTAGCTGTATTAGGATTGGGTGGTTTATTCATTGCTTTCCTGCAAATATTCAGTGATTTAGGCGTCAACAAAGTAAAAACAGCCATTGAAGTATTAACAGGTTTTTCATTAGGGGCTGAATCAATTGCTTTATTTGCCAGAGTTGGTGGAGGTATTTATACCAAAGCTGCTGATGTTGGAGCCGATTTAGTGGGTAAAGTAGAAGCTGGTATTCCTGAAGATGATGTTCGTAACCCAGCTACAATTGCCGATAACGTAGGGGATAACGTAGGTGATGTTGCCGGTATGGGTGCCGATTTATTTGGCTCTTATGTGGCTACCATTCTTGCCACCATGGTATTAGGACAAGAAATTGATGCTTCAGCAGATAAATTTAGCGGCATGTCACCTATATTATTACCAATGGTAATTTGTGGTTTAGGAATTGTATTTTCCATTATTGGGACATTGTTTGTTCGCATTAAAGATGAAAAATCAAATGTTCAGATGGCTTTGAATCTTGGTAACTGGTCTTCCATTATTATTACTACTGTGGCATCTTACTTTATTGTAATGTATATGTTACCGGAAAAGTTAAGTATGAGAGGATATGAATTTACCAACCTCAATGTATACTATGCAATAGTTGTTGGTTCTGTTGTTGGCGCTATCATGAGCATTGTTACAGAATATTATACAGCAATGGGTAAAGGTCCCGTTAAATCAATTGTTCAGCAATCAGGTACAGGGCATGCCACAAATATAATTGGTGGATTATCAGTTGGGATGAAATCTACCGTTATTCCTATTTTAACCTTGGCAGGTGGGATCATGCTATCTTATCATTTTGCCGGATTGTATGGTGTTGCAATTGCGGCGGCAGGTATGATGGCTACAACAGCAATGCAATTAGCGATAGATGCTTTTGGTCCTATCGCCGATAATGCAGGTGGTATCGCAGAAATGAGTCAATTACCGCCGGAAGTTCGCGAACGTACTGATAATCTGGATGCGGTTGGTAATACTACCGCTGCCACTGGAAAAGGATTTGCAATTGCTTCGGCAGCATTAACCTCATTAGCCTTGTTTGCCGCTTTTGTTGGGGTTGCCGGAATTCATGCCATTGATATATATAAAGCCCCTGTTTTGGCAGCACTTTTTGTTGGGGGAATGATCCCATTTATTTTCTCCGCATTATGTATTGCCGCGGTTGGTAAAGCGGCAATGGACATGGTACAGGAAGTCCGCAGACAATTTCGCGAAATTCCCGGAATTATGGAATATAAAGCAAAGCCTGAGTACGAAAAATGTGTCGCTATTTCTACAAAAGCGTCTATACGTGAAATGTTAATGCCTGGCGCGATTGCAATACTTACTCCATTAATAATTGGCTTTGGTTTTAAAGGAATGTTTGCTGAAGTTAGTTCAGCGGAAATGTTAGGAGGTTTATTAGCCGGTGTAACGGTATCAGGTGTATTAATGGGTATTTTCCAAAGTAATGCAGGTGGTGCGTGGGACAATGCAAAAAAATCGTTTGAAAAAGGAGTGATGATCAATGGTGATATGTTCTACAAAAAATCAGAACCACACAAAGCATCTGTAACAGGAGATACTGTCGGTGACCCGTTCAAGGATACCTCCGGTCCTTCTATGAATATCCTCATCAAATTAATGTCAATTGTTTCATTGGTAATTGCTCCATACATTGCTGTAACTTCATCTGAAGGTGGAAAAGATGCTTGCGGAATGAAAAAAGAATGTATGATGGGAGGCGAAGAAATGGGAGGGGGCTGCATGGGAATGAACAATAAATGTGATATGAGCCAATGCGCCAAAATGACTAAAGAAGAGTGCGCTAAAATGTGTGATGAAAAAGGATGCTCTCCCGATCAAAAAGCATTTTGTATGAGTATGTTTGGTGCTGATGGAAAATTTGTTGGTCCTAAATGCGACATGGAAAAATGTATGAAAATGAGCAAAGAAGAATGTGCTGCCTATTGCGATTCAATGAAATGTTCATCTGATGAAAAAGCAGTGTGTTTGGAACATGCAGGAAAGGATATTTGTACTCAGGCTTGTATTGATAAATGTAAATCTTTAGGTGTTAAATGTGAAAAAGGATGTCAGGGAGAGTGCCATGAGGCTTGCATGAAAGCAGGTGGAAATGAGTGTAAAAAAACATGTACTGCAGGTGGAATGCCTGCCGGCAAGAGTTGTTGCAAAGAACACGGAGCTGAAACTAAGACTTGTGGTGGGATGCGCCGATGACGGAATACTTTTTAGTATTGGGAACTCTAAGGATAAGACTGCTTCTTTTAAAGAGTTTTTTTATATTCTATTAACTCTTCGGTTGCCTTTTTACATACTATCTTAACCTTTTCAAACTGTTTTTTGATAAATTCAATATTTCTGCTTTCTAAAGGTACATTTTCCATTGCATCTAAATTATCCTCGATTTTATCGGATAATCCAATAAATTGTATCGATGATTTCATTTTATGAGCAATCGCCTTAATAACTCCAAAATTACTTTTAGCGATAGCATCCTCAATAATTTTCATATCCTCAGTATTCTGATCCAAAAATATATCTATCATTTCAATAACAAAGGAAACTTTCCCATTAGAAATTTTATTTAAATAACTTAATTCGATAACTTTTCCCATTTTTTTTATTGCTTATGTTTTATAAATGGTGTTCTATGCTTACTTTCGGGTAATTTAAAACGTATCAGACTAATAATTTATAGATGAAGATATAAACTATTTAGTCAATCCTTTTTAATTTTTCTAGGAATTAAAAAATAGTAAACAAAGCGCCATCACAATAATTACAATAATACCAATTATTTGATACTGCTTCAGACCTTTATCATTAGCGTCAACATCCTCAATAATATTCTTCAGTACATTATTAATTTTTACAAATGCTGATTCACTTTTAGAAATATAATCAAAAGAATGATTGTCGATGCATTTAACTGCGACATCCAAACTATCCTGTGAAGATAACATAATCACTTTTGTTTTTGGATTTAACATTTTTATTTGTTTTAAAATATCCAACCCATTCCAGGCATACGGCACTTTGGAATCTAAGAAATAATCCAAAATAACAACATCTGGTTTTTGCTTCATTTGTTGCAGGCAAGCTTCACCTGTTAAGAAAATTTTTGTTTTTATATCGGGTATTTTGTTCAGTATTGAATATTCTAAAGCCGTAGAATAGAGGGAGTCATCATCAACAATAAACAACAAAATTTCTTTTATCGTAGATTTTTTCTTCGCTATAGATTCTTTTTTAGAAACGCTTAAGGAATTTTTTTTATCAGAAATTTTCGATAATGAATTATTTTCTTCTTCTCTTGGAGAATTAGAATTAGTTGCTATTGTTTCCATGATAATACGGTTATTTTATAATTATTTTGGCTAATACCCATTGACTTTAAAGCGTTCAACAGTACTTAGTAATTGTTCTATTTTAAATGGTTTTTGAAAAAAACAACTAAAATCAATGGCTAACTTTTTTAGTATTTCCTCCGCATTATTTAATGTTGACATTACAATTACGGGGATACCCGTATTAAGGTAATTTCTTAAGAGGCTGATAAACGTTGCTCCATCTAAAACGGGCATCATTAAATCGCTAATAACCAAATCCACTTTATTGTCAGTAATAATATTAATAGCTTCATTACCGTTTTCAGCAGGATAGACTAGATGTCCGGCATCAATTAAACTTTTAGACAATGCTTTTAACAACATTCTGTCGTCTTCTACTATTAGAATATTCATGGCTTAATTCTCCTATCTTATTTTTATGCGTAAGTACAAAACGATTAAAATAAAAATTAACAATAAAAAAATAAATACTTCTTTTTCTCTCACACATTATTTCTTTACAATGCCTCAACTATATATTTTAGTTGGATGTTCTAAAATGTAATTATTCAAAATAGAATCAAGCGAATCATAATATGCTTTTAAATGTTTTAGTGACATCTCCGCATTTATTTCATTTGGAATTGTTATCGGCATTTCTTCAATGTAGCTATACAGTTCAGGATACTTTTCCATTATAGTCATGGTAATCTTCATGATTTTTGAATTAAACGCTTTCTCCATGCTGTTTTTGAGACTATTCTTTATCCGGATAAATGCGGTTTCACTTTTAACCACATATTCATAAGCTCCGCAACCTATGCTGTTAACAGCTATTTTTACTTTATCCTCAGACGATAACATGATAATGGTTATTCCTGAATTAATTTCTTTTATTTCTTTTAAAATTTCTAAACCATCCTTGGCATTTTTTAACTCGGTATTCAAGTGATAATCTAATATCACAATATCAACAGCCGTTTCCGGATTTTGTTGAATTACCTTCAAACAATCTTCCCCAGTATAAAAAGATTTAATTTGAATTTCTGATTTAAAATGTTCGTTCAAAGATAATTCCAATGCTTTTAAAAACATTTCATTATCATCTACTAAAAAAACCGATATTTTGTTTTGCGTTTTCATGGTGGATAGGTTTTAGTTATTGGTTTAAATAGTTATTACGGTATAAAGATATTATGGGAAATACCTTATATGGGTAAGAATATCACTAAGGGGGAGAAAAAATAGCCAAAAGGGGTGGAAAAGCGGTCGAAAAAAACGCTTCCAGTACGGAGAAAAAAGTATAAACAATTGATATTACCTAAAAGTTTTTTATTTATTTGCGAATAATATATTCAACTTTTTCGGGAAATAGTTTGATTGTCCTTATTTCAGAAGGGTATTTCAGTAATTGAATTTTAAGCTTATTACTTCCGGGTTCAATTTTATTAAAATCTACCATTGCACGGAACTGTAAAGCATCAATTTTTTCATAATTCTGAAATGCTACATTGTATTTTACTAAAACTTTATCCGGGAATAGTTTGAGGTCATAGCCTCTTGGCAAATTTACCACTTCAATGGGTAATTCAATATTTGCTTCCGTATATTTGGTAATATTTATTGTCGCCAATACTATTGAGGGAGATAAATCAACTAATTTTAAAGCGGGAGTTTTTAAAATATTGAGTTTTAAGGATAGAGAATCGCTCGAATTTTTTAAAATAACAGGTTCTGTTTCAACATAATTAATTTTATTTATTACCTCCGCTGCACCCGAAATATTTATGAATGCAGGATTCAGCCTTATTGAATCGCTTTGTTGGCATTGTTTTGCAAGATCAATTTTAAAGTTTGCCCTTACAGGAACTCTTTTAGTTATTTTTTTATTGAAATTCAGGAATAGTGTGTCAGGGTAGATTTTTATTATTTTTATATCATTGCTAAACTGTTTTGTAATCCTATCAATCCTTGAATTACTTAATAAAAAATAATGATTTTTTGTAGGTAATGGTTTAGAATATTTTACATCAATCAGTACTGTTTCTTTTTTTTGTTTTAATTTATTAAGCAATAAATTAAATCCAGTTGCTTTTATTTCAATATCAATTGTTTCAGATAAATGGTTAGCAACTACTTTATCGGATGGTAAATTTATGTAATTAACGGGGAAGTTTAGCTCAGTAGTATATTCCTTTGAAAGCGTCATCATTAACCAAAAAAACGCGGATACCAGCACACAAAACAGGAACGTTACTACTCGTTTGTTTAAACGGATACTGTCTTTACCGGAAGTAGTCCCTCCCAGCCTCCCCAAAGGGGAGGAGATGATGTGTTTGAAAAATTGTTTAAGCATGTTTCTCAAAAGCCATCCTCCATAACTTCACTAAAGGAGAGGAGATGTTAGGACTTGCTTTTTATTTTTGTTCGGACCCGATCATGGTTGAAGAATCCATTGAAATGGCACTTTTTTCAATTTTAAGTTTGTGTCCTCCTTCTACTTCTATAATAAAAGTAGTATCCTGAATGTCAACAATTTTACCATGAATACCTCCAATGGTAACTATTTTATCGCCCTTTGCAATATTTTCACGAAACTTTTTCTGGTCTTTCGATTTTTTCATTTGGGGACGAATCATGAAAAAATAAAATACAACGATAATTAAAATTAAAGGAATAAATTGTCCTAATCCTCCGGCTGCACCGCCACCTGTCATTAATAAAATACTTGTTGGGTTCATTGTTTTTGTTTATTTAGTTGTTTTTATTTGTTAAATTCCATCGAATTACGAATTTTATACCAAAAATACGAATTACGAATCTGTGTTTATTTAAAATTTAATTTACCAGCATACCAGCATATCAGCACATCAGCATATCAGCATATCAGCACATCAGCATATCAGCACATCAGCATATCAGCACATCAGCA
>JAVHPE010000195.1:0-5711 GCA_036170475.1 Bacteroidia bacterium | reverse complement strand
ATCAGCATATCAGCACATCATCTAATCTTCAGGTACCATAATGGTTGAACTAATTGTTAATATTTTTGTACTGGGATTACAATTGGTTACCAGGGTAACTGTTTTTTGCACCAATCCGGATTTACCACTACTATCAAAAACCACATCAATTTTACTTTCTTGTCCCGCTTTTACGGGTTCTTTGGGGTACGTGGGAATAGTACAACCACAGCTTCCTTGTGCTGTGGATATTACTAGATCGGAGCCTCCGGTATTTTTAAAGATAAAAGAAAAAGACACTTTCTGCCCCTGTGTAATTTTGCCAAAATCATGTTTCTCTTCATTGAAAGTCATTTTAGGTGCTGAACCCTTTTCAGTTGCAATACCTGATGCCGTTGATGGCACATCAATTACATCGGTTGAAATTATGTTTTTACCTTCTTTTTTTGCTTCATGATTGCATGCTGCTGAGATGGTAATAAAAAGCAAGGCAAACATTATTTTCTTAATTGAATTCGTATTCATTATATTTTGAAAAGTTTAAAGTCTAATACCAAAACATCCCTACTTCGACTTCGCTCAGTACAGGCACTGCAATACTCTATCTTATGCTTCCCCCTTCTCAATCACACGGTCAACACACAAGGGGGAATAAGCAAGTGCTAAATTATAAATTATTCATTATTCCTGCATCAGCACATCAGCACATCAGCACATCAGCAAATTAGCACATCAGCACATCAGCACATTATTTTACTCCATCAGTCCACGGCCAATTTTATTGAGTTTATTTCCTGTTTTAAAATCAATAAGCAATTTATCCAAAATACCATTTATAAAAAGTTTACTTTTTGGTGTGCTATACATTTTTGATATTTCAATAAACTCGTTTAAAGTAACTTTAACAGGGATGTTTGAAAAAAATAATATTTCAGTAATTGCCATCTGCATGAGTAAAACATCCATCATTGCAATACGATCTACTTCCCAGTTTTTTGTTTTATCTGCAATCAGTTTTTTTGTTTCTTCTTCCTGAATTACTGTTTGCCGAAACAGGTCTTTTACAAACTGCTCATCTTCTTCCTTGTCCTTGTACAAAGGTAGTAAAGTATAATCAGGGTTTGAATTTTCTTTAAACGACTCGATTGTTTTTACAACCATGGGATTGACAAGATAGATATCATCACCCCAATGTAGATTCTTTTCTCCGTAAAAATGGTTCAACAGCTCATAATCCGCCATGTGTTCTTTAAAAATCTCAAGAGCAAAATCAAGATGTGTCTGGTATGAATCATCAGAAACATTCATATATTTTTCATACTCGTCGCTGGCTTTTATATTGTTGAATATTTTTTTTACCAATTCAAACTCATTATTCCAGCTGATTCTCCGGTTATTCATTTCCCGCTTCAAATGAATATTTTCGCTAAGCTGGAGAATAAATTTATTTTCGATAAATTTTAAATTTGGGTTTAAGTCATTACTGGTAGGAAGCCTTTTGTTTTTTGCATCTTCGCTTAATGTAGTTGCTACATGATGCAATTCCACAAGCAAGGCTAACTGGTATATATAGAGATCATAAATCTTATCTATTCCGTTAAACAAATCCCGCTCGCCCTTAGGTAAATCCTTATTATCGGATTGAAAAAATGCGTACAAAGCCTGCATTACCTTTATTCTCAAATATCTCCTGTTTAACATCTACTTACGACTATTTACGAATTTATTCGAATATCTTACCCTGAAAGGGTTTCAAACCCTGTTAGGGGTATTTTTACGGGCTAACCTCAATGTTTCTAAAATCTATCCTGTTAGAATATTTATTTCCAATCGTGACAAAACGTATCAAAACCTAAACCCTAACAGGGTATGAAACCCTGTCAGGGGGAGAGTGTTATGAATTGAGCATTTTTAAAAAGTCAGTTTTACTTTACCAATATCAGCGATACGTTTTTCGGCAAGGCGGTTAGCAGCCATATAAGTAGGGATTTTTTGTTCCTTAGCTACTTTAAAAATATCCAGTGTAGTTTGATATATTTTTTCAGCATGAGCCAAGGCACGTTCGCGGTTATAACCTTCCAATTCATAATAAACATTGATTATACCACCTGCATTCACAACAAAATCGGGTGCATATAAAATGCCTTTTTCAATTACCATTTTCCCATGAATATTTTCATCGGCAAGTTGATTGTTTGCTGACCCACAAATAATGGAACATTTCATCCGATTTAATGAATCAGTATTAACAGTAGCACCTAAAGCACAAGGAGCGTAGATATCCATATCTAAATCAAACATTTTATCGGTCGATATTACTTCAGCACCGGTTTTTTTTGCAACCGCTTTCAAATTTTCTATATTAATATCATTTATAAAAACCTTAGCGCCATCTTTTACTAAATAAGTAACGAGACTTTCGCCCACATGCCCAATACCTTGTACCATTACTTTTTTACCGGACAAACTATCATTTCCCCATTTTTCCTTTGCAGATGCTTTCATAGCGATATAAACGCCATAAGCGGTAACAGGCGAAGGATCACCACTTCCGCCCATGTTTTCAGGTAATCCGGCAACAAAATCAGTTTCCATTTTAATATATTCCATGTCTCTTGTAGATACACCAACATCTTCAGCGGTTATATATTTACCGCCAAGACTATTGATAAATTTACCAAACCGGCGCATCATCGCTTCATTTTTTTGAGTCTTTGAATCCACAATAATTACGGCTTTCCCGCCCCCCAGGTTCAATCCTGCCGCAGCTGATTTATAGGACATACCACGTGAAAGGCGCAAAGCATCGGTAAGGGCTTCCATTTCATTTTTATACGTCCACATACGTGTGCCGCCCAGGCTGGGACCCAAAATTGTGCTGTGAATAGCGATAATTGCTTTCAACCCGGTATCGTTATCATTGCAAAATAACACTTGTTCATGGTTATTCAACGTCATTTGAGCAATTACCGGATTTTCTACCAACGATGAATTTTTAATATCTAAAACTTCTACCATAATTAATTTGTTTTAAGATTGTTTATATTATTTACTAATTTTGACGACACCAAACCGTAGCGCCTGCATTTAATTCCCGACAAAATTATATTAATTTTCCGAGTACAAGCAAAAATCAATTTGAAAATATCCTAATTTAAAATTGTGCTACTTTAATTTTAATTTTTTCAACCTAACAATTAGCTCAAACAAACTGTCCGGCAATAATATGAAATCACTCAACTATTTAAACAAATACTTTTATAAATATAAATGGAGGCTGTTGTTAGGTGTTCTATTTGTTGGTATTTCAAATTATTTTGCGGTTGATGGTTATATTTATGCGGGGCAGGCTGTTGATTTTATAAAAAATAATATCAGCCATAGTGATAAAAATTTTTTATCAAATCAATTACTGAAATATGTCGCCATTATATTGGGATTAGCTGTTTTAAGCGGAACTTTTTTATTTTTTACCCGGCAAACAATTATTGTTATGTCCCGGCTGGTTGAGTATGACCTGAAAAATGAAATTTATGAAAAGTATCAACAATTAGATATTGCCTTTTATAAACGCAATAACACTGGTGATATGATGAACCGTATCAGCGAAGATGTTAGTCGCGTAAGAATGTATATCGGTCCCGCCGTAATGTATATATTAAATACTATTTTCAGGTTTGTTTTAACGATAACCGCCATGCTACAGGTAAATACACAACTTACATTGTATGTATTGATTCCATTACCTATACTGGCAATTGCCATTTATTTTGTCAGCTATATCATTAACAGAAAAGGAACTGAAATTCAAGAGGCATTATCGGATATTACCACTCATGCGCAGGAAGCTTTTTCGGGAATTCGGGTATTAAAAGCCTATGGACGAGAAAATTATTCGGTAAATCATTTTGAGTTGCAAAGCCTCGAATACAAAAAACGTACGATGGGGTTGGTAAAAACAGAATCATTGTTTCAACCTATCATGATACTGCTAATCGGTCTGAGTAATATTTTTATTGTATATTATGGCGGTAAGCTTGCCATAGAAGGCAAAATAAGCTACGGAAATATTGTACAATTTATTTTATATGTAAATGCTTTAACCTGGCCTATTGCTTCATTAGGCTGGGTAACATCTCTTATTCAGCGTGCGGCAGTTTCTCAAACCCGCATCAATGAATTTTTGCAAACACCCGTTGAAATTTTAAATCCCAATGAAAATCCTACTAAAATTGAAGGGAATATTGAATTTAAAAATGTAAATTTTACGTATCCCGATTCGGGTATTCAAGCCTTGAAAAATATTTCATTCAGTATTAGTAAAGGCAAATCATTAGCTATTATTGGTCGTACAGGATCGGGTAAATCAACTATTGCCAATCTTATATGCAGATTGTATGATGTAAATTCAGGCGAAATAATGCTGGACAATAAAAATAATAAGAACCATAATTTGTATGAAATGCGTTCTCAAATAGGCTATGTTCCCCAAGATGTATTTTTATTTTCAGATACAATTTCAAACAATATCGGTTTTTCTTCCGATACAAAAAATGTAGAAGCAATTGAGAAAGCTGCAAAAAATGCGGCAATTTATTCTAATATAATGGATTTCCCTTTGAAATTTGAAACGATGGTGGGTGAGCGTGGCATTACCCTTTCCGGGGGACAAAAACAACGAATTTCAATTGCTCGCGCAATTATAAAACAACCACAATTATTAATTTTTGATGATTGCTTTTCAGCTATAGATACTGAAACAGAGGAGGAAATTTTAAATAATTTAAAAATAATAATGCAGGGTAAAACATCCGTTATCATTAGTCATCGCGTTTCTTCAGTAAAAAATGCTGATTCTATTATTGTTCTTGATCATGGTCAAATTATTGAACAAGGTAATCATCATGAATTGATAAACAAAAAAGGAAGTTATTACGAACTTTTTAAAATGCAGCAGTTAGAAAAGGAAATTAAGAATTGAGAATTAAGAGTTAAGAATTATCTATAGTTTGGTAGTTTTTTCCTAATTGGGCTAAAGCCCAAGTTAATCAAGGGTTCTATAATTGCCACGACCTTAGGGTCGTGACTACTGAAATTCGATAATAAAGTGGCTTTAGCCAAAATTGATAAAAAAAGTATCGAATCATTGATTATAAATCCGGCTGGCGCGAGTGTCCCACTCGTGCCTGTTATTAAAGGGCGGCCCGCCCCTGTGATATTTTGATTGGACTATTCTAAAATACATTCAATTAAATAGTTTTAAGACTATTTTATCAATTAAATTTTTACTTTTATTTGGAATAATAATTTTTTTATGTCAGATCATGCTTGACATTTGGCATTTATGCTAATTCGACAAAGCAACATTTTTTCAAGCCGAGTAAGTGATAAATCAAGACTAATTATTATTTATCTGAAATTTTATTGTATTATTGCTTTTTGTTTTCAAAATTTAAAAACAAAACGTATGAAAAAACTTTTACTTACCTTTTCTTTTTTCTTTTTCTCTTTTCAGTTTTTTTTCTCTCAAAACCTTGTTCCTATCCGCCATCACGAGTGTTACCAGCGGCAGGCGCGAAGTGTCCCACTCGTGCCGATTATTTTTGGGCGTCACGCCCATACACTATTTTGAAAAGAACCCTGTATAAAATACATTCAGAATTTTTTTCTATAATTCTTTTTATCGATAATTTTTTTACTTTTATTAAATCAGCCTCTTTTTTTATGTCAGA
>JAVHPE010000194.1:0-2270 GCA_036170475.1 Bacteroidia bacterium | reverse complement strand
CGATTACATACAGTTCGTAAAACACAGAGGTCTGATTACATGCAGTTCGTAAAACACAGAGGTCTGATTACATGCAGTTCGTAAAACACAGAAGTCCGATTACATACAGTTCGTAAAACACAGAAGTCCGATTACATACAGTTCGTAAAACACAGAGGTCTGATTACATGCAGTTCGTAAAACGCAGAAGTCCGATTACATGCAGTTCGTAACACAGAAGTCAAATTACATGCAGTTCGTAAAACACAGAAGTCCGATTACATGCAGTTCGTAAAACACAGAAGTCAAATTACATGCAGTTCGTAAAACATAGAAATACATATTAAAAAAAGGAGCGAAATTTTTTTCTCGCTCCTTTTTTTTAATCTTTTAAATTAAAAGCTTTTTTAACCGATTCAAAATCCTTAAAATTTACATGTGGATTTTGAAGCATACTTCTTGATGCCATAACTACAACTTTAAACTGAATACCAGCACCCGGATTATTTGGTTGAGTTTGGTCAGAATCTTCAACTAAAATTTTTACATTTCCTACTGTAATCAAAGAAACCCACGTTTCAGAATAAGTTGAATTCGGATACACCGTATAAGGAAGTTGGACATTTGTTGTCCCATTTGTTTGATAAACTAATACAGCTCCAGTATTAATAATATCTTGGGTTATTGAGCTTTCAGATAGGTTAACATAATAATCAGGAGCTGTATAGCCCCATGAAGTAACTGTAAAGGTATTTGATTGAACATTAGCATTTCCTTGTGGACCTTGTGCGCCAGGTGCACCATCTTTGGGTTTCGTACATGCACCAAACATTAATACAGTTAATGTAAACATTCCATAAATAATTGTTTTTTTCATTTTCATTTGGTTTTTATTTTGTTCTACTCATTTGGTTTTTCGATTCCACCCCGTTTTTATAGTGTTCGCTGGTCTACACTTTTAAGAATAGAATGCAAATATATATAAACGTATTCTTATAAGGGTACAGAAAATGAATTTAGTTGTTACACATTGGTCAAAAATTGGTCGATGAGTATAGAAAAGAATGTTGCACAGGACTTTTTAATTCAAATAGGAAGTGCTATAAGAAAAAAACGAAAAGAAAAAGCGATGTCTTTAGAAAAACTTGGTCTTGAAATAGGATTGACTCGTATGCAGGTTCACAGGATAGAAAAGGGGTATAATATAACAATGACAACATTGTTGAAATTATCTCTTGCATTGGGAATTAAACCAAATGAATTGACAAAATTTGATACTAATTTTAAAAAAGAAGACCTTGAAAAGCTTGTAAATATTAGTAAAGGAAGTAAAGCTAAAGGTGTAAAGTAGTCTATTTGGAAATTTTTTTCTGCCCGCTTGTCTGTTGTTGCTCTAGCTTTAATTCGTCAAGTTTTTTATTCGTCTGCTCAATTAACTTTGTTGAAGCGTCAATCTTGCTTCCAAATTCTTGTCGTTGATTATCGTTTAGTTTTATTACTTTCTCTTGCTCAACTTCTTGTTTTAAATATTCAACTTCTTTTGTGTGATGATAAATTTCACAAACACTTAACAAAGTAGAAACAACAAGTGCAAATAGTGCAATAGTTAAATCTCTACGAGTTGTTTTATTATGTTCTGTCTGTTGAACTCTCGCTTCGTTTTGCAGAATTCTTGCTTCGTCAGTATGGATTTGATTTTCTGTTCTGAATCCATTGTTTGCAAAATCAAGGAGCGGTTGTCCTACGAGTATTGATTTATAGGAATAATCAAGTAATAATTTTGTAATATCAGGGTCAACAATGGCAAGTGAAATATAATTGTGACCCTGAATAAGTTGTCCATAGATAGTGTGCTCTGGAGGATTGTTTGCTTCCTTAAATAAAGTTAAATAGCCATTGTCCTGTAAATATTTGAGCAAATTAACTATTGTAACGATTTCCAATGTTAGCTTTCTGAATTCATCGAATGCTATGTCTTGATTGTAAAGCGCAATATCCGCCCTAATTTCCGATGTTCCTGCAACAAAGTCCAAATAAATAGCCTTGTTATCGAGTTCCGTGTCAATTACGGATGCTAAGCTTGGAATAATAGCTCTGTTATGGTAGTTGATAATTCTTTGTAGAATTTCTTTTTCAAAATTATTGATTTGTCTCATAGTATTTTGTTTTTGTTTGTGGAAATTATAATTGTCGAACGGAAAGCTCTCGTTCGTTCGTTTTTTTATTTCATCGCCCATAACGGCAAGCTAAATGATGAAGCCGCCTTCGTAAACAAAATTATAAAATTACAA
>JAVHPE010000193.1:0-2281 GCA_036170475.1 Bacteroidia bacterium | reverse complement strand
TGAAAGGCACGGTTAAAGAACTCAATAATAATGAGCGACCTCAACAAACCGAAAAGACAGCTTAACCCTTATATACAATTTACTGGATTAGGATTTCAGATGGGCGTAACATTCTATTTGGCGGCCTATTTTGGTAAAAAGTTAGATGTCAGATACCAGCTGCCAAAGCCTTATTTTACAATTGGTTTTATTCTGCTAGGATTGATTATTTCAATCTATAATTTAGTAAACCAATTAAAACACATCAACAACAAAAAATAATGTCGAAAGTCTTTTCGTTTATATTTAATTTATTGGTGCTGTTATCAATTATATTTATCATTCACATTTCGATTTTAGAAAGCTTAAATTATACTGTTTTTTCTGATTATATCGTGGCTACTTATCTTGTCAATTATTTATTAGCCGTCGCAATTTTTTTATTTATCAATAAACTTAAAATTAAATATGGTCATCTAACAGGTTTTTTATTTATGATAGGAAGTTTTTTTAAATTTTTGATTTTCTTCTTATTCTTTTATCCTGTTTTCCGATTTGACGGCGTTATGAACAGATTTGAGTTTGCATCATTTTTTATTCCCTACCTCACTTGTTTGGTATTTGAGACGCTCCAACTTTCGAAAATACTCAACCAAGAATGAGCAGATAAAAACGTTTAAATAAATACCAAAAATATCAGAAATAGGTTTTTTGTTTTGAAGGTAAAATCCTACATTTGCACAAATTTTTAAGTCAAAATTATTTGTCTGGTATGCAAAAAACAATTATTAAATCAATTCTATTTATATCGTTTTTATTTATAGGCTTTTATGGATTTTCTCAACACAAAGAAACCGCCGTTAAAACTGAGCAACCCAAAGTAGAAAAAGATTTAAAAACCGAAATTAAAGAAGATATCAAACACCACGTAAAAGATTCTTATTCCTTTATTTTCTTTTCAAATTCTAGTACTGGTAAAAAGTATGGATTTTCATTACCCATTATTTTAATTGATAATGGTTTGCATATATTCTTGTCATCTAAATTTAATGACGGCAAAAGCCTGGTTCAATTTGGTAATACTTATTATAAACTAGATCATAATAAGATTTATAAAACAGATGCCAACGGAACAATAACCTATAATGATCACCATTTTCCCACAAACGATAAACCTTTAGATTTATCGATTACTAAAAATGTGATAAGCATTTTATTTATCGCCGTTTTATTATTTTTAATCTTTTCTAATTTAGCAAAATCTTATGCCTCAAACGGTCCGATTCCCACCGGTGTTGGTCGTTTTTTCGAACCCATTGTATTGTATATTAGAGATGAAATTGCCATTCCTAATATTGGTGAAAAGCATTATAAAAAATATATGAATTATTTGTTGACCATTTTCTTTTTTATATGGTTTTCAAATTTGTTGGGGATTACACCCTTTGGTATTAATATAACCGGAAATATTGCTGTGACTTTTGCATTAGCATTAGTCACCTTTATTATTACTCAATTTTCTGGCAACAAAAGCTATTGGAAACATATTTTTTGGATGCCCGGCGTACCATGGATTATGAAAATTATTTTGGCTCCCATTGAGTTGTTAGGCGTTTTTATTAAACCTTTTGCTTTAATGATTCGTTTGTTTGCAAACATTTCTGCCGGACATATTGTAATTTATAGTCTGCTAGGTTTGATTTTTATTTTTAAAAGTTATTTAGGAAGTAGCTTGAGTTTTGGTTTAGCACTTGTAATTTCTGTTTTAGAATTACTTGTGGCCATTTTACAAGCATATATATTTACCATGTTATCGGCTTTATATTTTGGTTTTGCAACCGAAGAGCATGCTGCCGAAGCTCACTAAAATTGAATGTTTAATTAATTAATTTATATATTATGGAAATTCCAGGAATTGTAGGCGCAGGTTTAATCGTTATTGGAGCTGGTATTGGTATTGGTAGAATCGGTGGTTCTGCTATGGATGCTATTGCTCGTCAACCAGAAGCTTTCGGTAAAATTCAAACAGCTATGCTTATTGCAGCAGCTTTGATTGAAGGCATTGCTTTCGCGGCATTATTTGCAGCCTAATCTTTAAAAATAAAAAGCTGTAACGGTTGGTTACGGCTTTTTATTAAATTTTTTAAAAACATTATTTAAAAAAATATGGAAAATTTAATAAACGACTTTTCTTTTGGTTTGTTTTTTTGGCAAACTTTACTATTTGGAGTGCTTTTTATTTTACTCAAAAAATTCGCTTGGAAACCTATTTTAGATGCAGTTAACGAACGAGAAGAAGGTA
>JAVHPE010000192.1:0-9807 GCA_036170475.1 Bacteroidia bacterium | reverse complement strand
ACTAATGATAATTATTCATCATCATCATCTTCTTCTTCATTTTCACCATCTTCATCTTCGATACTGTCTATTAACGTTTCTAAAAATGATTCCAGCTCATCAACTTGTTTGGATTCATTTTTTTCATAATGAACTTCGATTTCGATTTCATCGTCATCATTTTTTCCGAAAATGGAATTTTCTAATTCCAGTTCAATCATTTTTTCTGTGAATTCGCCAATGGCTTCGCTTGGCACTTCTAAAGTTACATGTCTCATGTTTTTTTGTTTTTAGTGTTTAGTTTAAATTAAAATTGTTTGATTTATTTTCACTCTATCTGTTTTGTGTGTATGGTTTACAGCTATCATTATTTTTCTGTGCATACATTTAATTTTGTTTTTAAAATTGTTTTTCAATAATTATTCTTTTTGTTTTTATAGTTTTCATAAATTCTAAAACTTTTTTTTTCTCAAATAAAATTTTTCGTCCGATGCGATAGAAAGGCAAACCAGCCTTTTTATAATTATGAATACTTTGCTTTGAACAGGATAAAAAATCAGTCAATTGTTTTATTGTAAAATGTTCGACTTTTTTATTATCGTTCTCATCCAAAAGTTTTTTATTTTGCTCTCTTGCATCAAGAGCTTCATCAATAAGCATTCTTGATAAAGTTTTAAACTCATCTATTGTGAGCGTATAAAGAGGTTTCAGCCGGTCTAACATAATGTATTGAATTTGACTCGCTTTTACTCGAATATCACGCCAGTCAAACTTTAAGGGTAGCCTTATTTTTTCTTCTTTTTGCCTTTTAAAGAATATGATTTGGCTGCAACATTCAGTATCACACCTGTTCCGAGGTTGAAAAAAAACTCATATAATTTATTTTACGCACAAAAAAAAGGGTTACCCTTATGGGTAACCCTGTGACAAAAAATCTCTTCTATTTGGCTTTTATTGCATATCTTCTGACACGGTTGCTATATCCTCATCTATTTTCTTAAGAATAGAAATAAGCTTTAAATCCTCAAAAAACACACGTATGTATCTTAAATCTTTTAAAAATTCGGCATCCGCCCTATTACTTTTCTTATCTGAAAATTTAAGGGAATTTCTGAGTGCCTTAGTAATATTTTCTAAACTTTTATCAGTGAGGAATTCGATAAACCTACTATCTCTCCATTCCTTTTATATAAAGTGGAATAAGGGTCGGCGCATTTTTCCTATTTTTCATTTTGCTTCTTGGATGGATTTAATTTTTTCTTTTCTTTTTGTTCAATATTTTTAATGCTGCTTTCTGAAGGCAGATTTTCAGGCATCGTTCCGCCTATTTCTTCAATCGTTTTGCGTACTTTTTTCCCAATTTCGTAATGTGTTTTATTGGCATTTTGCTTGCCTTTTATATTATCTCTTTTTAATTTTTCTTCTGTTTGCGTGGCTCGGAATAAGTTGGCAGCCAATTCAGTACTGCCCATGTGATCCAGTATGTTTTGGCTTTTCTTCAATCCTTTTTTGTTATGTATGCCTTTTGCATTTAAGCCTCCATATAACCCCATATAACCCCATATATCCATGATTTTGAAATATGACATAATCCAAAGCATTCACTACACCAGCTTCTTTAGCAGCATCAGCTAATTGGGTGTTGTGTTTTTTTAGTTCGTTTCTTAAAAATAATCTTTTTTCATCTTCAGAGGAAAGACGATTGTAATCGTCCATTTGTTTTATTTCCTGCAAACGGGTCTGTACCGCAAAATACGTTTGCCCTTGAGCCACCACGCCTTTGCTTGGGTCAGCATTCTGAACAATTAAATAACAGGCATAACGCGATAGTTTTACGCTAGGGTATTCTTGTTTCGCTCCTTTGCCGTGATTTATCACCTCGTTGAAGTCAACGAGGTGATTCTCTACAAGCTGTCCACTGTTTTTACAAGCTTCTTTTGCTTTGCCAATGACGGTAATAAAATTTCTAAAATCAGTATATTCTAATGCTTTGGCAAGTTTTCTTGCTCCCCAAAATTCATTTCCGTTTTTATCAACTTCTCTGATTTGTTCAAATAAACTGGTTTTATTTTTCATGTTTAAAAGGAGATTTTAATATTTAATTCTTTGCAAAAGAATGAACTCAAAACAAATTTAGAAAATATAGCTGGGCTTTATTTATTTCAGTAGCTTATAAATTTTAGGACGAGTTACCCAAAAACTTTTGCCATCTCATCGGACTTAAGCGAATCGACCACTTTATAATATCGCCTTGCTGTTTTAAAATCTTTATTGCCTGTAATTGACATTGCAGTTAGTAAACTGCCACCTTTCGCTAAAAAATTTGTCATGAATGTCTTTTTACTTATGTGAAAAGTAATGACTTCACTCAATGGTGCTGTAATTTTTATACTTTTTGCGCCTTGAATGGTAATGCAAATAATAGAATGCAGCTTGTCCCAATTGCAACTCTCATCTACAAATCGTAAATCTGTTATAACTTGGCAGGTTCTTTCTTCAATTCGTCCATGCCCTTTTTCTAAGGTATTACACACATCAACAATGGGGCTTGTTTTAAAGGCAGATTTAATTTGTTCATGGAAAGTTTTATGATTGTCTTTTACAGCTAAAATATAGTTGGCATCTTTATTTATGATGTATTTTGCTATTTCTTTTTGACATCCCATAGCATCAATAGTGATGGTTTGTCCCTTTATATCCAGCGTTTCAAGTATGCAAAAAAACTTCATCATTTATATGGAAGGTATCTTGAACCCATGAGTTAAAACAAGCACGAAATTCTTTTGGATTAAGAGATTCGTAAACACGCTCAATTGTGTCGCGAGAAGGAATGTCGTTTGGTAATCTTAAATAACCTCGCAGCCATTCTTCTTTTCTTGTCCCAAAATATTCTATGTCATCATAACTCTCACAACCCGCTATGCAGGCGATAAGCGATAAGCCAATTATGTCTGTTAATAAATGTAGAATTTTACTTTGATCTCTTGGATCTGTATGTTTAGAAAAATGAGGTTCGATATTCATGGTTGTTTTTTATTCACAAATAAAAAACTATAACCTAATATCTTAACGCTTACCTCAGGTATCTTACTGACAATCAATTGTTAATCATGCGGTGCCCCTGCCCATATTAGCTGAATTAAAAAGCAAGTGCAAAAAAATCACTAATTTTGTTCTGATGAAGCTATTAAAAATTTTAAACACAAGTACTCTCCTTCTTTTACTGATTTGCAATACTTCTATAATTGCGCAGGAAACAACAGATGATACCGATACCCCTACAGATACTGTATCAAAAAAAGGCTTACGCCTTGGTTTATATGTCGGTTCTTATTTTGCCAATAAATATACTGCCGGCATGTATGATGGTTATGGTTTTGATATTGATGGAAATAGAAATAACTGGGAGAACAGCCTGATGAACCAAAAAATTAATATGGAATATGGCGGGTATGGTTATTCGGGGCAGGAAGATCAAATAGCAAAAGAGCTAAATGTAGATTACCATACCTGGACATTTGATGCCAGTGATATGCCTATGAATATGAAATACAGCCCCGCTTTTTCAGTAGGATTAAATTGTATTTATTCTGTAGATAAAAAAAATGCTGTTTTACTAAACATTGATGCTTTAAAATTAAAAATTGGTGGAAATTTTACAATTATAACTCCCTATCAGGCTGGTACCTCAGTAATTGGTAATGATCGTATTAAAACATTTTCGATTGTTGGCGGCGAACAACGAATGCTTTTTCAGTTTGGGTATCAACGGATATTAGGTGATAACGACAAATTTAATTTTTTTGCTGAAGGAGGGCTGCATCTTACACTTACCAAATTCGACAAAAATGAAGTGATGATTAATAACCTGAAAATTGATCTTTTAAGTTATTATAACCAGACAGCCTATTCATCCGCGTTACTTGTTAAAAAACCTATTGGTACAGGATGGGGAATATTTGCCGGATGCGGAGCAAATATTACTATGAATAAAAAATTTACTATTCAATTACTTTACAGCCCAACTTATGAAAAAATAAATATTGGAATAAACCCACGATTAAAATTCCAAAATTCTGTAGGTTTAAGAGCGTATTATAATTTGTAAGTTCCCATGTCCGCAACATTTGGGAGGCTTTATATCAGCTCTTTTTATTTATTAATCATAAAAAACAATTAAGAATGAAGGCATATATTTTTCCGGGACAGGGTTCCCAATTTGTTGGAATGGGGAAAGAGCTTTACGAAAGTTCTTCCTTAGCAAAAGATTTATTCGAGAAAGCCAATGATATCCTTGGTTTTAGAATCACTGATAATATGTTCAGCGGAACAGATGAAGAATTAAAACAAACCAACGTTACACAGCCTGCCATATTCTTACATTCAGTAATCCTTGCAAAAACATTGGGTGCAAGCCTAAAACCGGATATGGTTGCTGGTCATAGTCTGGGTGAGTTTTCAGCATTGGTGGTAAATAAAACGTTATCCTTTGAAGATGCTTTGGTATTAGTATCAAAACGTGCTATGGCAATGCAAAAAGCGTGTGAAACAAATCCTTCAACTATGGCTGCAATTTTAAATTTAGATGACAATATAATTGAACATATTTGTGAAGAAATTACCAATAGTGGTGAAATAGTAGTTCCTGCAAACTATAACAGTCAGGGACAATTAGTGATTTCTGGAACTATTAAGGGAATAAATAGTGCTTGTGAAAAACTAAAAGCTGCGGGCGCAAAACGCGCATTAATACTGCCTGTTGGAGGAGCTTTTCATTCACCATTAATGGAGCCTGCACGTATTCAATTAGAAGCTGCCATTCAAGCAACTAACTTTAATCAACCTATTTGTCCGGTATACCAAAACGTAACAGCAAATGCAGTTTCAAATCCTTCTGAAATTCAGAAAAATCTGATTGCACAACTTACTGCTCCTGTCAGGTGGACACAAACCATCCGGCAAATGATTGCAGATGGTGCTACATCGTTTACTGAACTTGGCCCCGGGAAAGTATTGCAAGGCTTGGTAAAAAAAATAAATCCGGCTATGGAAACAATGAGTGTATAAGAGTCTCTTTACTATGAAAAAAATAATTTTAAGTACTATTATTATTTCAGTTGCTTTTCAATGCGAAGCGCAATTCCTCAACAGTATTGGCATTACAGCCGGTGTGTCGGCAGGGAATCAGAAATTTTATTTTATTGATCCGCTTTCAATTTCCAAGAAAAAATATGTGTTTGGGTATAATGGCGGTGTGTTCGCTGAATTTTTTAGCGATGATTATGCGCGATGGATAAGCGAAATTCAGTATAATCAAAAAGGATCTGTTGATAAACAACCGGGAGGGAATTACCCAAACAAACTTCAATACATTTGTTGGAATAATTATTTGAAATTGCGGTATGAAATGTATCGGATTATTCCATACTTACTGGTTGGTCCCAGACTGGAATATAAATTAGCTCAGGGAACTACATCTCCTGAAATTACAGGAAAATTTCTTCCGCTGCATATAAGTGCTGCGGGAGGTGCAGGCGTTGAATTTATTAGTTACAGTAATTTTAAATTTTTTATTGAAGGATTTTATAATCCTGATGTAATGTTTGCTTACAAGCGTTCTGCGCTGGGTGTAAAAAATAAAAATATCGAATTGCGTATTGGCTTGAAATACCAATTTGGCGGTAGAAAAGAAACATGTAATACGCCTACCTATGTAGAATAAATATGATTCTCTTTTATTTTGTTAAAACAGCTGTGATAGTATCGTAATGAACGCCTGTAGTTTGAACAAAATAAGTCATATTTATTTGATTGGCATTTGCTAAAGTTCCATGTCCTGTAACACTATTACCTTGTATTTGTTGAGCTGAAATTGTGAAGGAACTTCCGCTATGTGTCCCACTTATTTTTTTATTGAAGCCATACAAATAAGCAAACAGCAGGTGTGTTGCATCAGATGAATCAGATATAGTACAATAATAAGTCGAAGTTCCATAATCTTTACTGGTTTCTGCAACATGCCAGTAACCTATAAAAGTGGGTGTGACAGGAGTTGGGTCATCTTGCTTAGCACATGATGATAAAAACAATACTCCGAATAATATTGATGCAAGGGATAAATTAATTACTTTTTTCATGTTATTAAATTTTATTTGTCAGTAAAAACATTTTTTTCTTAAAACAAATCATCCAATAAATTATCATCTACTATATTAGGCAAAGTTACTTTTAAATTCTTTTTGCGTAACATTTCCCGTTTAATTGCAAAAATCGCTCCATTATTGCGAGCCCAGCTCCGGCGGGCAATTCCGTTGTTAACATCCCAAAATAACATTGACTTTATTCTTCTGTCGCAATCAGCAGTACCATCCAATACCATACCGAACCCACCATTAATTACTTCTCCCCAACCAACACCACCACCATTGTGTAATGAAATCCAGGTGGCTCCGCGAAAACTGTCACCAACAAAATTCTGGACAGCCATATCCGCAGTAAAGCTGGATCCATCATAAATATTAGATGTTTCACGATAAGGTGAATCAGTACCAGATACATCATGATGATCACGACCAAGCACAATAGGTGCAGAGATCTCTCCTTTTTTAATTGCCTTATTAAATGCTTCGGCAATTTTTATTCGTCCTTCAGCATCAGCATATAATATACGGGCTTGTGAACCCACTACCATTTTATTTTGTTGTGCCGCTTTTATCCAACGAATATTATCATCCATTTGTTGTTTGATTTCATCGGGGGCAGTTTTAACTATTTTTTCCAGCACCTTGGCGGCAATTTTATCAGTTTTTTCTAAATCTTTAGGATCGCAGGAGGTACAAACCCATCGGAAGGGTCCAAATCCGTAGTCAAAGCAGAGTGGACCTAAAATATCCTGTACATAAGATGGATATTTGAATTTGCCATCCGATTTCAAAACATCAGCACCGGCACGTGATGCTTCTAATAAAAATGCATTTCCATAGTCGAAAAAATACATTCCGCTTTTTGTCATTTTATTTATCGCAGCGACATGACGTATCAAGGTCTTTTGAACTTCCTTTTTAAATTGTTCAGGATGTTCTGCCATCATCTTATTCGCATCAGTAAATGAAATCCCGGCAGGGTAATAACCACCCGCCCACGGGTTATGCAAGGAGGTTTGGTCAGAACCTAAATCTATTTTAATATTATTATTCGCAAGTTTTTCCCACAAATCCACTATGTTGCCTTGATAAGCCAATGATACAGCCTCTTTTGCAAGACGAGCTTTTTCTATTCTAACAATTAATTTATCAAGATTGTCATATACTTCATCTACCCACCCCTGAGAATGCCTTGTTTGCAATGCTTTAGGGTTTACTTCTGCAATTACCGCAATAGCACCAGCAATAACAGCAGCTTTGGGCTGCGCCCCGCTCATGCCTCCCAACCCAGCACTTATAAAAACTTTTCCGGATAAGCCATCTTTAGTAGCTCCAGCAAATTTTCTTCCTGCATTTAATAAAGTAATAGTGGTGCCATGCACAATTCCCTGCGGACCAATATACATGAATGAACCTGCTGTCATTTGACCGTATTGTGTTACACCTAAAGCATTATATTTTTCCAAATCATCAGGTTTACTGTAGTTTGGGATCATCATGCCATTGGTAATAACCACACGTGGTGCATCTTTATGTGAAGGGAACAAACCCATCGGGTGACCTGAATACAATGTCAGTGTTTGTTCATCGGTCATTTCAGCCAAGTACTTCATCGTTAATAAGTACTGCGCCCAGTTTTGAAACACAGCACCATTACCTCCGTACGTAATTAATTCATGGGGATGCTGTGCCACGGCGAAATCTAAATTATTTTGCAACATCAGCATAATAGCCGCAGCCTGCTTTGACTGATGAGGATAATCACTTATAGGGCGAGAATGAATGACGTAATCAGGGCGAAAACGATACATATAAATACGTCCGTAATTTTTTAGTTCCAATGCGAATTCTTTCGCTAAAACAGCATGATGTTTTTTATCGAAATAACGTAAGGCATTACGAATTGCCAGTTTTTTTTCTTCAGCACTTAAAATGTTCTTTCGTTTTGGAGCATGATTTAATTTTACATCAAAAGGTTTTACAAGTGGTAATTCAGAAGGTATCCCTTGTAAAATTTGTTTTTTGAAAGAATCAGCCTCTCCTGACATCCCCATGTGGGAGGAGTAAGTATCTGTTTTTTTTTGTTGGAACTCCATACTTTATTCTTTTATAAATTTATTTGAAAGTTGTTAATTCATTCTTCCTTTTGGTTCTATTTTCTCTCCCTTTTTATAACCTTCCCTCCGGAAATAAATTAGTTGGCTTTATGAGAAATCCTATATTCATTTTTAGCTTTATCAAACTCTGCAATAATTTGTTCGCGTTCAATAATAAGATTAGAAATGAAAACACTTCTTTTGTAAAATAATAACAAAAGTACCCATTTGGCTCGCATTTTATTTACCGTATGAAAATACCAATAGGCAAATAAACCGCTTATCGGAAGGCTTATCCCATAAGCTATTGTAAGCCATTGAAGGTGCATATATTTCCAAATCAGGATAATCTGCGTAGTATAAAAAATCAGAAATGTAAACATTCCAGCAACCATGCTGATAGCACCGATGAACTCCATTGATTTACTTATTTTTCTTGCAAGTAATCCCGGAATTTCAAAAGGTAAAAAATTATTTATCGCTCCATAAACATAAACTGGAAATCCCAAAACGAGTATTAATAATGCTTTCAAGTTACTAACTATAAAAGAATTATTTTTTTTGTTTCGGGCAATATCATTGTCCTTTAGTCCTAATTGATGTATATTGTTTAAATATTCCTTTATCCGATAACTTATTTTTTCTACATATTTTGGTTTATTTTTTAGGTAATGATTTACAATTTCAAGAATATTTCTGGTCATTTTAAAATCAGCATCTTTATCATTTCTATTAATTCCCATATCCTTTGATAGTTTATATTTATAAAGGATTTCGATGTTTTTTACCAACTCGTCAGTTTTTGAATCCTCAATGGCAATTATTAACGTTTCAAGCCTTTTGCGAATTTCTTCCGTTAAATTTTCGGCTGCTTTAAATTCATCTATGGCATAATCTTTTTTAAAATCAGCTACTTCAATAGGCTTTCCAATATTAATGAACACATCGCGATTGAATTTATGGGGGTTGGCATAGTTTAATCCTATGGTAATAATATGTACACCAAGCTTAAAATTGTTTTGTGCCTCAGCACCCAAAGCGATACGCGCAGCACCAGTTTTTATCGGTCTGAGTTTACGTTCTGTAATACTGGTACCTTCAGGAAACATTAACAGAGCTCCTCCATGTTCTAAATGTTCAAAGCATTTAATGAAAATTTCTTTATTTTTGCTCATCAACGTAGGATCATCTTTTTGACGATATAAAGGAATCACACGTAATTTTGGTAAAAACCATCGTGCAATTTTACTTTTAAAAAGATCCCCTTTTCCTAAAGAAAACACTTTTCTATTCAGCATAGTAGCCACTACAATAGGATCCATAAAAGTGCTTGGATGATTTACCAGTACCATCAAAGGGCCTTTATCAGGTATCAGCTCTTTATTACGTACAGTGATAGAACGGAAAAATACACGTACTGTAATTTGCATTACTATTTTTAGAAAAGAGTAGAGCATTGTTCAAATTTTGAGGGAAATATAATCAAAATTAATTGTTTATAAAATAGAATTCTTGCTATTTATAAATGTTTATTTCACTGGAGTTTCCTTAAAAACCGTTTAGAAATTTTACCACTTGCCTGTTTCTAT
>JAVHPE010000191.1:0-2293 GCA_036170475.1 Bacteroidia bacterium | reverse complement strand
GAAAAAGGAGAGGGAGAGTTTGGAATCAGCCTTAACTTATATAAACTCCAATTTAGTAAATGATTCTTTTAGTATTTAGTGGATAATACAATTTTAGTATCTCCTTTTACATCAAAAAGTAACTTATCAAAGGGTTGAGGACCAAAATTTCCAAACGCGTTATTTGAAAATCCATACCCTTCTATAGGTATTCCCACCCAATTAGTATCAAACTTGCCATTGGAATTTTCATCATGAATATAATGAACAGCGTATTTTGAGGGTTTAAGATTTTCAATGATGATGGAACCCATTTTGTTTTGTATGATGCAATTTTTCCCAACTATTGATTTTTGATAGCTATCTAAAAGTTCTAATACTATTTTTCCGCTATTACTGTGAACATTAGTTATAACTATTTCTAATTTGAATTGAGATTTCGCATAACATGAAACCAATAAAAACGTCACAAGAAACATCACTTTTAATCTGATAATTATATTTAATCCAAGACATTCCCCGATGCTCTTCCCCATGGAGCGCAGATGTAAACCGAATATATTTGTGCAATGAATAATGCAGTTTAAAAACGTCATAATAAAAGTTTGTTTTTCATGGGATAGCCGCCAACGATTAGCTAAATGATCCTATCTTTCGATTCATATTTTCTGTCAGTCGTAACACGGTAGTAACGCATAGTTCCAATACTACAGTCGCACCCCGATTACTAAAATGTCGTCAATTTGTTCCCTCTTTCCGCGCCAGTTGTCAATAAATGTCTCTAAATATTTTTCTTGTTCCTGCATTGGTTTGTTTTGAATGTCGAGTAGGATTTCCTTAAATCTTTTCGTCATTAATTTTTTACCTTCCGCACCTCCAAATTGATCAGCGTAACCGTCAGTAGAGATATAAAAAGTGTCTCCTTGCTGTAATTTTATTTCCTGCGTGTCAAAGTGTTGATTGTCTTCTGTGAAACCGCCAATTGCTTTTTTTGTAGCTTTTATTTCTTCTACTTCTGTCTGCCCTTTACGAATAATCCAAATTGGGCGATTTGCACCAGCGTACTTGAGTTCAAAGTTATGAGTTATGAGTTTTGAGGTATTTTCTGCTGACTCTGAACTTTCAACTTTTAACTTTAAACTTACAAGTGCAATATCCATCCCGTCTCGCGTAGATTCATTAATTTCAGATTGATGAAGGGAAGTTTTTATTCCCTTGTTTAGTAGTTTTAAAATTTCTGATGTGTCAGTAGTTTGCGAAACAGCGTCCTCTAATTTTTCAGAACCAATCATACTCATAAATGCTCCCGGTACTCCGTGTCCTGTGCAGTCGGCAGAAGCAATAAAAACAGTTTGCTCATTTTTATAAAAAAAATAAAAGTCTCCGCTTACAATATCTTTGGGCTTGAACAGAATAAAACTTTGAGGGAGCGCAGAATAAATTTCTTCTTTCTTCGGTAGTTTTGCTTGTTGAATTCGCCTTGCGTAGTTTATACTGTCGGTAATTTCTTTGTTTTTCACTTCAACCAATTCTTTTTGCTTTTCTACTTCCGCTTTTTGTTGAGTGATAATAATATTTGCTTTTTGTTTCAATCTGTACCCTCTAAAAATAAAGAATGCAAGCAACAAAACTAAAAATAAACCAATACTTATTGAATAGATGATAACCTTTTGTCTTTGTTTTTCTGATGCTGTTACTGCATCTTTTTTATCCTGTTGCGCTTTGGCTGCTGTTTCCCTTTTATCAAACTCGTAGTTCATTTCTTTGCGCACCAATTCTTTTTTGTTTTCCTGACTGAAAAGTGTGTCTTTAAGCGCGGTTGCTTTTTTGTAATAAATAAGAGCCAACTTATGCTGTCCTGTAGTGTCGTAAAGGTGAGAAAGGGACTCTTCAAATTGCCTTAAATAATCCAATGCGCCAATGCTATCAACAATAGTTATAGCTCTTTTGTGATATTGTTCTGATTCTTTAAATTTTCCAGTTTTGGTGTAAAGAGAGCCGATATTGCTGAGGGAGTTTGCAATTGCGATTTTATTTCCGAGTTCTTCTGCAATTTTCAAAGCCTTGAAATAATACTCCAAAGCCTTGGGGTAGTTGCCTTGTGTGCAATAGATAATCCCAATATTAGTTAGAATGGCTGCGATTCCATTTTTATCTTCAAGTTCTTCCGCCATTTTTAATGCTTTGAAAAAACAATCTAATGCTTTTAAGTTATCCTTTTCTTCACTGTAAACAATCCCCATGTTGCCAAGATGTCTTTCAATTGCATTTTTATTTCCGAGTTCTTCCGAAAGCTTCAATGCTTTTAAATAGT
>JAVHPE010000190.1:0-2305 GCA_036170475.1 Bacteroidia bacterium | reverse complement strand
CGAACTCGAACATTATAGTTCAGACTCTCGACTCTATGGACAGACACTAATTAGAGTCCGTCTATAATAGTATTGATATTCCAGGTGTATTATTTTTTATTCCTTACCTCAATTAACTTTGCCAAAATGCTTATCGCAATCTCTTGAGGAGTGACGGCTTTGATGTCTATTCCAATGGGCATATCAATTTTATTCAACTCCTCTTCATTTAGAATATTAGAGGCTATCATATTTTTTTTTGCGATTGCTACTTTGCGTGAACTACCTATCATTCCTATATAACCATGTGTTTTTTGGGAAGTTAAAGCTAAAATTTCTCTGTCATAGGAATGGTCATAGGTTAATATAACTATAAATGTATTTTCATCAAAACTCAATGTTTCAATTGCGGTAGCATGATGTTCTCTAACTATAGCAAATTCAGAAAAATCCATTCCTTCAAAAGCATCATACCGTTCATCTATCAATGTAACATTAAAATCAAGAGCATGAGCGAATTTTGCCAAAGCTTTACCGCAATGCCCTGCTCCGAAAATATATAATTTTTTTTTACTCATAATTGGTTCAATAAAAAGATCAACTGTTCCTCCGCAGCACATCGCAAGTTCAGTTACAAGATTGTATGTTACAACAGCAGCTTCGTTATTTTTCAAAACTCCCAAAGCTTGCTCTATTACCTTCTTTTCAAGTGCTCCACCGCCAATGGACCCTTCAATAGAACCATTTGGATAAACTAACATTTTTGCTCCCATTTTACGGGGAGAAGAACCTTTTGTGGCAATAATAGTACACAATGCAGCCGAAAGCCCACTATTTTCAATGTTAATTATTTTTTGATACAGACTGCTCACAATAGTTCAACGATGCTTTGACAGAATTTTAAACCCTGTTAAAGTTATTAAAACGATTTTAAAAATTAAAATAAAACTCTAACCCCGCTCAAAAGCGGGGTCAGGGATTGGGACTTAAAAATTAAAAAAATTGAATTTTTCTAATAATACACCATTCTTCTTACTTTAGCGATATTCTTAGAAAAACGTATCAACTGACGGGTATAACCATACTCATTATCATACCATACGTACATTACAATATTTTTCTTATCAGGTCCCACAATGGTTGCCTGACTGTCGAATACCGATGCGCAAGGATTTCCGATAACATCTGTCGAAACAAACTCATTTGAATTGATATACTGAATCTGATCTACCAACGTTCCGTTTAAGGAAGCACTTTTTAATACCTCGTTAACATCTTCTTTAGTTACCTCTTTATTAACAGTCATGCTCAATATGGCTAAGGAAACATTTGGTGTTGGTACGCGCACTGAGTTTGCGGTAAATTTGCCTGACAATTCAGGTAAAACCTTCTTAATAGCGCTTTCGGCACCTGTTTCTGTAATTACCATGTTTAGAGCCGCGGAGCGTCCTCTGCGATATTTTTTATGGTAGTTATCCAATAAGTTCTGATCATTCGTATACGAGTGAATTGTTTCAATATGTCCGCGGGCAATACCTAATTTAGTATTAATAACCTGTAAAACCGGCATTATCGCATTGGTAGTACAGGAGGCTGCTGAAAAAATATTTTCTTTTTTAACATCAACTGTTTCATGATTTACACCATACACAATGTTTGGCACATCTCCTTTTGCCGGTGCTGTTAACAATACTTTTGAAATTCCTTTTGCTTTTAAATGTCTGCTTAGTTCCTCTCTGTTTCTGTAAACACCGGTGTTATCAATTAACAATGCATCATTAATTCCATAAGAAGTATAATCAACATCTTCCGGATTCTTAGCATCAATCATATATACTTTATGACCATTGATGATTAAGGCTTTGTTCGTAAAATCTTCAACAATTGTTCCGGGAAAAGTCCCATGAACCGAATCGGATCTCAATAAATCGGCACGTTTTGTAATTTCAGTATCGCTATTTCCACGTGTTACTATTGCTTTTAAACGCAACTGCTCTCCTTTGCCCGATTGTGCAATCAACTCACGTGCAGCCAAACGTCCAATACGACCAAACCCATATAATACAACGTCTTTAGGAACAACAATATGTTTTTTCCCTATCAGGTCTTTTAGTTTATTATTAATATAGTCGGAAGCTGTTTTATAATTGTTCTTTTCCTGATACCAGTCAAAAGTTAATTTACCAATATCAATGCGGGAAGGACATATATCCGCTTTCCGAACTTCATTTGCCATCATTACCGTATCTCTGATATAGATAGGTTTTTTTACAATGTCTTTTGAATAATAAAGATGCAGTTTCATTATTTCACTGGCATTTCTATC
>JAVHPE010000189.1:0-2320 GCA_036170475.1 Bacteroidia bacterium | reverse complement strand
CTAATTGCCTGTTCAAATTCAAAGAATGTAAAGTAAAATGTACTACGTTTATCCGAAAAGGCTACTTTTACCAGACAATCAATCTCACGTAATGAAAATTTTAAAATCAATTCTATCTTTAATTATTGTAGCATTATTATCTATAAATGCGCATGGACAAGGATCACTTACAGCGGTAACTTCTTTTGGCAGCAATCCAGGAAATTTGAATATGTACACTTACATTCCCTCCGGTATTTCAGGTGCTGTGTCTTTGATTGTCGCGATGCACGGATGTTCACAAACCGCCAGTATATACGCAGTTCAATCAGGCTGGAACAAGTTGGCAGACAGGCATAAATTTATCATGATATATCCTGAACAAATAGCGGCAAATAATAGCAGCAAGTGTTTTAACTGGTTTGACGCTACCGATCAAAGCAAAAACCAAGGAGAAGCTTTGTCAATCAAACAAATGGTAGATTATGTGAAATTAAATTATACGATTGACACCACCAGAATTTTTGTTACCGGCTTGTCTGCCGGAGCAGGCATGACAAGCGTTATGTTAGCCGCATATCCCGAGCTGTTTACCAAAGGAGCCATCATGGCAGGCTTGCCATACAAAGCCGCAACATCCAGTATATATGCATCTACTGCTATGGGAGGATATATAATAAAAACACCTGCCCAATGGAGTGCCCTCGTAAAAAATGAAAATCCCGGCTATCTTGGACCATTCCCTCATGTTGCTATATTTCATGGTACAGTAGATTTAACCGTGAATATCAACAATGCCACCGAACTAATCAAACAATGGACAGATCTGAACAATGCCGATCAAACAGCTGATGTTACCAATAGTTCTTTTCAAGGGAACTCAGTTGTGGAGCAAACAATTTATAACGACAACTTAAACAATCCGGTAGTTTATTACTATAAAATAACTAACATGGGGCATGGTATATCCCTTGATACAGGCGCTTGCCCCAGACAGGGAGGAGCAACAGGCACTTATGCTATTGAAAAAAATTTTCATTCCACCTATTGGGCTGCCGACTTTTTTGGTATTCTAATCAATCCGTATTCCATTTCAGGGGCAATACAAGTCGCTCAAAATGCGATGAATGTAACCTACAGTGTTGTTAATACTGTCGGCTCAGCATACTTTTGGACATTGCCTGCGGGAGCAAGCATTGTTAGCGGACAAGGCAGCAATTCAATTGTTGTTAATTTTGGTATTGCCAGTGGGGATGTTTCTGTACAGGAGACAACAAGTGCAGGTTGTAAAAATGATATTGCATCATTGTATGTTACGGTAGAATTTAATGTTACTGTTTCACAAACATCGCTTATTGCTTGTAATGGTACAGCAACTGCAACGTTATCAGTAGTCGCGACAGGCGGAACAGGTTCGTATTCTTATAGTTGGTTACCAAGTGGCGGAACAGCAGCCATTGCAAGCGGATTAACAGCAGGTGTTTATTCCGTCACTGTTACTGATAGCGCTTCTGTTGTTGTTACTTCGGCAGGCTTTACAGTTAATGAACCGCCAGCAATTACATCAAGCCAAACAATTACTTTGTGTGCGGGTGAAACACTTGCAATTGGTTCTCATACCTATACTGCAACCAATACCTATCTGGATACTTTAACTGCGACAAATACCTGTGATAGTTTATTAACAACCTATCTGACGGTATCCACACCAATGGCTGTTTCATTAAATATAGCAGGGAGTGATACGGTATGCAGTACAGATGCGGTCTTTGTTTTATCTGGAGGAAGTCCTGCAAGTGGCGCTTATAGCGGACAGGGTGTAAGTTCAGGTAGTTTCGATCCTGCAACTGCAAACTCAGGATGGAATGTTGTAACGTATACTGTTACAGATGGGAATTACTGTACTAATTCGGCAAAAGACTCTTTGTTTATAAATACATGTATTAGCACCAGCGTAACAGATTTTGATATTTCAAAAAATAGTACTATTTATCCAAACCCGGCTTCTGATGCAATTGAGCTATCTGTCAATGGAGCTGAGCAATTTAAAGTGGAAATCTATAACTCCCTTGGGTCATTAATTTTAGAAAAACAATTCTGTACCAATTTCGCAAACATTGATATACACATGTTTAATAGCGGGTTGTATCTGTTCAAAGTGAAAACCAGACAAGGAGTTTTCATTCAAAGAATAATTAAGCGATAAATACTTCACAAGTTTTTTTGCACGTCCTCCGGTTTAGTAATGGAAAAGTGATTTGTTCGATAAAAGAACAACCTCAATTGATGCAAGCGAAACGATTTTATGCGTAATAAAAAAGTTTCGTATTATTGTATATTA
>JAVHPE010000188.1:0-2332 GCA_036170475.1 Bacteroidia bacterium | reverse complement strand
CTTTTTGAAATTACAGATCCATCAAAAAATGAAGTATTCAGGAACAATCCCCTGGTTATTGGTGAACCCCATATTAGGTTTTATGCCGGTGTGCCTCTTAAGAATCTTCAGGGATATAACTTAGGCACCTTATGTGTAATTGACAGGAAGCCTAAAAAATTAAGCAATGAACAAAAAGAAGCTTTAACGATTCTCAGCCTACAAGTAGTTGAACAAATGGAAATCAGGAAAAGATCATCTTTTTTGGAGGTTGAATTAATAAAATCAGTTCAGGATAAAATCCATGCACTCGAAAATAATTTAGATTTCTATAAAGAAGCATTAGATGAAACAGCCATTATGGCAATTACAGATGAAAAAGGAATCATTAACTATGTGAATAAGAAATTTTGTGAAATTTCTAAATATTCAAAGGAAGAGCTGATAGGACAAGATCACCGAATTATTAATTCAGGATACCACTCCAAAGAGTTTTTCGAAGAACTTTGGACAACCATTGAAAACGGCGGAATTTGGAGAGGGGAAATTAAGAACATGGCGAAAGATGGCTCCTTTTATTGGGTTGATGCTACGATAGTCCCTTTTTTGAATAAAGAAGGGAAACCTTATAAATATGTAGCAATCCGACAGGATATTACACAAAAAAAAGAAAATGAATTATCGCTTATACAGTATTTGGGTTGGCAAAATGCGATATTAAATGGAACTGAATATTCCATCATTTCAACTGATGCAGACGGGATTATCAGAACATTTAATAAGGGATCGGAGAAAATGCTTGGCTATAAAATGGAAGACTTTATTGGAAAGAGCAGTCCGACTTTAATTCACGATCTATCCGAAGTAGTTGAAAAATCGAGGCAATTAAGCATAGAGCTAAAAAAAAACATAGCCCCGGGGTTTGATGTTTTTATATCAAAAGCCAGGCTTGGTGAGCCTGAAGTCAACAGATGGACGTATATCGCAAAAAATGGCAACAAAATCCCTGTCGAGTTAGCTGTTACAGCCCTTTCAGATAATCAACATAATATAATCGGCTATTTGGGCATCGCCCATGATATTTCTGAACAGATAAAAAACGAGCAAGCCATTAAACTTTATGAAGACATTGTAAACAACATGAAATCTGGTTTATTTGTTTTTGAAATGACCAGTAGTGATAATCCGCTTGAATTTCGTTTGGTTTCAACCAACCCCATTTCAAGCATTTATATCGGGCACGACGTTTCTCATTTAATAGGAAAAACATTAAAAGAGATATTCCCCTCACCAAACGGAGTCACACAAATACCTGAAATCCTTAAGGAAACTATAATAAACAAAAAATCGATTAATATTGGAGAGTTTCCATACGGTGGACAAAGGGTGAAACCCGGCTATTTCTCCTTCACCTCCTTTCCTTTGCCTGGGAATATGGTTGGAGTTACTTTTGATAATATTACAGACAGAAAGAAAATTGAATTGGAGTTAATAGATGCAAAAGAAAAGGCGGAACATTCTGTTATTTCAAAAAACAGTTTTCTTGCCAATATGAGCCATGAAATTCGCACGCCGATGAATGCTATTATTGGCTTTACCGATTTGCTTGAACAAACTACTCTGGACGAAAACCAGAAGGAATATGTGAGTTCGGTGAAGCTGGCCGGCACTGGTTTACTTTCAATAATAAATGACATCCTTGATTTCTCAAAAATAGAGTCAGGGAAAATAGAAATTGAATCAGTACCATTTAATTTGAGAGGTAGTTTGAAAAATATATACAATCTGCTCAATGAAAAAGCCCGAGAAAAAAATCTTGAATACAATTTTTTTCTGGATGCTTCTTTGCCAGATTATGTTATTGGTGATACCCTCAGGCTAAATCAGATTTTAATCAATTTGATAGGAAATGCCATAAAATTTACTGAAGAGGGAAGTATTACTGTTTCTGCAAAGATAATTGAAGAAGATGATGCTCATTATAAGATGAAATTTATTATACAGGATACCGGTATTGGAATTCCTTCCGACAAAATGGAAATAATTTTTGAAAGATTTTCGCAGGCAAACAGCGAAACAACAAGGAAATTTGGTGGCTCTGGCTTAGGTTTAAGTATTGCTAAAAATTTAGTGGAACTCCTTGGTGGTGAGATAAAAGTGAAAAGTGAAGTTGGAAAAGGTTCTGAATTTTCTTTTGATATAAAATACAAAAAAACAGAGAATTCCACCAATGAAAAGAGAAAAGAAACTTTAGCCCTGAATAAATCATTCGGACAAGTTAAAATATTACTTTGTGAGGATAATGCATTAAATCAACGTTTGGCCGTAAAAGTACTTTCTAAAATGGGTTTTG
>JAVHPE010000187.1:0-11763 GCA_036170475.1 Bacteroidia bacterium | reverse complement strand
TTGACGATTTTCAATTAGCTTTATTCCCTGAATAATTTTTTGAGGAAACTCCAGACTTTTACCTGAATAAAAGTTGGACAGTCATGACCAATTCTAAAATCTGTTTATATGTCGTTAAGCATCCGCATTTTTATTCTTGGTCTGTTGCTATTACTTATTGATTGGTATTTTTATCAAGCTATTGTTACCGTTTTAAAAAATGCATCCGCTCATAAAAGAATGATTGTATCCTATATATACTGGGGCTACAGTATCTTTACTTTTTCACTCTTTTTGATATTACTTTTTATTCCGGTTGCTGATTGGCCAAAATATCTTCGTGTTTATTTGTTTGGTTTTGTAGTGATGGTAATTATCTCAAAAATAATTGGTTCTCTCTTCATTGCTACGGATGATATAATTCGTTTATTCCGCTGGATTGCCAGCTATTTTACAACTCCTGTAACTATAGCGGATAGTACACACGCTATTTCACGTTTAAAATTTTTAAACCAAATTGCCTTGGGAATGACAGCAATCCCTTTCGCGGCGTTTGTTTATGGAATGATTAAAGGGGCTTTTGACTATAGAATACATTCCGTCAAAGTGATTTTACCCAAGCTTCCCAATGCTTTCAATGGATTAAAAATAGTACAACTTTCTGATATTCATACCGGAAGTTTTGTTTCTACTGCCCATTTGGAGGAAGCAGTAAAAATTATTCAAAAACACAAACCTGATTTAATATTTTTTACCGGAGATCTGGTAAACAACCTTGCATCGGAAACTGAACAATTTATGGAAGTGTTGGGAAAAATAACTGCCCCTATGGGTGTTTTCAGCACACTTGGCAATCATGATTACGGTGATTACGCTAATTGGGAAACCAAGGAAGCAAAAATTGTGAATTTCAATGCGATGAAAAATGTACATTCACAATTAGGATGGAAATTATTAATGAACGAACATGTTTCTATTAAAAGAGGTAATGATGAAATTGCTATAATTGGAATTGAAAACTGGGGAGGGAGTTTCCATTTTCCTAAATATGGAGATTTGAAAAGTGCGCATGCCGGAACCGAAAAATATTTAGTGAAATTGCTTCTCTCGCATGACCCTTCACATTGGAATTTACAGGTAAAAGAAGAGTATAAGGATATTGACATCACTTTCAGCGGTCATACTCATGGAGCACAATTTGGTATTGAAATGAAGGGCTTTAAATGGAGTCCTGTTCAATATGCCTATAAACAATGGGCAGGATTGTATAATCAGGGAAATCAATATTTATATGTCAACCGGGGATTAGGCTTTTTGGCTTACCCTGGAAGAGTGGGTATTTCTCCGGAGATTACTGTCATGGAACTCTTCAATTCTTAACAAAACACCCCATACCTCTCGAAATGAATGATCGAATGGAGCATAATTCAGAAATTATCAAATGGCTGAAGCATTAAAAGAAATATTTAATAAAAAATTCTATGAGCATTTTGCGCTGGAGTTGACTAAAGTCGATAAAAATTTTAAGGCTGCAAAATTTATAACAGATGTTACAAAAAATATAGCCCCGCTCTCCCTAAATGAACGGATGCGTACTACTTCTATCGTATTAAGTAAATATTTGCCTCCGGATTACAAAAAATCCATAGAACTATTAGTTAAAACAATTCCGAATTTAAAAAGAAATTACACTTCGCTTGTTTTTCCAGATTTTGTAAGCTTATACGGGCATAATGATTTTAATCTTTCAATGGAAGCCTTAAAATATTTTACACAATTTGGATCATCAGAATTTGCTATTCGTGAATTTTTAAAACGTGATTTTAAGAAAACCATTAAAGTGATGAACGATTGGGCTGAAGACAAAAATTATCATGTGAGGCGTTTAGCTTCTGAAGGTTGTCGCCCTTATTTACCATGGTCATTCAAACTGGATGAGGTAATTAAAAACCCAAAAATTACTCAATCGATACTGGAAAAATTGAAAACAGACAATGAACTGTATGTAAGAAAATCAGTAGCAAACCATCTAAATGATATTTCAAAAGATAATACGGAATGGCTGCTTGGTATTTTAAACACTTGGGACAAGACGAATATAAATACTTTATGGATTATCAAACATGCATGCCGAACACTTATAAAGAAAGGAAATGCACAATCACTTTCGCTTTTTGCTTTCGAAAAAAATGTTAGAGTACGTGTAACTAATTTTAAAATAAATAAGCCGGAAATCCAATTGGGCGATACTTTATTATTTGAGTTTGATGTTATTTCCGAAAAATCCAAATCGCAAAAATTAGTAATCGATTTTGCTATCCATTATTTTAAAAAATCAGGTAAATTATCGCCGAAAGTATTTAAATTAAAAGAGATTGAACTGAAACCCAATCAAACATTACATATTTCCAAGAAACATCGTTTTGAAGACTTTACAACACGTAAACATTATTCAGGAAAACATATTATTGAAATTTTAATTAACGGAAAATCCGCTCATAAAAAAGCGTTTGAACTTGTAAAAGGCAATTAATTTGAAAATAAATATTAATTCTTTTCAGTTATTTTGATCTACAAAAAAACACAATGTGAAATCGAAATCAGTTCAAATAATACAGTATATTATTCTACTCAACATTGGGTTTGGGTTGTCCTGGTTGTTTTTTAAGGATTTGAATTATTCTGACATCAAAGCCGAGATAAGTACAGGAAATTTTTCCTGGTGTTTTCCTGTAATGCTTGTATCATTGATGGTATATATTTTCAGAGTGTTGCGCTGGCAAATGCTTATTAAATCAATGGGTTACAAGACAGGATTTTTTAACGCTTTTGCAGCATTATCAATTGGCTATTTTGTAAATTTTTGCATCCCGCGTTTAGGTGAAATTACACGCTGCTTATCGGTAAAGAAACAAGATAACATCCCTTTTATGAAATTATTAGGCACTGTAATTATTGAGCGTATAATCGATATTATCAGCTTAATAATTATATTACTGCTAACCCTTGCATTGCAGTTTAATCAAATTATCCATTTTTTTTATGAAAATATTTTTCTGCCAGTTTATAATGGAATTATTGTAAAAATCATGGATGGCAATCGGTTGGTTCTATTTATGGTGCTTGTTTTTATACTGCTTCTTTCTTTTTTATTTTTCTACTTCCGGAAAATCATTCGAAAAAAAACTCCACTACTAATTTTAAAATTTATTGAAGGCTTGAAAGAAGGATTAACAAGTATTTCAAAAATCAGACAAAAAAAACTTTTTATTCTTTATACTTTTTTAATATGGTTGTGTTATTATTTAATGACCTATTTCTGGTTTTTTATTTTTAAAGAAACATCTATTTTATCCTGGGGTGCATGCCTTACTATTTTGAGTATCGGAACCATTGGCCGTTCTATACCCATTCAGGGGGGAGGTATGGGGGCTTACCATTTTCTAGTGGGACAAGCAATGCTCCTTTATGGCGTAACAGGGATAGTTGGTAAAACCCTTGCAACACTCATACATGCAGGGCAAACATTTTTTACTTTCGCAATGGGCTTGGTTGGTCTGATTATTTTTTTTGTTGGATATTGGAAAAGGAAGTAGTGTTTTGAATAATGAATAATTATTTGCTACCTCATAAATTTTAAATTAACAGCATATAAAAGAATAAAACTTGTAGTAAGCAAGATGCCAGCCCAACTGATAGCCATGCTAAACATTAACATAGGAGCAAACAATAATCCTAAATTAGACAGCGCATAAAAATGGAATCCTGTTTTTTTTAATTTCCACATTAAAACAGCTCCCGCCAAAGACCCCAAACCCAAGGTAAAAGAAATTAAATAAAAGCCCCAACCAGCTTGTAGTATTATGATTGCTTCATTCATAACAACTTCATCATAATCAGGAGTGCTTTTCAGAAATTCGATCATCACATCAGAAAATACAGGGGTAAGTAATGCGGATAAACATCCCAGACCGGAAGAAATAAAAGTTAATATACATAAAACTGATAATGTAGTGGGACGCTTGGGAGTCCCATTTTCATTCAATATTTCTGTTGTTCCCATTTTTTATTCAAAAAGTATTTAAAAATCAAATTTACAATTACTCCATTTCTTAAAATTATCTTTTTGCTTTTCGTCAGCCGATGCTAACTTTTTTATAGTTGCCGATTTGTAATAACAACCAGGCTGAGGAATCATCTCTAATTGCTTCATAATACCATTCGTTGCAATAGTTAATGAGACAGGTTTGTTTCCGTAATAACTGCACCACTCCGAAAAATTTGTTCCGGATGCATCCATTTTCATCTGCATATTATTTACAGCGATTATTTCATCGTTAATTGCAAGTCCTTTAATATCCGCAATCGAATTGGGATAAACAGCAATGATTTTACACACGCCATTTACTTCAGCAACCTTAATTCCTAAGCTGTGTTCATGTAATTTAGCGGAGGGCTGTACTAGTAATTCGCAACCGATAAAATCCAATGCGTCACGTAAAATCAATTCATAATCAGCTGCGCAATTAATATAATTATCAAAAATAATTTCGTAAGAAGTATTTGCAAAATGCTCCACAATACTTTTATAATCAAGGTCAGAATAGCCCTTACCTTTTAATGCGAATTCATTATATAAATAGCGCATCACATGATCTAATGAATTTTTATTCCCGGAATTTTTTCGGATAAAAATATCAGTGACAAATCCTAATAAACAGCCTTCATCATAAATAGATGTTTTGCGGTTAGGAATGCCCTGAGTATAGCCATCCAACCATGAATCAAATGAAGCATCGGCGACAGAAAGATTAAACCGCCCGAAGTTATCGATATGTTTTTGCAACCGCACAGTTAAGGTTTGAAAGTATTGTTGCTCGTTAAATACGCCGGAACGAAACAAAAGATAATCACCATAATAAGTGGTAACGCCTTCACAAACATAACCCAACTTTGAATAATTTTCTTTGCTGTAATCATAAGGCTGCATCTCAACAGGACGAATAGTTTTAATATTCCAGGCGTGAAATAATTCATGACAGCTTACCCCTAATAAATTCTCGTATAAATCACCTTTCATTAAATTATAACCAGGTCCAAGGGCTATTACAGTGGATGTTGTGTGTTCTACTCCATGATAAATCCTGTGAGGAAGTATCTGAAATAAAAAATGATATATCTTGCTTGGAAAGGTATCTATAATAAGCAGTTGCTCATTTATGAATTTCATAAAATCACCGGTAAGTTTAGTCCAATCGGGTTTACACTCCCCCTGAAACCAAATATTAAATTCCACTCCAAAGCAAACAAATTTAGAATGTTGCAGCGAATCACTTGCTATAAAAGGGGAATCCGCCAGCTCGTGAAAATCCCGATAAGTAAAACACTTCTCTTCAATCCTTCTATCTCCATTTTCTATCGAAGGAATGTATTCAGGAAACGGAGATTGTTTAGCCCCGCAAGCTACTTTATAACTAGCAGGTATTTGTAAAATTAATTCACAAGGTTCATCCATCCTGTCCGGGACATAAACGCAACAGTTTACCGGGTTCATAAATAATTGTCTGGCATCTAAAAATGTAGATCCCGCATTTATTTCAGCGGCATAATAATTGTATTTAATGTGGATTGATGAAATACCTTTTGTTTGTATCTCCCAGCAATCCTTAGTGATTTTTTTAAATTTGAGGACATTTCCTTTTTGATCAAAAGCTTCCCATTTTTGGATATTTTTTGCAAAATTTCCCAGCTCATACCGCCCGGGACGCCAAGCAGGTAATTGAATTAATAATTCATCCTGATGTATTTTATCAACAATAAATTCAATATCGATATAATGATTGTGAGGTTTGGAGTAGGAAATAATGTATTTCATAATTTTATGAAGATTGAATTTCCGCAAATTTACGAATTCATAACGATAGAAAATTCAACAATTTTGCAGTAGGCAATTCTATAGGTATTCGCTAATCTTCAATGAAAAAAGTAGTAAGGCAATGTTCAAATGGTAAATGGATAAATTACCAATTGCGCAATTACTGAATTGCCTATTGATAAATTGCTAATTGCCTACTTTTTGTTTACGCCATTTCCATCTGCAACTTGCTTAAACTACGATAAAGACCGTTTTCCTGAAGCATCAATTCTTCGTGTGTTCCGGATTCACGAACCATACCTTTATCAATAACAATAATTTTATCTGCCTTTCGGATAGTAGATAATCGATGCGCAATTACAAATGAAGTGCGCCCAAGCATCAGTTTATCCAAGGCTTCCTGTACCACCCTTTCCGATTCTGAATCAAGCGAACTGGTTGCTTCATCTAATATTAAAATGCTTGGATCTTTCAAAACAGCACGTGCAATTGCAATACGTTGGCGCTGCCCACCTGAAAGCTGGATGCCACGTTCACCAACAATGGTTTCAAATTTTTCGGGAAACCGTTCAATAAACTCCAGTGCATTTGCTTTATGGGCTGCTTCTGTAATTTCAGCAATTGTTGCAGATGGTTTACCATAAGCGATGTTTTCTTTTATAGTCCCGCCAAACAACAATACATCCTGTGGCACCAATGCCATATTGTTTCTTAGGTCGGTTAGCGAATAGTTTTTCGCATCTTTTTCATCAATCAATAAGCGTCCATTTTCAGGATCATAAAAGCGTAATATCAGGCTTATTAAGGTTGATTTTCCCGATCCACTGGGACCGACAATAGCAACCGTTTCGCCTTTATTAGCTGTTAGTGTGATATTTTTGAGAACCTGTATTTCCTTACGGGAAGGGTAAGTAAAAGCGACATTTTCGAACCTTACATTTCCTTCAATTCGTTTTACATTTGTGTGAACAGCATTGATATCAAGGCCCTCGGGAAGTTCGTCTAAGATTTCAAAAACACGTTCGGTGGCACCAATCGCTTTTTGAATTTGTGCATATAGTTCCGCAATCCCACCAAAAGAAGCGCCAACATACATTGAATAAAGGATGAATTTTATTAAATCCCCAATAAATAATTGCCCCTTTGAGGCAAGATTTACACCATACCATATAACTGCAACAATGGATCCGAATAGACAAAAAATAATAAATGAGGCAAAGGCGCCCCGGTATTTCCCCCCTTGAATAGCAGTTACAACAATTGATTCGGTGCTTTTTTTATATCGCATGTTCTCAAAATATTCATTAGCGAAAGCCTTCACATTGGTGATTCCTTGTAATGTTTCCTGCACAATGGTATTGGACTGTGCGATTCTGTCCTGAACCTCTTTTGAAATTTTCCGAATAAATCGTCCGAAAACAACGGCAGCAATAGCAACAACAGGGACAATTGCCAACATCAAAAGGGTTAATTTAGGCGAGATAAACAGCAATAAAATGATACCTCCTACTATCAATATAAATTGTCTTAAAAATTCCGCGATGGTAGTGGTTAAGGTATCAGATAATTGTGTTACATCGGCAGAAATGCGACTATTAAGATCACCCACCCTTTGCACTGCGTAAAACGACATGGGTAATTTTATCATTTGTGCATACAATGCCTGGCGAATTATAGCCAAGGTGTTTTCGGTAAAATTAACGAAGAGGTAAACTCTGAAATAAGAAAAAACAGATTGAATGGTAAGCACTAAAATGAGGTAGGTTCCTATGCTGCTGATTTTAGCGAAGTCTTTTAATTCCAAACTTTTAATTAAATCGCCGAGCATCCAAGGGAAAAGAAGAGCCGTTGCCCCTGTAAACATCAAAAAAACAAGTCCAAGGTATAATTTCCATTTATGCGAACCAACGAACTTAAATAATCGAAGTGATTTTTTTAGAGAAGTTTTAGTAATCTTTGCTTTTGGTAAATCGTCTGTTTCTTTTACTCTGCGTGCCATTTAGTGAAATTTGAACAGCAAAGGTATAAGAATTAAAGAATGAATCCATTTGGAAAGCGGCACAATTGCATTATAATTAAGGAAGAACCCAATACAAGCCTTCCAAATAGAAGTTAAATATTAATTTTTTTGCCAAAATATTTTATTACTTTCGCAGAATTAAAATAAAAGTATTCTTCATTCCCCCTTTTTACTGTTAAAATAAAATAGTGAAATTTAAAATTGAATTTATAAAAAAAGCATGACGTACGATTTAATAATAATAGGTAGCGGACCCGGAGGATATGTAGCGGCAATCAGAGCATCACAGTTGGGCTTAAAAACAGCTATAGTTGAGCGTGAAAATCTTGGGGGTATCTGTTTGAATTGGGGATGTATTCCTACAAAAGCATTGTTAAAAAGCGCTCAGGTGTTCGATTATCTGAATCATGCCGCTGATTATGGCATTAAAGTAAACGCAGGGGAAATCGATTTTCCAACTGTTGTTAAACGTAGCCGGGATATAGCGGAAGGGATGAGCAAAGGCATTTCATTTTTGATGAAGAAAAACAATATTGACGTTATCACAGGAACAGGGAAAATAAAAGCGGAAAAAAAAGTTGAAGTGACGACTAACGGAGTCACAACTACCTATGAAGCAAACCATATTATACTGGCTGTTGGCGCTCGTTCACGTGCATTGCCAAACTTACCGCAAGATGGAAAAAAAATTATCGGTTATCGCGAAGCAATGACATTGTCTGAATTACCAAAATCAATGGTGGTAGTTGGTTCAGGAGCAATCGGAAGTGAGTTCGCATATTTTTATACAACGATGGGAGCAAAAGTAACCTTAGTTGAATTCCTTCCAAGTATTGTCCCTTTTGAGGATGCGGAAGTATCCAAACAATTGGAACGTTCCTTTAAGAAATCAGGAATGAAGGTAATGACTGAATCAAGCGTTGAAAGTATTGATACGACAGGGGATAATTGCAAAGTAAAAGTTAAAACTAAAAAAGGCGAAGAAATTATTGAATGTGATATTGTCCTTTCTGCGGTGGGAATTCAAACTAACTTAGAGAATTTAGGACTTGAGGATATCGGCATCGTTACAGATAAAGGGAAAATCTTAACAAATCCATATTATCAAACAAATGTGCCGGGGTATTACGCTATTGGCGACTGTGTTGGAGGACAAGCATTAGCACACGTCGCGTCTGCTGAAGGAATAATTTGTGTTGAAAAAATTGCCGGTCATACTCCAGAAGTGTTGAATTATAATAACATACCCGGGTGTACCTACTGTCAACCTGAAATCGCATCGGTTGGTTATACTGAAGCAAAAGCCAAAGAAGCCGGATACGAAATTAAAACAGGCAAATTTCCATTTTCTGCAAGCGGGAAAGCCAGCGCGGCAGGTGCAAAAGAAGGTTTTGTAAAATTGATTTTTGACGCTAAATATGGTGAATTACTGGGAGCGCACATGATTGGAGCCAATGTTACTGAAATGATTGCGGAAATAGTAGTAGCGCGCAAATTAGAAATTACGGGTCACGAACTTATTAAAACTGTTCATCCTCACCCAACTATGAGTGAAGCGGTTATGGAAGCCGCTGCTGCCGCTTATGGAGAAGCGATACACATATAATACTTTAAATTGACTTCGTAGCTCAGCTGGTAGAGCAGCTGACTCTTAATCAGCGGGCCGGGAGTTCGAGCCTCCCCGGAGTCACATTTAAACTATTCAATTTGATAAAATAGTTCATTTTACTTTTTTTATTGCAGCCATATAAAACCCATCAAACCCTTCACTTGGTAATACTTTTCTATCCTCAATAAATTCAAAACGGTTTTTGTTTTTACTCAAAAATAAATCCACTTGATTTTGATTTTCACTTGGTAAAATACTGCAAGTGGCATATACCATAATACCCCCGGGTTTAAGCATTCGCGAATAATTACAGATAATATCCTGCTGTGTTTTTTTTACCCGATCAATAAAATCCAAACTTAACTTCCACTTAGCATCAGGGTTTCTTCGTAGTGTGCCTAATCCTGAACATGGCACATCTAATAATAACCTATCGGCAGCATTTTTAAATTTATTAATTATAATCGGATTTATTAATTGAGTTTGTATTATACTCGCTCCTGCCCTATCTGCACGTCTTTCCAATTCAGTTAATTTACGTGCATCAACATCCATTGAAATAATTTTACCTTTATTATTCATCAAAGCTGCAATGTGCAGTGATTTTCCTCCTGCTCCTGCACAGGCATCTATTACAATCATTCCTTCTTTTAATTGCAAAAACGGAGCAATCAATTGCGATGAAGCATCTTGTATTTCAAACAATCCTTGCTTGTATTCATTGATTTGATAAAGGTTTTGACGCTTTAAGAGAATCAATTCCTCTCTCTTTATCTTCCCCCATACGGGAGAGATGCTACTTATTGTTTCAACCTCTATTCCTTGTTCCTGTAATTTTTTTTGCAGATCTTCTGATGAAGTTTTTAGCGTATTTACCCGCAATACAACTTTTGCTTCCTTATTTAATTCGTGTAATTCATTTTCCCAAACAGTTTTACCCAATTCCTCGCTTCCAAGTTCGTCCAGCCAATCAGGAATTGATTCCCTGTATTTGCGGATTAATTTTACTTCTTTAGCATTTTTTAAAATTTTCTTTTTGTCAATATCGGCAAACTCCTGCCAATCAGGCAAATCAAAACCTTTCAAGATCCGCCAGGTAGCAAACAACCTATAATAATGTGAAGCACTAATCCCTTCTCCTTCAGAGAGCGCCAGGGAGATGCTTCGCCACCAGCGCACCATTTCATAAGTGGTTTCAGCAATAAATCGCCTGTCGCGTGAACCCCAACGTGAATTTTGTTTTAACACATTTCCAACTGCTTTATCTGCATAAACGCCTTCTACAAAAATTTGTTGCAGAGTTTCTATTATAGCATTTACAAGCGTTCGGTGCAGTTTCATTTTACTACGAATTACGAATTTGTACGAATATACGAATCTGTATGTAAAAAGTGGCAAACACAGATTCGTAATTCGCATTTTTATTCGTAATTCGTTGAACATTAAAACTTCAGTAAAAAAACAGTATTTTTGAAGTATGAATTTTTCGTCGAAATTAATTGAAGATGCTGTTAACGAATTCAGTAAGCTACCCGGAGTTGGCAAGCGTACTGCATTGCGTTTTGTTTTGCATTTAATGAAGCTGAATAAAAATGAAGTGGAACAATTTGGGAACGCCTTTATTAAGTTGCGTTCCGAACTACGCTATTGCGAAAAGTGTCATAATGTTTCTGATAAAATTCTTTGTGAAGTTTGCGCTAATCCGCACCGTGACCATAGTACAGTATGTGTTGTAGAAGACATTCGTGATTTTATGGCAATTGAAAACACCCAACAATACAGAGGTTCCTACCACATTTTAGGCGGCATTATCTCTCCTATGGATGGTATAGGACCAAGTGACTTAACTATTGAAACACTTGTTAAAAAAGTTGCCGCGGGCGAAATCAAAGAAGTGATAATGGCATTGAGCACTACAATGGAAGGCGATACTACTAATTTTTATATTTATAAACGATTGAAAGGATATGATATAACCATCAGTACTATTGCTCGTGGTATTTCAATTGGCGACGATCTGGAATATGCCGATGAAATTACTCTTGGTCGTTCAATCATTAATCGTACTCTTTACGAAAATTCATTATCTGTTAGATGATGTGCTGATGTGCTGATATGCTGATGTGCTGATATGCTGATGTGCTGATGTGCTGATGTATCGATGTGCTGATGTGCTGATGTGCTGATGTGCTGATTAATAATAGATGTGCTGATTATTAAAATTGATGAACTGATATAATTAAATCTTATGATTGAGGATAATAATGATACTGAGAAAAA
>JAVHPE010000186.1:0-11820 GCA_036170475.1 Bacteroidia bacterium | reverse complement strand
GGTAAAACCCCGAAGGGGTAAAATTAAAGCATTTAGGGAAATTTGTCGTACACCCAAACCGTTTGAATATGATTTTCATTGTTTTTGGGTACAATCAGCTATTAATTTTTTTATTTTAGTTGCCTCTTTTGTGGTAGCAATTTCTTTTGTAAGAGCTAAATTATAATACAATATAGCCTTGCTTTTGTCGTCTATCTTTTTATAATAATCACCTACAATCCAATACATATAATAGCTTTCGGGATTAGATGAAATAAATTTTTCAATAATTGTTTGATTAACGAATAAATTAAATTCGCTTTTTGTACAGGATTGTATGTAGTTCTTTGCTTTTATAAAAAACAGGTACTTTACATATTGTTGAGAATAGAGAAAGGAATCGGCAGGAATAGTTTTGTCGGGTTCATTAATTTCTTTTTTTTCTTTTAATGTCGCGGCACAGGTAAATACCTTGTTTAAATCATAACAATAATATTTCCCTAATTGAAAAGGCTGGGTAGAAACCCACACCAGTCCGTTTTCCGGTTTAATTATTATGGAGTGATGGGCTATTAGCTGATTTATGCTTTTTTCGTTGGTAAGCCCTATGTCCTTATTATTAATACCTAATTGGTTTCTCATAATCTGAGCAGCTTTCAGATAATTCATTTTAGGATTTTGTTGAAGTAATTGTTCCATCCTAACCTTCCTGTAAATAGAAGAACTTTCAAGAATATTTTTATTATTGCTGAAATCACTTTTAAATACATCGCTTTGATAATGATTGGAACAAACGATAAGGTTTCTGTTTTCAAAATATAAATTTGTTTTGACGGGTGTTTTTTCAATGATATACGATTTGTTATCGTTTACCGAACCTATTAAAATAGATTCAGAAACAAAAGTGTCGCGTTTTTTGGCTATTTCCATTGCCTCCTGAATATTTTTTGAATATTGCAAAATTTCTTTAGCGACTAAAGAAATCGGTGTCGCGGCGCTTGTTGGAATATCACTTTTTGCGGCATTAATGGTTACTGTTAGTCCCTGATCATTCATGCCCGAAACTACCCCGGTAAAGCCTGCCCAAGTAATGTACATAAATTTATGACCTGTGTTGGGTTTACAAAAACAAACAATTTTATTTTCAGCAAATTCATCGCCTGAATAAAAATCGAAATTACGGGCAACAATCATTTTACCGTCCTCTGAATTTTGATTCCATGCCGCAAATGAAGTACACCCTACCGTCATATTTTTGTCCTGTAAGGCATGTCCAATATCATGTGCTCCATGGTAATTCAACATCCTGTAATATTTAGGTCCGATATAATCGAATTTGTCTGATGCGTAAAGCGATACTCCATAGATCTCTTCTTTATATTCATCCGTGATATAATCGGGAAGTTTTCTATTAAAATAAGCGACAAAGTATTTTAAAAATGTAAGATAATTATCAGAAGGAATAAGTTCTTTAATTTGTTTTATAAATGCCCCCTCTTGTTTCTCCGCTAATTCTTTTGTGAGTTTTCCGATTGCAACGCCTCTTTCAAAGCCATCTCCTTCGATATACATTTCCCACAAGCCTGATTCGCTTTTTTTTAACCAGTTATTGCCAAGTGTATAAAAGTTTTCCGAAGGATTCAGTCGTACCGTTTTTTCCGCGCTACGGTTTTTGATGATTGGCTCTTTAATAATTATGGCACACACGAAATAAAGTAGAAAAACAAAAAAGCTCAGTAAAATTACTGATAGTGTTTTTAAAAAAAATCTTGTTTTTTTACCAATGAGCATACTTAGTAGTATTGATTTTGCTGATTTAAAAAGAAAACGAAAGCGTTACCCTTGCAGCCCCATGTTTCAAGAGAACTTATTTATTCTTACTCTTTTCGGTAAGATCTTTTGGAAAAATATAAGCTACTCCAAAATGTGGAAAAAAATTATTATCATAATAAATTGCAGTTGTTTCAATATAAAAATTATGAATCCTGACTCCCAACGACAGTACGGGAACTTGAAATGCAAACTGACGGCTCATTGTATTGTTAAGCTCCCTCCTTATATCAAAGGAATAAAAACAATAGCGAGACGTTAGTATGACACTAAAATTTTCTTTGATTTTATAGGAAACAGGCAATGAAAAATCGGCATTAAAAGCGGTTTCTACCTCATGTGGAGTTTGAAAGTAGATACCAAAAAACTTAACCGAATCTCTTCCCCATACACCAGCTAAATCTATACCTAAAGCGATATTGAATTTTGACTTTTTTTCAAAAAAACCATATTGAGTTCCCGCCCTAAGCCCAATGCCTCCTATAATTTGAGGAAAATGAATAGCGCCTTTCAAATTCATGTGATCTCCGAGTCCAATTTGTCCGCCCAAGGACAATATAGGTGCAGCTGCAATTTTGTTTGAAAAATTTATCGTCGTATTGTTTGTTATGGAGTCAATCTTAGGTTTTATTCCTGTCCCGCCTCCTATATAACCAAAGCCATTGTTTTTACCAAGTGGAGTAGGGTCATTTACATACAAGCTATTGGTTACTACACAGGAAGGAAAAAACCAAACTAAAAAAATCAGAAAAAATGGGTATTTATTTTTTTTCATAGGCGGAAATTTTTCAAAAAAAATTATTGAATTAGGCGCATAGGCAATACTGTTAATTCTACGCCCGCGCAGATACTTCGACAGGCTCAGCATGACTGAGCGCGCTAGGTCAGTCTGAGCTTGTCGAAGACTGTGGGTGGCAATACATACATGTTATATTACTTAAGTGCCTAATTCAAAAAAAATTAATCATTATTTTGTACACGTATATTTTCAAAACAATCAAAATAAAAACGCAAGTAAAAAAAATGCGCACAATAATTTATCGTGCGCATTTTTTACAAATTAAAATTAAAATTTCAAACCGAAAGTTACCATGAAACTCGAATTTCTATAATCGTTTTTCACGCTATTCAAATCAAGTCCTGTTGGATCATATAAATAATTGTATTCAGTATATTTTGTAAACACATACGCGCAATCAATAAAATAATTATTCTCTCTAAAACCTATGCCACCGCAGTAACTTGAACGAGCGGAATTTTTATTATCCCCCGTCTTGAACGGACTTCCGTACAAAGCATAACCGAGTCTGAAGCTAAGTGGATCTAAACGAACTTCGCCACCCACCCGGATATTTTGTGCGGAGGTGTATTTCGAACGTATTGTTTTATTCACATCCGCAAAAGCATTAGGACTTGAATTGAGTTGTGAGTATGTATAATCAACATATTCGTAATCAACATTTAATAATCCATATTTACTGATAATAAATCCGATGCTTCCGGAAGCCCTGAATGGTGTCGTAATAAAATAATCGAATGAGCCTTTTGGAGATACAGTATCGTATTTAACGGTTTGCAAATCAGATTTCATAGAACTGGAGTACTCATCTTTCAAACCAAGAACAGTGGGTGTATGAACAGCAGCGCCTATTCGCAACCAATCGGTTGGTTTGACAATTATTCCAAGCTTAAAATTAACGCCACTTCCTTTTGTTGTCAAGCTCTGTGTATATGAAAATGATTTAAAATTTGGTATCGTATCTTTTTCATCAATTTCCTCATAAACGGACTCTTCAGTATATTTTGCATTTACAAAACCTACTGTTGCACCCACCAATACTTTTTCTTTGTAATTACCGCCAAAGCTTACCACTGTCTCGCCCATAGAACCTTTGCTTTCCACTGATTTTTTTTGCATTTCACCATAATGAGTAATTACATGGTTATATAACAAACTGCCTGTTGTATCAACTGGATTAATAAGATACGTCTCCCATGCCAAGCCGGTAGAAAATCCGTCAAAATCAGCGCTCGTATGCCCATTAGCATTAGCCACATACGTATCGAGCAATGAACTTGTTTTATTATTACCTTGAATACTTATCCGGTTATGAAAATTATTGGTACGATTATATCCAAATCCAAAATTCAGACTCTGCCATCCGGTATGGTTATTTTCATTCATTTTCCAGGATGCCACAAAACCAATATTGCCAAGGTTAAAATTTAATTTTCCATCGCCTGCATCAGTATTATTATAGGTAGATGTGGTGTGTTGGGAAAAAATAGAAGGTGTTATTGTAAGCTCTGTTTTTTGAAATACGGCGATACCTGCCGGGTTAAAACTTAAGGTAGAAATATCTCCTCCGAGTGCGCCCATAGAGCCAGCCATAGAAGCAAAGCGCGCAGTTCCTCCAAAAGTCAGTTGTGAATATCTCATAGCGTCAATATCATTTTGCGCTGTTGTAGAAAAGGCATAGAACAATCCTATCCCTATTATTAAGGTCTGTTTTTTCATAGTTTTAATTATTATAATAGTATCGGGATGTGTTAATTAGTATTGAGATGTGAGATATGAGATGTGAGATTTTTTTATCTCAATACTCATATCCCAAATCTAATTTAAAAGTTATCTTCTGCCTCCACCTGAATTATGTGACGAAGAACCACTGCTACCTCCTCTTGAAGCAGTTGAAGAAAATCCACTACTAGAGCTTACACTCCTGCTTCCACCTCCGGTACTTCCCATTTGTGGTAATGATTGACCTGATTTTGGTTGCTCATAATTAGACTGCTGTTTACGTGGTTGTTGTTTGGGCTGCTCTTGTTTTGGCTGCTCATTACGGGGAGCTTGTTGTTCGTATTTTGGTTGTTCGATTACAGGTTTAGCCTGCTCTTCACGAGGAGCTTGTTGTTCGTATTTTTGCTGCTCGTTGCGAGGTTTTTGCTGATCATATTTGGGCTGTTCATTACGAGGTTTAACTTGTTCGTAATTTAGTTTTTCCTCCTTGGGTTTTGTCTGTTCAAAAATTGGTTTTTCTTCACGTGGTTTTACCTGATTGTAATTCGGTTTTTCCTCACGTGGTTTTGCCTGTTCAAAAATTGATTTTTCTTCACGTGGTTTCACTTGCCCGTCATGAGGTTTTTGCTTATCGTTACGTGGCGGAATTACAGTTTTAGAATTATTATCATGCAAAGTGTTATTACTTAAATATGGATTATTATCTCTGCCTTTAGTTGATTCAAAAGGTTTTGCTGTTTCTTTTTCAACCGCAGCTATATACCGGTAAGCCATTGAAGGTTGAGCTGTAGCGCGTCCGTTGGAGCCTGTAGTCCCACGTGGACCATAATAATAACTGTTGTTATCATAACTGTTAAAATAATTATTGTTGTAATAACCATTGTTATACCCATCGTAATACCCCTGATTGTAGCCGTTTCCATACCCATTCATATACGGACTATAACCATAGTATCCGCCACCGTAACCACCGTAACCACCGTAACCACCGTAACCACCGTAACCACCGTAACCACCGTAACCACCATATGGGTGGTATGGAGAGTACCAAGGATCAATGCCCCAGCCTAAATTTCCAAACCAGAACAAACCTGGATTATAGGCGTACGATACATAAGACGGTCCCCAGAAGTTGTATCCCATATAAACACTTGTTCCATAATTGTACGGGTTGCCTGTATACCAGTATGAATTAGTATAATAATCATCATAATATCCATAGCTTCCGCAATTATTATGAAAACGTCTTAAACGCACAGAATATTCATCATCATAATAATCATCATAGTCAAATGGTCTGTCATAATAGTTGTTTGTGACAGTAGTATTACCATTAGCATCCGTTGAACTTTGGGTTGTTGAATAATAATCATCCGGGTTGGAACTTTGTGATGACTGCGTAGATTTTTGATTCCCCGACTGGTTCTCTCCTTCCGCCCTTTTTGCATCCTCCGCTTTTCTTTTTTCCTGTTCAGCTATTTGTCTCTGCTTTTCCTGTTCAGCCAATTGTTTACGTTTTTCTTTATCCGCAGCAGCATCTTTGGATGAATAATAAATGTCATCCTGATAGTTCTGAGCCTTTGCACTTTGTTGTATTGTACATGCCGATAGTGCTGTAATTGCAACAATTAATAAGGTTAAGTCCGTTTTCATTTTGAATATGTTTTTAATTTAGGGATGCTTTTAATTTTACAAACTCTTTGGCAAAAGATTAAATTAACTATTTTTGTGATTCTTAAGCCAAATGTAAAATTACAAATACTATACCACAAATAAAAACCCTATGAGTAAAGATTTAACAACCCGTGAAGAAAATTATTCAGAATGGTATAACGAGTTGGTTGTAAAGGCTGATTTAGCTGAGCATTCAGCGGTAAAAGGTTGTATGGTAATTAAACCTTATGGTTATGCGATATGGGAAAAAATGCAACAGGCTTTGGATAAAATGTTTAAAGATACGGGGCATGTAAATGCCTATTTTCCGCTTTTTATTCCAAAATCATTTTTCAGTAAGGAAGCCAGCCATGTTCAAGGGTTTGCAAAAGAATGCGCTGTGGTAACTCACTATCGCTTAAAAAATGCCGAAGATGGAAGTGGAATAGTTGTTGATGAAACAGCTAAGTTGGATGAAGAATTAATTGTAAGGCCAACCTCCGAAACAATTATCTGGAATACTTATAAAGGATGGATACAATCCTACCGCGATTTACCCTTATTAATTAATCAGTGGGCAAATGTTGTACGATGGGAGATGCGTACCCGTTTATTTTTGCGTACAACAGAATTTTTATGGCAGGAAGGACATACAGCCCATGCTACAGCTCAGGAAGCTATTACCGAAACTGAAAAAATGTTAGATGTATATGCTACTTTTGCCGAAAAATGGATGGCAATACCGGTTATTAAAGGAGTAAAAACAGCCAGCGAACGTTTTGCCGGAGCAATTGATACTTATTGCATTGAAGCATTGATGCAGGATGGGAAAGCATTGCAGGCAGGGACATCACATTTTTTAGGGCAAAACTTCGCGAAAGCATTTGATGTAAAATTTGCCAACAAAGAAGGCAAGCAGGATTTTGTTTGGGCAAGCTCATGGGGTGTTTCTACAAGGCTGATGGGCGCACTGGTAATGTCTCATTCCGATGATAAAGGCTTGGTACTTCCGCCTAAACTAGCTCCTTTTCAGGTAGTGATTGTACCGATTTACAAAGGCGAAGAACAATTAGCTCAAATTACTGAAGTGGTTCTGAAAATGAAAAAAGCCATGGAAGCCAAAGGAATCACAGTAAAATATGATGACAGGGATACGCAGCGCCCCGGGTGGAAATTTGCGGAGTATGAATTAAAAGGTGTACCGATACGAATTGCTATCGGTGGGCGTGATTTAGAGAATGGAACAGTTGAAGTTGCCCGTAGAGATACGATAGAAAAAGAAACACTTCAACAGGCTGATATCGAAAATAAAATAGAACATTTGCTGGAACAAATTCAGGATAATTTGTTTCAAAAGGCAAAAACAATGCGTGAAGCAAAATCTTTCAAAGCGGATACCTACGATGAATTTAAACGTATCCTGGAGGAAACTCCCGGCTTTGTGATGGCACATTGGGATGGCACACCTGAAACAGAACAAAAAATTAAAGAAGAAACCAAAGCGACCATTCGCTGCATTCCTTTAAATAATAAGCAGGAAGCAGGTAAATGTATTTACTCCGGCAATCCTTCCACACAGAGGGTTGTCTTTGCTAAAGCTTACTAAAGAAAATAGAGAATTAGAGAGTTATAACAAAATCCTCAAATTAACAACTCTCTATTTCTTCAATTCTCCAAATTATTCAACAATGGAAAAACTAACGCCACACCAACTGATTTTAAAAACGTTAAAGGAAAAATCAAGTATGAAACAGGACGTGTATGAAAACACGCTGCGTACTTTCAAACTTTTAAAATCAAGTGCAAAACAATTAGCATCTGAATTAAAAATTGACGTTGCTTCCATTGACAAACGTGTAATCATTGAATATAGGGAAAAAGGCGAGTTCGAATTTGAGTTGAGAGTAGCCGGTGATTTGCTTATTTTCTCCATGCACACTAATATTTTCGAATTTGATAAATCCCACCAGATATGGAAAAATTCTTATATAAAAGAAGATTCAACCCGTACTTTTTGTGGAATAATTAATATTTACAATTTTCTGAATGATTCATTTTTATATAACCGGATAAATGATGCAGGTTATGTAATCGGACGTATTTTTGTAAATAAGGAGAATCACTATTTCATTGAAGGTAAGCGACAATTAGGCTTTTTGTATAACGATTTTTCACACGATATTATTGATGAGAAAGCGATAAAATCAGTAATGGAATCAACTGTTTTGTATTGTTTAATTTTCGACTTATTAACTCCTCCATTTGATTCTATTAAAGAAGTATCTGTATCGGACATGCAGGCAGCAAACGAGAGTATGCAAATAAAAACAGGCAAACGGCTAGGCTTTCGTTTTCAGGTGGATAGCGATGAAATCGATTGATTTTAAAAGCCTTTTAAAGAATATATTTAAAATTAATTTGCAGGAATAATTTTTTCATGTACATTTGCACTCCCAAAAATATCAGGGCCCGTTCGTCTAGGGGTTAGGACGCCAGGTTTTCATCCTGGTAAGAGGGGTTCGATTCCCCTACGGGCTACCAAACAACAACTGTAACACTTTGCAAATTAGACCCTTGCAAGGTGTTTTTATTTTATATGGATACAAAACTGAATACAGTTTTAAAGCGCTTAATAAATTTAATAGTTAAAGTGCGAACTTGGTGCAAGTAATTTCCATGTTTCGTTTGTTCTCTTTATTTAGAAGGCGGGAAATATTTTGAGTTTTTTCAAAAAAATCATTTTCGTTTTTGTTTTTTTTGATAAAATTTTTTAATTTTTGCACAGATATATTACTTAATTATCAGGTATTTATTACGCAAGTAAAACTTCGTAGGGTAATCGTAGTCCAATATGCAAGGCTTTTATCATTTTTAAGGAAAGGTTTCTTTGTTTTGATAAAACTTGAGAAACAAGGCTTTTGCTGCCAAAATAAGAAACAACATCTTTGTTGCTCAGCCCTTTTTCTTCCATGGTTGACTTTATCGCTTCAATTGGGTCAGGCGCATCAATTGGATAATGTTTTTTTTCATAATCTTCTATCAAAAGAATAAGTACCTGACCTTTGTCTCCTTCGGGAGAGTTAAGCTCAGCATCAAAAACCTTTTCAAGTTCCTTTAAGGCGTTTTGATAATCTTTTTCGTTTTTAATCGGTGCGAATTTCATACTATTTATTTTTAAATTGTTTCTGCATTGATTTTATCATAGTGAGCGTGTGTTCCAATAAACCGAATCCATGCCCAACCATATTTATAATTAAATTTTACTATCAATCTATATTCATTTCCTTTTATATTAAAAACTACTCTGTTGTCCGCTATAATACTAGCCGAAGGATAATCTGTTTTAATTTCTTTAGGCGATTTCCAGTTAACCGACACTGTTTTTTTATACCACGTTTTTAATTGAGTTTCGCAATCTTCGTGCTTTTCATAAAAAGCTCTTAATGTTCTAAATGCAACTATGTTCATATATCCGGCAAAGATACAAAAAAAGTTCGCATTTAGCGAACTTTTAAAATTTTATTTCAATCTTTCCTTTTATTTCTTCGAAAGGCCTGATGTTAAAGGGCGAATACATCTTTAGCCTTTTTCCAGTTTTTTTTCAAAATAGGTTTATTAACACTTGTCTTACCATTTGATTTTTTACCCGAAAAGTGGCAAAACTTTTCAGGATAATCGGAATTGCCAAATTGGTTCCATGATTTATATGCTTCGTAACTCATTGGCTTTTCAATATCAAAAGGTATAGAAACTCCGGTTCTAATGCAATAACCATTTCCATTGGGGGCTTTTTTCATGCTTATTGTCAAGCGGTTTAGTTTTTTCATTTCCCCTTCCACTAACTTGTTTTGCTGAGTCATGGTAGGCACTTTGGGTCTTGTAAGCAAGGGTGTACGACAAATATCCCTTTTAGTTTATTTTTTACCAACTCCGTTAGGAGTTAAATATTGGTAGAAGTTCTGATTCCTATAGAAATAAAAGTGTCGTAGACACGGAATATAGAATGTTTCGTTCCTGACGGAACTTTTATTGTTTCGTTGTTATTTTTTCTACCGATATAATGTTCCTACGGAACAATTCTAAAAAAGGGAAATTTGTCGTACACCCGTAAGCAAAGCGCTGACTTGTTGTGTTTATGTAGTCTACTTGTATAATAGTATATGCTTATGACGTTTCTTCATTAATCGCACGCCCTTTGGAAGGCTCTGGGTAAAGCACACGGAGTTATTTCCCCCTTTAATTAGCATTAATTATCAATTACCCTTGTTATAAGAATGGATTTACAATTCGAAGTTTTTTTTCTATCAGTTGATTATGCTGCATATCTTTTGAGTAAAGAATTTGGCAGTTATTTTCTAATGCAGAAGCAATAATTAAGGAGTCCTAAAAAGTGTATTTTGTTTTTTCCGCAATCAATAATGCGTGTTTTATAGTTTGGATTTGATTGGTAAATACCGATGTGTGAGAAATAATTTCCTCCAATGCTGCGCTAACTTTTTTCCACTCAACTTTATGTTTTTTTCTGGAGATGTTTGTAAACTCTTGTAATACCTGAGTGCTGATAAAAGAATCATTGTCAATAAGCAGATTTTGTGCTACCAATTTTTTTTCGCCTCATCTTCCGAATATAGATAAACTATAATATTTGTATCGAAGAATACTTTATCTTTCATTAGCTTCGTTTCTATTGAAAGATTTTCCTTTTGTTTTTAAACTAAGGGCTTTAAATTCGACAGCCTTTTTTGTGATTTTTTTTCATCCCTTCCTGAGACAATAGAAAGTCCTAAAGATTTAAAAAATTGCACGAAAGAATCGTACATTTTTTTATCTTTTATTTTAATAGTTAATTCCATTTGTGTTTTATTACAAATTAAATGCACAATGCTTTCAAGCGAAGGTGCAATAAAAAACGTCACGCAATTCTTGTTAGTGTTTTTTTTGCGACGCCAAAACTTCAAATCATTACCTTTGCAGCAAATCTAAAAAAACTCAATAAGTTTTAAAGAAAATAATTTGAACCCGAACAAAAAAATATATTTTGCCTCTGATTTCCATTTAGGTGTTCCTGACTATGAAAAAAGTTTAGTCCGTGAAAAGCTTATTGTTAAATGGCTTGATGAGATAAAACAGGATGCACAGGAAATTTATCTGATGGGCGATTTATTCGATTTTTGGTTTGAATACAAACATACCGTTCCGAAAGGCTTTGTTCGTTTACTTGGTAAAATAGCGGAAATAAGTGATTCAGGTATTCCAATAACTTTGTTTGCCGGCAATCATGATATGTGGTTGTCTGATTATTTACCCAAAGAATTAGGTATAAAAATTTATCGTGAACCTATTACAGGAATATATAATGGAAAGAAATTTTATTTAGGTCATGGTGATGGTTTAGGTCCGGGCGACAAAGGATATAAATTCATTAAAAAAATATTTGCTAATCCTATCTGTCAATGGCTTTTTGCAAGGCTGCATCCGAATTTCGCTATGAGTATAGGTAATTTTTGGTCAAAGAAAAGCCGTTTATCGAATGAACCCCTGGATGAAAAATTTAATGGAGAAGAAAACGAATGGTTGGTTGTTTACGCTAAAGAGAAATTAAAAGAAGAACCGTTTGATTATTTCATTTTCGGACATCGTCATTTACCACTCGATATAAATTTACCCAATAACAGCCGTTATATTAACCTTGGCGAATGGGTAAATTATAATAGCTATGCTGTATTTGACGGCACTAATCTGGAGTTGAAGTATTATAAGTAATCAGTATTGAGATGTGAGATATGAGATGTGAGATGAAACCATATCTCATATCTCACATCTCATATCTCACATCT
>JAVHPE010000185.1:6731-38294 GCA_036170475.1 Bacteroidia bacterium | reverse complement strand
AAGTACCGGTTGGGATGTTAAAGCATCAGCATTAAAAGTGGCTTGGCAAGATATTGAAAATAGAATTGCCATTGCAAAGGAAAAAGTTCTTAAAGGTAAAGCCAGTCCGATTTTATTTTATATGGAATTAAAATTAATGGATTTCACAATTTTGGCTTCTTACACTGGCTTTTATAAATGGACAATTAAACGTCATTTGAATCCCAAAGTATTCAACAAATTATCAGACAAAAAATTGAAATTGTATGCTGAAACTTTCGATATTAATATTGATAAATTAAAAGATATTAGATTTGATGAAAGTTGATTTTAGGCACATCCAGGCGGCTCATTGCGAAAACGGGGTAACAACAAACTTATTAAAAAATTGTGGGGTTAATCAAATTACAGAACCTTTGGCTTTTGGAATTGGTTCCGGTTTGTTTTATATCTATATACCACTGTTGAAGATAAATAACGGTCCTGCAATTGCGTTTAGAACAATGCCCGGACTTATTTTCAAACGAACGTGTAAAGCATTAGCGATTCCTATCATTCGGAAAACCTTCTCATCAAAAGAAAAAGCTCAACTATTTCTTGACCATAAACTTTCCGATGGTCAGCCAGTGGGCTGTCAGGTGGGGGTTTATTACCTATCTTATTTCCCAAAAGAATATCGGTTTCATTTTAACGCCCACAATATTATTGTTTATGGTAAAGAAAATGATCGATACCTTATTAGCGATCCTGTAATGGAAACTGTTACAAGCCTTAGTGACTATGAATTAGAGCGAGTGAGGTTTGCTAAAGGTGCTTTGGCTCCTAAAGGACAAATCTATTTCCCAAAAGAAAATACTATTGTAACGGATGATCAACTACGCAAAGCGATAATATCAGGCATCAGCAGAAATGTAAGGGATATGCTCAAAATACCCGGTACTATTGTTGGAGTATGCGGAATAAAATACACTGCAAACAAAATAAAAAAGTGGAGAACCAAATTAGGCTTGGAAAAAGCTAAACTTTATTTGGCGCAGTTGGTTAGAATGCAAGAGGAAATAGGAACAGGAGGAGGAGGATTTCGATACATTTATGCAGCTTTTTTGCAAGAGGCACATCAGTATTTACCAAATGATAAATTATTGGATATTTCTCAACAGTTTACCAGATCTGGCGATATCTGGCGAGACTCCGCAGTTCAGGCAGCAGGAATTTATAAGGGACGTTTGAGTGCTCAAAATGATTTTGATGATATGGCGGAATATTTATATGAAATTGCGGAATTGGAAAAAGTAGCATTCACAGCCTTATCAAAAATTAGGTGGTAATGAGTAATTTGGCGCTTCATATCGAAAACCTTTCTTTTTCTTACCCCGGACAAGCAATCAACTGTTTATCAGAATTTAATCTGAAAATAATTGAAGGAGAGAAATTTGGTTTGCTGGGACCTAACGGTGCCGGGAAAACAACGCTGATGAATCTGATAACGGGATTACTTCCCTTTGAGAAAGGCAGTATTAAACTCTTTGGGAATGAAATAAAAAATAAAAACAAATCTATAAAAAAATTATTCGGCTTTGTTCCGCAAGACTTCTCATTTTATCAGGAACTTAGCCCGAAAGAAAATCTTGAATTCTTCGGTGTCTGGGCTGGTTTGTCACGCATAGAAATAAAAGAACGCACGAAAGAATTATTAGAAATAATTGGCTTGACTGATGTAAAAGATAAACCGATTGCGCAGTTTTCTGGAGGAATGAAAAGAAGAATAAATTTGGCGATTGGAGTAATCCATCGCCCACGGATTTTGTTTTTGGATGAACCCACTGTTGGTGTTGATGTACAGAGCAGGCTTTCCATTATCTCCTATTTGAAAGAATTAAATAATTCAGGGACAACCTTAATTTATACATCGCATCAGTTAAATGAAGCGGAATTATTATGTGATAAAATAGCCATGATAGATGAAGGGAAAATTGTCGCGAATGATACGCTGGAAAATTTATTATCTCATCACAATGAAAAGGGATTGGAAGGATTATTTCTCAATTTAACGGGTAAAACTTTTAGAGATTGAGGGTGTTATTTTATCAAATGCAATGTTGTTAGATTGCATCAATTTTGCAGCATACGGTTACCCTGACAGGGTTTGAAACCCTGTTAGGGGTTTACTTAGATTTATAATGCCAAGTTTAGTAAACTCTAACAGGGTTTGAAACCCTGTCAGAGTGTGTCATATAAAATCAATGAATTGAAATTAGATAAAGCGGAAGATGTTTAAACTCTGGGCTACATTAATCAAAGACATACGAATTTTATCAAGGGATAAGGTGGGCTTAACCCTTATGTTTGTTATGCCCATTATTTTAGTGATCATTATTACTAGTTTACAGGAAAGTACATTTGAATTAGTAAACGAAAATAAAATTCAAATGATCCTTTGCAATAAAGATGCTGGTGATGCAAGCCTACAATTAGTAAAGGCAATTGCTAATTCAGACATGTTTAAAATAGCAGAGGTGCCTAAAGAATTATCATCCGAAATGGTAAGTGACCTGATGGATGAAAAAGATGGCCTGGTTGCGATAATAATTCCTTCGGACTTTACTTCCAAGATGCTTGAAAAAGCAAATAGTATTTCTTCCAAAGCCCTTGCTGATGCTGGAGCTGAAGGGGATAAATCCGACTCAAAATATACCATTGGCAAATCGGTCATCCTGTTTTACAATCCGGTTTTACAGAAATCCTACCTTCAATCTATTAACGGAGCCTTATCAGTAGCGTTGCAGGTTGTAGAAAGCAAGATAATATTGAATACAATTTATTTTTCTTTGAATAACACAAAGCTTCCAGAGCCGCTTGAACAGGAGATTTTAACAAATCGGATTAAAATAAACGAAATACCGATTTCAAAAAACGGGAAAATAAATGTCCCTAATGCAACTCAACATAATATTCCTGCCTGGACTATTTTTGCGATGTTTTTTGTTGTTACTTCATTAGGGAGTAATGTCGTTAAAGAGAAGCTGAGTGGCAGTTTTGTTCGTTTAAAAACGCTTCCAACCAATTACTTATTAAGTTTGTTATCAAAGCAAATTACTTATTTAGGTGTTTGTTTAATGCAGGTTGTAGTTATTTTTTCATTAGGTGTTTGGTTGTTTCCCCTGTTAGGTTTGCCTCCTCTGCATTTACCTTCTGATTTAATCAGTTTGTTCCTTGTTTCATTAATCAGCGGATGGTGCGCAGTGAGTTATGCAATTTGCATCGGTATTTTTGCAAAATCTCAGGAACAAGCCAATGGTTTTGGAGCGGTTTCTGTAGTTATATTAGCCGCTTTGGGAGGTATTTTAGTTCCAAGTTTTGCAATGCCCAATTCATTCCACCTGTTAATTCAACTCTCTCCATTACACTGGTGTTTGGAATCATATTATGAATTATTTTTAGAAGGAGGGCGTTTTGGGGATGTTTTTAAAAATATTTTGCCTATAATTGGCATTACATTATTTATTCAAGGACTTGCATTGTTGAAACTTAGGAAAATGCAAATAATATAATTTATAAATGGAGACTCTGGAATTAAAACAAGAACTGAAAGAAAAAATCATTGAATTTTTAAATTTGATTGATGTAAAACCGGGAGATATTAAAGATGATCAACCATTGTTTGGAGAAGGTTTGGGGCTGGATTCCATTGATTCTATCGAACTGATTGTTTTACTTGATCGGCATTATGGAATAAAAATTAAAGATCCGAAAGAGGGAAGAAAAATATTGGTGGATATTAATACAATGGTTGATTTTATCGAGAAAAACAGAACCAATTAAATTGTACATGACAAAGGTTTATGTTTCCGGGCTTGGAATAATTACATCAATAGGGGATTCACTTGAATCGAACAGGACCGGATTAATAGAAGGGAAATGCGGCATAGACCCATTAGATTTTTTTTCAACCAAATATGCTGAGAGCCTGTTGTTTGGCGAGATCAAACTTTCAAACAATCAACTTAAAGATTCATTGGAAATAAAGGAGCCCGGTATTTCCCGGACTTCATTGTTGGCTTTACACGCCATGAACCAAGCTATAATTGATGCAGGGCTAACGGCATTGGATTTTGCAAGAAGAGATACTGCACTCATCATTGCAAATACTGTTGGAGGAATGTGTTTAACTGATGAGCTTTATCAGGATGCCAATCAGCATGATGTGGGCTCCGAATATATTTCATCCTACGATTGTGGTTCTGTGGGCATTTTTTTACAGGCAAGATTTGGTATCAAAGGCATCGTTAATACCATCAATACAGCCTGTTCATCATCGGCAAACGCAATAATGTATGGTTCCCGCTTAATAAAAAAAGGACTTGCAAAAAAAGTAATAATTGGAGGTACCGATAGTCTTGCAAAATTTACAATAAACGGATTTAACTCATTACATATATTATCTCCCGGATTATGTGCCCCGTTTGATAATAACCGGAACGGACTTAATTTAGGGGAAGGCGCAGCCTTTTTGGTGTTGGAAGGAGAAAAGGATATTGGGAATAAAAAAATTGTTGCAGAAGTAAAAGGCTATGCGAATGCGAACGATGCTTTTCATCCTTCAACACTTTCCGAAAACGGCGATGGACCCTTTTTGGCAATGGAAAAAGCATTGACGTGTGCCGATTTAAAACCTTCCGATATTGATTTTATTAATACTCACGGAACCGGAACTGAGAATAATGATGAAGTGGAAAGCAAAGCGATGATTAAATTATTTAATACTAAAATTCCGCCATTCACTTCCACCAAATCCAATATAGGTCATACATTGGGCGCTTCAGGGGCGATTGAGGCTGTATATTGTATCCTCAATTTATTGCATCAGGAAATTTACCCATCACTTAATTTCAAAGAAGTAATTACCAGCACAGGGCTTATACCCGAACAGTTGTATTATAAAACAAAATTAAAAAATGTGATGTCCAATTCATTTGGCTTTGGCGGAAATTGTAGCTCTCTGATATTTTCAAAAGTGTAGAAAGATATGTTTTATATTCATCATACAGTTTGTATTTCACCTCAGAATACTTTTCTTGAAGTAGATTTAGAGCAGTTAATAAATTGTTCTGAAAACAAACTTTATGCGAAAGATTTTCCAGTTGATGGTATTCCGACTGCTCTGCTCAGAAGAATGGGGAAGGCTGTAAAATTGGGTGTTGCATCATCTCTTCCATTGTTTAAATTTTACGATAAGCTAGATGGAATAATTATCGGTACTGCAAATGGTGGAATGGAAGATTGCATTAAATTCTTAAATCAGATAATGCAATATGAAGAAGGGGTGCTTACCCCGACAAATTTTGTTCAAAGCACTCCCAATGCCGTTGCTTCCCAGTTAGGATTTCTTTCTAAGAATAATGGATATAATATTACTCACGTTCATCGTGGTTTATCTTTTGAAAATGCTATAATCGACGTGGGAATGCTCCTTGAAGATTATCCGGATAATAAATACTTAGTAGGAGGAATAGATGAAATTTCAACATATAATTTCAACATCGATTATTTATGTGGATATGTAAAAAAAGAAAATATTAACAATAACAATCTCTATAATTGTAATACCGAGGGAAGCATAGCAGGTGAGGGTGTTGCAATGTTTGTGGTAAATAATAACAGTGTGGGTGCAACTTCTAAATTCAGGGCACTAGAAACAATACATACAACTGACGAAAAAGAGTTGCAAGCAGTCTTTCATAAATTTCTTTATGATAATTTATCAGAAAATGAATCTATTGATTTATTTTTATCCGGAGAGAACGGTGATAGAAGATATACGAGCACCTGCGAGTCCATTGAAGCAATGGTAAATGTGGATGTTCCAGTGGCACGATATAAACACATGTCGGGAGAATTTCGGACAGCCTCAGCTTTTGCTTTGTGGGTATCGAATTATATTATTCAAATTCAACACATTCCAACGCACATGTTGAAAAAAAATAAACAAAGAAAAGAAACCAACAATATTATAATTTATAACAATTATCAGGGATTTCAGCATAGTTTTATGTTGATTTCGAAAAACAATTAAACCTCACCTCCAGTTTCTCTCCTTAAAAAAGGAGAGGGGGAAGGGGGATAAAAAACAGGCATTTGAATGCAAGTTCACAATAAAAAACCGTTACAGTTTAGGTCTAATCCCTTAAACTATTTTATTATTTCTAAATTAATAAAACTAACAGATGTAGCAAAAATTATAATCTGAAAGGCGCGTAAGCCAGAAAAGGTTGCGGAGGCTGCATTTGCTTGTGCGTGTGCCGATGACCTTTTCTTGAATTTTTTGTTACTTTTTGTTTCAAGACAAAAAGTAAAATGCTTAAAAGGACTATGAATTATATATATTAGACGAATGTAATTAGGTGCAAAGTCCTATTATTAGACTACCTAAATAGTAAAAAAAATCTTTAAAAGAAATAAGGAGAAACCTTAGACAAGAAAATACAGAGGCAGAAGATTTTTTATGGCAACACATAAGAAATAGAAAACTTAACCAGCTTAAGTTTAACAGGCAACATAGTATAGGAAATTACATTGTTGATTTTTATTGCTCAGCAAAAAGATTGATAATAGAACTTGATGGGAAGGTTCATTCAATAAAAGAGCAAAAAGAAAAAGATAAATCAAGAGATGAAAATTTAAAAGAAATGAATTTCATAATTCTTCGATTTTCTAATGAAGAAGTTTTATTAACCATTAATTTAGTTAAAGAAAAAATCATCAAATATTGTCAATAAGCTCTCCCCTCTCCTTTTTTTCAAGGAGAGGGGCTGGGGGTGAGGTTTAATTGTAATCAGAATGTTGTACGAATCAAAATTAAATACTCGTTTCGCCTCCTTAAATTGTTGTGTAATTATCCCTACCTACAACAATGAGAAAACTATTGTCAAAATTATTACTGATACACTTGCTTTTACTGATAAAATAATAGTAATAAACGACGGAGCAACCGATTCCACGGCAGATTTATTAAAACCTTTCGAAACCATTATTACAGTCATACATCAAAAGATAAACCATGGCAAAGGAATTGCTTTGCGAACAGCATTTAAAGAAGCATTAGAAATAGGTTACCACTATGCAATCACAATTGATAGCGATGGACAGCACTTTCCGGAAGACTTCGAATTATTTTTAGATAAAATTGAACATGCCCCAGATTCATTAATAATCGGCGCACGTAACATGAATTCTGAAAACATACCAGGATCAAGTAGTTTTGGAAATAAATTCTCTAATTTTTGGTTTTGGGCTGAAACAGGGATTAAAACCCCGGATACACAATCCGGCTTCCGGTTATACCCTATTAATCGATTGAAAAATGTGGATTATTTCACATCTCGGTTTGAATTTGAAATTGAAATTCTTGTGAAGGCTGCATGGAGGGGAATACCTATCATCCCCATTCCGATAAAAATTTACTATGATAAGAGCGATGAACGTGTTACCCACTTTCGTCATGGAAGAGATTCAATACGAATCAGTTTCTTAAATCTTTATCTGGTTACATTGGCGTTTCTATGGTATCACCCGATGCGTTTTTTTCGGGGACTTACACCTGCAAATATTAAAGCATTTATAATCGAGCACTTTTTTAATGAAAAGGAATCAGTTCTCAAAAAATCAAGTTCGGTTGCAATAGGCGTTTTCTTTGGTATTTTCCCCGTTTGGGGTTATCAAACATTGAGTGCTATTGCGGTGTCGTATTTTTTTAAATTAAATAAAGCGATTGTTATCGTTGCTGCAAATATCAGTTTCCCAATTTTGCTGCCAGCCATATTATACGCAAGTTTAAAAACGGGTGAGTTAATTACGGGGCAAAAATCAACAATCACTTTCAAAAACATAAACCTCGAAAACATAAAATTAAATTTGTATGTTTATCTCTCCGGGGCTTGCGTCCTGTCATTGGTAGTCGCTTTGTTTGCAGGCGTAATAACGTATTTGATTTTAAAAGTAGTTCGAAGTAATAAGAAACAAACAAGTCGAAATTAATTCATGTTAGCACTAAGTATATACAACTATTTCCAACGCCATCGTATTCTGTTGTTTGTGCTTGTGCTTCTTGCATTGCTCACCACTACCTACTTCGGAACAAAAATTAAATTAGAAGAGGATATAAATAAATTTATACCGAAGGATAAAAAGATTGATGAGATAAATTTTGTTTTACAAAACTTAAAGATAAAAGATAAGCTCGTTATTACCCTTTATAATACCGACAGCACTGATAATGAAACGAATGATTTGATGCTGTGTGCAGATGCTTTAGGCGATACATTAAAAAACACACCGCAGAAGACATACATAAAAGATCTCACCTACAAAGTTTCTGATGAATTAATGGCTAAGGTTTATAGCACCTTTTACAATCATTTACCCATTTTTTTAGATGAACAGGATTACAAAAGAATAGATGGTTTTCTTGCACCCGACAGTTTAAAAAACAGTCTCAAAAACGACTACAAAACATTGCTTTCTCCTTCCGGTGTTGTCTTAGGAAAATTTATCCAAAAAGATCCGATAAACTTAACACCCTTAGCACTGAAAAAAATGCAGAGCCTTCAGTTCGATGAAAATTTCGAGGTAAATGAAGGTTACATCATGACGAAGGATAAAAAGAATCTGATGGTATTCATTAGTTCTTCCGTTCCATCAAATGATATTGAAAGAACAAAAAAGTTTATCGAAGCTTTGGATGGAATTATTAAATCGTTACAATCTAAATTTAAAAACAAAGTAACAATTGAATACTATGGTGCGGCTGCGGTATCACTTGGCAATGCAACACAAATTAAAAATGATGCAATATCTACTTCATTAATTGCATTGGTTTTAATTCTTCTACTATTAGGATTTTTTTTTAAAAGAATTCTCGTAGTTTTTTATATCCTTTTGCCAGTGGCTTTCGGAGCTTTGTTTTCATTGACTTTGTTGTATTTCCTTAAACAGGAAATATCGGCAATTGCTCTTGGGGCAGGCTCTATTGTATTAGGGATTGCGATAAATTATTCCATGCACTTCTTTTCTCATTACAAGCATGAACAATCTGTTGAAAAAGTAATTAAGGATCTTTCCCTACCCTTACTTTTAGGATGCATCACAACTGTCGGAGCTTTTTTAAGTTTACAATTTGCCAAATCACAGGCACTGCACGATTTTGGCTTGTTTGCAGGGTTTAGTTTGATAGGCGCTATCGTATTTTCGATAATTGTTTTGCCACATTTATTGAAGGCTCAGAAAAGCAAACCATCAGAATTAAGTGAGCCGGTTAAAATATCATACCTGGAACGAATTGTAACCTATCCGTTTGATAAAAATAAATTCTTAGTTATTTCAGTACTTCTTCTGACCTTGCTTTTTGGATATACTTCCCAAAACGTAAGTTTTGAAAGCGATATGCTAAAATTAAATTATCAGAGTGATGAATTGAAAAAAGCACAGCAACATCTCGACAAAATAAATAATTTCTCTTTAAGATCGGTTTATATTGTGTCTAAAGGGAAAGATTTGAACGAAGCTTTAAAGTCAAATGAAATTGCAACTGCGAGACTTAATAAATTAAGAACGGAAAAAATTATCTCGAAATATTCTTCCGTAAGTTATTTACTCATTTCTGATTCCTTGCAGCAAATTCGTATTAATCGTTGGAATTCCTTTTGGACAAAAGGAAAGAAAGATTCATTACAAAAACGATTAGTTGAATATAGCAAAGTTTATAAATTTAAGGAGGACGCTTTTTCTCAGTTCTACAAACAATTGCATACCGATTTCAAGCCTGTTGTTTTATCAGAATTTAATACGCTGAAAAAATTTGTAGTAAACGATTGGGTTACGGAAAATAAAGATGTAACAACAGTTGTCTCCCTGATAAAAGTTGATCCTGCTTTTAAATCAAAAGTGTATGATGCATTTCCCGATAATAAATCAATTGTTGTTTTCGACAAACAATATATGTCCAATCAGTTTGTTGAAATTATTAGTTCAGATTTTACTTTAATACTTATCATAACCAGTTTATTGGTTCTTGGTTTTATGTTATTGTCGCATGGCAGATTTGAATTAGCATTTATAAATTTCCTACCAATGTTTATCAGTTGGTTGTGGATTCTAGGTATTATGGGTATTTTAGGATTGAAATTTAATATAATAAATGTTATTATTTCAACATTTATTTTTGGCTTAGGTGATGACTATGCCATATTCATTATGGATGGCTTAAGTCAGGAATATAAATTCGGGCGCAAAAATCTGAGCTCCTATAAAATTTCAATTTTCCTATCTGTACTCACAACAACTATCGGTATCGGTGTATTGATTTTCGCAAACCATCCTGCATTAAAATCAATTGCTATTATCACCATTATTGGCATGCTAACGGTTTTACTTATCTCCTTCATTGTCCAACCTTTATTATATAATTTTCTAATATTAAATCGCAAAAAACGGAAGCTTTTGCCCTATACAGGTTTTAATTTGCTACTAACTTTTTGCGGTTTTCTGTTTTTTGTAATTGGTAGTTTGTTTTTAACCATTTTCGGATTCGTATTGTTTACAGTCGTTCCGGCGCCTATTAAGAAAAAGAAAATTCTCTTTCATTATTTGATAATGTATATCTGCAGATGCATTATTTACATGTTTGTAAATGTGAAGAAAAAAATAATTAATCCTCAACATGAAAAGTTGGAAAAACCTGCCATCATTATTTGCAACCATCAATCGCATATCGATTTAGCTTTAACATTAATGTTACATCCCAAAATAATTGTGTTTACAAACGACTGGGTTTGGAATTCAATTTTTTATGGCAGAATCGTTAAAATGGCTGATTTTTATCCAACTTCGCAGGGCTATGAAGGAGCCATTGAAAAAGTAAGAACATTAATGCAAGATGGCTATTCAGTACTAATATTCCCGGAAGGCACAAGGTCCATTACAGGAGATATTCATCGTTTTCATAAAGGAGCATTTTATCTGGCAGAACAGCTTCAGGTGGATATACAACCTTTATTACTCCATGGTGCAGGTGATTGCGTCACTAAAGGCGATTTTCATTTTAAAGAAGGAAGTTTGACAATAAAATATTTGCCACGCATAAAATCAAATGATGAAAACTTTGGAAAAGGCTATAAAGAAAGAACGAAAAATATCTGTGCATTGATGCGTAACGAATATGAATTGCTGCGGCAGGAACAAGAAACTGTTGATTATTTCAGACCGCGATTAATAAAAAATTACATATTTAAAGGACCTGTATTAGAATGGTATTGCAAGATTAAAGTGGGAATGGAAAATAATTATAAATTATTTGAAAGCATTTTGCCTAAACATGGTAAAATTACGGACGTGGGCTGTGGTTATGGCTTTTTGCCTCTGATGCTGAGTTTTACAAGCAATAAACGTGATATTACAGGCATCGATTATGATGAGGAAAAAATTGGTATCGCAGCAAATTGCATTTCTAAATCCGAAAAAGTCAACTTTATATATGCCGATGTTACGCAATATGAATACGATTATGCTGATGCATTTATTATTAGTGATGTGTTGCATTATTTAAGTGAAGAACAGCAGGTGGAGGTTATTTCACGATGCGCAAACAAGTTAAATAAAGGTGGCGTAATGATCATTCGGGATGCTGATGCAGATAAAAAGAAACGCCATTTGGGAACGCGTTATACTGAAATGTTCTCGACAAACACCGGTTTTAACAAAACCAAAGAAGGCGGATTACACTTTACCTCTGCATCAATTATTAAAAACACCCTGGAAAAATTTTCATTCTTGGAATATGAAATAATTGATAATACAAAGTTAACATCCAATATTATTTTTGTAATTAAATATAGAAAACTGAACTGAATTAATTGACTTTACGAAATACGAATTGTAGGGATGTACGAATCTAAAAATGAGTCTGGTACTAATGGGAAAGCAAAAATTCTCATTCGTAAATTAGTAATAATTCGTATTTCGTAGAAAAATAAAAAAATGGAAAACACCAAATTTGATGTTGTTATAATTGGCAGTGGCATGGGTGGTCTCTGTTGTGGCGTTATTCTTAGTAAAGAAGGCTACAAAGTTTGTGTCCTCGAAAAGAACCGTCAGTTGGGAGGAAGTTTGCAGATTTTTTCCCGCGACAAAGTTATTTTTGATACAGGAATTCACTACATAGGAGGTCTCGAGGAAGGACAAAATCTAAATAGTTATTTTAAATATTTAGGGTTAATGGATAAACTTAAATTAAAACGGATGGATATGGATGGCTTCGATCATATCAGTTTTAAAGGCGATCCGGTAGTTTATAAACATGCACAGGGCTATGATAATTTTATTCGCATATTAAGTGAGCAGTTTCCTGAAGAAAAAGAAAACATAATAAAGTATTGTAATAAAATCCGTGAAATATGTGATTTTTTCCCTCTATATCGCTTGGGTGGAGATACCAAAGATTTAGTTTCAGCAAATTTTCTATCTCTTGATACCAAAACATATATAGAAAGCATTACATCAAACACTAAATTGCAAAATGTTTTAGCCGGCTCAAATCCATTATATGCAGGGGTTGCGGATAAAACACCGTTATATGTTCACGCCTTGGTTGTAAATACATACATAGAAAGTTCGTGGAAATGTATTGGTGGTGGCGGGCAAATAGCAAAGCACTTAGCCTCTACAATAAAAAAATTAGGCGGGATAATTCATAATTATAGCGAGGCTGTTAAATTTAATTTTGAAGGTAGCACTATCAAGGAAGTGGTGTTAACAAATGGAAAAAAAATTGAAGGAAATTACTTCATCTCTAATTTCGATCTCTCTAAAACGCTTGATATGGTGGAGTCTGGACATATCCGGCAAGCATATCGTACCCGAATTAACGGACTAAAAAACACAACGTCTTCGTTTATTCTTTACATCGTGCTAAAGAAAAACAGCATGAAATATTTTAACCATAATATATATCATTACCATAATGAAAACGCCTGGGGAGGAATCGATTTGTCTTCCTCTGAAAATTGGCCACACGGCTTTGTCCTTTTTCCTCAAACATCATCTAAAAATGGGATTTACACGGACAGCTTAATAGCCATGTCATACATGAATTATGAAGATGTTAGAAAATGGGAGAGCACAAAAAACATTTCGCCTAATAATGAAGAGGACAGAGGGGTTGAATACGGTGCATTTAAAAAAGAAAAAGCCGAAAAACTAATCAATGCTCTTGAAGCTCGCTTGCCTGGATTAAAAGGTAAAATAAAATCTTATTATTCATCCACTCCACTCACTTATAGAGACTATATTGGAAGCAGAGATGGTACATTGTATGGTATAGAAAAAGACTACCACGATCCTTTAAAAACTTTTATTACCCCTAAAACAAAAGTTCCTAATTTATTTTTAACCGGTCAAAATCTTAATTTGCATGGTATGCTTGGCGTAACAGTAAGCGCTATCGTTACCTGCTCTGAAATACTTGGGGAACAAAAAGATTTAATTAGAAAAATTAAAAAATATGCCGATGAAAATAAATAATGGCAATACCCGGTAAATAGGATTGATAGTCCGTATTCTCCAATTCCCTAAATTTCCAAAGTTCTGTTTTTTTAAAGTTTAACAGTCAGTTGTATAGCATAAACACGTGGAGGAAGAAGTACTGCCGGGCGAGCCATCACTTCACGATTAAATACGTTGTTTACAATAAAAGCGAGTTTTGCCGTTTCATTTAATTTATATGATAATCGATAATCAACAATAGCATCGCCTTTGTTATGTTCGATTCTGTATTGTTTCATTCCCGGAAAAAATACCGATTCAAAAATACCATCTATATTTTCCATATAGCTATTGGCACGTAAACTCACTCCTGTATTCCATCCTTTGTAGCCAAATTCAATATCAACTTTTCCGCTATGCTTATATCGGTATTTCAATATGTTTGTTTTTGCGGAATTGTTAATCATGGTATCTTTTGCAAGATTAAAATCTACTTGCCTTGGATCAATATAGGTATACCCCAATAAAGTAGTTACACTTACCGGTCCGATTTTACCCTCTCCCATAATTGAAAGTTCAAGTCCACGAATACGGGTGTTACCAATATTTTGCGATTGGAACCCCAGCCCTCCAAATGGCTGATCGCTCGCCCCATAAGGTCCGAAAGTAAACTCCATCATGTTTCTGTATTCTGTCCAAAAAGCAGCTACATCCACATATCCTTTCCATTCGCCTAATTTAACGCCTTGTTTAAAAGCAATTTCAGAACTCCAACCACTTTCTGGTTTTAAACTGTCGTTTGGATAAATTTCCAATCCACTGGCACTGGTACGAATAAAGCGCTCTGCGACAGAAGGGAAACGGAAGCCTTGTCCAAAAGAGGCTCTTACGTATGTTGCTTCCAGTAAACGATAGTTTACACCGGCACGTGTTACAGGTTTTACCATAGATTGTTTTGCAATAGGTTTGGAAGCGTCCATCAGCCAATTAATATTTTCACGGGTTTCAACCGAATCGGTTTTAAAATATTCTCCACGTATTCCAAGTGATAGCGTCAATCGTTTGATTTTTTTATCAAATTGCGTAAATAAAGAAGCGTTGGTACTATAGTGGTTTCCATACATCTGAGCATGCACTTCGTTGTAATTATACACCGTACCAATTGTCCAGGAAAGTCCGTTTTCAAACTGTCTTTGAAACTGATACTCTGAATAGTAAACATCTCCTCTTGACTGTTGGTTGGTATTATTCAAATTTTCCGTTCTGAAAAAACGGGTTCTTAATGAATGCCGCCCCCCATTTTTAGTTACATAATTAACAAATGGATCAATATTATTACGTACAGTTCTATAATGACTTACATCTCCTCCCTTTGGATAATATGCGGAATCAGGGGTTGCCCACAAAATAAACAAACCGCCGTGCGTTTTTACCATATTTGCATTTACACCAACTTGTAGTCCCTTTATTTTTTTAAAACGATAACGCAAATTTGTGTTAAAACGAGTGTGTTGCTCGTCTCCTAATTTGAGGTAGCCATCATCATTAAATAAATTAGCGCCAAGAACCAAATCAAGGTTTCCAATTTTTTGCGCATGATAAAAATTAAAATTTGAATAGGTTGGATTTCCATCCTTCCACCATACTAATGATTTGCGTTCCGGTTTATCATAAATACCAGATGAAAAATTTATTTTCGTTTGGGGTTCATCTTTTGCATACGCTGTACGAAAGTTAATTACTCCATTCATGGCAGCAGAACCGAATAATGCCGAAGAGGCACCTTTAATAACCTCTATCTGTTCGCAATTTTCGATGGGTAATGCGGTCCATTTCACATCTCCCGCATCTGCTGTAAGCATGGGCATTTCATCAACCAGTAACAAAACTCTGCTGCCGGCGCCATAGCTAAAACCTGCGCCACCACGTATATTTGCCTGCCCATCAATCACATTTACACCGGGTATCTGGTCAACAGCTTTTTCAATTGACACTAGGGCTTTACTCTCAATTAATGCAGGTTTCAATACTTCCATGGAAACAGTAACCTCCTTCAAATTCTGCTCGAACTTACCTGCCGAAACAACTACAACATCTAATGTTTTAGAATCCGGATCCATCACCATATTCATTCGTAATGTATCATTTTCTTTTGCGTCAATATTTTTTATCTGTGATTTATATCCGATGTATTTATATTCGACTTTATGTTTGCCTGCGGGCATTTTAAAGAAATAATACCCATTAATATCAGTGGCGGTGCCCGTAGCGTCATCCACAACAATACTTGCACCAACAATCGTTTCTTTGGTTTTTGAATCTGAAATCGAACCTTTAATAAATGCGTCCTGAGCAAAAATGGACACTGTCGCCGGAATACAAAATAGTAGCGTAAAAAAATTTTTCATAATTAAATGTTTTATCCTCTCCAATTTCTCCGCAAGGGAGCATTTTTAGAGCGTTTTTTGTTTTTTTTATTGAATACCCCCGCCCCTGTTCAGATTGTAAAGAGGGACTTTTTTTCTTACTTTTGTTGAAACAATAGTGCAATATACAAATTATTGTATTTCAAAAAAGCATGCCTGAAAATTTAAAATATAAAATTGCGCTTACACTTATTCCTAACATTGGCGATATATTAGCAAAACGACTTGTTGCCTACTGCGGAAGTGTACAAGCTGTTTTTGAAGAAAAAAAAACTTCGCTGGAAAAAATCCCGGGAATAGGAAGCATCCTGGCACATGAAGTTATCGATCATTCAATTTTTCAACAAGCCGAAGAAGAAATAAAATTCATTAAAAAAAATAATATTACTCCGCTTTTTTATTTAGATACTAATTATCCTAAACGATTAACCTATTGCGAAGATAGTCCCGTTATGCTTTATTATAAAGGAAATGCAAATCTTAATTCTGAAAAAATTATCAGCGTTGTTGGTACCCGTGATGCAACTGAGTATGGGAAAAAAATATGCGAAAAATTAATTGCGGATTTAGCCGTCCACAATGTTTTAATTGTTAGCGGACTGGCTTATGGAATTGATATTTGTGCGCACAAGGCGGCTTTGGACAACAAACTACCAACCGTTTGTACATTGGCGCATGGTCTGGACAGGATTTATCCCGCAGTTCACCAATCCATAGCAAAAAAAATGTTAGACAATGGTGGCTGGCTGACCGATTTTACAAGCAATACGGTTCCTGACAAGGAAAACTTTCCGCGCAGAAACAGAATAGTGGCGGGCATTTCTGATGCGACAATTGTAATAGAATCAAAAAAATCCGGAGGCTCACTTATTACCGCTGACATAGCCAACAGTTATAACCGCGATGTATTTGCCTTTCCGGGAAGAATTGATGATGTGTGTTCAGAAGGCTGTAATAATCTTATTAAACAAAACAAAGCAGCATTGATTCAATCTGCGGCTGATTTAGTTTATATTTTAGGCTGGGAGCAAACAAAAAATAGTAAAGCCCCCCAACAAAAGAAATTATTTTTAGAACTGAGTAACGATGAAGAGCTATTGGTAAATATGTTAAAAGAAAAGGAGTCAGTAACAATTGATGATTTATGCTTTGCCTCTAAATTACCTATGAGCAAAGTTTCAGCGTTGTTATTAACGCTTGAATTTTCGGGAATCGTTAAATCGTTTCCGGGAAAAGCATATCGTTTGAATTAAATATCTACGAAATACGAATTTATACGAATATACTAATCGCTATATTCGTAGATTCGTATAAATTCGTATTTCGTAGATAAGTATTTTGTAGAAGAGTTAAAATGCATCACGCAGAATTCAAAAAAACAAAAGTATATTATACTGATAGCGGTAAAGGTCGCGTAATAGTCCTGCTACATGGCTTTTTGGGGTCACATGAGATATGGAGTGAATTTGTAAAAAAACTTTCAAAAAAATTTCGTGTTATTGCCATTGATTTACCCGGACATGGACAAACATCTTCTATTGGCTATTATCACAGCATGGAATTGTTAGCGCAAAGTGTAAAAGCTGTTCTTAATAAAGCGGGAGTCAGGCGCTATGTAATAGTTGGTCATTCAATGGGTGGCTATGCGGCATTGGCTTTTGCTGAACTATATCCTGAAAATGTCAGCGGCTTATGCCTTTTTCATTCCGTATCATATCCCGATTCGGAAGAAAAGAAAAAAGAAAGAGAACGTATCATTCGTTTGGTAAAAAAAGAGCACAAACACTATATTGATGAAGTGATAACATCCTTATTTGCTGCTGAAAATTTAGATAAAATAAAACAGGATGTAGAAAAAGTAAAACGTATCGCAGCTGCAGTTTCCAAACAATCTATCATCAATAGTCTGGAAGGTATGAAAGAACGTAAAAGCAGGGATATGATTTTAAAATTTGCAGAATATCCTGTGTTATTTATTGCCGGTAAAAAGGACAGTGTAATTAATTACGAAACAATATATCATCAAATAGGATTATGTAAGTATCCCTCTTTATTGATGCTTGAAGATGCCGGGCACATGGGGTTTTACGAAGCGCCTAAAGAAACATTAAAAGAGCTAAAAGCATTTGCATTGCGCTGTTTCCGGAATCAACTTTAAAGAAAAGGTTTCGTAAATTCGTTTCCATTACTTATCAGCACCAACCTGTCTTAATTTTTTTTCGGCAAAACAATGAATGCATCAACAAATCCCAATTCGCTAAGTTTTGGTAACATCAATTTTGCTTCAGCATAAGAATTAAATCCGGTAATGCGTACCTTAAAAGAATTCCCTTCATTAACAATAACCACAGGCTGTTTAAATGACGGCTTGAGAGATGTCTGGGTAGTTTTGGCATTTGATAATTGGCTATGTACACTCACTTGTACGGCAAAATCTCCGGGTTGAATTATTTCCGGATTTTTTTCTCCCACAGGTTTTGCTTTAATTGTGTCCTGAATACTTTTAGGGATTTCCTTTTTTTGAGGTATCACAGGAGATTCTATTTTAATTGGTTTTACTTTGATACTATCCTGAACATTTTTAGATATTTCTATTGGTGGTGATTTTACTGTTGTTTCAACAACATTAGACTTAATTTTTACAGTATCTTGAATATTTTTCAGGGCGTCATTTTTAACACCCTTGTCAGAAGAAACAGTAGAAATAGCAATGATTTGAATTTTTCGTTCAAAGGCTGCTACCGGGTTGTAAATGGAATTTTTTGTGTCATAATAATCATCACTCACATTGGGGCGGGCTTTTAATTCACCAATGTCCTCATTAAAAAATGTAATATTTCCTTCGTTCTCTTTTGCATTATCAACGAAAGGAACAAATACTCCATTTTGGTATTCCATAAAATAGTTGCGAAGACTGGATATTCTGCGTTTTGCAAGATTAACGTTATAGTCGGTTGAAGCTAAGGGACTGCAATATCCTTTCATAGTGATGGCAACTTTTTCGCCATCTTTTAAAACTTTTAACAACAGTTCAGAAAACTTTTCCAGGTCCTGCATTCCTGCATCAACCGAATCTTCAAACAATACATCAATATCATTGTTTGCACGATCTATGTCTTTTCCTTTTGCACCTTTGGAATATTCTTTTTTGTATTGAGCCCGCATAACAGAATAGTCTTCATAGGTCTTTTTATAATTCTTTGTAGTGGTTATAGCCAACGTTTTTTTATCCGGCTCATCATTGTGAAAATACAGAGTTAGTGGTACCAGCAACTTCATTTGTGTTACAAAAATCATTGTGCTATCCACCTTTTTAGGCGGCTCAGATTTGGTATGCTCTTTTGTCTCCGGCATTTTAAACATATAGATATCGTTGCAGCAGCTTTCTTTTTCTTCAAAAAAAGATCCTTTTCTATTAGAAGAAAAGAAGCCTTCTGTTTTTTTTGAGTTGATTGAAAAATAAATATCGTTGTAACTGCTATTGATAGGCATACCTACATTCTGAGGTTCGCCAAACTCTTTGCTGTTATATTCACTTTTAAAAATATCAAACCCGCCTAAGCCTTTATGCCAGGTAGAACTGAAGAATAATTCCTGGCAAGGTTTGCAATAAAAAGGAGTGATTTCATCATCAATGGAATTTACTTTTTTACCGGCGTTCACAGCCTTTCCATAGCTTCCATCTTTATTAATTTTGCTATACCAGATATCCATTTTACCTTGTCCACCCGGACGATTGGATGCAAAAAGCAATATCTCTTCATCGCCCAAAAAACCAATTGCAGGCTGGGTATTAGTATACCCTGCTTGGTTTATCTCAGACGGCAATTTTTGTAATGATCCCCAGTGCCCGTTTTTAAATTCGGAAAAATAAATTTCACACATAAAGTCGAGTGCATTTTTCTGTTCACACCGTGTGATATACACTTTTGTATTATCCGCATTAAAAGCTGTGTTAGCATTATGAACCCCTTCCTTATTGAATAGGGTATCCAGCTCCTTTGCCTTTTGCCATTTCAAACTATCCTGAACGGCAGTGTAAATTTTATTATAATTAATATTGTTGTTCTTATCCCTGTCAGTAGTATTCCGTAGAGATGAAAAATATAAAATACTATCCACCTGGACAGGTGCATATTCCGAAACCTTACTGTTTACAGATGAATCCAGATGAATAATTGTGATTTTTTTATCCGGATTTTGGGTCAGCCAATTGGCGTAATCACATGCTGCAACTTCCTGCACCGCTTTTTTTACATAATAATCATTCTTTTTCTTTTTGTTTTTCTTGGCGTATTTATCAAATATTTTTTTTGCATCCTTGTAATTACCCTTGCTTTTTTTAATGGTAGCTAACCAGAATGCGCATTCGGGATATAATTTTCCCTGTGCATCTGTTTTGAAAACTTTGTTATACCAATGATCGGCAATATCATAATCATAATTCAGCCTGCTTGATTCAGCATATTTATACTGTAAAGAAATATCAGACGAGTCCTGCAAAATTGCCTGGTTATAATAAATAGCCGCACCAAAAAAGTCGTTGTCGGCAAACGCCTTGTCGCCATTTTCGATAAGCGTTTTTAATTTTTGGGCTTGTAGATCAGATGTGAAATAGGAGATATGAGATAGGAGAATAATAATAAATGAGAAAATAATTTTTCTCCTCCTCTTACAAAAACTTTTTTTATTGCCTTTATTAAAAATCATACACTACATATAAATTGGACAAACACGTTTTTTGGCTACAAAAAGAACATCTTTTTTGAGGATATAAATTACCGAAATTTCAAACCCTCCCTTATTATTTGTTGCTTCAGTAAGTTTTGAAGTATTTACATCGTAACTAAGGCCTACATTAAAACTACGATATTCCATACCAACAGAACAAATAAAGGCATCTTTTAAACGGTAGAAGCCACCCAACGAAATAGCGGTTGTCATACCACCTATAGGTTGTAAATAGTATTTTCCAAACACTCCTAAAATAGTTTCCTTAAACTTACCTTGCCGTTGGTACATAACGGTTGGCAATACATCTAATTGCGCCATTACAGGAAATTCCGCTATGCCACTAATTGTAGTTTTAATATCCAGCCTGATTGTATTATCATTAAAAAAAGATTGTTTAGGCATGTTTAAATGAAATGCTGAAAGTCCGACACTTGCCTGAGTTCGTTGTGTTTTCTTCCATAAATAAGTGAGTCCACCACCCAAATCAAAATAAGTGATTCGCGTTTTACTAAAATTTTCCCCGCTGCCTAAAGCCGCATTATAATTATCTCCATCGTATTGGTTGTCGAATGTAAGAGCATTAATATTAAAACTTTTTGAAGTAATACCTGGCTGAACGCCAACAGAAATAAAGCTTGTAGAGTCTGCGCCTATTTTTTTTATATACGCTCCTGATACACAAACCTGTGTGGTGCTAAATTTTGAATCTCCGGCTTTATCTGTATTTATAAGCAATCCAAGGGCAGTAACACCATTTTTATACTTCATTTTTAATCGTGTATCAGTAGAAAGAGAATAGGTTTTGTAGGGAACAGGAATAGCTGCCCATTGACTCCTGTGATTACCAACAAAACGCCAATCACCATCAAATAGCCCCGTCTGTGCAGGATTCAGATTTTGCGGTGATGAGTTAAATTGCGACAAGTGAATATCCTGAGCGAAAGTGGATGTGAGATATGAGATGTGAGATATGAGAATCACACCGAATATCTTGATTATGTTTTTAGTTTTCATCATTGTTTGCTATTCATTACCTGTGTTTACTAAATTGTTTGCTGTTTGCCTCGCATCTCACATCTCAATACTCGTATCTGATTTACCTTATCAGCGTTACATTCCCTTTCTTTACCAACTCTCCCTCAGCAAAACATTTCGCTCTTAAATACCATGCAAAAACATCAGGATCCGCTTTTTTGCCTTTATATATACCATTCCAGCCTTTATTGATATCGGTTGTTTCAAAAACGAGCTCACCTCTGCGATTGTAAATTGCAAAATACAACTCTTTTATTTCTTTTCCTCTGACATATAAAATATCATTATTGCCATCACCATTAGGTGTAAATGTATTTGGCACAAACACATTGGCTACATCACATTCTTTTGACATCACGTAAACTGTAATGCTTGCTGTTTGCGGGCAACCCACCGAATCCAATATAGAAACAGTATAGGTTGTTGTGCTTTCCGGAGTAACTGCTGGATTAAATGAATTAACGTTACTCAAGCCTGTTGAAGGCGACCATATTACCGTTAATGTGGTATCAGTAACCGCATGAATTATTGTTGATTGCCCCTGAATTAATGTATCATTATCTACCGTTGCAAATATAGGATATAATGATGGGTCAACAACAAAAACAGAAGTGGTTAATACTTGGATGCACGTATCGCTGAATGCATTTACTGTTGAAATATTTACGGTATAAGTTGTTGTGGTATCCGGATTTGCAAAAGGATTAAAAATAGTTGAATCGTTTAAACTCATTGATGGTGACCAAAGATAAGAAAAACCTCCGGAAGCAATTAACTGTGTGCTGTTTCCTTTACAAATAGTGTCATTCTGACTAATCAAAACAGGATTTGGGGCGGCAAAATTTGCCTGAACAACAACAGTGTCGGAGCAGCCATGTATTGTTGATGTTATCAACTGAACATTGTATGTGCCTGTTGTATCATAAGTATGTGGCGGGTTTTGAAGTGTTGATGAATCGCCATCATCAAAATACCAAAGCCACGTAACGGGTCCAACAGCTGATGAATCATAAAAAGTAACCTGATTGGTACATGGTACAACCACAAAATCAAAATCCGCAGTTATGCCATTGTAAACTGTTACAGTTACTACCTGAGGATTTCCCGGGCAGCCGTCAGGACTTGATGCCGGTGTAACAGTATAGTTTACCGTTTGTATTGAAGAAGTGTTATTTGTTATCGTATTACTTATCGGACTTCCGGTTTGCAGTGTGGTGCTTTCTCCTGTTGTGTTTGCATTGTCAGTCGCAATCCAGGTATAGGTGGAAGTTACATTGCTTGTCAAAGGAATGTTTATTGTATTATCACTACAAATAGAATCTGAAACAGGACTGGTAATTATCGGTGTAGGGATTACAGTTATTGTTACAATCTGAGGAATACCGGGACATGCACCGTTTATTACGGAAGGTATTACTGTATAAATTACCGACTGAATAGCTGTGGAAGTATTAGTAATTGTATCGATTAAAGGACTGCCGCTTTGCATTGTAGTGTCTTCACCTGTAGTGTTTATATTGTCTGTAGCTATCCATGTATAGGAGGATACCATCGTACTTGATAATGGTATGCTAACAATAGCTCCGTTACAAATTGTCGCACTGTCAACATTGGTCATGAAAGGTGAAGGATTTATGGTTACTGTTATTGTTTGCGGAGTGCCTAAACAGCCTTCCGGACTTGATGTTGGAGTGACAGTATAGATTACTGTTTGAACTACTGTTGTATTATTAAGTATACTATTACTTAAGGGACTGCCAGTTTGAGAAGTAATACTTTCACCGAAAGTATTTGGATTGTCTGTTGCAACCCAACCATAAGTAGATGTCATATTGCTTGTTAGTGGAATACTTACCGTATCTCCATTACAAATTGTTGCTGTGTCCGGGCTGGTCATGGTCGGTCCCGGATTTACAGATACAGTTAATGTTTGCGGAGTTCCCAAACAGCCTACCGGGATTGATGTTGGTGTTATAGTATAGATTACTGTTTGAACCAGCGCTGTATTATTTATTATCGTATTACTTAACGGACTTCCAGTTTGTGCTGTGATGCTTTCACCTGTTGTATTGGCGTTGTCGGTGGCAATCCAGGAATAGGTGCAGGTTACATTGCTTGTTAAAGGAATATTTACTGTATCTCCATTACAAATTGTTGCAGAGGGAGCATTCGTCATAGTTGGTGTAGGAATTACAGTAACATTTACGGTTTGCGGAGTTCCCGGACAACTTCCAGAAGTGGGCGTTACCGTATAGACTACTATTTGCAATGATGTTGAATTGTTTGTAATGACATCACTTAACGGGCTTCCTGTTTGTGCTGTAATGCTTTCTCCGGAAGTGTTTGGATTATTCGCAGCTATCCATAAATAGGTTGAAACCATATTGCTTGTTAAGGGGATACTTACAGTGCCTCCGTTACAAATTGTTGCGCTGTCCGGACTGGTCATGGTTGGAGCGGGATTTACAGTTACCGTTATTGTTTGTGGCGCACCCAGGCAGCCTTGCGGAGTTGATGTTGGTGTTACAGTATAAATAACTGTTTGAACTGATGTTGTATTATTAACGATAGTATTACTCAAAGGACTTCCTGTTTGCGATGTTAAACTTTCACCGGTAGTGTTTGCATTGTTGGTGGCAATCCAGGTATAGGTTGATGCCATGTTACTTGTCAATGGAATACTTACTGTGCCTCCGCCACAAATTGTCGTAGTGGAAGTATTTGTCATGGTTGGACTAGGATTTACTAATACAGTTATGGTTTGCGGAGTTCCGGGACAGCTTCCTAAAACAGAGGTTGGTGTTACCGTGTAGGTAATCGTTTGAGCGGATGCGGTATTATTCGTTATCGTATTCGTTAAAGCACTCCCTGTTTGTGTTGTAATGCTCTCCCCTGTTGTGTTTGGATTGTTGGCTGCAATCCATGAAAATGTTGATCCTACATTACTTGTTAATGGAATACTTACTGTACCTCCATTACAAATTGTCGCAGCAGTTACACTAGTCATCGTTGGTGTAGGTATTACCGTTACAGAAACCACTTGCGGCGTTCCTAAACAGCCTTGCGGCGTTGAAGTTGGTGTTACAGCATATAAAACTGTCTGCACCGAAGTTGAAATATTTATTATCGTATTCGTTAAAGGATTACTTGTTTGTGACGTTGTGCTTTCGCCGGTGGTGTTTGCGTTGTTCACTGCAATCCAGGAAAAAGTGGATGCATTATTACTTGTTAAAGGTATGCTTACTGTGCCTCCATTACAAATTGTCGCGCTACCGGGGCTGGTCATGGTTGGTCCCGGATTTATGGATACCGTTACTGTTTGCGCTGTTCCTACACAGCCTTGCGGATTTGATGTTGGTGTAACGGTATATGTTACCGTCTGAACTACTGCTGTGTTATTGGTAATGGTGTTACTTAATGTACTTCCCGATTGTGTTGTTAAACTCTCTCCGGTAGTATTTGGATTATTTGTTGCAATCCACGAAAATGTAGATGCTGTATTGCCTGTTAATGGAATGCTTACTGTTCCTCCGCTACAAATGGTAGCTGTAGCAGCGCTGGTCATGGTTGGCAGAGGATTTACTATTACCGGCATAGTTGCCGTATCTGTACATAATGTACCGGGATTAATGATCAGGGTTACTGTAAAGGTATCTATATTAGCATAGGTCCATGTTGGCGATGTAACATTTGAGGTGTCGAGAAGCGTTCCTGGATCACCAAAATCCCAATGAGATGAAAATGCATTTACAGAATTTTGAGTAAAGTTGGAGGGAGATCCAAAACAAAACGGTTGCTGTACAGGAATTGATGCTACTGGTATTCCACAGTTTACAACATTAAACTGAAAATCTCTTTTATTGATATCTATTAACACCCCGTTTCTATATTCACTTACACATACCCCCACCACCCATTGTCCTATCATGTTTGGAGTTCCTGTCATCAACCCTGTTATAGGATTTACAGCTATCGCCGGGGATGAACTCATAGGATAACTTCCGCTATATGGAGAGAGCCAGGGGACAAAGGAGTAAGGAGGTGGGCTTCCTACTTCAGGACAAGTACCTGAACAAGAATTATTAGAACAATACTGTAAATTCCATGGCCCTAATATACAACAACATTGATCTAAACCAGTATATGGGTCACATAATTGATAATACAAGGAATCGCCGTCCGCATCAGTAGCCGAATGATCAAAATTCAAAGGAACGCCGGCGCATAAAAAAATGGGCGGAAAATTAGTAAACCGTGGACTGCTATTGCAAACAGCCACAGAAGGATCTGGTATATGTGCCATATACGTTGAACCAACAGATCCCGGATTAATAAGATTTAATATTGTATTATTTCTACAACAACGCTGATAGGTAATATCATATCCCCCGACAATTGGGGGTAAATTTATTACTCTCTGGTAAATCGCTTCTTCAACACAAATATTTGTGGGTGGTGTAAGACAAGGGTTATTTAATATAATTGGCAAAACAACAGAACCGGGAAAAGGAATGGCAATACTATCAATAAAAACACCTGCACTATTAAAAATAAATAAGTAAGCGGGGTTATCATAAAGTGCGTTTCCTGGCGCACAATCCCTGTAAAGTTTTAATGTAATTCTGTAATTATCACTACCCAAACAATCATAAAAAATTTCTCCACCCACAATGTGAGTAGCGAAATTTTTTAACGGTAATAACGTTAAAAATAATAATATGATATAATACTTAATCTTCATATCTCAATACTCAAATCTTACCTTATCAACGTAACATTCCCCTGCTTCTTCAACTCATTACCATTAAAACATTTTGCCCTTAAATACCACGCGAAAACAGCAGGATCCATCTTCATCCCTTTATACATGCCATTCCAGCCTTTTGTGAGTTCTGTTGTTTCAAAAACAAGTTCGCCCCAACGGTTAAAAACTGCAAAATAAAGATCGGTTATTTCATTTCCCCTGACAAACAAAATATCATTGTTGCCATCACCATTGGGCGTAAATGTGTTAGGTACAAATACATCAGCAGGATTACATTTCATAGATCTTACATAAATGGTAACCGTCGCACTTTTCGGACAACCTGCTGAATCAACAATTGTTACAGTGTATGTTGTTGTGGTTGCCGGTGATGCAATGGGGTTAAAGGAACTTGGATTACTCAATCCTGATGCCGGTGTCCATAAAATTGCTAATGTGGTATCGGTAATTGCGTGGATAATTGTTGATCCTCCTTCACCTATTGTATCATCATCAACAGTGGCTGCAAGTGGGAAGGAGGCAGAGTCAGCAACAATAATGGTGGTTGACAATGTTTGAACACAAGTATCTCCTCCTCCATTCACTAATTTAATAGTAACCGTATAGGTTGTAGTGGTATCGGGACTTGCAACAGGATTAGCAATTGCAGGATTTGTTAAACCTGTTATAGGGGACCAGCTATAAGCATAACCTCCGGACGCCGTTAACTGAGTGAAATTACCTAAACAAATAGTAGTCCCCGGACTTATTGAAACTCCAAATTGATTGTTGAACTGCACCATCACTGTATCCGCACAACCATTTATTGTTTTTGAAATTAAAGTTATATCATATGTACCTATCGCAGAATACAGGTAAAATGGATTTTGCAGAGTTGATGTTTGTCCGTCACCAAAATTCCAATTCCACGAAACCGGAGCAACAGCGGAAGAATCAAAAAAGAGAACACTGTCAGTACAAGGTGGTGTGGTATAGTTAAAATCGGCTGTAATACCCGGATATACTGTAATATACAATGTGGCAGTGTCAGAGGACTGGCAGACGCCATTACTTACAGTTAATGTAACCAAATAAGTTCCGGGAACAGTATAGGTTTGAGATGGATTAAATATAACAGATGTAGTATCGCCATTACCAAAATCCCATAAATAAGTCTGCCAGGAAGAACTGGTATTGACAAAATTAACATGATATGGAGAGCAGCCATGCAGACTATCAACGGTAAAACTTGCTATTGCCGGAGGCACCTGAAAATCAAATTTAAAAACCCCATTGTTGCAATTATTATTTTGCGTGTTGTGATTTACATCACTTCCTGTATTAGGCCATGAACCGGGAGTAACAGGAAAGTCATCATTTCCGCCACAGCCCGCGCAAACCGATTGATATACGATTCCTTTCTTGTCAAACCTGCTGGTACCGCCATCCACATGCTCCATGCTTTGAGCACCACCAAAATAAGTGGCATAGAATAATGAAGCAGCATTGGAAGTAAGTACGAACAAATAAAAATTAAATCCGTCACCCGATGATGGTTGTATCGCATTAGAAGTTACCGGCATTCCGGTGGTTGGTATTCCGGTAATAATATTTCCACCCCAACCTGAAACATAAATATTCTGGCAATCATCCACCAAAAAAGCGGAAGGAGAAATGGTAGGCATCCCATTTCCATTTCCAAAAACAGTTGATAACATCAATGTGTTTAATGAATCATTCATTTTGGTGATGAACTGCCCGCTATTGGGATTGTTATAAACGCCACTCGTTACAGGCATTGCACCCTCTGTTTGTCCGACCACATACACATCGCCATTCCTGTCGAGCTGAACAAAATAACACTGATCATAAGCTGTAGTTCCCCAGTAGGTGGAAAACAAAATCGCTGTTCCATCTTTTTTTATTTTAGTAATGTATCCATCCGCTTTCCCTCCGCCATACGTTGGTTTCAGGCAGCCTACAGTTGTTGGGAAATTTGCACTCCGGGAACCTCCTGTTACATATACGTTTAATGAATCGTCCAGTGCAAGTGCGTAACCTGCATCATTGTCACTTCCGCCCAGATAGGTGCTCCATATTAATTGAGAAAGATTAGGATTCATTTTAAATACAATCGCATCCTGTTTCCCTCCAAGTGTATTATCAAAACCATTTACAATAGGGAAATCGTTGGAGCGCGAAGAACTTGAAACATAAGCATTTCCAAGCGGATCAACATTTATCTCACCACGATATTGATCTCCATAATTATATTGTAATGAATCCAAAGGATATTCATAAACATTCCATCCAGGGATCCAAACCGTATCATTATTATTATTTACTCCGTCATTACCACTCCCGCCTATAAATGTAGATGCCAATAAAGAAGAGCCGGAAGGATTAAATTTTGCTACATAAATATCTGTTCCGGAGCTAAATTTTGTTCCGTTAGCGACAAAACTAATGTAGGTGCCACCATTAAATGTTGTATCGTATGCAGTTGGAGTTGTTGGAAAATCAGCAGAACCGGTAGCACCATACAGCAACAGGTTGTTTTGTGCATCAACAACCAGACTGGTAACAATTTCGGAACCCATATTGCCTCCGATGTAAGTGGAATACTGTAAAAATGTTCCTGATGAATCATATTTTGTTATTACCACATCTGTACGCCCATTCAGTAAAGTGGATGACCCATTCCAACTAGTATCATAGGCTCCCAAAGTAGTTGGATAACCAATACCAAAAGCTGTTCCTCCCGAATAAAGATCTCCCTGAGCATCATAGGTTGCAGTCATTCCGAAATTATCAGCGATGGAGCCGGAAGAACAGGCAAAAACTAAAACAGGATCAATTATCAATTCGCTTTTTTTATCATATCCATTAGGAAATTGAAAATGAACTATACTGTTTTCTAAAACAAATTCACAAAGCACATCTACTTGTTTTCCGTCAATCCACTGGTAGGCATAGGGGCGCTGTTCCTGCATTTCATTAACACTTGTTTTTAATTTCAGCGCGCCGTTTTCAAGAGCAATCGCATCAAGACCTTCGTAAAAAAGTTTTATTTCATCTGTATTCCCTTGAGGAGCAACAATAAAATTATACTTCATACTGTTTTCTGTTCCCAGTATTTGAAGGTCAATTCCTTTGTAAAGATTCTTATAATTGACCTCCTTATAATTTTTAACATTCCCCGCCCATTTACTTTTTTCTTTTCCTAAAAAATAATTACAATAATCTGAAGTTGGTTTTTTTGCTGATGTTTCAACTGCCTTTTTCGCATTTAAAAATGTCATTCGGAAAGCATGGGTGCGGATTGCCCCTTCATTGGTTGGATGCTGACTTATACCGCTAACGGCATTTTGTTCTCCGCTCTCCGGTCTTTCTTTTCCCAGATGCGATTCCCGAAGAGTTTCTTTATCATAAAAATTATAAGTAAAACAATTTTTTTCCAGAAACAATACTCCTCCGTCAAGCTGTGCGCGGTAGATAACTTTTTTATCCCACTGATTTTTATTTTCAGTAAACTTAACTGTGTTTTGCGGTTCAGGAGTTTTTAATTTTCCGGCGATGCCTGAAAAGGAGAAACAAAGCAGAAGAAGTGGAAGAATAAAAATTGTTACTGCTGGTTTCATTTGTATTAGATAATCGTAAAACAAAACTAATAAGAAAAACAATAAAATTTCAAACAAAATATTCCTGCACACGGTTCTCGACTTCGCTCGAACTGACAACGCTGGCAGTCATTTCGAGCGAAGTCGAGAAAGTGGGAGGCAATTATTCCTTAAATGGTGACATCGAGATCACCCTGATCGTATTGAGAATAAAGAAATATCATACATTAACTTGCTAAATATAAGCACAATGAACTCCTCAACGAATCACAGCAACATGCCCGATTTTTGTATTATAAAGATCCTTACTACAAATCGTTTTATATTTTACTTTCCATACATAAACATCCTGTTCGACCATATTCCCATGGAATGTTCCATCCCAAAAATTGTCTAATTTTTTTGATTCAAAAATAAGATCGCCCCAGCGGTTAAATATCATCAGTTGAAAATAAGTTATATCCGCACCTTTAACTGTAAAAACATCATTCAGTAAATCCCCGTTGGGAGTAAATGAATTTGGAAACCATAATACTCCCGAACCAAAACTGCCATCAACATTTACTGTATCACTCAATGTACAAAGACTGGTGTTCATCACTACCCAATATTTACCTGCTTCCTTTATATCAATTTTTTGCGTGGTTTCGCCTGTTGACCAGAGGTAACTTATTCCATCCGGACCGGCATCTAATGTATATTTTTCCACGTTACAAAGTGTAACATTATTTTCCAGAGGAAGTGGGGCAATTCCGGTAATTAGTGTTGTGGCAGAAACGCTGCATTGCTGATTTGACGCTGTTACCGTATAGGTTCCTCCTGAGAAGACAGGAATTGATTGTGTTATAGCGCCTGTTGACCAAAGATAAGTGGCATCCGGATTAACGCCAGGGTTAAGCAGCAATGAATCGCCGGGACAAATCTGGGCGGTAGCAGGTAAATTAACAGTTGGGTAAGGAATGTTGGAAATATTAATTGTATCACTTATTTGACAGGTTCCCCAATCAACAGCTACCCAGTATTGTCCTGCAGCACCAGCAATAATGGTTTGCGAGAAAGCGCCAGTTGACCATTGGTAAGATATGGCAGAGGAAGGGGCAGTTAGCATTGTAGTTTGCCCGGTACATAAAGTAGTATCGGCACCAAGAGCAGGGGCGGCAACTTGCTGAAAGTTAATGGTGTCCGAATCGGAACAGGCAACATTACTAACCGTTACCCAATAATTTCCGACAGTATTGGCAACAATTGTTTGTGTTGTTGCACCGGTTGACCATGCGTAAAAAGAGCCAGATGTTCCTGCATCCAGTGGGATATTCGGCGTTTGGCACAAAACCAAATCATTTCCAAGGTTTACAATAGGGGGAGGTAAAACAACAATAGTTAAATTGGCTGTGTCAGATAAAATACAACCCGAGGAATCAATAGCGACAAGCATTACATTAAAACTACCCGGACTGGTATATATATGGTTTGGTGAAACAACAGTACTGAG
>JAVHPE010000185.1:4866-6631 GCA_036170475.1 Bacteroidia bacterium | reverse complement strand
ATAAAACCATCTGACATGCCTCCATTATAAGTGGTACTTATTGTTCCGGGGGTAACCGGGAAATTTGTACTTGACGTTCCTCCGGTAGTATACACATTCTGTAAATTATCAAATGTAAGCGCATAACAACCATCATCGGAGTTTCCACCAATATAAGTGCTCCATGTAATAGCGGATAAATCGGGGGGCATTTTAAACACAACTCCATCCAAACCTCCACCGGCTGTTGGTTGTGGACAACCTGCAGTTGTAGGAAAATCGGATGAATACGTACAGCTTGCAATATAACAGTTGCCGGCAGCATCCACCTGTATTTCACCGCGGTAATAATCACCATAATTGTATGCCAGGGTAGCGCTATTGTTTACGCCATCATTTTGGCTGCCTCCAACAAATGTAGAAGCCAATAAACTTGTTCCGGTACTGTTAAAACGGGAAACATATATATCTGTTCCGCTTGAATATTCTGTTCCGTTCCATTGAAACGATAAATATGCACCTCCGTTAAAAGTTACATCATAAGCACCTGTAGTAACCGGAAAATCACTGGAACCGGTGGCTCCGAATAGCACCAATTCGTTCTGAGCATTTACGATTAAGCTGCTGACAATTTCCGTGCTTGTTGTTCCGCCAAGATAGGTTGAATATATCATAAACGTTCCTGTTGCATCGTATTTTGAAATCACAACATCTGTTCTTCCTGGAAGATAACCCGAACCTCCGTTCCAGGATGTATCATAGGCTCCCAGTGTTGTTGGGTAGCCAATACCATATACAGTTCCTCCCGAATAAAGATTTCCAAAATCATCGTATGTAGCAGTCATTCCAAAGTTATCTGCAATTGAGCCGGAAGAACAGGCAAATACCAATATCGGGTCAATTATCAGTTCCAGATTTTTGTTGTATCCTCTCGGAAAACGAAAACTAACTGTTGTGTTTTTCAAAACAAATTCACAAGGCACTTCTACTTGTTTACCGTTTATTATCTGGTATGCATAAGGTTTTTGTTCAACCAGTTCATTTACACTTGTTTTAAGGAGTAAGCCACCTTTTTGAATTTCAATACTTTCAAGTCCTTCGTAAAAAAGTGCTATACCTTCCGTATTTCCTAAGGGGGCAATAATAAAATTATATTTCATACTGTTCTGCGAACCTAAAATTTGCAAATCAATACCATTGTAAATGTTTTGATAATTAATCTCTTTATAGTTTTTAACATCACCCGCCCATTTACTTTTATCATTACCTATAAAAAAATTGCAATAGTCGGTCGTTACCTGCTTTTCAGAAAGACTAACGACCTCGTCAGCCCCAACCAAGGTCATGCGAAAAGCGTGGGAACGGATTACCTCACCCCCTGCCCCCTCTCCAATTGGAGAGGGGGTTGTGGGGCGATGTACATGATTTTTCCGAAGCGCATCTTTGTCATAAAAATTATAGGTAAAACAGTTTTTTTCGAGGAATAAAACTCCGCCATCCAGTTGTGCACGGTACAGAATATTTTTATCCCATTGTCCATTATTTTCAGTAAACTTAATCAGGCTTTGATCGGCATGTCCTTCACGAATACGTTCATTGGCTTTTATACCATGGGCAGCCCCTTCCGAAATAAGAGGAAATAAAACAAACAGGAGAAGAAACTGTTTTACCTTTTGCATCATAATTGAGAACACATTTATTCCAGCATGAATACGTTTACCAAAAATAGCTCTTTTTTGGGCGGAAATCAACAAGATTTATTTTGTTTATACTGAAATAGTTAAAC
>JAVHPE010000185.1:1432-4766 GCA_036170475.1 Bacteroidia bacterium | reverse complement strand
TACTGAAATAGTTAAACTAAGGAATGCAATAATGATTTATTCCATTTAGTTCCTGTTTATTGAGTCGCATTTTCCCACTAAAAGGTTGCAAAGTCAGCAGCTAACAGATCAGAATAAATTTATTCAAGAATTCGTTTTAAAATTCGTTATTTGTAAATCCCCAAAGGGCATTTATTATTTTCAAAATTCATAACAATTAATTATTACATTTGAAGGCCTGATTTTGAGGGCTTTTTTTTTATATATTTCAATACAGTTTAAATCATGCGCATTTATAATCTTCGGAGAAGTGTTAAATCAATTCTAATTATTTTTTGTTTTTTTATTTCAGGTCTTACATTTGCACAAAATACCGGCGTGGTTCGTGGATTTGTTTATTTAAAGGAATCGGGCGAACCTGTATTGTTTACTAATGTTATACTTAAAGGAACTACCTTAGGAATTGCCACCGATGTAAATGGATTTTTTTCCATCAATAAAGTTGCACCCGGCAACTATACTATTTTTATTACTTCCATGCTTGGCTATGACACATTGCAACAAAACGTTACTGTGAAAGCAGGTGAAATAGTGAGCACAAAACTATACTTAACTAAATTGGCTATTCAGCTTAAAGGTGTTGAGGTTTCGGCAGAGCAGGAGGCAAAAGAAACAGAAACACAAATTTCGGTCAACAAAATTGATCCTATTGTTATAAAAAAATTGCCTACTGTTGGTGGGGAACCTGATTTAGCTCAATATTTGCAAGTATTACCCGGTGTAATTTTTACGGGTGATCAAGGCGGACAACTTTACATCCGTGGTGGTTCACCTGTTCAAAATAAAGTATTGCTTGATGGTATGATTATCTATAACCCTTTTCACTCCATTGGTTTGTTTTCTGTTTTTGATGCTGATATTATTCGAAATGCAGATGTATACAGCGGAGGATTTGGTGCCGAATATGGCGGACGTATTTCTTCCATTATGGATATTACTACCCGTGATGGGAATAAAAGACGTGTTGCAGGAAAAGTAGCGGTTAGTCCTTTTGGCGCTAAAGTATTAGTGGAAGGACCACTACTTAAATTTAAAGAAGGCAATAAAACAACTGCATCATTTATTTTTTCCGCTAAAACATCCTATTTACCAACAACTTCAAAATTGCTTTATTCATACGTTGATCCGAATGGTCTACCATTCAGTTTCAGTGATTATTACGGCAAAGTATCATTAAATGGGAACAATGGCAGTAAATTAAATTTATTCGGATTTAATTTTAATGATAGGGTAAGCTACAAATCCTTACAGGATATGAACTGGAATTCATACGGAGGCGGAGGTAACTTTTTATTAGTACCTCAAAATTCACCTATTTTGGTGAATGGAAATTTTGCTTACTCTGAATACAGCATCAAACTTAAACCGGAAGGCGAAAATGAGAAGAGCAGCAAAATTAAAGGGTTTAACATGGGAATAGGTTTCACCTATTTTATGATGAAAAACGAATTAAATTATGGAATAGAAGTTCTTGGTTTTCGTACTGATTTTGATATATATAACTCTGTTAATCGTCATATTGCGCAACAGGAAAGCACTACGGAAATTGGTGGTTACATAAAATACAAATGGTTATCGAAGCATAAAAAATTATTGCTGGAGCCAAGCTTCCGCTTACAGTACTATGCATCACTTGGCAATACTTCACCTGAACCGCGCATGAGTTTAAAGTGGAACATTAATAAAAAACTTCGTTTCAAATTTGCAACAGGTATGTATTCTCAGAACCTTATTGCTGCTAATTCTGACAGAGATGTAGTAAACCTGTTTTATGGTTTTCTTTCCGGTCCGGATAATTTACAGGAAAAATTTATCGATGAGAATGGTAATGTAAATGAGGTAAAAGATAAATTGCAAAAAGCAAATCATTATGTTGCCGGATTCGAGTTTGATCTAAGCAGGCATCTGGATTTGAATATTGAAGGCTATCGTAAAGATTTCAAGCAGTTGGCTAACTTAAACAGAAATAAAATATTTGACGATACTCCTGATAATGCTTTCAAACCCGATGTTTTGAAAAAAGATTTTATCATTGAAACAGGTAAAGCACAAGGTATTGATGTGGTATTAAAATACGATTATAAACGTTTGTACTTGTGGTTTGTTTATTCCTTGGGCTACGTAACCCGCTTTGATGGCGTTTTACAGGATGAAAACGGGAACCTTATTTCATACCGTCCAAATTTTGACCGCAGGCATAATGCTAATATCGTGGCGTCCTACATTTTTGGCGAAGACCACGACTGGGAATTTGATGCACGGTGGAATATTGGTTCTGGTTTTCCATTTAAACCTACCGGTGGTTTTTATGAAGATTTGAATTTCAGCAATGGACTTAGCACCGACTATACCACTACCAATGGCGAGTTAAATTATTTCTTTGAGGAAGGCAAGACAAAAGAATTACCCTGGTATCACCGTTTGGATATAAATATTAAACGTACTTTCCTGTTATTTGAAAACACAAAATTGGAAATAGCTGCAGGAGCCACCAATGTGTATAGCCGCAAAAATATTTTCTATTTTGACCGCATACGCTACAAACGTGTTGACCAATTGCCGATACTACCTACTGTTAGTATTGTAATGACTTTTTAAATAGAACAGCCCGAAGTTTAGTATTTAAATTTTGAATTTACATATTCAAGGCTATTTTTCCTGCCGGTGTCACAAAATCAGGTGACCAGACTGGTTCCCATACCAATTGTACATCCAGCTTTTTATCCGGAAACTTTACTTTAAGTGTTGTCTGGATATCATCCATAATTATGTCTGCCATTGGACAGCCCCTTGTTGAAAGGGTTACATCAATGTTTATTCCATTTTCTTCACTATATTGAATTTTATAAACAAGACCGAGATCAATTATATTGATCCCGATTTCAGGATCTACCACTGTTTTGAGTACGTCATAAATTTCTGTTTCAATCGTTTGAACGTTGATGGGATTTTCCATGTTATTTAATTTTCTGTTTTAAAGGTGTGTGCTACTATTTTAATAACATTGATGTTGTATAAAATTGCGGTTAAAAAAAGTAATGCCGCTCCTGCTTTTATGATCGCCGTTGCAGAAAACAATATTCCTACAAGCAATGTGGGCAAAGCAATGATATAGATTATATATTGCATATTAACAAGTTTTTCTGAATAAAGATCTTTGGGAAGCATCGTCTTTTTTTGTCCTGCCAGTTTACTGTACTTATGTGTCCATACTATAAATGGCAATGTCTTGAATGTTTGTCCTAGTATGAGTGAACTGATGAATCCAAAGAAAACGGATGTTCCGTAAACAAGA
>JAVHPE010000185.1:0-1332 GCA_036170475.1 Bacteroidia bacterium | reverse complement strand
GCAATTCCCATGTGGGCGTGAATCTTCAGAAACAACAAATGAGATTTGTAAAATAAAGGATAGCTGAAATTAAATACCATAATTGCTCCCAACAATCCGGTAAGCAAAAGCCATAAGGAAGCGGTAGCAATGATGTCGGCTTCTATGATCCTTTTAGGTGCTTTGCTAACAGTAAAAAAAACATTAATAGTAAAAAGGAAAAACGCTGATAGTATCAGGATAGCCGCAACCTGAAGGGGAATGCCAATATAAAAATTCCAGAACGACCAGCCAAGAATGATGACACCTAGGGTAAAAAGTAAAAAAGTTACTTTCGCCAAAGCTTCGCTGTATAGCGGTGTTTCGAGGATGACGGGCAGAAATTGATACAATGCTCCCATTATAATCATTGTTCCCCAGCCTAATGCTGCCAAATGTGTAATTGCCAATAGCTTAGGATGAAAATAATGTCCGGTAAAAGCATCGGATGAAAAAAGCAGTAGAAAACAAAGCACTAAAAAGAAAACAGCTCCGAACACATAATGTGGAAGCACCACTGCTGGCGAAGGACTTTTTTGTGTTTGCAAACTTCGCATTTTATCTGAAAATTAAAAGTTTTACATCTCCTTCCCCTTCTTCAAGAATAAGCCATGAAAAATTTTTTTCTTTTAGTTCAGGCAAAAGCATTTGTGGAATTTTTTTATGCTGCACCAATAGTGCATGGTCTTTGGGAAGGGTTTCCAGTTCCAGCAAAATACTTACCATAGGCATTGGCATCTCAAGATGTCTCACATCAATGGTTTTGGTTTTACCAATAAATGATTCCAGCATATTAGCAAACTCTTTAGCCCCTCCTAACCTCCCCAAATGGGAAGAACATGAACCTCCATTAAGTTGGTGTGTAGCATTTGTGTTTTGAGCCTCCTCCCCTTTGGACAATCCGGTAAGGGCTTCCGATTTTCTGAAATAGGTATGGATTAAATCTTTTTGAAGCTCCTCAGTGAAACTTTCAAAACCTTTTCTTTTTAAAACATTGATGAGAGGGACAGGCTCAAACGTATTAATGATAAGCAGAAAACCATCTTGCGGCAGGGTAGATAATGTGTCCATTATTTTTTGAAATGGATCTATACCGGATGCCAGACCTGCCCGAACATCAAGTGTAACGGTATTATCAATATTTATTTCCCGCATGAAAGCAGGGCGTTCTTTAGTTGTCATATGAATATATTTTAAAAAATATTTAGGGGGAATCTCTGTGCAACTCTGTTTACCTTGTGTTCCCTTTGTTAATTTTTTGTTACAGTTTAGGTCTATTCCCTTATACCATTTTATTGTTTTTAAATTAATAAC
>JAVHPE010000184.1:0-2387 GCA_036170475.1 Bacteroidia bacterium | reverse complement strand
AGATAAAGATACCGAAACACTACAAAAATTTTATGAATCAGTAAAAATGCGTGCCACAGGCATAGATAATGCCGAAGGTAAACAACGCATTATTATTGAGTTGTACGATAAGTTCTTTAAAACGGCTTTCCCTAAAATGGTAGAAAAGTTGGGAATTGTTTATACTCCGGTGGAATGTGTAGATTTTATTATTCATTCGGTAAACGATGTATTACAAAAAGAATTTGGCAGAAGTATTTCAGATGAAAATATTCACATTTTAGACCCATTTACAGGAACAGGTACTTTTATAACACGTTTGCTACAAAGCGGATTGATTAAGAAAAAAGATTTACAACGTAAATACCAACAAGAAATACACGCCAACGAAATTGTATTGCTTGCTTACTACATAGCAGCCGTAAACATTGAAAATGCTTACCACGATGCTATGGAACAAACAGAGTACCAAGCATTTGATGGCATTTGTTTAACAGATACTTTTCAATTAGGCGAAAGTGATGAGAGTTCAAAATTATTTTCAGAAATGTTCCCACAAAATTCCGCACGTGTAGCCAAACAAAAGAAAGCACCACTGCGTGTTATTATGGGTAACCCACCTTATTCTATTGGTCAGAAATCGGCTAATGATAATGCACAAAATCAAAGCTACCCTAAACTTGATGGAGACATTGCAAAAACTTACGCCAAAGAATCTACTGCCGGACTAAACAAATCTTTGTATGATGCTTATATAAAAGCCTTTCGTTGGAGCACCGACCGCTTAGACCCTAAACACGGTGGAATTGTTTGTTTTATTTCAAATGGTGCTTGGTTAGATGGTAACAGTACCGATGGGTTCCGCAAATGTTTGGAAAAAGAATTTACATCTATTTATGTTTTTAATTTAAGAGGGAATGCACTTGGTTCAGGTGAAAAAAGAAAGAAAGAAGCAGGGAATGTATTTGGTTCTGGAACACGTACATCAGTTGCTATTACCTTATTAGTTAAAAACCCATCAGTTAAAAGCAAAAAAGCTACAATACATTACTACGACATTGGCGACTACCTAAACAAAGAAGAAAAATTAAGTATTGTTAAAAAATTCACTTCTATTGGTACTGAAGCAATACATTGGAAATCTCTTACACCAAATGAGGAAGGAGACTGGATTAGCCAAAGGAATGATGTTTTCGATACATTTATTGCAATTGATCCGGAGAAAAAATTTGATACCAAAGCAAAAACTTTTTTTAATACATACGCTATAGGTGTTGCCACAAATAGAGATGCTTGGGTTTACAATTTCTCAAAAAAAGAAATTGAAAACAATATGCATAGGATGATTGCTTTTTATAATCAACAAAAAAATGAATTTGCAAAAGCAATTCAAAAAAATAGCGAATTAAAAATTGAAGATTTTATCGATTCAGATGCTACAAAAATTAGTTGGACAAGGGCATTAAGAAGAGATGTTGAAAAGGGAATAGAACACAACTATAAACTGAATGAATTAAAACAAGTTACTTATCGCCCCTACTGCAAACAAAACTTATATTTTGATAAACCATTTATTGAAAGCCCAGGGTTAAGTTCTGTATTATTTCCTAATTCTATTTTGAAAAATTTAGTTATAAGCGTTACTGGAGCAGGAGCAAGCAAACCTTTTTCTATAATTATTTCAGATTCGATTGCAAACCTTGATAGTATTGAAAAAGCCCAATGCTTCCCACTATACTATTTCGAGGAACGTAAGAAACAAACACCCAGTATGTTTGATGAGGATGGGAATAGCGAGTATATCCGCAGAGATGGAGTAAGTGATTTTATTTTAGAGCAAGCCAAAAAGAGTTACGGTAAAAATGTAAGCAAAGAAGATATTTTTTATTATGTGTATGGCTTTTTGCATTGCCCCGTGTACAGAGAAATGTTCGCTAACGATTTAAAAAAAATGTTACCACGCCTACCTTTGGTAGATGACGTAAAAGATTTTTGGAAATTCAGTAAAGGAGGCAGGGCATTAGCAGAATTGCACATCAATTATGAAACTGTAGAACCATTTAAAGATGTTATTGTAAAAGGCGCAGAAAGTAAATTTTACACAGTAGAAAAAATGCGTTTCCCTAAAAAAGACCAAAAAGATACCATTATTTACAACAGCAAAATTACAATCGAAAACATCCCTGCAAAGGCTTATGAGTACATAGTAAACGGCAAGAGTGCAATAGAATGGATTATGGAACGCTACCAAATAACCACACACAAAGAAAGCGGCATCAAAAATAATCCCAACGATTGGGCAGAAGAAGTAGGCAATCCAAAATACATTTTAGATTTATTATTAAGCATCATTAACGTAAGTGTTCAAACAGTTGATATTGTTAGTAGTTTGCCACCATTAAAAGATA
>JAVHPE010000183.1:0-11956 GCA_036170475.1 Bacteroidia bacterium | reverse complement strand
ATTAACTATTAACTATTAACTATTAACTATTAACTATTAACTATTAACTATTAACCATTAACCATTCAGTAATTACAATCCAAATTGTGCAGAAAGTTCCAACATCCGTAAGATAGGTTTCTTTGCTTTTTCTATTAATTCAAGTGGAAGTGTTATTTCGGGCTGTTCATATTTTAAGCAATTATATAGCTTTTCAAGTGTGTTTAATTTCATGTGAGGACAATCATTACATGCGCAGGAATTATTCGGTGGAGCGGCTAAAAAGGTCTTATTTGGACTTTCTTTTATCATCTTATGTAATATACCTGCTTCTGTTGCCACAATAAACTCCTTTGCTTCTGATTTTTGAGTATAATTTAATAATCCACTGGTGCTTCCAATATAGTCTGAAATTTCAAGTATGGAGTCTTCACATTCAGGATGAGCAATTAGCTTTGCAGAAGGATATTGATTTTTTAATTTTGTTATTTTCTCCAATGAAAAAATTTCATGCACCATACAACTGCCATCCCAAAGTATCAGTTCACGTCCTGTTTTTTTTCGGATATATGCACCTAAATTTTTATCTGGGGCAAATATTATTTTTTGATCTTTAGGTAAACTTTCTACTATTTTCTGTGCATTCGAAGAAGTACAAACAATATCCGTTAATGCCTTTATTTCTGCTGAACAATTGATATAAGAAATTACTAAATGATTGGGATATTTTGATTTGAATTCTGCAAATTTATCGGCAGGACAAGAATCGGCTAATGAACATCCGGCATTTAAATCGGGTAATAAAACTTTTTTATCGGGACATAAAATTTTGGCTGTTTCAGCCATAAAATGGACTCCTGCAAAAAGAATAATTTTTGCATCTGTTTTAGCTGCTTCCTGCGATAAAGCCAGACTATCCCCAATAAAATCAGCGATATCCTGTATATCGGCTTCCTGGTAGTAATGGGCGAGAATGATTGCATTTTTTTCTTTTTTAATTTTGTTTATTTCCTGGAACAAATCTAGGGATAAATCCACAGGAATATCCAAAAAACCTTTTGACAATAAATCGACAACCATATCAATATTATATTTATTTTATTTAAAATTAAAAAAAAATTGTTGTTGTTATTGGTCTGTTAGTAGAGTTCAAATCTTTTATTTAAAAGGGTTGATTTTTTTGATATTAACAAAAGAATAACACGTTATTAAAAGTTATTATAAATTAAAGCCCTGAATAATAGAATTATAACACATTATAAACAAATAAGAGACCGATTTATCAACTCATAAATATTCTGTAAAAATAGGTTTTTTTATGTTATTAAATTGTTCATTTATTATATAAAAAGATGATAAGTTTTTACCTGATTATTTTAAAATTAATATAAGCGAAAGTATATTTTAATAATTCTATATAAATTTTTAAAATCTTTTTAATAAAATAGTTTTTTATCAACAAATTTCATGTTCATAAATATAAAATTAGTGTGTTAATTATCAAGCTTTTATTTTTTTACTTTACATAATTGTTAATAAGCGAAAAAAGCGGTTAATTACACAGCTTTTGAACTAATAATGAAGCATATACGGTTTTACTTTACATAATCGAGTTTATATAAGTTAAGGCTGATTCCAAACTATCCCTCTCCTTGAAAAAGGAGAGGGACGGGAAGAGGTTACAAAAAATAGAATTGTTTCTTAACTTATATAAACTCCAATATACAAAATAAACAAATAGTAAAATGAAGATAGCAATAGGTTCTGATCATGCCGGATTTTTTTTAAAAGAAAAATTAAAAAATTATTTAAAGGAAAAGGGTTTTGAAGTAATAGATTTTGGTACCTATTCCGAAGAACGTGCCGATTATCCTGATTTTGCGCATCCTGTGGCAAAAAGTGTAGAAACAAAGGAAGTTGATTTCGGATTATTAATGTGTGGTACCGGAAATGGCATAAATATGACAGCAAACAAACATAAAGGAATTCGTGCCGCACTATGCTGGAATGCCGAAATAGCTGAATTAGCGCGTCAGCATAATGATGCAAACATATTAACGCTTCCTGCCCGCTGTATTAGTGAGGAGGAGGCTAAAAAATGTGTGGATATATTTTTTAGTACTGCTTTTGAAGGCGGTCGGCATACCGAAAGGGTGAATAAAATTTCAAATTTTTAATGTTGATTGAAATGCAGATTGAGCACCTAATATAATAATGAACACTAATAAAAAAAGATCTTATTTAATCATAAAAAATCAGCCTGCCCGAATGAACGAATTCATTCGTTCGGGCGGGCGTAATCTGCGTTCCATTTTTTGTTTTTTATTCATCCCTTGCCTCCTTTTTTCCCAACAGAAGGATACAATTGCAGAGCGGTATTCAAAAAATATCTCAACAATCGATATGAGTAAAAACCTCCATGTTTTAGCTTCTGATGAATATGAAGGAAGAGAAACAGGGAAAAAGGGACAGAAAATGGCTGCGGCATATATCGCGAATCAGTTTAAAATTTCTGGAATTCCGCCTTACCAGAGAGATACGTATTACCAGGAGTTTTTATTTAATGTGATTTTACCCGGATCGGCAGAAGTTTTTATTAAAAGAAAACAATATATCGCTAATAAAGATTTTTACAATTACCCCGATCAAACCGAACAGTACATTGAAACAGAGAATATACTTTTTTTGGGCTACGGCATTGAGGATGATAAATATGATGATTATAAGGGTATTGATGTTAAAGATAAGGTGGTAATGATACTCGCGGGAGAACCACATTTAAACGATTCATTATCACTTATTACCGGAAAAAATACGAAATCATTATGGTCAACCTATTATAGGTTAAAACTGGACAAAGCCAAAGAGAGTGGCATTAAAGCATTGTTAATAGTGGTGGATGATGTTGAAACGGATGTTTTTGACAATAAACGTCGCCTTGAATTACCAGCCATTAAGCTCGAATCAACTAATGATGAAATGTTTATTATTTACATTTCAAAACAAATGGCAAACGATATTTTAAATAAAGAGAATATTGACTCCATTCAGAAAAAAATTTCAGATACTAAAACACCTTTAAATATGGAGGTAAAAAGGAAGTTTGTTGTTAATATTAAAAATAAGGCACAAAAGGTTAGCGCGGAAAATGTGTTGGGTTATGTTGAAGGAAGTGATTTAAAAGAGGAACTGATTGTTGTTTCTGCACATTACGACCATTTGGGAATGAATGGAAAAATAGTTTTTAACGGTGCAGATGATGATGGTTCCGGAACTGTTGCTGTTATTGAATTAGCAAAAACATTTGACAAAGCAAAAAAGGAAGGACATGGTCCCCGGAGAAGTATACTGTTTATGACTGTTTCCGGAGAAGAAAAGGGATTGTTGGGATCGGCTTATTATGTAAAAAATCCCGTGTATCCCCTCAAAAATACGGTGTGTGATTTAAATATTGATATGATAGGCCGTCTGGATACAAAACACGAAAATAATCCTGATTATATTTATCTGATAGGTTCTGATAAGTTAAGTTCCACACTGCATACTATCAGTGAAAATGCGAACAAAACATATACCAATTTAGAGCTGGATTATACGTTTAATGATGAGCATGATAGAAACCGTTTTTATTACCGTTCGGATCATTACAATTTTGCGAAAAAAGGCATTCCGGTCATATTTTATTTTAATGGCGTTCATAGCGATTATCATAAAGAAACGGATGAAGTAGAAAAAATAAATTTCGATAAAATGAAAAAAATAACCAACCTGGTTTTTTTTACGGCCTGGGAACTTGCCAATAGAAATGAGCGAATAACGGTTGATTCTAATAAGAGATAATAAATTACCGCGTGTGTAGCGATACTATTTTTATTTCTTATTTAAAGTTTCGAAATACAAGTGTGGATCAGCTAAAAACTTTTGAGCATTTAAAACTTCCTGATCCGTTTGCAAGCTGTTTTGCAAATAGCCCGTATTAAAATAATACCTCGTAACAATTTCATCCTGCAGCACTTTTTTTATTTGCTCTTTGTTTTGCAAAAGCATCTCTTTTTTTGAATCTACAATTTGAGTATATAACGCTTTGTGTTTTTTTGAGAAAAGATCCATCGTATGATTTTTTTGAGAAAGCTCTTCAAACTCCTTTAGTTTCAACTCTTCCGGAATTTTAAAATCATATTTTCTTTTTTTTACATAACGTAGGAAATCGAAAAAGACAATATCCGTAACAATAATTTTATCGGCAGGAGCCTTTATTTCTTTGGTGTTGCGGAAATAGGTAACATAATCAAAAATCAAAGATGCCTTATTTAATGCTTCAATTACCGGAACGGATTTTTCTATGGGTTCCATTTTTATATCCGGCTCTATCCCCCCTATATTAAAGACTTTTCTTCCATTTCGTGTATAAAAAACTTTTTTCAGACTGTCGGAAAGTAGTTCTTCTTTTCCGTTTATATATCTATGGGAATAATCCCGTTTTTGAATGCACCTTCCGGAAGGAGTGTAATAACGTGCGGCTGAAACATACAGGCTTGTTCCAAAACCCGGGAAACGAGTGCCTTGCACCAAGCCTTTTCCAAAAGTTTTTTGCCCGATAACCACAGCTCTGTCTAAATCCTGCATAGCGCCCGTAAAAATTTCACCCGAAGAAATGGTATTGCTATTGGTAAGAATCACCAATGGTATTAATGTATCCAGTGGTTCGTTATGTGTAACATTATTGTAGTCAGTAGATTTCCCGTGTAAATGTATAATGATGGTATTTTTTGGAACAAAAACATTTACACAATTAACAGCCTCTTCCACCAAACCTCCAATGTTATCGCGGAAATCAAGAATAATGGATTTTAGCTTCGGATTTTTTTTTAACTCTTTTACCGCTTCGGAAAATTGAGTATCGGAGCCTCTTAAAAATTGCTGAACCTGAATATATCCAGTAATAGAATCAAGCATTTCGTAAAAAGGAATTGATTTAGAAACAATTTGTTTGCGTGTGATTGTTTTTTTTATCAGTCCAACATAAGGTCTGTTAACAGTAATATTTACAACCGTTTCCGGAGTTCCTTTTAATAATTTTATTGTTTCTTCAAGGGTTTTTCCTTTTAAAGATTTACCATCCACTTCCACATAAATGTCACCCGCTCTTAAATCATTTTGTTGAGCGCCAAATCCTTCAATAGTAGAGGTAATAACAACAGCGGAGTCTTTATAACCTACTCTCGCACCAATTCCTGAATAAATTATTCCCTGCCAAACGTTTTCTCTTTCTCTGGTTTCAAGAGAATCAAAAAAAACGGTGTGAGGGTCAACTGATTTTACCATGCCGTCAATTGCTCTGCGGATAAGGATATCGGAGTCAAGAGTATCAACGAAATCTGTTTTAAGCATTTTAAAAACGGAAGAAAATAAAGTTAAATTTTTTGTATCTTTTTCATCAGCTGAATTAGCGATAAAAAAAGCGGATGTTGCGAGTACAACACAAAAGAGGAGGGGGTATATAAAAATTTTTTTCATTTTGATGATAATGTGCAACAAATAGAATTGCCCCTTAAACTCTATTTGACACTAATCCCACTAATTTAATACGTCGATTATCAATTTTGTTTTAAAAAATAATTCGTGCAATTTGTGTCGAAAAAATTTTTTTCGGAGGGGAACAATTAAATAATTTTCATAAGTTCTTTCATTATGAGCGTCATCTTTTTTTCAGACAAAGCGGCAACATCCTGTACTTCCTTATGTGTTACCTGAACAATTTTCCCCGGTACACCCAAATCGGTAATGATAGACATTGCAAAACAAGGAATATCCATGTGTCTGGCAACAATTATTTCCGGTACAGTACTCATACCAACAGCATCGGCACCAACAGAAAATACGTATTTATATTCGGCAGGTGTTTCAAATGTTGGACCGGAGAGTCCGGCATATATTCCTTCCTGTACTTTTATATTGTTGGCGGAAGCCACTTGTTTTGCTTTAGCAATCAATTCTTTGTCGTATGCCACGCTCATATCAGGGAAGCGGGGACCCAGTTCGGGAAAATTTTTGCCTATCAATGGGTTGGATGGAAATAAATTAATGTGGTCATTGATGATCATTAAATCTCCAATTTCAAAATTTGGATTAACGCCCCCGGAAGCATTAGAAACAAAGAGCTTTTGAATACCTAAAAATTTCATAACCCTTACAGGAAAAGTGACCTGTTGCATGTTATACCCTTCATAATAATGAAAACGGCCTTGCATAGCCACCACATTTTTACCCCCGAGTTCGCCAAAAATCAGTTTGCCCGAATGACCTTCTACGGTTGATACGGGGAAGTTGGGAATATCTTCATACGGTATAATATGTTTAATATTTATTTCTTTAACTAATCCTCCCAGACCGGTACCTAAAATAATTCCTATTTCGGGCTGAATCGAAATTTTATTTTGAATAAACGTTGCTGTGCTTTTGATTTGTTCTAACATAATGTAAAATTTGTTCGTTAAATTCCTGCCCGACTGTATTATCCATCAGATTGTTTTTTTTGTTTGTATCGTGAAAATCAATTTCTATCGGCATATAAAAAAGAGGCAAACGGCTTAAAATGTCAGAAAAGTCAGGGTTTTTCAACCGCATTGCATCCTTTTCTGTTGTTACTACTATTTTATTTGAGGATGCAATATTATCAAATATTTTTTTAAGATCTTCCAAATCATTTTTTGTAAATGTGTGATGGTCAGGAAATGCAACAGGAACAATGGTTTTCACCTTTTCTTTTAAATAATATTCCAGTGGGTGTGTATTAGCAATACCTGTAAGTAAAACAACTGAATAATGGTGTTCAAAGTAATATTCTTTACTAAATGGATTGATTGTTTCAGATTGCAAAGGAAGGAATTCACCATATTTAATGGAAGAAAAATAAATATTCTGATGTGGCAAAGGGCTAATTTCTTTTATCAACCGTTTACGTTCTATGGGTAATAATACTTCCGGACATTTGGTAACAATAATAATATCAGCACGTTTTATCCCGGAACGAAATTCACGCAAACTTCCGGAAGGTATTACAAAATCATTCAAATACAATTTACTGAAATCAGTCAAAACAATAGATAATCCAGGCTTAATGGAACGGTGCTGAAAAGCATCATCCAATAAAATGGTTTGAACTGATGGAAAAAAACGGAGAATTTTTTTTACTCCTCTTACCCTTTTTTCATCAACAGCTACCGGGATAGTTTTAAATTTAGTTGCAAATTGAAGAGGTTCGTCACCGATATTTGCAACTGTAGACTCTTTGTCCGCTAAAACAAACCCTTTAGTTTTTCTTCCATAACCACGGCTGAGTGTGGCAATAGTAAATTCGGGACTAAGTAGGCGAATCAGGTATTCTATATGTGGCGTTTTTCCCGTTCCTCCAACACAGAGGTTTCCGACCGAAATGGTAGGAACTATAAATTCCGTGCTTGAAAAAACTCTCCAGTCGTATAATTTATTGCGCAAAAAAATGATTACGCCATAAATGACAGAGAAAGGGAAAAGTATGATTTGAAAAAATTTCATCTGCTAAAAGTACGAATATTAATGTATCGATGTGCTGATCGATGTGCTGATTAAATGATGGATTAAATTTGCCATTAGCTCGAATTTTTTACATCAAATTTCCAGACTGCCTGATAAAGCGATACATTTGTACACAGGTAAATCAGTACATCAACTAATCAGTACATCAACTAATCAGCACATCAACACATCAAAACATCAACTCATCAGCACATCAACTCATCAGCACATCAAAACAATGATAGCAATAGATAATACAATAGTTTCGGAGCATTTGTTAGAAAAAAAATTTGTATGCGATTTGAATGCCTGTAAAGGAGAGTGCTGTGTAGCAGGCGATTGGGGTGCACCTTTAGAGTTGGAAGAGATTTCAATAATGGAAAACCTGTTAGATAAGATACAAGCATATATTCCAAAGGACGGACTCAAAGCAATAAAAAAACAGGGCGTTTTTGTAATTGATGAGGATGGCGATTATACTACCACTCTGGTAAAAGGTAAACATTGCGCATTTACATGTTTTGAAAATGGTATCGCATCATGTGCTATTGAAAAAGCATTTTACGCGGGAGAAATTACCTGGAAAAAACCAATCTCCTGTCATCTATATCCTGTGCGCATCACTAAATATAAGGATTACGATGCCATTAATTTTCACGAATGGGAAATTTGTAAACCGGCATGCCAATGCGGAGCTAAGCTGAATGTACCTGTATACAAATTTTTGCGTGAACCGCTGATAAGAAAATATGGCGAAGATTGGTATAAACAATTAGAATATGCCGATAAAATTAAAAAGAAATAATAAAAGGTCCGTTCTCTAATTTTGGTTTGTTTTCAAAACACTAAGTTCAACCCTCCTGTTTATTTTGCGTTCTTCAACAGTACCGGATGTAATGAGTGGGAGGTTATCGCCATACCATTTTAATTTTATTCGATTGGATGCAATACCTCGTTGAGTCAGGTATTTTTTTGTCGCTTTAACCCGTTTTTTTGATAAACGCATATTGTTTTTGTGCGATCCGATAATATCGGTGTGCCCTTCAAGCTGTATAATCATTTCCTGGTTTGAATTTAATACATTATAAAGTTTCGCTAAGTCGTCAGATGCTTCCGGCAGCAGTTCATCTGAACTTAATTCAAAGAGTACATTTTTTAAAATATATTTTCCGCCGGCAGCCAACTTGCCGTCAAACTCCCGTGGCTCTTTGTTCTTTGTTTTTTGTGAAAATTCATTATCTATTGTCTTATCCTTTTTGTTTAAAACAACCGGTTGCGGACTTTTTATCTTTCTGCTTAATTCAAGTCTTCCATTGCAACAAAGCCCTGTAGCCCACATAGCATTATTGCCACCGGAGGCATCCCAGTCCCCGCTCAGGTATTCAGTTTCAGCAAACTTTGTATATTTTAATTTCCCAGCTCGTATACATTCTGCCTGTCCTGAAATCTCAAAAGAAAAATCGTCATTATCAAAAGGGTGATTAATTTTAAGCTCCCCACCCATTAAAAAGCCATTATACTCACCATTAAAGGATGGCGATAATAATATAGATGCATCTGAATTTTTCCAACCCCAGCCGCATTGGTACTCAACCCTACAGTCCCAAAAACCTTCAATTTTATTTTGGGAAATGACTTGCGGCGTTCTGCCAATAAAAATAATTGATAATAACAGCAACGTTCTATAAAAGTTTTTTCCATTCATCGAAAGCGTAATTTTTTTGTAATAGCTTGAAATTTGTTGCACAGCCCTTGAAAGTTATGTGCAAAGATTAATAAAAAACAACAAATATCTATAAGGATACTTGCGTATTTATTGATGTTGTTGAAAGTTTACAGGTTTTACAGGTATTCATACATTGAAAATGGATACTTACAATGCCTTAGTTTACATTCTTCTACAGTGGCGCTTTAACAGATTTATTATAACTTCACACTTGAATTCAGATTCTTACACATGAAAAAAATATTTTTATTTATTCTTTTAGTTTCATCGTTTTTTCATCCTGTTAAAGCGCAAACCACAACAGTTTGGAATGGTAAAGTGGTATTACAATGTTTTTGGTGGGATTATTACAATAATAATTATCCGGATGCCTGGAGTAACTATCTGGCTGATTTGGCGCCCCGTCTGAAGCAAATGGGGATTGACGCTGTTTGGATACCACCGTTTAATAAAAATGGTTCTTCAAGTAGCAATGGATATGGTCCTTTCGACCATTATGATTTAGGAGATAAATATCAAAAAGGAAGTACCGGAACCCGCATGGGTAATAAAGATGAACTATTGCGGCTTATAGCTGTTATGCATGCAAACGGTATAGAGGTAATAGAGGACATTGTTCTTAATCACATGGATGCCGCAGGTTCTGCAAGTGGCGATGGTGGTCAGGATCCGGCTGCCTATGATGATAATACAACATCGAAATATAAGAACTTCAGATATACCAGTTATTCTTCACCTGCAACTGACGAATCTTTTAATGACTATACCAGTAGAAAGGGTCGTTGGAGTACTAACTGGACAAACTTTTATCCGAATCAATATAATAATCATTTTAATACCGGCGTGATTGATCAGATTCTTTTTGGTCCTGATATTAGCTATGAATCCACGGCTTACGGACAAAGTTCTAATGCACTATACAATCCTATTCAATATGCGAGTTATATGAGGGAAAATGCCCGAAACTGGCTTGTATGGCTTAAAAAGCAAACAGGTGTTGACGGCTTTCGTTTTGATGCGGCAAAACATTATCCTCAGGATGCCCTTCAGGATTTTTTATGGAATGTAAAATACAATGCCGCATGGGCAAATGGAGGACAACAACTATTTGCTGTCGGAGAATATATTGGCACGGCAACTGAAATGGACGCATGGATTAATTCTGTAAAAAACAGCAATAGCGGTACAGAAGATTTAATTGGTACGTTTGATTTTAGCCTGCGTCAGGCTTTAAAAGATATGGTTGGTGGCAGTGGCGCTTATGATTTGAGTGCCATACCAGGTGCTCAACAAACGAATAGGTACCGAACGGTTCCTTTTGTGAATAATCACGATACCTACCGTCCGATAAAAGACGGAACAGGTAATATTATCGGGTGGGATAGTGGTAATGAAATAGGCGGACATATTGATGCTTCTGATGGCAGGCTTTCCGCAGCTTATGCAATTGCATTTGCTGTTGATGGTGCGCCCCAGGTGTTTTTTGAGGATTTATTGAATATTGGAAGTACAGGGAAAAGGTATACTCATTTACCAACCAGCACCATTGATTTGCCGGTAAATAATGACATTGCAAACATTATTGCCTGTCATCAGCAACTGCAATTTAAAAAAGGTACTTACAAAGTACGTTGGCAAGCCCCGGATTTATTGGTTATAGAAAGAGGTTACAATGCCGGTTCGGAAAATAGTTATGCTATTATTGGTGTAAATGATAATTGGACAAACTGGCAAAACGCTTTAGTACAAACGGACTTTGGCGCCAATGTTCAGCTACATGATTATTCCGGAGCAAATACAAATGATATTTATACCGATGGAAATGGTCAGGTAACTATTAATGTTCCGCCATGTGATGGAAGTAATATACGAAGAGGTTATTGTATCTGGGGGAAAGCAAATTCAGCGATTGCATTAAATTCACCCGTAAACAGCGTAACCCAGGAGTGGGAAATGGCAGATGACCTTGGCGACTCCAATATCTATAGCCTGCAACAAGGTGGCGAATTGCCTGCCAATAGTACTTCTTACAGGTATGTTGGAGAAATATTCAGTGATTCTAATAAATTAATTACGCTTAATTTATTTCAGACAATTTCAAGCAATAATGTTACTTTAGAGTTAAGAGATTATTTAGGAACACTGCTTCAAACTGTTGCCGATACCGGCGCACTTCAAATCACTTATTTACCGCAAAATAGTGGATTTTATAGAATTTATGTTAAAAACAGTAATCTTGTAAATACGAATCAAGCGGTATTTGTAAAAGCAAATTATACAGCCCCTTTAATCGCGAATACATTACTATACCCAAGTGATGGCGGTGTCTTTACTATTGTTTCAGAGGCAGGGAACAATCAAAATAATGATATTGCAGTATATCCGGCAATTATAACAAAAGGTGCGACAATAAAATTTAGAACCCTTAAAGTTGAAAAGGTAAAAATTTCTTTAATTAATATGGAGGGGATAGAAGTACAGGTATTATTTAATGATAATACCATCGGCGGAACACAGCAAATTACCTTTGAAAATCAAAATTTGGCAAGTGGTATTTATATTGTTAAAATGCAAACTGTTAACAAAACGGTGGCAACAAAAGTTGCAATTATAAAAGAGTAATATCAAGACTCAAAATGTATTAGTAAAATGTTTAAAATAATTTAAACGAAACTGTGTGTCTTTCTTTTTTCT
>JAVHPE010000182.1:0-2400 GCA_036170475.1 Bacteroidia bacterium | reverse complement strand
ACCGATTACTCTTTATTTATCAATACTTTTAAGTTAAAAGACAGACACTATTTAGGGTAAAAAAGCCGAGTATAGTTAATAAAGAAACTTTAATTGCAATTTTTTTAATTGCGTTCGTGGATGTGCCTTTCATTTTTTATAGAATTTTAATTTAATGGAAAAAAGTAATAAGACGAAAGTAAAATAAATAAAGCCACAAGCCAAATTTAATAAGATTTAAAATACAAAGAACTAAATTAAAATAAAAAATAAAACCATACGAAACACAATCCCTGTAATTTTCTCATTTGAAAACGAATTAATATAAGGAAGGCGGGGAGCAAAATTTTAGCTCTTTTACTTGCGATGGTATTGCGTTTGGATTGTGCGAGCAAGTAAATGTGCTAAAATGCGCGCTTGCATTTTTCATTTTTTTGTGCGGTGGCTAAAAAATTAAAACACGAAGCGTTGGGTTGTCGTGTCGGAAAAAAGTCCGCCCGTTGGTCGATATTTATTTCGGTTGTTATGATGTCAGCCAGTCGATTTAGTGGGGTTTTCTGTTTTTTTTACTACGCTTGCTGCCAACGAGCGGCTATACGATGTGGCCGCTTTCGTAAGTAAAATTATAAAATTACCAGTGGCAAAAACCAAATAAAAAATAAATTTATACCGCTGTGAAAGGTTTTTGCCACGACCATTTTTCATAGCGAACCGAAATGATGAAGTTTACTATAAACGGCTATATCATTTAGGTAATGTTGGGCGTTCGTTGTTTCTTTTTTTCTTTTCCCGTTACAGTCAGTCTGTTCACCTAACTCCTCATTTTCACGCCTGCCGTCACCTAACTCCTCGTTTCCACGTCTGCCGTCACCTGACTCCTCATTTCCACGCCTGCCGTCACCTAACTCCTCGTTTCCGCATCAGGCTAATTCATCATTTGATGGTACTATGAAATTTAATTTTCTGCGGATTTTGTCTACAGTCAAAAACGTCTGTAATATAAATGTCCTTATTAATTACTCTATAAATAATCTTGTAATTTCCCTCAACTAAGTATCTGTGTTCCTGCTTTAATTCGATGAGATTTTCTTCAATCTGTCCAATTAGAGGGCGTTTTGGTAGTGTCTTAGTGGCGTCAACGAGTGATTTTTTTATTTTTTCTGCAATAGTCTCATTAGCTACCATTCGATAATACAGAAATATATTTTTAAGTTCTAAGGTCGCAAAGTAAGTCCAAATAACTTGTCCCATAATAATTACCAATTTTTAGATTGGATTTCCAATTCTTTTTGGGTTAATACATGACCTTTTTTTATTTGCTTATTAGAGAATTCTGCCCTCTCGATAATATCCTGTTTTGTGAAAACAATATCATTAGGCTTAACCGTCTTTATACTTTTATGAATAGTTGATTCGATTTTTGTAAATACCTTTTCGTCTTGAACACCTAATAGGAATTCAATAAGATTCATTTTTCTTAACTGTAGATTCATTGTTTTCATAATCAATTTCTTTTGATAAAGGTAGGGAATTAGTTGTTTAAAACAAAATGCTTAACTTAATTGGCAGTCGAACTGGCATGTTTCAATGATACAGTTCGGTTAGATGTCCGTTTAACAAGTAATGCGCTTTCGGTAACTGTCCATTTTATTTATAATTCTCTCTCAACATTTCAGTCTGTAAATTTCCGTAAAAGTCCGTTATTGTCCGTTTTTTTAATCGGCTTTATCATTTAGGTGATGTTGTGGAGGCTCGTCTTTGTTTGCCGACCCAATCCAATACCAAATGATTTCATTTTTTTTCATCACGCCCAATGCTCTGTAATCTCTCGTAACACGAACAGACCATATATTATGCAATGCATTTACACACTTAAACCGTAAAGAAGGATGAAATTGATTCGCTTTCCAGAGGATGAATTTTTTTTGCTCATACTTTGAATTTCATTGGGCAAGGCATCAAAAGCGTTCCAAAAAGAAGTAACAGTATAGGATTTCATAATTTCATCGGTTTGCTTTTGCCACTTTTATGTTCCTGTAAAGCTTCGTTTGCCATTTGTATCATGGGGGCAGGAGAAGATTCAAATAACCGTTCCCACTCACTTTCACTCTGCTGTTCAGGAATTAATTCCTGAACTTTCTCCAATATAAGTTTTCTTCTAGATGCTGAAAGGCGCTCAAAAAGTTCGATAACAGTTTTGGTTTCTTTTGAATAAGTTGTTGTTTTCATTTTAGTTTGTTTTGCTGATTACAAATTTACGTAAAAATCCATATAATAAAGCTTAAAGGTTTTAAAAACCTTTAGGCTTAAGTTTAGGCTGTCGTGTCGGCAAAAAGTCCTCCCGACATTACAAGATGAAAAGTCTTCCGGTGAATATTTTAAAAAGTCCTCGAAAGATTGTCTGCCCGCAAATTTGTGAAA
>JAVHPE010000181.1:0-2433 GCA_036170475.1 Bacteroidia bacterium | reverse complement strand
AAGTGAAATTGATATTTTTTGTTTTGTTCAAGTTATTTTGAAAACTTTCCTAAGGGAAAATTTAAGACTTTACAGAATTAAAAATGAAATTTCATTTAGTATAATAAAACGTATTGTAAGGTAGCAAACATATTAATTTAATGCTCATTTCTAAACTTTTTAGCGATTTGCTTTTCTTTTAAACAAAAATTATGCAGATTTTGTAAGGGATTCAATCAAAAAGCGTGCTATTAATAACAGACTTAAGTTATATACATTATATACAATAATAGTGGATAAAATCTCATAATAAAAAAAACTTCCCTTGTATTGAATATCTTAAAACAATTAATGTAAATTTGCGAAAAAAAAATGAGATAAGCTATCTTGTTAAAATATTCAAATTATACATTAAAATTGATACCATTTTCCCTAACTATCAATAATTATTAAAAATCAATATAATGCGAAAAATTAAATCCAATTTCAGATTTCAGGTACCTTTAATGGTAATCTTTTTTATGTTTATTTTTACAAGCAACTATGCACAACAATCCAATGAACTTACGCTGCCTGATATAAACCTGGTACCCACAGGAATTGCTAAAACTAATTTGCAACTATATTCAGATAAAAGCAAAAAACTTAAGATCGAAAGTGATAAATTGAAGGATGAAAAAAAGAAAGTGATTTTAAAGATTAAGAGTTCACCAAAAACTTTGACATTAAATGAGGTAAATAAATTAACAACTAAATCAGATTCAATTGATACAAAAGCAAATGAGTTATCATCAAAAATAAACACCTTTAATACTGAGATAGAAGAAATTGTTTATAAGGATCCTGCTTTGGACAAGCTGTCTATCATAACCTATTACACCCTCAAAAATGATCAAAAATCATGGGATGAGTTTCAAAAAAACATGACTACAGCCAAAGTGAAACTTAAGCAGAATAAAATTAAAATTCAGCAGGAGTTAACCAAAATAAATACAAAAAAACAAAAATCAAAAATTGCCTATAACGAAGGTGTTGTACTTAGCATGTACACTGAGCAGGAAGCCAACAAAGCCTTAGAAGATAGTTTAAAAAGCCCATTTACAGGTGTGAGATATAAAGAAATTAATACCAACAGGCAAAAAAATATGGCAGATTCGGGTTTTGTTATTGTATCGTTTGTAATGCCAAAAAGGGATATAGATCCTATGGAACTTGCCAGTAAAAAAGATGATACTAAACCAGCAGAAGCGCTTTCATTAGGAACTCCCAGAACAAAAGCAGAACTGAATAAACTTAAGGATAAAAAATATAATCGTTTGATTGCACACAGTAATGGAGCCACACTGGTTGAGTGCCTTTTAACAGATTCAATTATTGAAGCAAAAGAATTAAATATTATTGGAGGAGAAAAATCTTTACTTAATGGACAATCTTTACAACATCTATTGGATATTGGACTGGTAAAGCGAATTGTTGTCTGGATTAAATTAGATGACCCGGACATTTGGATAAGCAACCTAAGTGATTCAACCATTGCCGAACGGACTCAAAATTTTATTTCTTACAAAACAAAATTTGAGACTAAACAGCCTATCATCGATAAATCGAAAGTTCAATATAAATGGATTCTCAATAGCGGTAGTTTAGCAATGTTAAATGCACGAGATCCTCAGTTTATCGCAACCTATTTTAAAGAAATTTCAAAAGATTTGAGAACAAAATAGGTTATTTATATCACTACTAATTTACTAATCTGCCTGAACTGTTTTTAGTAAATTCATTGTGATTTGTTTTTCTATAGATTTTTTTGAATATCATCTGGAAATTAATATTTATTTACGATTAGCCCTATGGATACCGCAATTTTTGGAGCCGGATGTTTCTGGTGCGTAGAAGCACAATTTCAACTATTAGATGGAGTAAAGTCTATAAAATCTGGATTCTCAGGAGGTTATGTAAAAAATCCATCCTATAAAGAAGTCTGCTTAGGTACCACAGAACATGCTGAAGTTTGTGAAATCATTTTTGATCCAACCAAGATTACTTATGATGAATTGTTGGCTGTATTTTGGAAATCGCATGATCCTACCCAGCTAAACGGACAAGGGAAAGATATTGGGACTCAATACCGTTCTGTTATTTTTTACCTTAACGAAAAACAAAAAAAACTCGCTGAGAAGTATAAAAAAGAGTTGAATGATTCCGGTGCCTTTGACAAACCAATTGTAACAGAAATAAGTCCATTTACCGTATTTTACAGTGCCGAGGATTATCACCAGAATTACTTTAACCAAAATGGTACTGAATCCTATTGTCAATTTGTTGTTAGACCCAAAGTAGAAAAATTTAAGAAGGTATTTGAGGGAAAATTGAAAAAATAAGAAAAGTCCCCCTTTACTCTAATACCTTAAATCCGCAAGGGTTGTTGAAAAGAAATAGGAAAAGTCAGTAAAA
>JAVHPE010000180.1:0-38855 GCA_036170475.1 Bacteroidia bacterium | reverse complement strand
AAACCATTGCTATATGCTGATGTGCGAATATATTTCCTAAAATCCAAAGATAAAAACACTTACCTTGTGCTAAATTTCCGGAGGACTTTGTTCTCAAGTGTTACAATCCACTAAATAAAAAATGTTCTAAACACCACAATTAACTATGTTATTTCAATCATTAAATATTATTGAACCTATTTTAAAGGCACTACAAGAAGAAGGTTATACCATCCCTACACCTATACAAGCACAATCTATCCCAATTGTTTTACAAGGCAATGATCTGTTAGGCTGTGCGCAAACAGGAACAGGTAAAACGGCAGCTTTCGCTATTCCTATTTTACAGATACTGAGTGCAAATAAAACGTACGACAGAAAAAGAAAAGTAAGGAGCCTCATTGTTACACCAACTCGTGAGTTGGCTATTCAGATTGGGGAAAGTTTTAGAGCTTATGGAAGACATACCGGTTTAACCTGTACCGTAATTTTTGGTGGTGTTAATCAAAACCAGCAAACAAATGCATTGCATGGCGGTGTTGATATTGTGATAGCCACACCAGGCAGATTATTAGATCTGATGAATCAAGGACATTTGACTTTACGTGATGTGGAAATATTTGTTTTGGATGAAGCTGATCGTATGCTGGACATGGGTTTTATTCATGATGTTAAAAAATTATTAATTGCTCTTCCTAAAAAAAGGCAATCGCTTTTCTTTTCCGCAACCATGCCTCCTGAAATTATTAAACTTGCAAGTACTATATTACAGAACCCCTCAAAGGTCTCTGTAACGCCTAATTCATTGACTGTTGATATTATTAAACAATCCGTTTATTTTGTAGATAAAGGAAATAAAAATGCTTTATTAATTGAAATTTTGAAAGACAAAAATATTAAAACGGCTTTGGTGTTTACCCGAACAAAACATGGCGCTGATAAAGTGGTAAAAATTCTGTTAAAGTTTAATATAAAAGCGGAAGCCATACACGGCAACAAAGCGCAAAATGCCAGACAACGCGCATTAACAAATTTTAAAGCACAAACAACACGTGTATTGGTGGCAACAGATATTGCAGCACGCGGAATTGATGTGGACGATTTAGAATATGTGATCAATTATGAAATGCCCAATATTGCTGAAACATACGTTCATCGTATCGGAAGAACAGGAAGGGCGGGGGCTAAAGGCACCGCGCTTTCATTTTGCGATGCGGAAGAAAAAGAATACTTGCGTGATATTGAGAAATTGATTGTTAAAAAAATTCCTGTTGTTGAAAACCATCCATTTCCCTTGATGGATCACAATCCTGTAAAAGCTCCTAAACAACAATATGGAAGAGGGAATTCCCGATCAAACGAAAGTTCAGCGGGGCGGACTGGTTCACTGGCAACTAAACCTTCAGGAAATAATAATCGGGGAAAGTGGTTTGGTAAACCAAGAGCTACACGATAAATTTAATTAATTCCGAAATAGTGATATTGGAATATTTTTTTAATTTTAAAGTTACTACAGAACTATTTTAGTTTTGTAAGCTAAAATCAATTCATTTAATGAATAACCATCTTAAGAATAGTGCTATACTTTTTTTTAGTATAGTTTATTTTTCAATATTGCAGTCTTGCGCTTTGTTTCCTGAAGTTTAAAACAAATCATCTAAATCCTTTGTAGATACTCATGAACAGAATGGCTTTGTTAACGCGACAATAATTAATTATTCTGTTGACGGATGTACTTTTATGATACAATTGACGGATGGGAAAAAGTTGGAGCCGGTAAACCTTCAGGATGAATTTTAAAAGGACAATCTTAAGGTGTGGATAAAATACCAACATTATAAAGGGAATAGTATCTGTATGGCAGGTGAAATGGTAACAATTATATCTATAACATGCGAATAATATTTATGGGAACGCCTGAGTTTGCAGTGGAATCACTGAAACTCCTTTTACAAAACAATTATAATATTGTAGCTGTGATTACTGTGCCGGATAAACCTGCCGGACGAGGGCAGCAACTGCAACAATCAGCGGTAAAAAAATACGCGCTCGAAAAAGGATTAAACATTCTTCAACCGGAAAAATTAAAGGATGAAATTTTTCTGGAGCAACTGACTACCCTTAAAGCGGATTTACAAATTGTAGTTGCTTTTCGGATGTTGCCAGAAGTAGTATGGAACATGCCTCGTTTGGGGACAATTAACCTGCATGGATCATTATTACCGCATTATCGTGGTGCGGCACCTATTAATTGGGCTATCATAAATGGTGAAAAAGAAACCGGGGTAACTACTTTTTTTCTTCAGCAGGAAATTGATACAGGAAAAATTATTTTCCAGGAAAAAACTCCAATTTCGGAAAATGAAACAGCAGGTGAAATTCACGATAAGCTTATGAATATTGGTGCGGAGCTGATTGTAAAAACTGTACGAGCCATTGAGGCAGGGAATTATCCACAACTTGATCAGGCACAATTAATTTCAAAAAACGATTTCATAAAAGTAGCACCCAAAATTTTTAAACCTGATTGTCGTATTGATTGGAGTAAAACAGTGGAGGAGATCCATAACCAAATTAGAGGATTAAGCCCATATCCCGCTGCATTTACTGATTTTATTTCACCCGAAGGGAAAATCGTGTCATTAAAAATTTTTCGAAGTAAAAAGGAGACTATAACACACCATTTCCCGATAAATAGCATCATTACAGATTCGAAAAATTATATTAAAATAGCTGTTAAAAATGGCTATATTGAAATAGATGATCTACAAGTTGCCGGAAAGAAAAGAATGGCTGTGATTGAGTTTTTACGAGGGTTTCAGCTAAATAATGAATGGAAAGTAAATTAACAAAAATGTTAAAAATTTCTTTATCTGAAATCCTGATATATCACAGGTTTGGGCTGTATGAAATCCTATGTGTAAACATATAATATCACTTCAGTGAAATGCTCCCCTGAAACATAGTAATAAGAACTAATACGGGTCAAGTTATTAACAAAAGCCTTATTTATAAACAATTATTGCATTTTTTCGCTTGGAATGTTGCATGGTAACTGATTTGTTGTATCTTTGTTATATAATTAATTAATGTTTAACCCTTAAAAAACAAACAAATGAACAAAGCAGAATTAGTTGAGGCAATCTCAGCAGAAACAAAGTTAACAAAAGCAGATGCTGGCAGAGCATTAGAAGCATTCGTAACAGCTACAACAAAAGCACTTAAAAAAGGTGATAGAGTTGCATTAGTAGGTTTTGGTTCTTTCTCTGTATCTAAAAGAGCAGCAAGAGTAGGTCGTAACCCACAAACTGGAAAAGCTATTAAAATTGCCGCTAAAAAAGTAGCTAAATTTAAAGCTGGTGCTGACTTAGCAAAAACTGTTAACAAATAGTTCTCAACTAAGTACAATTAAAAGGTCTCGCAGTAATGCGGGACTTTTTTTTTATATGCCAATGAAGAATTAATACAGAAGATAGTATCTTCGCATTCCGAATTTAATTACAAGTCTTAACAATAATTCTACTAAACAAATTTGAAAGTTTGATTAATCAGTATACCTATGAGTAAACAAGATAAAATAAATAATTTCAATCCTAATGCATTGGGCGATGTTAACAATAATATTTATGGATTGCCATTTACAATTGAAGAAGCCGAAATAGTTATTATTCCTGTTCCCTGGGAAGTAACTGTATCTTATAGAGCAGGTACTGCTTTGGGACCGCAAGCAATATTTGATGCTTCCTTTCAAGTAGATTTATTTGATCCTAAAATTGTTGATTCCTGGAAAATTGGAATTGCGATGGAACCTGTTTCAGACGACATTGCGAGCAAAAATGAAAGTTTAAGGCGCAAATCTGAAGCATACCTTAGTTTGCTGGAAGAAGGCGAAATGCCTGAAAACAATGAAAAAATGAGAGAGGTGCTGACTCTCCTTAATTCTGAATGTTTGAAAATCAACAATTGGGTAAAAACAAAATCGCTTAGCTATTTGAATAAGAACAAAATTGTAGCTGTGCTTGGCGGCGACCACAGCACACCACTTGGTCTATTGCAGGCATTAGCGGAAAAACATGACTCGTTTGCTATATTACAGATTGATGCACATGCTGATTTACGGGATGCTTTCGAAGGTTTTGAATATTCTCACGCATCCATCATGTATAACGCGTTAAAAATTCCGCAGGTTTCAAAATTAGTACAAATAGGTATCCGCGACTATTGTCAGTTTGAATACGAATTGATCCAAAATTCAAAAGGACGAATCGTCACTTTTTTTGACCGTGACATAAAAAACAAACAATACAACGGTAATTCCTGGGCTGGCATTTGCATAGAGATTATTGAGCAATTGCCGGAAGATATATACTTAAGTTTTGATATTGACGGACTGGATCCAAAACTTTGTCCCAATACTGGAACGCCTGTTGCCGGTGGCTTTGAATTTGAACAGGTATTGCTGTTGATAGAAAAAATTATTGATTCGGGAAAACGTATCATCGGCTTTGATATTAATGAAGTGGCACCAGCTGGTGATGAATGGGATGCTAATGTGGGTGCACGTTTGTTATACCGTATTGCAAATATGGTTGCAAAATCAAATAATAGGGTTTAATTAGGAAAGTTAAATTTGTAATACTGCGTACAACTAAACTCTGAAACTAAAAACTTAAAATTTTGAACTTAAATAAAGAGCTCATTCATTATTTATCAAATTTAATCTCGGAAAACCGAAGAGCTAAGTTTGACGAAGTTCTTAATTTTCGTACCCGTCATATTACCATTGTACTGGAAGATTTGTATCAACCCCATAATGCCAGTGCGGTATTACGCTCTTGCGATATTTTTGGCATTCAGGATATTCATGTTGTTGAAAATAAAAATGTTTATACGGTAAATAGAGATATAGCATTAGGCTCTCCTAAGTGGCTGAATATACACCAATACAAAAAAAAAGAAAATAATACAAAACAGTGTATCGATCAATTAAAAGAAAAAGGATATCATATTGTTGCTACTAGTCCGCATAAAAATGGTTACAACATCGAAGAACTGCCTATCGACAAGCCATTGGCATTAATATTTGGTACTGAATTAACGGGTATTTCAGATACCGTGCGAGAAAATGCTGATGCGTTTGCACAAATACCCATGTTCGGTTTTACCGAGAGTTTTAATATCTCAGTTTCTGTAGCATTGTGTTTACATACACTTACAGAAAAACTCCACCAATCCACTGTTAATTGGCAGTTGAATGATTCTGAAAAAGATGAATTACTATTGACATGGTTAAGAAATACGATAAGAAAAGTGGAATTAATTGAAAAAGATTTTTTTGAGAAAAGGACATAAACCCCTTTCTTAGTATGTTTCATGAATTTATGGCGATTCAATCCTGTACCTATTCATTGGATTTGTCATTTGATTGGTTTAAGAACTTTGGTGGTGGGGAGAGAAAAATTTTTACAGGAAAGAAAATTCAAAATCTTTCTTTTCCCTTTTTTCATTTAAACTGCGCAAAAAAGAATTATTTTTTCTAAAATTGATGTACATTTGCTTAATAATTAAAACAAAATAAATTAAAAATATTATGGGAAAAGGAGATAAAAAAAGCCGCAAAGGCAAAATTTCAATGGGATCTCATGGGGTTCTAAGACCAAATAAAAAAGCGAAAGCTAAAAAAACAGCTACAAAAAAAATTGCCTTACCTGTTAAAAAAATCGTAGCTGCGGAGAAATCAATTGCTCCTGCAAAAAAAGTGGTAACATCTGAAAAAGTGGTAACACCTGTAAAAAAAACCGCTACTGCTGAAAAAGCAACACCCGCAAAAAAAGCTGCTACTGCTGAAAAAGATACTGCACCCAAAAAAGCAGCAACAAAAAAAACAGAATAAATTAAAGCTTGTTTTAAAAAAAATCCCTCATTAATAATTTTAATGAGGGATTTTTTTATGTTTTTTATTCTATTATTTAAAAATTCACTTTTTACATATAAACGCATTCAATTTCTCTATCAATTTCTTCGAGGTATTATTAGTATATTTTTTTTGCTTGTACGTTTCCACCCACCGGATTCCATTGATAGCATTGGTTAAGAACAACTCATCCGCACCTAGTAATACATTTTGCATAATTGATATTTCATATACCGCAATTCGATTAGCTTGCGCTATTTCAATAATTTTTTTACGCATTACCCCATTTACACAGCCATCTGATAAGGGAGATGTGTACAACACCCCATTTTTTACAGCAAAAATATTAGAACTGATAGCCTCAGTAATAACGCCTTGTTCATTAAGTAAAATACATTCATCTAGAGAATTTAGTTTTTTATAAATGCCAGCCATCACATAAACAGCGCTATTTGAAGATTTTATTGATGATAATGCGTTTTGTGATTTTTTAAATTCTGTAAATAAATCTAAGGTATATCCTATATCATTAAGTTCATACCCTTTGGTTGGTAATGACGATACCTCTATTAAATAGGAGACAGTATTATCTTCGGGAGCATAAAACCCACCTTGGTTCCGGTACACAGTTAGCTTAACACGAGCATCAGAACTTATCCCATTTTTTTTTGCCAGTTGAAGAATGGCTTGTTCAAAAAATAGTTCGTTAAAAAGTATATTGGGTTGCATTTTTAATACGTTCATTCCATCAAATAAACGATATAAATGTTCCTTTAAAAATTGTGTGTTATTATTAACAATACGGATGGTTTCAAATAAAGCGTCTCCGTAACAAAATGCTCTATTATTAATTTGAAACAAAGGCTGCTCAATTGCTATCTGGATTCCGTTATGATTAACAAATTGTTGCATTTTTATAATATTCTGTTTTTATACTGATTTTAGAGAGGATTTAGCGCTATAATTTTAAAACATTAAAATTGTTGAAATTTTGTAAGTTAGTTACACTATTTGATTCAAAATAGTTTTCAATGAACTGTTCGATTCAATTAATATTCCATGCACACCGGCTTTTTCTCCTGCTTCTACATCCCGTTCTTTATCTCCAATGAAATAGGATTTTGATGCATCTATATTAAAGCGTGCCAATGCTTTTTCTACAAACAAGGAATCAGGTTTACGACAGATACAACGGCTCACATCCGGGTGGTGCACGCAATAATAAATTTCAGTAAGCGTGATATTATAAGTATTCAATTCATTAATCAGGTATTTATGCAGTACTTCTACTTCAGCTTGTTTATATAATTTTTTTGCAATACCACTTTGATTAGTAATGACAATTAACAAATATCCTTTTTGCTGAAACAATTGCAATACCTCAATTAAATCAGGTAAAATCACAAAATCCTCCAAGCGGTTAGTATAGCCTCTTTCTACATTTATTACTCCGTCTCTATCTAAAAATATTGCCTTATTCATAATACAAATAATGAATCATTACGATTTACGAATACCTATTGTCCTGTTATTTGCGCTATAAATGATTGTAATAAACCTGGTTTTAAAATTAGAGTAAAAGCTATACCCCAAATGGCTCCCCAGAAATGGGCATCATGCCCGATATTAGTTTGTCCGCGTTTTCCTAAATAATATTCTATTCCCAAAAATATTAGTCCGAATAGATAAGCAGGGATGGGAATGGGCAAAATAAGTAACATTAATTTCTGTGTGGGAGCCAGAATGATAAATGCGAAAATTACCGCAGATACGGCTCCGGAGGCACCAAGCGCATTGTAATACACATTGTTTTTATGCTTTTCATACGAATAAAGGGATGAAATTGCCAGCCCAAGTATATAAAGCAGGATGTATAAAAATATGCCTTTGTCTCCAAACACGTCATCGTCACGGTACATTGCCTCAACACTGCCGCCAAAAATATAGAGGGAAAACATATTAAAAGCCAGGTGCATCCAATCAGCATGAATGAGCCCATTCGAAAAAAAACGATACCATTCTTTTCGATTTTGAATCATGTAGGCATTGAACATCATTTTGTTTTTCAATGATGGATTATCCATTGCAATGATGGATACAAATACTGTTATAGCAATTATGATGAATGTAATCATAGATGTAAAGGTAATAGAATTAGTTTATTAGTTTATTTGGTTAATTCCAATAAAATTATTTAATGGTATCAAGATATGAACCATCAGAATGCTCATTAGATTTATTTTTGGGAATAGATAATGATTTCCAATTCTTATTTTTAATATGTTTTACCAGAAAAACAATTTGCCCGATATGGTAAGCATAGTGTGCTGTTTGACGATTTAGAGCCTGAGTTACTGTTAGTTCTTCTCCCCGTATGGTAATGCGTTTCAATAAATCACTTTCTTTCAGTGAATTTAGCGTATCAAAAAATAGTTGCCATCCGTAGTGCCAGAATCTCATTAATTGTTCTTGTGTTTCTATCCCATCGGTAAATTCCGCATCTCGATTCCGCGATGGCTTTTCACCATCAGATGTTAAAAAATTTGTCCACCTGGAAATCATGTTACCACTTAAATGTTTTATGATAATTGCAATACTATTTGATTCGGAATCTGGTCGATAATGGAAGTCATTATCCCTGGTTAGCTGATCAAAAGATTTTTCGGCAAGGGATTTATAATTTTTGAAAATGCCAATAGTATTTTCCAAAAAATGTTTTTCTAAGTTCATATTAATTTAGATTTTGTAAAAATAATTATTGTTATGCCAAAACAAATAGGTTCTCGAAAAATTTGTTAATATCTACGAACTAAGAATTAATACCAATATACGAATTGATAAGGGTTTCGTAAATTTCACCCTGCGGGCGACCACCAGCAGGGTGGCGTAATTCGTATTTCGTAGATAATGTGTGTAAAGCTATGTGCGTTTGGTATAAATAAAAATGATCCATGACAAATAATAATTCGAATCCAGACAATACCTATAAATTCATTATTCATTTGCCAACTGAAAATGAATTAAAATCGTACAAATAATACTAAACTAAAGTATAGTTTAAAATTTAAGAAGAAAAATTTTTACGTAATATATTTTAAAAGGCAATAGTTATACCGACTGTTATTTTCAGAAATTCACTTGCTTTTCAGCTAATTTTTTCGTTTATTTACTTTAAATTTAATACCTGTGTTAACAATAAGGTTAAAATATTATCTTTTTTGTTCACTACTGTTTAGCGTTTTGTGTTTGAACGCACAAGAACCTGAGGAAGATAATCAGGCAGTTATTACTATTATTGGTAATGATCCTCTCCAGACAACCAATACTCACGATTTTATTAATACTAATCCGTATTACCAAACAAAGGAACCACCAAGCCAACAACAAAAAATTCAGCAAAACCAGAATATAGAACCAAGTTTAGAAAATGGTTTTCACATGCGTTTTGAGGTTTCCTATTCTCAGCCAATAGAACAGTGGGGATCATCCTCTTTTTCCTCTGGTAATGATGGTAATAAAGTTAAAAAGCGTGGAAATAAATTTGCCGCACAAAGTATTAATGCAAAAAAACGTTTTAGAAAATGGTTCCCTGCTCACAAAAAAAAATATCGTCCAACTCTTTGTGGTCGTTTTTGAAACAATATTAAAAAAACTCCGAATGAGTAAAGAGTATGTAGGAAGGAATAAAAAAAACAGCCCCGAATTTGGAGGCTGTTTTTTTTGTAAAGGCAACAATTTATTATTGGATGGTAATTTTTTTATGAAGTTCTTCGATATAAACTTTAAATCGTTTATCGGTATCTATTAAATTATTTACTGTGCGGCAAGCATGAAGAACAGTTGCATGATCTTTACCTCCGGAGTGTAAACCAATAGTTGCGAGTGATGATTTAGTCATGCTTTTCGCGAAATACATAGATATTTGGCGCGCCTGAACTACTTCACGTTTACGGGTCTTGGATTTCAATAATTCAAGAGGCATGTCAAAATAATCGCAAACTACTTTTTGTATATAATCAATTGAAACTTCACGTGCAGTATTTTTCACGAACTTGTCAATCATTTGCTTTGCAAGATCGAGGGTAATCACTTTTCTGTTCATTGATGATTGTGCAAGCAATGAAATAAGAGCACCTTCTAATTCACGAACATTGGTAGTAATGCTGTATGCAAGGTATTCGAGCACTTCTTTAGGCATATCAATACCATCGGAATACACTTTTTTTTCTAGAATAGCTACACGCGTTTCCAGATCAGGAGTTTGCAAATCGGCTGATAAACCCCATTTAAAGCGGGAAAGCAAACGTGCTTCAAAACCTTGTAACTCAACAGGTGCTTTATCGGCTGTTAATACCAGCTGTTTACCTGTTTGGTGTAAATGATTAAAAATGTGGAAAAATACATCCTGTGTTTTTTCTTTCCCTGCGAAATATTGAACATCATCTATAAGTAAAACATCAATCATTTGGTAAAAATGAATGAAATCATTTTGATTATTATTACGGACGGAATCAATATATTGTTGAGTAAATTTTTCAGAGGAAACGTAAAGTACAGTTTTATTCGGGAATTCACTTTTTATCTGAATACCAATGGCATGAGCTAAATGTGTTTTTCCTAAACCAACTCCGCCATATATTAATAGAGGGTTAAAAGCTGTTCCTCCAGGTTTATTAGCTACCGCAAATCCTGCGGAGCGAGCCAAACGGTTACAATCACCTTCAATTAAATTTTCGAAAGTATAGTTAACATTAAGTTGCGATTCAACATTTACCTTTTTTAACCCCGGAATAATAAAGGGATTACGGATACTATTTTGATTTAAATCTATCGGCATAGACACCGAAGGATTTTTCAATTCCTTTTTATTACTTGTCGGGACTTTAACGGTATATGGTTTAGATGCATTATTATAATTGTTTTCCATTATAATACTATACTCCAAACGACCGCTGGTACCCAATTCTTTTTTTATAGTTTTTTTTAATAAGGTTATGTAATGTTCTTCCAACCATTCATAAAAAAACTGACTTGGTACTTGAATTGTTAAAATACTGGCAGTTAATTTTATTGGCTTAATTGGTTCGAACCAGGTTTTAAAACTTTGTGTACTAACATTGTCTTTAATTATCCCCAAACAGCTCTCCCAAACTTTTGTGTGTGCTTTCTCTTTCTCCATTCGTTATATTGTAATAATGTGGTAACTTATATGTTGAAGACTGTACTTTCTGTGTACAGCTGGTATTATCGGGTATTATGCTGTAAATATAATTAACTTTATTTAAGTAGCAACACTTATTAACAAAAAAAAATTAAAAAAAAATTAAATTGCTATTGACTTTTTGGAAATTTTTATACTATACCCTTCTGAGGTCATTTTTTTTGATTTTTTTTTGAAAATATAATCTATTCTTCCTAAACGTATTCCTGCCCATCCAACTTGAGCTATTAAAACTTCCTTCCCATCGCTATTCTTGAAAGATGCCGGTTTATCAAGGAATGTGTGAGAATGCCCACCTAAAATCACATCAATGTTTTTTGATTGTTTAGCTAAATCAACATCATTAATCTTTTTTCCATTCGATGAAAAGCCTAAATGAGACAAACAAATAATTAAATCACATTTTTCATTATGTTTAAGATGAAATGCTGCTTCAGCGGCTTTTTGAACAGGATCAAGATAAAGTGTATTCCCTGAATTTTTTTTATCTACCAAACCTGCTAATTCAACACCTAAGCCAAATATTCCTATTTTAATATCCTCTTTAATAAAAATTTTATGGGGTATTGCTTTGCCTTCCATTGGAGTATCCGAGAAATCGTAATTACAATTAATGAATGGAAAATTTGCATAAGGTAGTTGTTTTATCAGTCCATCCAAGCCATTATCAAAATCGTGATTTCCTATTGTTGATGCGTCATATTGCATCATGCTCATCAACTTAAATTCCAACTCTCCACCATACAAATTAAAATAGGGTGTACCCTGAAAAAGATCTCCCGCATCTAAAAGCAGCACATTTTTTTCTTCTTTCCGAATTTTTTTTATTAACGCCGCTCTCCGCACAATACCTCCTAACCCGGCATATTTAGGGTCGTTGTCTGGAAATGGATCAATATGGCTATGAACATCATTCGTATGTAAAATAGTAATTTTTACCATATCGCTATTTGCTAATGCGTCATTCGGCATTGCGCTAAAAGCAAGTAATCCGGCACCACTAAATATCGTTTTCTTTAAAAAATCTCTTCTGCTATTCATAGTTGATTCGACCATCAGTTGTAACATTTAAAGTAGCGCCTTTTCTTTTTACATCTATCATATAATCAATAATTGCATCTCGCAACTTATAATTTAATGTATCTATTTTTATTGGATTTTTAAAAAAATTATACTTGTCACCACCTGAAGCTAAATAATCAGATGTACATATTTTATACGTTTTAGTTGAATCTAAAGGCAGACCATTAATTTTTAATTCAATAATCTTTTTCCCTTTCGCTTTTACTGTAGCTCCCGCAAAAGGCGCACCGTTGCTTTCTACGATGTACTCGAATAATTGTTTTGTTTTTTTCGCATTTAAAGTAAGCACTACAATACTGTTTTCAAAGGGCATTAGCTCAAACGCATTCCCTCTGGTAATATTTCCTTTTGGCAATTGACCTCTCAAACCACCATTGTTTAGCATACAAATAGTAGCAGGAATATTATCTGTAGGTTTATAAATATCATTTGTTTTTTTTAATACAGCGTCTGAAACAAAATCACCTAATGTGCTTTCTGGTACTCCTTTTAATAAGGGCTCTTTAGAAAAAACCAGCACTTCGTTCATGATTTTTTCCATTTCTATTTTATAGGGTCGTATCGTCACAATGATAGTGGAATCCGTTGGAGAAACTGTTTGAGAATTTAACTCAAACATTGAATTTTCAACCTTCTTTAATTTTGGAGTAGTAGAACAACTGAATGGAATACTAAAAATAAATGAAAAGAGTATATATCGGAAAAGTGGCGGATTCATTTAATTAACAAAGATTTGTTTTTTTTTATAACGCACAATTATAAGAATTAAAATAGTATCAAAAAGAATAAATAAAATAAATATTTATTTTATTGTTTTTGTCTTTTGAATAATAATAAATAGTATTTTAAAACAGTTTAATTTTTGCAATTTTAATTTTTAAAATTATTGTATATGTATATTTCTGAAACAACAGTCAGGGTCCGTTATGCCGAAACGGATCGAATGGGTTATGTTTATTATGGCAATTATGCTATCTATTTTGAAGTGGGCAGAGTGGAGGCTTTACGGCAATTAGAAACCAGCTATAAAGAAATGGAGGATAATGGCATAATGTTACCTGTTTATTCATGTAATTTTAACTATATAAAACCCGCATTTTATGATGATATATTGTTAATCAAAACAATTGTAAATGAATTACCTACTGTTAAGATAAAATTTGAATATGAAATATTTAATCAAAAGAGTGAATTAATAACAACGGGAAATACATCTCTTGCTTTTATAAATATGTCTATTAATAAGCCTTGCAGGGCTCCGAAATCTTTTATTGAAAAAATAAAAATACATTTTTAAATAATTTGCAGGGTTAAACTTGTTTTATAAATGTCAATAATCGTATATTTGCGATATAGAATAGATGCAAATGGCGTACAACAAAAAACTGAAATTTAAAAAGGATGAGATAGTGGCAAGTGAAATAGCTAAAGCCTTATCGCACCCTGCACGTGTGGCTATTATTAAATTTTTGGCACGTCAAAAATCCTGCTTTTGCAATAATATTGTGGAGCAGTTGCCTTTAGCTCAATCTACCGTTTCTCAACATTTGAAAGAATTGAAAAATGCCGGATTAATAATTGGGTTGATTGATGGACCTCGTGTATGTTATTGTATTGACAAAGAAAATTGGAAAAAAGCCAAACTGATTTTTGGCGGATTATTTAGTTTGAAATTAAATTCACAGAAAGATAAATGTTGTTATGCCAAAACAACTTAGGTTTTCGAAAAATTTGTTAATATCTACGATAACGAATCGATACCAATATACGAATTGATAAGGGTTTCGTAAATTCGTATTAATTCGTATTTCGTAGATAATGTGCGTAATGCTATGCGCGTTTGGTATAAAACCTCAAAATAATAATTCATGTCTGCAAATAATTGTGCCCCTGTATACGAAAGAAAACGTTTAAATTTCTTAGACAGATATTTAACTTTATGGATTTTTTTAGCGATGGTAATTGGTGTTGCCATTGGATATTTTTTTCCATCATCATCTTCCTTTATCAATACATTTTCAAGTGGCACAACTAATATACCTTTAGCAATCGGATTAATATTAATGATGTATCCGCCATTAGCGAAAGTCCGTTATGAGAAAATGGGGGAGGTGTTTCGTGATACTAAAGTATTGGGCGTTTCCTTATTTCTTAATTGGATTATTGGTCCGGTACTTATGTTTGTTCTGGCAATTATTTTTTTACAGGGGTTTCCTGAATATATGATAGGTTTGATTTTAATTGGACTTGCCAGATGTATCGCAATGGTAATTGTTTGGAATGAATTAGCTGAAGGAAATAGAGAATATGCCGCAGGTCTGGTGGCTCTTAATAGTATCTTTCAGGTATTGTTTTATAGCATTTATGCGTATGTGTTTATTACTATTTTGCCTCCATTAATAGGTATTAAAGGATTAGAGGTTAATATTACTATTGCGGAGATTGCAAAAAGTGTGGGTATATATTTGGGTATTCCTTTTGCAGCCGGACTTATCAGTCGTTATGTTTTTATTTATTTAAAAGGATTTGACTGGTTTCAAAATAAATTTATTTCGTTTATTTCACCCATTACTCTGGTGGCTTTACTTTTCACTATTGTAGTTATGTTTAGTTTAAAAGGTAAATTAATTGTTCAAATTCCATTTGACGTAATTCGCATTGCGATTCCATTGATTATTTATTTTGCCATCATGTTTTTATTAAGTTTCTTTTTGAGTAAACGATTGGGAGCCGATTATTCTAAAAGTGCATCCATATCATTTACCGCAGCTGGTAATAATTTTGAATTGGCTATTGCTGTGGCAATTGGCGTTTTTGGAATTAATTCAGGTCAGGCATTTGTTGGTGTGATTGGACCACTGGTGGAGGTACCGGCATTAATAGCATTAGTGAATGTGGCATTTTGGTTACGAAAAAAATATTTTATAGAAAAATAATTTTTATAGATGAAAAAAATATTATTTGTTTGTGTTGAAAATTCCAACAGAAGTCAGATGGCAGAAGCATTTGCCAAAATACATGGTAAGGGTAAAGTGGAGGCATACAGTTCTGGCTCTCATCCTTCAGGAAAAATAAATCCTAAAGCAATCGCCGCGATGAAGGAAGTAGGATACGATTTAACTTCTCATCAATCAAAATCGTTGGATGAAATTCCTCAACTGAAATATGATTATGCTATAACTATGGGTTGTGGCGATGAATGCCCATTTGTGAGGGCAGAACATCGTGATGATTGGAAACTTGACGACCCTAAGCATTTATCACCAACCGAATTTAATAATGTGAGAGATGAAATCGAAAAAAGAGTGAAAGAGTTGATTGAAAAATTAGGTTAAGCATTTGTTTTTCAAAACACTTTTTTATTTACAAAATTAAAATTACTTTTGCGCGACAATTTTTTTAAACTAAAAATGGACGAAGACCCTACGTATAGAATTCTAAGAAACTCACATTAAATGGCGGTATCCTGATTCCTTTTCAGGAAGCTTCCTTCTTAATTAAATACAGAAAGGAGGCAATTATGACTTCACAGATTACATTTTATTTAAGTCAACTGATTGGCGTTAAATGCTACGATGCAGGTAATACTGTTATCGGTGTGTTAAAAGATTTAATAATTGAAAATCACGTAGTTTCATTACCTGATTTAGGACCTGTACGACCTAAAGTTATCGCAATTCAGCTAAAAAATAAAAATCAGACACGATACATTAATGCTCAGAATCTTGAAATTCTGAAAAATAAGAGTTCCTATAAAATTGTTTTTCAAAAAATAGATCATACTTCTCCCGATGTTGTGCATCATTCTCTTTTTTTAGTGGACAATGTTCTGGACAAACAAATAGTGGATATAAATGGTAGAAAACTTGTTCGGGTAAATGATATTCGATTGGTTTCAATATCATCAGGTATATATGCTGTGGCTGTTGATGTAGGTATCGAAGGCTTATTAAGACGGATAGGAATTGCTGTAGTTATTAAAACTTTATTGAAACCCTTTAATATTATTACTCCTTCCAAGTTTTTTTTATGGGATGATATTGCTACTGTTGACTTTGGACATTCCGGTATAAAACTCTCCAAGACATTTTCCAAGCTGGAAACACTCCATCCGTCTGATGTTGCTGATATTATTGAAGAGTTTGGAAAGCATACCGGCTCCAGCGTTTTTGCCGCTCTTAATGAAGAACATGCTGCCGATGTTCTGGAGGAATTAGAACCACACGCCCAGGTACATATTATCGAAAGCTTATCAGTTGAAAAAGCAGCGGATGTCCTGGAAAAAATGCCCGCGGATGAGGTTGCTGATTTATTGGAAGAACTGGAAGAAGAAAAAGCGGAGCAAATTTTGATGGAAATGGATAGCGAGTCTTCAGCTGAAGTTCGTGAACTCCTTGAATACCCAAGGCATACCGTTGGGAGTATTATGAGTACAGATTGTCTGACTTTCAAAGAAAACGCAAAAGTTAATGAAGTACTAATGTTTTTAAGAGAAAAAAAACCGGAGGCAAATACCATTTACGCATTATTTATTATTGACAATTTTGAAAAATTTGTTTCAACCGTTACGTTAAGAGATCTTATTGTTGCTCCACCGGATTCAACCATGGAAGATATTATGAAAATTAATCCTATTACGGTATATGATGATGATGATATTGATATGTTGGGAGATATAGTTTCGAAGTATAATTTACTTGCTCTTCCTGTTATCAATAAACAACTACAGTTAGAAGGTATGGTGGTAATTGATGATATCGTTGAAGATTTGTTAAATAAAGGTAAAACCAAATAACGAAAGATAGTTTGCACCATGGCTGTATTAAAATTTAAAAGAAAAAAGTTATGGGCTCAGCTTGCTATTTTTGCCGCAGTACTTGGTCCCGGAATTATTACCGGTAGCGTTGATAATGATGCGGGAGGAATAACAACTTACTCGGTGGCTGGTGCAATGTATGGTTATCAACTTATCTGGACATTAATTCCCTCGTTCATTGTTCTCATTATCATTCAGGAAATGAATGCCCGGATGGGAATAGTTACCGGTAAAGGGCTCGCTGATTTAATTCGTGAAAATGCCGGAGTAAAAGTTACCTTTTTTATTTTTGTTGGATTACTCATTGCAGATATAGGTAATACTACTACTGAATTCGCGGGTGTTGCCGGAAGTATGGAAGTGTTTGGCATAAGCAAATATTTATCTGTTCCGCTTGTTGCATTTTTGATTTGGGTATTAGTTGTAAAAGGAACGTATCGTAGCGCCGAAAAGATATTCCTTGTTTTTAGCGTTTGTTTGCTTACCTATATTGTTTCGGCATTAATGGGTAAACCGCATTGGACTGAAATCGGACAATCAATCTCTCATCCGAAATTGGATATGAACTCACAAAGTATAGCATTGGTAATTGGTTTGGTTGGAACAACAATTGCTCCATGGATGCAGTTTTATATGCAATCGTCTGTAATTGAAAAAGATTTGAAAATGAGAAATTATAAATATGTATTAATTGATATTATAATTGGTTGCATTGCTACTGTTGTTGTCGCTTTTTTTATTATAGTTGCTTGCGCGTCTACATTACATGAAAATGGAATTGTAATAAATGAAGCGAAAGATGCGGCTATGGCATTAAAGCCACTTGCAGGAGCTTTAGCAGGTTCTGTTTTTGCTTTCGGGTTATTTATCGCCTCTGTTTTTTCAGCTACTATCCTGCCATTGGCAACTGCTTTTTACGTTTGTGAGGCTTTTGGTTTTGAAGCAGGAATTGACAAAAAATGGAAAGAGGCTCCTGAATTTTACGTTTTGTATACTGGAATTATTGTTGTTTCAGCTCTGATAATTCTTATTCCTAATGCACCGCTAATTGCAATTAGCTTGGGTTCACAGGTGCTTAATGGTATGTTGCTCCCCGTCGTATTAATTTGCATGATACTACTTGTAAACGATAAACGTATTATGGGAAAACATGTAAACCGACCTGTTAATAATATTATTGGCTGGACAGCTGTTATAGTATTAGTAGCACTTTCTGTGGTATTGATTCTTATGTCGGTGTTTAAGTAATTAAATTTTACCGCACGATATTTCCATCTCTCATTACTAATTTTCTATCTGCCATATTAGCAAGCTCTTCGTTATGAGTGACAATCACAAAGGTTTGATTGAATTTTTTGCGAAGTGTGAAAAACAATTGATGTAATTCTTTTGCGGTAGTTGAATCTAAATTCCCAGATGGTTCATCAGCTAATATAACAGCCGGGTTATTTATTAATGCTCTGGCAACAGCCACGCGCTGTTGTTCTCCTCCCGAGAGCTCATTTGGTTTGTGATTCATGCGGTCAGATAACCCTAAAAATGCAAGTAATTCTTTTGCCTTTTCTTTAGCTACAGATTCTGAAGTTCCTGCTATAAATGCGGGAATACATACATTCTCCAGAGCCGTAAATTCAGGCAATAAATGATGAAACTGAAAAACAAAACCAATATTTTTATTTCTGAACTCCGCTAATTTTTTATCACTTAAAGTAGAGATATTAGTTCCTTTAATCTCCAATGTCCCGCTATTGGCTCTGTCTAAGGTTCCTAAAATATGAAGCAGCGTGCTTTTCCCTGCACCCGATGCGCCAACAATTGAAATTATTTCTCCTTCTTCAATAGTAATAGCAACACCTTTTAATACGTTTAAGGTTTCGTAAGATTTATGAATGTTGCTGGCTATAATCATTAAATAAAAAAATTAAAATCGCTTTTTACGAAGTAAAGATAACTGATTGTTAAATATAAAGGAATTATTTTAACCCTATCTTATAAATCCTCACATTGATATTTTTTCCTATTTTCGAAAATATTATTTTAAATTCATAAATTATGAAAACGTTTCTTTCGATTCTAAGAGGCATCAATGTGAGTGGACAAAAAAAAATTCAAATGATGGATTTGAAAATATTGTACGAAGAATTGAATTTCAAACAGGTTACTACTTATATTCAGAGTGGAAATGTAATTTTTAAGAATGAAAATGCTAACGATCTTTCAAAACGAATCGAACAAAAAATTTTTGAAAAATATAATTTTAATGTTCCTGTGGTAATCAGAACAAGTGATGAAATACAAAACATTATAGTGGAAAATCCATTTCTTAGAGAAAAGGATATTGATTCGTCCAAACTTTATTTTATCTTTTTAGCCGAAAAACCTGCACAGGAGGATATTGACAAAATTAAAAAAAAGGATTATGCTCCTGATACGTTTTATATTTCAGGCAAAGAAATTTACCTCTATTGTGCTAATGGCTACAGCAAAACTATATTGAACAATAATTTTTTTGAAAACAAACTAAAAGTTATAGCCACAACCCGAAACTGGAGAACAACCAATGAACTAGCCAGTATTATAAAATCGTATTAACCTAAAGATTAGAATCTCCGGTTATTTAAAATTTTTGGTTACAGTATTTCATCAAATTCTTTAATAATAATGTGCACTTTACTTGTTTTTAACCTTTCTTCTCATACTTGGGGTGTACGACAAATATCCCTTTTAGTTTATTTTTTACCAACTCCGTTAGGAGTTAAATATTGGTAGAAGTTCTGATTCCTATAGAAATAAAAGTGTCGTAGACACGGAATATAGAATGTTTCGTTCCTGACGGAACTTTTATTGTTTCGTTGTTATTTTTTCTACCGATATAATGTTCCTACGGAACAATTCTAAAAAAGGGAAATTTGTCGTACACCCCACAGTTGTTTTACAGTTACGAAATATATATATTTGTTTTACTAATATTTATCTATCATATTTTAATGACTGAAATTTTGGAAAGAAAACATTTAGTTAGTATTATCCTTTCCCTGTTTGTTTTCAATTGTGCATTAGCTCAGTATACTGTTGATGCCGGACTTGATCAAACAATATGTCCTGGAGATTTGGTTACTTTGGGCGGTTCACCAACTGCTTCGGCAGGTGGTAAACCTCCTTATAATTACAACTGGTCATCTTCAACCGGCATGTTTGTTGATTCAATTGCTAACCCTGTTGTTTCCCCGGAAGACTTTACTATCTATACCGTTTCGGTTACCGATGATACAGGGGCGGTAATTGGGTCGAGCGTTGTAAGCATCTCATTGTCATATATTGTATATGTAAATGCAGGGCAGGCAATAAACTTTTGTTTGGATAGTTCCGGGGTTATTGGTGGTATCAATAATACTGCTGGACAGGGAGTAACTTATTCCTGGTCGCCACTTTTAGGGTTAAGTGATTCAACTGTCGGGCAGCCAACGGCAACGCCCATTATTACAACAGTTTATACTTTAACCGCAACCATTACAGGTTGTCCGCTTAAAATAGATTCTGTAACTGTTACTGTTTTGCAACCACCAACAATTAATGCCGGAAATGATGTTACCATTAAGGAAGGAGAAACAACTACTTTGCATGCTACAGGAGGTTTTTTTTATGAATGGACTCCCGTCTGGCAACTTATGTATAATAAAACGGCAGATCCTGATGCGGAGCCAATAATGACAACAGCCTATTACCTTTATGGTACCGATGCGGCAAAAAGATGCCATAACCACGATACTGTAGTAGTGTTTGTTGAACCAAGTAATGATGTTGTATTTTATAACACATTTACGCCTAATGAAGATGGAAATAATGATACATGGTATATTGGTAATATTTCTAAATATCCATTTAACAGATTGGAAATATATAACCGTAATGGAAAGTTAATGTACAAAGCAAATGGGTATGCAAATAATTGGGATGGCAAGACTTACCTTGGCGATGAACTGCCTGCAGCTACTTATTTTTATATGATGGATTTGGGAGAAGGTAAAGGGACATTTCACGGCACTGTTACTATTGTTAAATAACAATTAAGCAATTGACAAATAAGAAACAATCAATACGCAATGATCAAAACAAACCTCTTAAATTGAAAAAATTAAAATCCATAGTATTCATTTTGCAATTTGTTTATTGCTTGTTGCCGGTTGTTGTATATGCACAGCAAATGCCGTATTACACACAATTTAAAAATAGCTCTTTTATGCTCAATCCTGCAGTTGCAGGAACTCAGGGAACTCTTTATTCCTGCATGAGCTACAGGATGCAATGGGTAGGTTATGAGGATGCTCCCAGAACATCCGGAATTAATTTGAACGGTAGAATGTTTGAAGGCAAATTGGGCGCTGGTTTGTACATGATGCAAGATGAAATAGGCCCTTCAAAACAAACAAACTACGGTGCGAGTATCGCTTATCACTTACGCTTTCCCGATTGTGAATTTTCCACGGGACTTGCAGGCAATTTTGGCAGATATACATTAATGGGCAGTAAAATGTTCATACATAATTCGCAAGATCCCTCAATTGACCAAACTATTAACTATACCGCAAATGTAGGTGATGCAAGTGCGGGAATTTATTTGTATAATGATCGTTTTCATATCGGATTTAGCGTATTGCACCTATTGCAGTCAAGGGCTGAGTTTTATAAAAATGACAGTACAAAAAAAAGCTACATTAAATACGCTCCTCAGTCTTATGCTACTTTAGGCTATAATTATTCGCAAAATCCGGATTATATATTTGAAAATACCCTTTTTGTAAATTACGTGGCAGCGGTTCCGCTTATGATTGATTATACATTACGGATTCATTACAAAGGAAAAATTTTTACCGGTGTTTCTGTCCGCCTGCGGGATGCAATCGCGATTCATGTGGGCGCTACTATTTTGGAACGTTTTCAGGTAGCCTATTCCTATGATATCTTAGTAAGTAAATTCCGAAATTATAGTAGTGGAACACATGAAATAGTATTAAAGTACTCGTTTACCAAAGGAATTGATGATAAAAATAATCCAAGGATAAAAAAATTCGCTCATCAAAAATATAGTAATTTGTTTTAGAAGTGAATTGCTTTATTTTTTACCAAAATTTTTGAATAAACGTATTAGTATCACTTCCGCAATTTTTATCAATGTACCTGATAAATCGCTTTTCCCATCAATATTCATTTTAAAGAATTTACTTAAAATAAATTCATTTACCCAATCCAAAATGGTATTGACTTTTTTATTTTTTTCATCGGTAAACGGTAAAAATTCTTCACCGATAATTTGTTTATAATTTGATTTTATAAAATTGATTTTACCAATCATCTGTTCTTCCTGGTAAGAACAATAGATTATTAAGCGTTGTTTTTCACGCTGAAGACTTTGCAGGTTAGTTATTTTTATAGGTTCGTTAATCATTTTCTTCTTTCTCAAATAGCTTTTCGATTACTTTATCAACGATATATTTTTCTAACAATTTTTTTCTGAAAACTATAATAATTACAAACATCAGAAGGTAAATCCCAAAAACAATAAGAAAACCTAAGGCGTTATTATTTAAAAGTTCCCCAAAATAAAAGCCCACACTTATACTAAGGAAAAACATTAAGCAAAAGCCAAGCATTGCAATTATAATGGAGGAAAATAAAACGGCAGTAACTTTTGCGATTTTTTCGTAAGCACCAATTTTATAAAGTTGAATTTTGGTTTCAAAATAATCTATAACAAGTTGTTTTAGTTCCGTAAAAAAAGAAGTCTGCTCACTCATATCTTATGTGGATGTGTTTGATTGAATTAAACCTCTGACGATTTTTTTAAATCTTCCAGAATGGTTTTTCCTATCTCAAATTTTTCTGCTAAATCATTTTTAAGTTTGGAAGCTCCTTCTTTCAAATCACTGATTATTTCATCTTTTTTGTCGGAGTTTAAGAAATATCCTATTGCCACACCAACAGCAGCTCCTGCTAAAAGTGCTAATAGAATTTTAGAGTTATTATCTTCTTTCATCTTTTGTCATATTAATTATAACTTTCCTTTTTCCTTGCCCTTCTCCTTTTTCAAGGAGAAGGATTTAGGATGAGGTTTAATTATGCTAAAATTACTATTTTTTATCTACCTTTAAAAAAAATAAAAAAAGATGTCGTATTTTGAATCACATAAACTTAAGCAAATTGTGGCCTTAGCTGGCATTGTGCTTCTTGGAGGTTTTTTACTTGTTACTCTATCAGGGTTTATTCCCGCATTTTTGGGATCTGTAATATTTTATGTTATTTGCTCTCCTTTTGTTCTTTTTTTAATGAATAAAATAAAACTAAAAAGAGGATTAGCTGTTGCGATCACCCTTATTTTATCATTTTTAGTGATAATAATTCCTGTATTTGGTTTAACATATTTGTTGATATCTAAAGTTTCAACAATGTTTTCTGCGTCTCACAATTTCTTTGCGGAAATCCAGAATCTTAATTCATATATAAATACAAACTATGGAATAAATATTTTATCACCTGATAATTTAGTAAAACTGCAAACAGAGGTCACCAATTTCATTCCAAATTTATTAGGTCAAACAATAAATATTCTGGCTGATATCGCTATCATGTACTTTATATTATTTTATCTGCTTTATACTGAAACCTCGATGGAAAAGAGCATCGTACGTTTTTTACCTTATAAAAAAGAAAACGCGCATTTATTTGCTAAAGAATTAGTTTCTCAGACCTATTCAAATGTTATAGGTGCTCCTCTGTTAGCATTAATTCAAGGCTGTTTTGCTGTTTTTGGATTTTGGATTTTTGGTTTAAACGAACCCGTCTTTTGGGGATTAATGTGCGGGTTTTTGTCTTTCATTCCGTTTGTTGGCTCAGCGTTGGTATGGTTTCCTGCGGGCATTATTCTCACGGCAAGTGGAGATTATTGGCATGGTATCGCTATTTTAATTTATGGAATAGTTGTAATTAGTAATATGGATAATGTTTTCCGTTTTGTTCTTCAAAAAAAAATAGCTGATATCCATCCACTAGTTACCGTTTTTGGCGTAATCATTGGTTTGAAATGGTTTGGAATACCCGGTATAATTTTCGGTCCACTTTTAATTTCCTATTTGTTGATAATGATAAAAATTTATCGTACTGAATATGGAGAACGAAATTTTATTTCTTCAAATGTCCAAATGACGGATGAAAAATTATCAACAGAGAATTCTCCTGACAATATTGAATTGTGATTAATCCTGCATTGTATCTAGCCCCTTTATTTTATTAATTTTTAGACAGTTCTGGATTTGAAATCACTTTTTCATGGTTGAAATAAATGCCATCTATTTCATACTAATTTCTTGATAAGCCTTGTGTCTCGCAACTCTATTTTTATCGGAACCAAACTATTTCATGCAAATTGAACTTCCCTTTTTGGTTCTCGTGAACCTACTTCTTACGGATTGCTTATCTTTGCACCCAAATAATAAAATTAAAATTGAAAACAAAAACATTAAAAAAGAACAAAGTAAATGTAATAACTCTTGGCTGCTCAAAAAATATTGTTGATAGTGAAGTATTGATGGGACAGCTGAAAGCGAATAACTTTGATGTAAAACACGAAAGCACACAAGATGATTTTAGTATTGTGATTATAAATACTTGCGGATTTATTGATAATGCAAAACAGGAAAGTATTGATACTATCCTTCGTTATGCTTCTGCAAAAGAAGTCGGTTTGGTTGATAAAGTTTATGTTACCGGTTGTTTGAGTGAGCGTTATAAATCTGAATTAGAAAAGGAAATACCTACTATAGATGGTTATTTTGGAACACGTGAATTACCCCGATTACTAAAAACATTAAAAGCCGATTATAAACATGAATTAGTTGGTGAACGATTATTAACTACTCCACATCATTATTCTTATTTTAAAATTTCAGAAGGCTGCGATCGTCCATGTTCTTTTTGTGCAATACCTTTAATACGTGGTACGCATATTTCAAAACCAATTGAGGAACTGGTAAAGGAAGCAAAGCATCTTGCAAAAAATGGCACCAAGGAGTTAATGCTAATTGCCCAGGATTTAACCTATTATGGATTGGATATTTACAAAAAACGTAATTTATCTGAACTTCTTAAAAAACTTTCAGATGTGGAGGGAATAGAATGGATTCGATTGCATTATGCATTTCCTAGCGGGTTTCCGATGGATGTGCTGGATGTGATGAATGAACGTTCAACTATTTGCAATTACCTGGATATGCCTTTGCAACATATATCGGATACAATACTCAAAAGTATGCGCAGAGGAACAACTAAACAAAAAACCATTGATTTAGTAAATAAAATACGTGATAAAGTTCCGGGCATAGCTTTAAGAACTACGCTAATTGCCGGTTATCCGGGTGAGACAAAAAAAGATCATCAGGAAATGCTAGAGTGGATTGAACAAACCCGATTTGATCGTTTGGGTATATTTTCTTATTCACACGAAGAAAATACACATGCATATTTACTTAAAGATAATGTTTCAAAAAAAATAAAACAATTGAGAACAGAAGCTGTAATGGCTTTACAGCAAACCATTTCATTTGAATTGAATCAGAAAAAAATTGGTAAAACAGTTAAAGTCCTTTTTGATAAAAAGGAAGGAGATTATTTTATAGGACGTACTGAATTTGATTCGCCTGAAGTAGATAATGAAGTATATGTGAAAGCGGATGAAAATAATATACGTATTGGTGATTTTGCTAATGTGAAAATTACCTCTGCTGAAGATTATGATTTATATGGCAAAGTAATATAGTATAAATCAAGTACTACGGTTCTTTGATAACAGTTTGCAAAAAAATCTCCGTGTTCCTCTGTGGACTATGTGTCTCTGTGGTAAAATTTAAATTTTCCCTTCCAGCATCAATAACTTTGCTTTTAAAACAATTGTAACTGTTAAACTATCTGTTATCTCACCTGATTCAACCATTTGGTATAAATCATTAAAAGGAAGTTTCCTGACTTCCAATTGTTCATCATCATCTGGTTCTGCATCGCCAAAACTTAATTCCTGGGCAATGTACAAAATACAAAATTCATCGCTTGCCGAATTGCTTAAATACATCTCTTGAATTTTTGTCCACTTATTGGCTGTGATTCCCGCTTCTTCATGTAATTCCCGCTTTGCGGACAACAAGGGGGCTACATTACGATCTCCACCACCTTCTGGAATCTCCCATGAATATTGGTTTATCGGGTAACGATACTGACCAACAATCCAGGTATTATAATTTTTATCCAGGGCTAAAATGCCAATGGCTAAATTTTTAAAATGAACTACTGAATAGGTTCCTGGATTTCCATTTGGATTTAATACATCATGTTTGGTAAGACTTATCCATGCTGAGTCATAAATTTTTTCGGAATTTAAAGTAATCCAGGGGTTTTTATGATTTTCAGAATTCTCTTCCATCGTTGAATTAGCTATATTTTTGAGAGTTTTAGTTAACACAAAAAGTTCATATAAGGTCAAAAATATTATTAATTCCAATGCTGCGATCAACAGTATAGCCTTCGGCATATTCAAAGCCCGCATCCCGACCAAAAACAACCATTTTACTTTTTACAAAATCAAAAAAGTTTTTCATTGAAATTGGCGATTCGGGTTCTTCCGAATTTGGATCATAAAACTGTGATTTGAATGCTTGAATGGCTTCCATCTTCTTTTCAACATAGGAAGTAACATCCACAACAAAATCTGGTTTTAATTGCCTGTCTTGTATATAATGATATACTGCTTTAGGTCTCCAGTGTTGTTGGTTAATAGAATTATGCTGTGTTTCAACACGAATTAATCCGCTATAAAAGCAAGCTTCTGAAACCAAAGCGGAAGCTCTTCCATGATCTGGATGGCGGTCGCTTGAAGCATTACAGAGAATTATTTCAGGTTGATATTCACGGATTTTTTTTATGATCTGCAATTGATGCTCCTTATCATTTTTTAAAAAACCATCCGCCATTTTTAAATTATCACGGATGCTAACCCCCAATATTTTTGCCGCATTGCCAGCTTCCGCTAACCGCAATTCTCCGCTGCCACGAGTACCTAATTCACCACAGGTTAAATCTAAAATTCCACATTTTTTCCCAAATGCAATATGTTTTAAAATTGTTCCTGAACAGGAAAGCTCAACATCATCGGGGTGAACGCCTATTGCTAGTATATCTAATTTCATTGGTTAAGAATAACGAATTTATACGAAGCTTGCAAATGTACAAAAAACAATACGCTTATAATTTATTACAATTTATTGGGGTTTACGACAAATTTCCCTAATACCACCCCTTTGGGGTTTTACAAAACCAACCTTTATTTATTCGTTACAGTTTAGGTCCAATCCCTTAAACTATTTTATTGTTTTTAAAATTAATAAAACTAACAGATTTAGCAAAAATTATAATCTGAAAGGCGCGTAAGCCAGAAAAGGTAGCGGGGGCAGCATTTGCTAGTGCGTGTGCCGATGACCTTTTCTTGAATTTTTTGTTACTTTTTGTTTCAAGACAAAAAGTAAAATGCTTAAAAGGACTAGGAATTCTATATCTTAGATGAATATAATTAGGTGCAAAGCCCTATTATCAGACTACCTAAATAGTAACATTTATTCTATAATAATAACAGCCCTTCGGGCTTTGTATCCACTACTTAGTAAATCCCGAAGGGATGAAATGATTATAGCACAATGGAACATTTCGTAATGGTAAAACCCCGAAGGGGTGAAATTAAAGCATTTAGGGAAATTTGTCATACACCCAATTTATTTGAAGGTTGGTTATACCTAACGCACATAGCTTTACGCACATTATCTACGAAATACGAATTACGCCACCCTTCGGGTGGTCTCCCGCAGTATAAAATTTACGAAACCTTATCAATTCGTATATTGGTACCGATTCGTAGTTCGTAGATATTAACAAATTTTTCGAGAACCTAAGTTGTTTTGGTATATATATCGAATTGAACAGTACCTTTGAATATTATTTTTTGATAAAATCAATTTTATGAAAATTCAATTTTTAGGAGCGGCACGTACTGTTACAGGAAGTAAACACCTGATTACAACAGCAAGTGGAAAAAAAATATTACTTGATTGTGGTTTTTTGCAGGGAAAAGGATCTGACACAGATGGGCTGAACCGTAACTTTTTATTTGACCCTGCAAGTATAGATTATCTTATCCTTTCACACGCGCATATTGATCATTCCGGGAACATTCCTAATCTTGTCAAACAAGGTTTTAAAGGTCCTGTTATTTGTACTCCTGCCACAGCAGATTTATGCAGGGTAATGCTTCTCGATAGTGCGCATATCCAGGAGCATGATATGATTTTTTTAAATAAACGAAGAAAAAAACAGGGTCTGAAACCTTTGACCCCTCTTTATGAAAGTAAAGATGCGGAAAAGTGTTTGAAGCAGTTTACAAATGTTAAATATAATACTGAATACACTGTTTGCGAAGGAGTAAAATTATTATTTACTGATTCCGGTCACATATTAGGTGCAGCTGCGGTTAACCTTGAAATTACTGAAAATGGTAGTTCTAAAAAAAGATTCTTTTCAGGTGATATCGGACGTTATAACGATAAAATATTAAAGGATCCTGCTCCTTTTCCTCAGGCGGATTATATTATTACTGAATCAACCTATGGGGACAGACTGCATGCAGATAATAGATTTTCTGAACAACAATTGTTCAATGTAATATACGATACATGTGTTACAAAAAGGGGAAAAGTTATCATTCCGGCATTTAGTCTGGGACGTACACAGGAGCTTGTGTATGCTCTCAATAATATGTCCAATAAAAAAATGCTTCCGCACATAAAAGTATTTGTAGACAGTCCACTTTCTGTCAATGCCACTGAAATTATGCGTAACCACTCTGAATGTTTTAATGAGGATATTGTAAATTCTTTAAAAACTGATGCGGATCCATTTGGTTTCGACAACTTAATTTATATACGGGAAGTGGCGGAGTCAATAAAATTGAATGACCTGAAGGAACCTTGCATTATTATTTCTGCCTCCGGTATGGCGGAAGCTGGGCGTATCAAACATCATCTTGCTAATAATATCTCAAACCCTGATAATACAATCTTAATTGTAGGTTATGCTGAACCGACCACTATTGCTGGGCATCTAAGGGCTAACTATAAAACAATAAAAATATTTGGGATAGAACACGAAGTAAAAGCCAGTGTGGTAATTTTGGATTCCTACAGCGCACATGGCGATTACAATGAAATGATTAAATACCTCGGCTGTCAGGATGCTAAAAAAGTAAAACATTTGTTTTTAGTTCATGGCGAATATGAAGTGCAAAAAAAATATATGGAAAAATTACTATTGGAAGGATTTAACAAAATTACTATCCCTTCTAGTGGCGAACTTATTGAAATAAACTAAAAATAATTAATTATTTTAAATGGAATTTTCAACATATAAAATCGTTATCATTGGTGCAGGTAATGTTGCTACACAACTATGTTTGGCATTAAAAAAATCAAAACATACTATTGTTCAGGTGTATAGCAAACATAAATCTTCCGCGGGTATTTTAGCTAAATCATTAAAATGCGATTTTACTAATCAGCCCGAAAATATTGATACATCAGCTGATATTTATATAATTGCTGTAAATGATGATTCTATTATTGAAGTTGTTAAGCATTTGAGACTAATAGATAAAATTGTTATACATACTTCTGGTAGTGTTGATATGAATATTTTAGCCCCTTCATCCAAAAATATCGGAGTATTTTATCCACTGCAAACATTTTCTAAAAATAATAAAGTCAATTTTAAAATTATTCCTATTTGTATAGAAGCAAACAATAATGCTACCTTTAGGGTTCTAAATTCACTTGCAAAAAGCGTTAGTAATAAGGTACAAAAAATAAATTCTGAGCAACGTAAAACTATTCATTTGGCTGCCGTGTTTGCCAATAATTTTTGTAATCATTTGTATGCGATAGCTTCCGACATTTTGGAATCAGCGAACGTATCATTTGATATTTTAAAGCCCTTAATTGAAGAAACCTCGAAGAAAATAAAAAATAGTTCCCCTGTTGAAACACAAACTGGTCCAGCTATACGTGATGATAAAAAAACGATGAGTAGTCATTTGAAAATGCTTTCTCAAAAAAAGAAATATCAACAGCTTTACAACTTAATAAGTAAAAGTATTATTGATTTTAGTAAGAAAAAAAAACAGTAAATTCGTGGCGATGGAAAATTTTAAAATAAAATTAAATCATGTAAAAACTTTTATTTTTGATATTGATGGAGTGCTTACAGATGGCTCTATTACTATTATGCCGGATGGAGAGCAAATACGTTCCATGAATATTAAAGATGGTTATGCGATGCACTTGGCAGTAAAAAAAGGATATAAAATTGCCATTATTTCGGGAGGCAAATCCGAAGGGCTTAGAAAACGACTGAATGGATTAGGAATTTATGATGTGTTTTTAGGGGTCGATAATAAAATCGAAAAATATAATGAATTGCTAATTACCTACGAAATCAAACCTGCCGAAATTCTATACATGGGGGATGATTTACCCGACTATGAAATAATGAACCTTGTTGGAGTACCTACCTGTCCAAAGGATTCGGCTCAGGAAATAAAAGATATTTCGATATATGTTTCTGATAAAAATGGTGGTAAAGGTTGTGTACGAGACGTTATAGAGCAGGTAATGCGGGTTCAGGGGAATTGGTAAAGGAGAGGAATTTATGAAAGCATTTTTAAAATTAGTACGCATCCAAAATTTGCTGATTATTGCGTTTACGCAATACATGGTTCGTTGGTGTTTGATATTCCCTATTTTAAAAACTCAAAGCCGTTATTATACATTACAATTAAGCGAAATTCAATTTTTTTTACTGGTACTTTCTACCGTCCTTATTGCAGCTGCAGGTTATATTATTAATGATTATTTTGATGTTCGCGCCGATAAAGTAAATAAGCCGAAGCGCTTAGTGATTGACAATGGTGTGAAACGACGTGTCGCTATTGGTGCCCATACGGTAATTAATCTTGTCGCGATTTTATTAGGCTTATATGTTTCGTATGCAATTGGTGTTACCAAATTGGCATTCATTCATTTTATCTGTGCTACCGGACTATGGTTTTACTCCACTACCTTTAAAAAACAATTTTTAATTGGCAACATCATTATCGCGACGTTTACTGCACTAATTCCTTTTGTAGTTGTTATTTATGAATTATTACCTTGTTATAAAGCGTACTTCCCTTTGGATGAAACGCTTAGTTTTAAAAACATCTGGCTTTATATATTTGGTTTTTCGTTTTTCACATTTTTACTTACATTGCTTCGTGAAATCATAAAAGATGTGGAAGGAATTGATGGTGGTATGGAATATGGCTACAAAACAATGCCAATAGTTATTGGGAAAAAGTCCAGCACATTTGTGGCTGTTATTATTGTTATAATTACCATGTTTTTTTTATCGTATTACCAACTCTTCCAATGGCACAATAATAATTTGTTAGCGTTTTACTATTTCCTGTTTGCGTTACAAATTCCATTGATTTATTTACTCTTTAAAATCATTACCGCTGAAACAAAAATGGAATTCAAGAGAGTGGAAAATATTACAAAAATTATCAGCTTGATGGGCATTTGCTACCTATTTGTTTTTGCTTACACCTTGCTAAGCTTAATACATTTAATATGAGAGTTGAAAATAATAATCTGCAATTTTTCAATTTTGTAGTAAACAATTTAAAACAGAGTCCTGGTCTGTCAGTAAGTTAGAAAAGGGGGAGAACGATGGATAGTATTATGCTTGAAGATTGTTTATTAGGTAATAAAGTAATTTACCAATGGGCAATTTCCCCCTTGTGCGTTGTTTGTGTGTTAGTGAAGGGGGGAGCGATTGCCGGTGTGCTGTAGAGCTTGTACTGAGCGAAGCCGAAGTAGGGATGATTTTATTCGTTACTCGGAAACAACTCAAAAAAATTATTAATCAGATACTAAATCATATACCAATAGATTCATGAAAAATATTTTAGTAATAGGAGCAGGGCGCTCCGCATCATCGCTCATCAAATACCTTTTAGACAATTCCACAAAAGAAAACTGGCATGTTACTGTTGGCGATGTTTCCATTGATTTGGTAAAACAAAAAACGGCAAACCACCCCAATGCCCGTGCTATTGTTTTGGACATTACTAACGATTCGCAGCGGGAAGAAGAGATTAAACGTGCGGATATTGTAGTTTCTATGCTTCCTGCAATTATGCATCTGGGTGTAGCAAAGGATTGTGTTCGATTCAAAAAACATCTGGCAACAGCATCTTATGTTTCAAGAGAAATGGCTGAATTAGATGCGGAAGCTAAAGCAACCGGTATTATATTAATGAATGAGATTGGTTTAGATCCAGGTATCGATCATGCTTCCGCTATGAAGGTTATTGATCGTATTCATGCTCAGGGGGCTGAATTAATTGCCTTCAAATCTTATTGCGGAGGACTGGTTGCCCCTGAATACAATGATAACCCTTGGGGCTATAAATTCTCATGGAATCCACGTAATGTGATATTGGCCGGACAAGGCACTGCCCAGTATATTGAGAATGGAGAATATAAATATATTCCTTACAATCGCCTCTTTACACAAATAAGTACCATTGAAGTAGATGGTTTAGGTTCTTTTGATGCGTATGCCAACAGGGATTCATTATCGTATCGGAAATTTTATAATCTGGCGAATATTCCTACAATGCTTAGGGGAACTTTGCGTATGCCCGGTTATTGCAAAGCCTGGAACGTATTTGTTAAATTGGGTTTAACTGATGATACCTATAAAATTGAAGCTTCTGATAAATTAACCTATCGACAATTAGTGGAAGCATTTCTTCCCGCTGGCAAACAATCAACAAAAGAAAAACTGAAGGCTTTAATGGGTGCGGAAATGGACTCAGAAATAATGAGTAAAATTGAGTGGTCAGGAATACTTGATGATAAAAAAATAAAACTTGTGAATGCAAGCCCTGCACAAATACTTCAGGCTTTGTTGGAAGAAAAATGGGAGTTGAAAGAACATGATAAAGATATGATTGTAATGCAACATCAGTTTGAAATCCGAAATCCACAATCTGGAACCAAAAAAATTATTTCTTCATTGGTAGTTAAAGGGGATGACCAGATTTATACTGCAATGGCTAAAACGGTTGGCTTACCATTAGCCATCACTACCAAATTAATTTTGCAGGGAAAAATAAAAGCCCGAGGAGTCGTAATACCTACTATCAATGAAATCTATGAACCTTTATTAGCTGAATTAGAAACTTTTGGAATTAAATTTGTGGAAGTTGAATTGTAAGAATTCCAAATAAAGAACAACAAATTCTATAAAAAAGAGCGTCCCATTCTTCTTGTGAAGAATGGGACGCTCTTTTTTATAGAAAACAACCGATTACTCTAAAATAATTTTTTTAGAAATACTTCCTTTGTTTAATTGTATTTTGGCAATGTACAGACCCGTAGAAAGTCCTTCACGTTGAATAGTATATTTTGAAGTATTTAATCCTTCAATTTGTTTAACCATTCTACCTGTTACATCATATAATTCAATTCCTTTAATGGAGTTAGAACCTTGTACTGTAAAACTAATTGCAGAAGAAGAAGGATTAGGGAAAATAGAAATTTCAGAGCCCGCATTTTCTTTTACTCCTGTAAAAATATCTAAATCTAAAGCAGTAACCATACGAGGATTCAAATATCCTTGAATGGTATCAATATATAATCTGCCTTTTGTCGCGGACATATCAGGGTTACCTGTCAAAGCATTACAAGCTACAGTTGGTGCTGATTGACCATAAGCAGTAGCTGCTGTCATATAATCACTTTCATTCCACCAATCCCAAGGTGCACCTTGTTCTGTCTCAGGAAGCTGTGGATATGTTGATCCGGAACCACATGTGATTGCTCCTGCTGCTGCTGGTGTTAAAAAAGGATATAAACCTTCGAAGCCATCATTAAATAAGTCAGCATGAGCGGAATAAACATCAGTATAAACTGTGCTGTTGAAAATTGCATTGTTGTCAATTAATGAATCATTGCCTTGGTTAATAATTCTTAAAACGTCATGACTTCCACTTGCATCCACAACAAATTGTTGTGTAGTTGGGACAATAACTTGTCCAAAAGCATAAGGGGCATTTGGGTCATTTGTACACTGTAAACCTACAATTGGAACTTCTCCCGGTTCTATCCATGAAGTATCTCCAAGTGCACCACCTATATTAAATACCATATTTACCGAAGAAGTATGTGAAGCATAATTCGGAGTGCAAAGAGCGGTAGCATCAGTACCATCAAAATTACCGTACACAGCTTGATCTACATAAGGTTGGTTTAAACCGGTATCAAAAAATTTGGCTAATAAAAGTTCCGCTGGTTTATTCAAAGAGGCATAAGCAAGGGCAATGTAACCACCTGAACCTAAACCGCCAACACAAATCTTGTTAGTATCGATTTTATAAGTATTGGTAGTCGCTTTATCATTTTTGAAATAACGAACACAGTTTTTAGCGTCTTGTATAGAACGGTAAACCGCCTGTAAAAGTGTACTGGTCCTCACATTCTGGTCAGCTGAAGTTGGGTTCCATCCTAAACGATAATTAGCAGCAACAGCTACATATCCTCTTTTAGCAAACCTTTTACACATTTCGACAACAGCACTGTCCGATTTTCCTCCTGTAGGCTGTCCGTTTAAAACACCCGGTAGAAAACTTCCGGTATGCAGAACAAGAACTAATGGTCTTGCCTGGAATACATCCCCTGTAGGTTCGTAAACATCCATTTTTAAATCCTCTGAAACCAGAGATCCTGTTATAATACCTTTATTATTTCCGTATATAACATTTGATGTTTTTGTAACTGAAGTAAAAATTTCAGTTAAATACCTTTGTGAATAACTGTTTACTGAAACAGCTAAAAGGCTTAATGTTGCGACTAATTGTAGTTTTTTTCTCATCATTTAGGTTTTTTTAGTGATTAAAATTTTTGCAAAGATAGTTTTTTTTTGTTTTCAATTATTAATTGTGAAGAATTTGTTCGCAACTAATTTGTGCCTGTCCAAATAGTTGAGAGGCTGAGTTATAATGTCTCTAATACTTCAACTTCTTTTTTGGGGTAAAAACTTTTGCCTTCAGTAGCCATTTCTTTCAGTTTGCGGGTAGGTTTAAAACGTTTGCCGTATTTTTTTGCAAGTGCATTACATTCCTCAACAAATTTCTTAATCCCGATATTATCAACGAAAGAAATCACGCCACCGGTATAAGGAGCAAATCCCCATCCAAGGATAGATCCGATATCAGCATCAGCAGGTTTGGTAATAATTTTTTCTTCTATACATTTTACCGTTTCAAGTGCTTGTATGTATAACAATCGTTTTTTTATTTCTTTAACTTCGGGTTGTATTGCTGCTACAGGATATAATTTAGCAAGTTCAGTCCACAGGAATTTTTTGCCTCCATCGGGATATTCATAAAATCCTTTTTTTGCTTTTTTTCCCGGACGATTTAATTCTTCTATAAACTTATTAATTACAGCTACTGCGGCAGCGTCATTTTTCTTTCCGCTGTCTGCTTCTGCTTGTTTATTAATTTTATAACACAATTCAATAGATACTTCATCGGCAAGAGCCAAAGGACCTACCGGCATTCCTGCCATTTTTCCCGCGTTTTCAATGAGTGCCGGAGAAACGCCTCCGGCAAGGCATTCCATACCTTCAAATAAATAAGTGGAGAAAACTCTGGAAGTAAAAAATCCTCTGCCATCATTCACAACAATAGGTGTTTTTTTAATTTTTTTCACAAAATCAATTGCCATTGCGATGGCATATTCCGACGTTTTTTCACCCAAAATAATTTCCACCAATTGCATTTTGTCAACAGGAGAAAAGAAATGTAGCCCGATAAAGTTTTTTGGTCTGACCGAAGCCTTTGCCAATCCGGTTATTGGCAGGGTAGAAGTATTGGAAGCAAAAACAGCATCAGTTGCAAGTACAGCCTCTGACTCTTTGGTAACAGTAGCTTTTAATTCACGGCTTTCAAAAACTGCTTCAATCACAAGATTACAATCTGCAATATCGGCAGGATTTTCAGTAGTATAAATCCGACCAAGTATTTCATCGTATTTTTCTTTACTAAGTTGATTCTTTGAAAGTTTTTCTGCTAATAGCTTTACGGAATACTCTTTCCCTTTTTCAGCAGCTTCTTTGGTAACATCTTTCAAAACCACATCCAATCCGTTTAAAGCAGCAACATAAGCAACTCCGGCACCCATCATTCCGGCACCTAAAATGCCTATTTTCTTCAGATTTGTCGGTGGAATATTTGCCGGACGTGCTTCTCCTTTATTTGCCTCATTCATATTCATAAATAAAGTACGAGTCATGTTTTTGGCTTCGGGCGATAAAACTATTTGTGTGAAGTAGCGGGTTTCTACAGCTAATGCTCTGTCAATAGGTAGTTGTAATCCTTCATATACGCAATTCATAATGGCAATGGGAGCAGGATAATTTCCATACGTCTTTTTGAGAATCAAACCGGCTGCGGCAGGAAGTACCATTAATATTTTTGGACTCTGTATTCCTCCGCCAGGAATTTTAAATCCATCTTCATCCCATGCCTGTTTTGATTTACCAACATTCACTATCCATTGTTTTGCTGTAGGCATTAATTCTTCAAGTGAACCAACCAATTGGTTGACCAAACCGCTTTTCAAAGCCTGTTCGGGACGAACTTTTTTACCCTCAAGCAAAAAGGGCAAAGCTTCCTGTATCCCAATCATACGGGGCAATCTTTGTGTACCGCCACCTCCTGGAATTAAACCCAGTAATACTTCCGGTAAACCAATTAATATTCTTGATTCACTTACAGCAATGCGGTAATGACAGGCAAGACATATTTCATAGCCTCCACCAAGTACAGTTCCGTTAATAGCCGCAACAAAAGGCTTTCCGCTAGTCTCCATCTTACGCATTACTGAATGCAGCCTATTCGCAATGGTCATTATTTCTTTTGGATCCTTTATACCGATGATCATTTTCAGATCAGCACCAAGCATAAAATCTTTCTTTGAAGAAGCCAGAATAATGCCCTTAACTGTTTGGTCGGAAATAGTTTTATTTACATGGGTTTCAAAATCGGAAAGAAAATCCTCGTCAATAACATTTACTGATGAATTTGTATTGTCAAAGCTAATGATAGCAATGCCGTCTGTGTCTTTTGTGTAGTTTATCATTTTAATTTGAGAATTTGAAAATTTGTTAATTTGAAAATTAATCAATGTACTGATGTTCCGATGTGCTGATTAAGTCCTGTCATCAGCACATTAATGAATCAGCACATCAGCACATCAATTTATACTCTCTCAATAATTGTAGCGATGCCCATACCTCCGCCAACGCAGAGTGTAACAAGGCCTGTTTGTTTATTTGTTCTTTCAAGTTCCTCAAGAATCGTACTGATAAGAATTGCACCAGTGGCTCCTAGCGGATGTCCCATTGCTATTGCGCCTCCATTAACATTCATCCTGTCTGATGAAACATTTAACTCTTCCATAAAACGTAAAGGAACTACCGCAAATGCTTCATTGACCTCAAACAGGTCGATATCCGAAACGTTCATTTTTGCTTTTTTCAAAGCCTTTAATGAAGCAGGCCCAGGAGCAGTAAGCATTATAGTGGGCTCTGCACCTAGCACTGCAAAAGAGCGAACTCTTGCACGCGGTTTTAAATCCAATTTTTTACCAATTTTTTTACTTCCGACAAGTACAAGTGAAGCACCATCAACAATACCGGACGAATTACCTGCATGATGAGGATGAAACATGGTTTCCACTTCAGGATATTTTTGAATAGCAACTGAATCATATCCGCCCATTGCACCCATCATTTCAAATGCCGGTTTGATCGTTGATAATTTTTGGATACTGGTATCTGCACGCACCATTTCATCTCTGTCGAGTATGGTAATGCCATTAATATCTTTAACAGCTATTATTGAATTTTTAAATCTTCCTTCCTCCCATGCTTTAGCAGCACGTCTGTGTGATTCAACTGCGAAGGCATCAAGTTGCGAGCGGTCATAACCGTATTTAGTAGCAATCAGATCCGCTGATATTCCTTGTGGAACAATACGATGTTTGAGAATCATATTCGGATCTGAAAATAATGCAAACCCGTCGGATCCCATCAAAACACGTGACATTGATTCAACACCACCGGCAACAATCAGATCCGTAAACCCGGACATAATATATGCCGAAGCCTGGTTTATGGCTTCTAATCCTGAACCACAGTATCGGTTCAATGAAACACCCGCTGTGCCGTTACTGTATCCGGCTGCAATCGCGGCGGTTTTTGCAATATCCGAACCTTGTTCACCTACTTGTGTAACACATCCAATGATTGCATCCTCAACATAAGATGTATCCAGGTTATTTCGTTCTCGAATTGCCTGAAATGTTGTTGTCAGCAATTTTAAAGCGGTTACTTCGTGTAAGGTACCGTCTTTTTTTCCCTTTCCCCGGGGAGTACGTACTGCATCATAAATAAAAGCTTCTGCCATTTTATATTGAGTTAATTGAGTTTAAAATTAAAAGTTATAGATTATTATGATTTTAATTGTTATCATGATTTTAATTGAATGCAAACTTAAGTTCAATAGAAGAGAAAAACAAATTAAGAGACTTTTAAATCAGGGCAAACGCATCTAATTTTTTAAAATTTTGATGAGATAATCATTGTCC
>JAVHPE010000179.1:0-2439 GCA_036170475.1 Bacteroidia bacterium | reverse complement strand
TTTTTATTAATCAATTTGAATTCGCAGTAAATACCTATTTTTAAATTTTGCTCAACCGCACAAAGATATTCAGCATTTGTTGAAAATTAAGAGCCAAAACCGAACTGTTTTTATTATCTTTGACACATACAAAATCAATGACAAATTACATAAACTACATAAACGAAACACTAAAGCCGAGAATAACCGAACAAGAGGTTGTTCTTGACTTGTTTGCGGGTTGTGGTGGTTTGTCTTTGGGTTTTGAGGCTGCGGGTTACAAGACAATTGGCTACGAAATGGACAAAGCCGCTTCTGACACTTATAACAAAAATCTTGCTGGCGACTGCTTCCCTATAAAACTTGACCTTGACTTTGAATATCCTCAAGCAGACATTGTAATTGGTGGACCACCTTGCCAACCTTTTAGCGTAGGCGGACACCAAAAAGGGATGGAAGATGCAAGAGACGGATTTCCTGTTTTTATTAATGCAGTTAAAAAGTTGCAACCAAAGGTTTTTATGTTCGAGAATGTTCGGGGACTTTTATACACGAACAAATGGTATTTCGATTTAGTATTGACCGAACTTCGCAAACTCGGTTACATAATAGACTTCAAATTACTCAACGCAGTAAATTTTGGTGTTCCTCAAAACAGAGAAAGACTTTTTGTTTTCGGGCATCGAGCAAAATTCAATTTTCCAAAACCAAGTCATCATAAAGTAACAGTAGGTGAAGCAATAGGTGATTTGATGTTTACTACTCCTCCTGAAAGTAAATTTTTCACGGCTTCTATGGATACTTATGTTGCTAAATATGAAAAAGCATCTTCGTGTATTAACCCAAGAGACTTATATGCTGACAAACCAGCAAGAACCTTGACTTGTAGAAATCTTGCAGGGGCAACGGGTGATATGCAACGAGTAAGGCTAAAAGACGGAAGAAGAAGAAGACTTTTGCATAGTGAAGCGGCAAGACTACAGAGTTTTCCTGATTGGTATGAGTTTATCGGAAACGAAACCCAAAGATTTAATCAGATTGGAAATGCAGTTCCACCCCTTTTAGCTTTTCAAATGGCATTAGCATTGAAAGAATGCTTTCAAATGGAAGAGCTTTATTCAGCAGAAGAAATTATAGAAAATAACTTTCAGCCAAATCAAGTGCTGACACTTTTTTAAAATGAAGAATTATATACCTAAAAGCACTAAATCAAAAGCTGTTCAAAAAATTATAAATGAAGCTCTCGACATTTTAGAAAATGTCGACATTCCAATGTCCAAAACCGAAAGAGGCTTAGAAAAAATGGCAGTTTGTTTTCTTGCTGTTGCCGGTGTAACAAAAGATTGGAGTAAAGCTAAAGAAAATGCAAATCTTAAATCTCGTGATATAATAAACTTCGTAAATAAAAACTTTGAAGAAAAAATATCATCAGGTTCTTATGACGACATCCGAAGAAAAGACTTAAAACTTCTTGTTCTTGCTGACATTATTGTTAATAGTGGCGTAAACAAAGGTTCTGCTACAAATGACCCGACAAGAGGTTACGCTTTGCATCCCGATTTCAAACAACTTATTGTTTCTTACAAAACATCAAATTGGACAAAGAATTTAAAAGCATTCAATAAAAACAAACCTTCGCTTGCCGACATTCTTTCACGAAAAAGAGACCTTGAAAAAATTCCTGTAAAACTTCCCAACGGGAAACCAATTGAACTTTCTCTTGGTGAACACAATGTTTTACAGAAATCACTAATTGAAGAATTTCTTCCACGTTTCGGGAGCGACTGTGCAGTGCTTTATATTGGCGACACATCAAACAAAACATTACACATAGAATTAGAGGAACTTAAAAAGCTGAATTTTTTTGAACTTTCTCACGATGAACTTCCCGATATCATTGCTTACAGTAAAAAGAACAATTGGCTTTATTTAATCGAAGCAGTTCATAGTTCGGGACCAATGAGTGAAACAAGAGTTTTAGAGTTAAAGAAAATGCTGAAAGACTGCAAAGCTGAACTAATCTTTGTTACTGGTTTTCTTACTCGACCCGACTTTAGAAAATGGATGCTAGATGTTGCTTGGGAAACAGAAGTTTGGATTGCCGACAATCCTGACCATTTAGTGCACTTCAACGGACATAAGTTTTTAGGAGCATATTAACTAACGCTTTTGGTGGCACATTTGCTTTTTTGCAACCGCACAAAGCCAAACAAAAAAAGCAAAAGAGCCACCAAGCCAACGCACAATGACACGACAAACAATGACAGAAACAACCACGACAGACACAAGCCCATCAGGTAACAGCGGTTTTGCAAAAAAGCGGGTTCAGTGCTTAATTGAACATTCTACTTCACATCAATTTTTGTGGTAAAAATCGCCATTGTCGCCTAGCTCAAAACCGTTATAAATTTTTTACCTTTGTCAGCCCGGTGCAAAATAATCTTTATGAGTAATCAAAAT
>JAVHPE010000178.1:0-39144 GCA_036170475.1 Bacteroidia bacterium | reverse complement strand
ACTATTTGTTAGTAACTCCCTTTAATTGTAACTTTATTTCGGACGCTAATGGTTTTAAATTCTTCCATAATGTAAATTATTGATTTATCGAATTCTAGATTTGTTGATTTAATTCAGCAATTCTAAAATTATTTTTAATTCGCTTTTACCAGTTTATTATCCTGGTATTTGAGGATGTAAACAAATTTATTTTCGAACCCGCTGTTTGAAGGATATTGCATGAAATTGAAATTGGTTTCAATGCCTTGGTATTTATTATCAACAATATTATTCAGAAACCCTGAGCCATATTTTTGTAAAGAAGAAATAAAATAACAGGTTATATCAAATCCCTGATAAGCATACAATTCTGGTTCCGTTTTAAATTTTCCCCGATAGTTATTAATGAAATTTTGTATCACCGGGTTTTGGTAATCAATATAATTATTTGACGGAATATGTACAGAAAGATTATTCAAATAGTCAAAATCCAGATTGTCGTAGTTTATCCAGCTTTGAAGCCCGATTAAGACAATTTTGTTTTTAGCCCGTAACGCATTTAATTTACTAATAAATTCTGAAACATAGGATTGATTATTTGAAGGTAATACTACCACATTTATTTTGGAAGAATTAAACTTACTTTCTAGCATGTCAATACTTTTAGCTTCTTTTAGAGAGTCAGCAGTTTTATAACCGGCTTTTTTTAATTCTTTATTGGCAGTGTTTTTAAATATATTATAAAACGATACTTCTTTTGGGTTTCCATTGTTTACTAAAATGATATTTTGCGTGCGAAAGGTATCTACTACAAAATGCGCCATTTGTTCAACCTGCATGGCACTCGATGGTAATACTTTGCATACATACAAATTATCAAATAAAACTTTATTTACTTGAGTAAATGGAGATACAATCGGAATAGCATGTTTTTTTGCAAACTTTGCAATAGGCATAAAACTTGAACCATAGAGGGGACCAATTATTAAATCTAATTTCGCTAATTCAGGTTTTTTTAAGGTGTTTAAAATATTTAATGAATCCTGATCATCAATATCATAAACAAAAATTTTAGCATTTAATTTCAGTTTTTTCAATGAATCAATCGCTAATAAAGCTCCCTCATAAAACTGAAGTGCTATAGTGGTTTTATTAGGCAATTGTGCGTTGCCATTAATTATACTTTCAATATTGATTTCATTGGCTTCATTGGCATGAAATGGCAAAAAGAGTCCGATAGCATACTCGTCTTTTACTTTCCCGGCATAGATTATTTTTGATGGTGTTACACTATCCGAAGTAGTATTTTTTTTGTCTCCCCAATACGTAGTTAAACTATCTCTTGGTCCCATTTTAATAGTTTTGGAAGTTATTGTAATCGGGTTTTCTATAGCTTTTGCGGAAACTGTTTTACCTTTTGATGTGGGTATTTTCAATGTTTGTCCACCTTTTAAACCATCTTTCAATTCTGGGTTTAATGTTTTTATGCTTTCAATTGATAACTCATACTGCTTTGCGATTGAATACAGAGTTTGACCGGATTCTACCTTATGCAAAAAGTAATTTGTTCCTTCGGGTATCGTAACAGATTCGATTTTTTTTACTTTTTTAAATGGCACTTTAAGTATTTGCCCGGGCTTTATACCATTAATGGCTTCAGGATTTTCAATCACAATATCATTTAATCCTAGTTCATAACATTTTGCGATAGCGAAAAGTGTTTGTCCCTTTTCAACGGTGTGCATATAATATTTCACATCGGCAATAGTGCTGATGTTTTTGCTTTTTTTGATACCATTTGAAGAGTTTTCCTGAGAATACGATAGGAAAGTGCCAAGTATCAAGTATAAAGTATAAAGACAAATGCGTGTTACGCGAGACAATGAAGAATATTTTTTTAAAGGTAATATCATTTTGAATTTTTTTCTTAATACTTAATACTTGATACTTGATACTTGATACTTGATACTTGATACCTGATACCTGATACCTGATACCTGATACTTTTACTCCCATTCAATAGTAGCGGGTGGTTTAGAGCTAATGTCATACACCACCCTGTTAATGCCTTTCACTTTATTGATGATTTCGTTTGATACTTTTCCTAAAAAATCATAGGGCAAATGACACCAATCTGCTGTCATACCATCCGTGGAAGTTACGGCACGCAAAGCTATAACATTTTCGTAAGTACGTTCATCTCCCATCACTCCTACTGATTGAATCGGGAGGAATATTGCTCCTGCCTGCCATACCTCTTTATATAAACCTGATGTTTTTAAATTGTCGATAAAAATATGATCCACTTCTTGCAATATTCTTACCTTTTCCGGAGTAACATCGCCTAATATTCTGATGGCAAGTCCAGGTCCGGGGAAAGGATGTCGATTTAAAATAGCATCATCTATATGCAATGATTTACCAACTCTTCTTACCTCATCTTTAAATAAAGTATTGAGAGGTTCAACAATTTCCAATTTCATAAAATCAGGCAGACCGCCTACATTGTGATGTGATTTTATGGTTGCCGATGCTCCGCCGTTTACAGAAACCGACTCGATAATATCAGGGTAGATGGTGCCTTGTGCAAGCCATTTTACATTTTGTATTCGTTTTGACTCATCATCAAAAACATCAATAAATACTTTACCGATTGCTTTTCTTTTTTTCTCCGGGTCACTGACATTGGCAAGTGCTGAATAAAAGCGATCCTTTGCATTCACACCTTTTACATTCAAGCCCATGTGTTGATAAGACGTAAGCACGTTTTCAAATTCATTCTTACGTAACAAACCATTATCAACAAAAATACAATACAGGTTTTTACCAATTGCCCTGTGCAGCAATACCGCAGCTACACTAGAATCAACTCCTCCACTTAAACCCAATACTACTTTATCATTGCCTATTTTTTGTTTTAAATAGTTAATAGAAGTTTCTACAAATGAATCAGGAGTCCAGTTTTGAGAGCAGGCACAAATAGTTACACAAAAGTTTTTTAGCAAAATACTTCCTTCCGTGGTATGATAGACTTCAGGATGAAATTGAATCCCATACGTTTCTTCTCCGTTTATCTGATAACCTGCAAATTTTACATCTTTTGTGCTGGAAATAATAGTATAGTTATCAGGTATTTTAGTAATAGTATCGGCGTGACTCATCCATACTTGTGAATTATTGTTCACACTTTTGAATAGCTCGTTATTTTCTTTAACAAATGACAAATTAGCGCGACCATACTCCCGATGCTCAGAGGGCAATACTTCTCCTCCAAATTTTTGAGCCATTAATTGAGCTCCGTAACAAATGCCTAACAAAGGTAATTTACTCTTAATTTTTGATAAATCGGGATTAGGAGCGTTTGGATCACGGACTGAAAAAGGGCTTCCGGAAAGTATCACTCCTTTTATATCACTTGTAATTTCAGGAATCTTATTAAAGGGATGAATTTCGCAATAAACGTTAAGCTCTCTTATTCTGCGTGCTATCAGCTGTGTATATTGGGAACCAAAATCGAGTATTAAAATCTTTTCATGCATGGTTGCAAATATAGGAAAAATAAAGCCCCTCCAAACCTCCTTGAAGGGGAGGAATATCTTCTCCTTAAACTGCCAGCTCCTTTTAGTACGCTGCTTCTCCTCCCTTTTGGGGAGGTCGGCAGGGACTATGAATTGTTTAAAAGTTGTTGGTAATTGAATATATTTTGAATATTTTTATGCAAAACGATTCTCTAAACTTGAACTTTGGAAAAATGACATTAATGTGGTTCAATTTTGTTGAAAAAAATCGTTTCGAAACACTATTTATGAAAAAGCAGATAATAGTATCAGTATATTTTTTATTGGCTTTATTGATTGTCTCTTGTTCATCCGGTGATGAAAAAAATAAAGTTACGCGAACCGTTTTTAAATATAACGAAATGGCTGGTATTGCTTCGCTCGATCCAGCCGCTGCACGGTCATTTGAGAACATCTGGATAATCAATCAACTTTACAACGGATTGGTGCAAATGGATGACTCATTGCAGGTAAAGTCCTCAATTGCTAAGTCCTGGAATATTTCAAAAGATGGTTTAACTTATACCTTCAATTTACATAACAATGTGTTTTTTCACGATAATGAATGTTTTATTAATGGTAAAGGTCGTAAAGTGATAGCCGACGATTTTGTTTACAGTTTTAATCGTTTGTTTGATGCAACTGTTTCCAGCGCTACTTCGTTACTTTCAAACATTGACACCCACAATAAAAGCGGTTTTGAGGCAATAAATGACAGTACATTCATCATTCATCTTTCCAAGCCTTTCACTCCATTTTTAAGAATTTTAACCATGAAATATTTTTCGGTTATCCCGAAGGAAGCTGTGCTGAATTATGCTGAAGATTTTCGCAAGAATCCTATTGGTACCGGTCCTTTTAAATTAAAAATATGGGAGGAGGGTTCTAAAATGGTGTTGGTAAAAAATGAAAATTATTTTGAATTTGAAGGCAATAATCGATTGCCATACCTTGATGCCGTTTCGATATCATTTATTAAAGATAAGGAAACATCCTTTCTTGAATTTTTAAAAGGTAATGTTGATATGGTTTCCGGCATTGATGCCATAAATACGGATGAAGTGCTAACGCCTGAAGGCACCTTGAAAGAAAACTATATGGGTAAATTAAAAATGCAAGCCATGCCTTATCTGAAAACCGATTATTTAGGTTTTTTGATTGATGAAAATTTGGAAATTGTAAAAAAATCCCCAATCAAAATAAAAGCATTCCGACAAGCGATTAATTATGGTTTTGATCGTAAAAAAATGATAAAATATTTACGTAAAAATCTGGGTATACCGGCAACAGCAGGTTTCATTCCTTCTGGTTTGCCATCCTTTGATGCAGGTAAAGTAAAAGGGTATGATTATAATCCTGATAAAGTAATGGAACTATTGATTTCAGCCGGTTATCCTGATGGAAAAGGGATGCCGGAAATTTCTCTTGCTACCACTGAACTGTATTTAGATTTAGCGGAGTATATTCAGGCGCAGTTAACTGAATTGGGGTTCAAAATTAAAATTGACGTTCAAAAAGCTTCTGTTTTGACAGAGTCAATTGCAGATTCAAAGGTTAATTTTTTTCGTAAATCATGGATAGCAGATTACCCTGATGAGGAAAACTTTTTATCTTTATTTTACAGTAAAAATTGGAGTCCTAAGGGGTTCAACTACACACACTATTATAATCCGAAATTTGATTTATTATATGAAAAAACGCAGATGGAACGGAATGATGTTATCCGCTATAATTATTACCGCCAAATGGACCAACTATTAATTGACGATGCGCCTGTTGTTCCACTGTATTATGATCAGGTAGTACGATTGGTACACAATAATATCAGCGGATTAAATCTAAATTCAATGAATATGCTTTCGCTGAAAAAAGTGAAAAAAGAGTAAAACAATTGAAAATATTAATACCGTAAATTAAAAATTAAATTTTCAATTTACGGTATTAATTTAAAAAAGCACAACCTGTTTTTGCGTTAAAACTGTAAATAAATAGGCATTACCTGATCAGCTTGTTTTACCTGAATTACAATCCAGATAAAGATTAACAGAATAGCAATTCGTCCTAACAGTGTGATTTTTGAAAGAAGCTTTACCGAAAAATATTCATATGATTTAGGTATAAAATGAATAATATAACCGAGTAGCATCACTCCGAAAACAGTTCCATAAGCGGATAACATAGGAACAAACGCCTGAGCATTAAAATTGGTAAAAATTTGTGTAACGATGATACCTGCATCATTAAATGAGGATGCTTTAAAGAAAATCCAACAGAAACACACGAAGTGAAAAGTGATGATCACACCTAAAAACTTTACCAACTTTGAACTTTTAGCTTTTCCCCCTGCGGGTGCCCCCCCTTTGGGTAGAAACTTTAAACTCAGGCGCAATTTGTCAAAAGCCAGCGCCAATCCATGCATCCCTCCCCAAACAATAAAATTAAAAGATGCGCCATGCCATAAACCACCCAGTAGCATTGTTATCATCAAATTAAAATATTGCCGAAACTTCCCCACTCTGTTCCCACCAAGAGAAATGTATAAATAGTCTTTCAGCCAGGAGGACAATGAAATATGCCATCTCCGCCAAAATTCTGTGATGCTGCTCGATTGGTAAGGAGAATCAAAATTTTCATTGACAGTAAAACCCATCCATCTTGCCATACCAATTGCCATATCTGAATATCCTGAAAAATCACAATAGATGATCATTGCATAACCATAAATACCCAATAAACACTCGATACCTGAATGACGAGCCGGATCATCAAAAATATACTGAACATAATTTACATAAATGTAATCGGAAATAACGACCTTCTTAAAAAGCCCACCCACAATAAGATACAAGCCTTTTGAAACATCTTCCTTTGAGATATAAATATCTTTCCGGATTTGCGGAATAAAATCAGAAGCCCTTACAATTGGTCCCATTACTAACTTTGGAAAGAATGAAAGAAAAAAACAATAATCCAGAAAATTTTGGACAGGTTTGAATTTCCCTCGATAAACATCGATAGTATAACTTAGGTTTTCAAATGTGTAAAATGAAATACCAATTGGAAGAATTAGGTTCAATGGCTTTATTTCCCCGGCTGTAAAATCGTTTATGATGGAGATAAAAAAATTAGTGTATTTGAAATAAAAAAGTAAACCTAAATTGATGGAAATGCTAAAAACCAATAACGCATTTTTTTTCGCCTTCGTCTTAGCTGTATAAATCCAATCAGCCAGGTTAAAATCTACAATAGCAGATAATAATATGAATCCAAAATAAAAGCCACATGCCTTGTAAAAGAAGTAAAGAGAAAAAATGGTAAAATAAATAACCCTGCTTAATTTGTGCTTATATAAAAATTGGTAACCTAAAAGAAATATACAAAAGAAAAACAGGAAAAATCCACTATTAAACAATAGTGGATCCTTCACATTATAGGTGAGTTGCTGTATTAGTTTATCAGTATCTATGTTAAAAAAACTCAAATTTTGTTTTCTGTTTTTTTGCTAATATCCGGTTTGTTCATCCTTATTTTGAAGAAGCGTCTACTTTTTTTACTAAAATGCAAAAATGCGAAATTACATCAAATCTTTTTTGGGTTTTCGTGTTTTGAAGATTTATATTGATTTTTCTCCACTCTTCCGATGTAAATTATCCCATTTGAATTCCAGCCGCTGACTTTAAACCATTTTCTTTTTCACATCTTTTCAACATCTCAAAAACAAAAGTATTAATTCGCTAAATTTACAACCCCGCTGAAATGAATTTGACAATTTATCAGTAGGCAATTTAGTACACAAAGTTTCGCAAATTCGTAAACATTCGTTATCCGTAACCTAAAATGAACTTTTCCCACTTACACGTACATACTCAATTCTCCTTATTGGACGGCGCTGCAGATATTTCATCACTTTACAGAAAAGCGGTAAATGATAATATGCCCGCACTCGCCATTACCGATCATGGCAATATGTTTGGGGTATTCAAATTTGTTGCTGAAGCCGCAAAACATAATACTCCTGAAAATCCCAATAAAATAAAACCGATAGTAGGTTGCGAATTTTATATAGTTGAGAATCGCAATAAGCACCAGTTTACAAAGGAAGATAAGGATATTCGTTACCATCAGTTATTATTAGCGAAAGATGCCGAAGGGTACAAAAACCTTGTGAAGCTTTGTTCTTTGGGCTATATGGAAGGATTATATGGTAAATATCCGCGTATCGATAAGGAATTAATTTTACAATACCACAAAGGGCTGATTGCAACTACCTGCTGTTTGGGGGCTTCGGTACCACGGGCTATATTGAAAAAAGGTGAAGCAGAGGGGGAAAAAGAATTTAAGTGGTGGCTGGACGTTTTTGGAGAAGATTTTTATATCGAATTACAACGCCACGATATTGCAGAGCAAAATACAGTAAATGAAGTTTTACTGAGGTTCGCGAAAAAATATAATGTGAAAATAATTGCATCAAATGATTCTCATTATGTGGATCAGGCTGATTCAAATGCACATGATATTTTGTTATGCATCAATACCGGCGAAAAGCAAAGTACACCTACGATGAAAGATTTTGGTGATGATGATTCAATTTCGTCAAAAGGTAAACGTTTTGCATTTTATAATAACCAATTCTATTTTAAATCTACCGCTGAAATGACTCAATTATTCAGCGATTTACCTCAAGCCATTGATAATACAAACGAAATTGTTGATAAAATAATACCGCTAAAACTCAAGCAGGATATTATGTTGCCAAATTTTAAAATTCCATCCACTTACTTAACACAAGATGATTATTTGCATCATTTAACGTTTACAGGTGCAAAAAAGCGTTATATAGATATTACACCGGAAGCGGAGGAACGTCTCAATTATGAATTGAATACCATAAGAGTAATGGGCTTTGCCGGTTACTTTTTAATTGTAGCTGATTTTATTAAAGCGGGTCGTGACATAGGTGTTTTTATAGGTCCTGGTCGTGGTTCTGCGGCGGGATCGGCTGTAGCATATTGCATTGGCATTACCAATATTGACCCAATTAAATATAATTTACTGTTTGAACGTTTCTTAAATCCCGACCGAAAATCAATGCCTGATATTGATACTGATTTTGATGATCAGGGCAGGCAAAAAGTAATTGATTATGTGGTCGAAAAATATGGAAAAAATCAGGTAGCACAAATTGTCACATACGGCACAATGGCTGCTAAAGTTAGTATTAAGGATGTTGCACGTGTTTTGGATTTGCCTTTACAGGATTCCAATTTACTTACTAAATTAGTTCCGGACAAACCCGGTATTGAATTAAAACGTGTTTTAAAAGCACCCTTGACAGGTAATGCAAGTCTGGAAGAAAAAGAAGGTTTAACAAAAGAAGATATAGAAGATGTAAAAAAACTGCGTGTCATTTATGCTGGTAACGATCTTCAGGCAAAAGTACTGAAAGAAGCGTTGATACTGGAAGGATCGGTAAGAGGTACCGGTATTCATGCTTCTGCAATCATCATCGCTCCAAAAGATTTAACGGAAATTGTTCCCATTGCCGCATCAAAAGAAACTGACTTGTACATTACACAATATGATGGCAGAGTGATTGAAGATGCAGGGGTAATAAAAATGGACTTCCTTGGCTTGAAAACACTTACTATTATTCGTGATGCGTTAAAACTTATTAAGGAAAATCATGGCGAAGATTTGATTATTGATGATATTCCTTTGGATGATCAAAAAACATTTGAACTTTATCAGCATGGCGATACCAATGGCACATTTCAGTTTGAAAGTGCCGGGATGCAAAAGCATTTAATCAATTTAAAACCTGATAAATTTGCCGATTTAATTGCAATGAATGCTCTGTATCGTCCGGGACCAATTGAATATATTCCAAATTTCATTGCCCGTAAGCAAGGACGGGAAGCTATTACATACGATGTTCCTGAAATGGAAGAGTACTTAGCCGATACTTATGGTATTACCGTTTATCAGGAGCAGGTAATGTTGCTATCGCAAAAATTGGCTGGCTTCTCTAAAGGTGATGCCGATGTGTTGCGTAAAGCAATGGGAAAAAAAGATAGGAAAACCCTCGATAAAATGAAAGGGCAGTTTATGGATGGCGCAACAGCAAAAGGATTGCCATTACCTAAATTGGAAAAAATATGGACCGACTGGGAAAAGTTTGCGCAATACGCTTTTAATAAATCCCACTCTACTTGTTATGCTTTTGTTGCCTACCAAACAGCTTATTTGAAAGCGCATTATTCGGGTGAATATATGGCAGCTGTGCTTACTCATAATTTGAGTAACATCGATAAAATTACTTTTTTTATGGATGAGTGCAAACGTATGGGCGTTCCTGTACTCGGACCGGATGTGAACGAAAGTCAGTACCAGTTTGCTGTAAACAAAAGCGGACAGATACGCTTTGGAATGGGCGCTGTTAAAGGAGTGGGTGAAGCAGCCGTTGTCTCCATCGTTGAAGAAAGAACATTGAATGGCTCCTATAAAAGTATTTTCGATTTTGTCCGTAGAATAAATTTACGCGCAGCCAATAAAAAAACATTTGAAAGTCTTGCTCATGCCGGTGGTCTGGATTCTTTTGGTATTCATCGTGCTACCTTTTTTTTTACAGATGGTAATGATAATATCAATTTCCTGGAAAAAATAATTCGTTATGGAAACTCACATCAGGAAGGGCTTAATTCCGCACAGGTATCTTTGTTTGGAGATGAAACCGAGGTAGATATGCCGGAACCCAAAATTCCGGTTTGTGAAGCCTGGAATAATCTGGAACAATTAAAAAATGAAAAAGAAGTAGTAGGTTTTTTTATTTCAGGACACCCTTTGGATACATATAAATTAGAAATTGATAATTTTTGTTCCCATTCTGTTAGTGACATAAAAAAAATTGAAGAAAATAAAAATAAGGATTTGGTTTTTGGTGGAATTGTTACCAGTGTGCATAACGGGGTTACAAAAACCGGAAACCCCTGGGGAAAAATTACTGTCGAAGACTATCGTGAATCAGCTGAATTAGCCTTTTTTGGTGAAGACTATGTTAAGTTTAAGCCCTATATGGTTGATGGTTTGTTCATATATGTGAAGGGTAGAATATCGGAACGATTTAGGAATTCTGGTAATTTTGAATTTAAGGTTAGCAACATTCAATTATTGTCTGAGTTAAGAGATAAATTAGCCAAATCCATTACTGTGAACTTGACATTAACGGAATTGTCAGATGAATTTATTTCCAAGCTTAATAGCATACTGGCATCTAACATTGAGGCACAGCCACGCAATTGTACCTTGAAGTTTAAAGTTTTTGATACGGAAGAGAATATTGCAGTATTACTTCCTTCAAAAAAAATAAAACTAAATCCTAACAATGATTTGCTGGATTTATTGACATTACATCATTTGGAGTATAAATTGAATTAATTTTAATCCTAATGTACTTGTTTTCAGGATCTGATTTCAAGACAACTAAATTAGATGCCATCATGTCATAAAAAACAATTTGGCAAATGATTTGCCAATACAGAAACACAATTTTAACTTTATAGTTTTTAAAAAATAAACAATTTTAAATATTTAATTATGGCAGTAGAAATCACAGACGCTAACTTTGAGCAGTTAGTGACAAAATCAGACAAACCTGTATTACTTGACTTTTGGGCAGAATGGTGCGGACCATGCCGTATGGTAGGACCAGTTGTAGATGAATTAGCAAAGGACTATGAAGGAAAAGCGATTATTGGCAAAGTAAATGTTGACGACAATGCGAATATTTCTACCTTGTTTGGTGTTCGCAACATTCCAACAATATTATTTTTCAAAGGCGGAAAAGTTGTTGACAAACAAGTAGGAGCTGTTCCTAAATCTGTATTAGAAAATAAGTTAAAAGCACTTTTTTAGTTAATTGAAAATGGATAATTGACAATTGTTAATTATCCATTATCCATTATCCATTATTAATTATCCATTCGTTTGAATACTATCAATAAACAGCCCTTACAGCAGTTTACTCATTTGGAGTTGATTGCCAAACAAGTGGTAGAAGGTTTTATAACCGGTCTTCACAAAAGTCCGTTTCATGGCTTTAGCGTGGAATTTGCCGAACACCGTTTATATAACAATGGAGAATCAACCAAACATATTGATTGGAAACTTTTTGGACGTACTGATAAATTGTTTGTCAAACGTTATGAAGAAGAAACAAATCTACGTTGTCATTTGATTATTGACAATTCATCATCCATGTACTTCCCGGTATTGGACGATAAAAGCACCAAACAAAACAAAATTACTTTTTCTGTTTATTGCGCGGCAGCTCTAATTGAATTATTGAAGCGTCAGCGCGATGCGGTTGGAATGAGTTTGTTTTCTGATAAAATCGAATTTTTTGCTACCGCCAAATCCAACTCATTACATCATAAAATGCTTTTTCACGAACTGGAAAAACTAATACAACCTCACGATGTAACTGTTCATAAAGAAACATCCGCTATTGAGGCATTACACCAAATAGCTGAAGCAATTCACAAACGCTCACTGGTAATTATTTTCAGCGATATGATGGATTCAAAAGCGAACTCAGAAGAATTATTTTCAGCATTACAACATTTAAAACATAAAAAACATGAAGTGATTTTATTTCACGTAACTGATAAAGAAAAAGAATTGGATTTTAATTTTGATAACCGCCCGTATCGCTTTATTGACATGGAAACAGGTAAAGTTCTGAAATTAAATCCTACTGAAATAAAAGAGAACTACCATACTTCCATGGCTGAATACAAAAAAGAATTGATGTTGAAATGTGGTCAATATAAAATTGATTTTGTGGAAGCAGATATTAACAAGGGGTTTGAGCAAGTCCTGATGCCTTATCTGTTAAAGAGAACAAGAATGTTGTAAAAATTTAATGTGCTCATTTGATAATCTACCAATTTGATAATATGATAAAGAACGTATTTAATTTTCAAATTTTCAATTTATTTTAAGATATTTACATAAAATTTAACCAATAAAAACATGAAATCAATAACTCTTAACGTCAAATTTGCTGTATTAGTTTTACTTGGTTTTTTATGCCAATCTACTGTAAAATCACAAGATGCACTTTATCCTTTTAAAGAGAAAGGTAAATATGGATATATTAATAAAACCGGCAAAGTGATTATTGCAGCCCAGTTTGAGTATGCCGAGAAATTTCATGAAGAGCGTGCAGTGGTGGAACAAGGTGGTAAATTTGGGTTTATTGATGCTTCCGGGAAATTAGTAATACCGGCACAATTTGATGATAAAACAGATGGTTATTTTTCCGAAGGATTGGCATGCGTTAAAAAAGGTACTAAGTATTCCTACATTGATAAAACCGGAAAAGTTGTGATTGTTCCAACTTGCGAACATGCTTATAAATTTTCTGAAGGGTTAGCACGTTTGCAGGTAGGATTGAAATTCGCTTATATCGATAAAACAGGAAACATTATAATCAAGCCTCAATTTGACGGCGCCTATGATTTTAAAGAAGGACTTGCAAGAGTTAAAAAAGAAGGGGAATGGGGATTTATTGATAATAAAGGACAGACTGTTATTTCTTTTAAATACGATGAAACATTTGAATTCTCCGAAGGGTTAGCAAATGTGAGACTAGGGGATCAGAAAACCGGGAAATGGGGCTATATCGATAAAGCCGGAAAACCTGTGATAGCATGTGAATTTGATAAGGTATTTACTTTTTCTAATGGGTTAGCATGTGTTAGAGTGGGAAATTACAAAACGGGAAAGTATGGGTATATTGATAAAGCCGGGAAAATGATAATTAATCCAATTTATAGCGGAGCTTTTCCTTTTCAGGAAGGCGTAGCTTGTGTAAGTACAACACCATTGGTATTAGGTGGCTTTAAAGATACAAAATGGCAGTATATTGATAAAACCGGGAAAGTTGCTGTTTATCGTGAATCTGATTATGCCGCTGATTTTAATAATGGCTTAGCTTATGTCAGTTACGATGGTGTTCTCTCCTATATTGATAAAACAGGTAAGGTTGTTTGGTCCGCTTCTAAAGTAAAATAAAAAATTTTAGACTTTCTTTTACAGAATTGCGAATTATTAAAAAACTGTTTTTGACAGATTTATTGTTTTTCTTATTCCATTTCAGAAATATAAACATCCACTTTTAAAATTATTGAGAATTTTTCTTTCCCTCTCAAGGTTTAATAGTTATGCGGTTAATGGCATCAAAATGAAATTTGTTAGTTAGCGAAATAAGAACTAAATTTACACCTTAATTAAATCAAAAAAACTAAAAAAATGGCAAACACATCAGTGGAAAAAATAGAAAAATACAAAGTTAAAGACATGTCTCTGGCAACTTGGGGGCGTAAAGAAATTAAATTAGCGGAAGCGGAAATGCCTGGTTTAATGGCACTCCGTGCTGAATATGGCGCGAAAAAACCATTAAAAAATGCACGCATTGCAGGTTGCTTACACATGACGATACAAACTGCTGTATTAATCGAAACATTGGTTGAGCTGGGTGCTGAAGTTACCTGGTCCTCTTGTAATATTTTCTCAACTCAGGATCATGCCGCTGCCGCTATCGCTGCTGCTGGTGTTTCAGTATATGCATGGAAAGGTATGAATGAGGAAGAATTCAACTGGTGCATCGAACAAACATTATTTTTTGGAGCAGATCGTAAACCATTAAATATGATTTTGGATGATGGTGGAGATTTAACAAATATGGTAATCGATAAATACCCTGAATTAGTAAAAGGTATTAAAGGACTTTCTGAAGAAACCACTACCGGTGTTCATCGCTTGTATGAACGCATGAAAAACGGCACTCTACCCATGCCCGCTATCAATGTAAATGACTCGGTTACCAAATCAAAATTTGATAATAAATACGGTTGTCGCGAATCATTAGTAGATGCAATCCGCAGAGCTACTGATTTAATGCTTGCCGGTAAAGTTGCTGTTGTTGCCGGTTATGGTGATGTTGGAAAAGGTTCTTCTCAATCATTAAGTTCACAAGGTGTACGTGTTATTGTTACCGAAATTGATCCGATTTGTGCATTGCAAGCTGCAATGGATGGTTATCAGGTAATGAAAATGGATAACGCTGTAAAACAAGCTGATATTATTGTAACTACTACCGGAAATAAAAATATCGTTATCGATCGCCATTTCAAAGCCATGAAAAACAATGCTGTAGTTTGTAACATAGGGCATTTTGATACAGAAATCGATATGGCTTGGTTAAATAACAATTACGGAAAAACAAAAGATACCATTAAACCACAAGTTGATAAATACACGATTGATGGTAAAGATATTATTATACTTGCCGAAGGTCGTTTGGTAAACTTAGGCTGTGGTACAGGGCATCCTTCATTTGTTATGAGTAACTCATTTACAAACCAAACACTTGCACAATTAGAGCTTTGGACGAATACAGCAAAGTATGAAAACAAAGTATATACATTGCCAAAGCATTTAGATGAAAAAGTGGCTCGTTTGCATCTTGGAAAAATTAATTGTGAGTTAGATGTATTAACTCCTGAACAAGCCAAATACATTGGCGTAACCGTTGAAGGTCCGTTTAAATCGGATGCGTACAGATACTAAAATCAGTAGTATTGAATACTAAAAACGCTCCCGGAATTTTTCGGGAGCGTTTTTTTTATTTCTTGTTCCTCTGAGTAATTTCCTCTCTCAAGTGGAGATTTTAGTAAGGCAGGAGTTTGTTAATTAGAGTCTGTCTATAATGTCCGATTTCTTCGTTATTCTTGTCTTAAAAATCAGTCATTTACAAATGTAAACTCTTGATTTTCAAAACTACGAAAGCCTCGAACTCGAACATTATAGTTCAGACTCTCGACTCTATGGACAGACACTAATTATAAATATGAAGTACATTCCCATCATACGCAGTTTGGTATGCTTTCAGTGGAAGTGACGCAGGTCCCTGTGTAACGGAGCCATCGTACATCGAAAATTTTGAAAGGCAACAAGTATCTACAGCTAAAATATTAGTTGCATCAACAACTATCGTAGCGCAGGGCTGACTTGGTTGATAAGTACAATTACGATCGTATGCCATAAATTCTGTGGATGATTTTCTATATACCAATAATCCTCGCACACCACCTGTGATATACGCCCAGCCACCAATAGCATAAAGATTTACAAAACTCGGGTTATTTGTATATAAATAAACATCTACAGCGGTAATTGGTATCCCGTTATCACTATCTTTCTTACAACTGATAATACTTATTGTTAGAAGAAAACTAACTAAAAACAAAAATGATTTCATTTTTAAAATAAATTATTACTTTTAACAAAATTAAGAAATAGATGCGAGATAGTAGACATCTCACATCTCAAATCTACTTTCTCCTAATGAAAATATTTTTTCGAAAAATAATTTTACTTCTCATTTGTTTAGTGCCAATGATTGCTTTTGCACAGGACGCACCACCAAGCAAAGATAAAGAGACGGATAAAGCCCCCGCCACATCCCATGCACAGCGCAAAAAAGCCAAACAAAAATGGAAAGAGGATCGTGCCATTGAAAGAGGACAGGCAAAAGCGGTAAAAGAGCATCACAAACAGCTACAAACTAAAAAAACTAATAAAAGGATGCTCAAGGAAAAACGTAAATCGGAAAGATTAAGAGCAAATAAAAAAGAATTTTTTCTTGTACGATGGTTTAAATATGGAAGACATTAATAAATTAGCACATCAGCACATCAGATTAGCACATCAGCACATCAATACCTATGCAAAAAATAAAATATTTTCTTTTATTTCCCTGCGTATTTGCACTTGTACTTATTGCCAGGCAGGGCTTTGCACAATCATATTATTTTCAAAATTATTCAGTAGAAGATGGTTTGCCTTTTGTTGATGTAGCCACTATTTTCCAGGACAGCAAAGGTAACCTGTGGTCGGGTGGTTATGGAGGTTTAAGTAAATTTGATGGCGTATCTTTTACTAATTACAGTCCAAAAAATGGATTACTCAATCACTCTGTAACATGCATTACCGAGGACAATCAGGGTAATTTGTGGATAGGAACAATAAGTGGTTTAAATAAATTTACCGCTGAAAAATTTACAGGATATACTACTAAAAATGGACTAATCTCCAATTCCATAACTGCATCCATAAAAGACACGAATGGAGATTTATGGTTTGGAACGGATAAAGGCATAAGCAAACTTACTGGCGGTACTTTTATTAATTATTCCAATAAAAACGGCTTAATTGGTAATACTATCAATTGTATCTATGAGGATGATGCTAATAATATTTTGATCGGAACAAATGATGGAATAAGTGTTTTTGATGGTAAAAAATTTACCAGTTATAATACCTCAAATGGACTGTTATCGAATCATGTTAACAGTATTACACAGGATTTTCAGCATAATATATGGATTGCTACTTCAAATGGATTGTGCAAAATGAATGGGAATAAATTTACTTATTATTCCCAAAAACAAGGTTTGTTTGATACTAATATTAAATCCATCATTATTGATTATAAAAACACCTTATGGTTAGCAACAAGCAATGGTTTGGTAAAATATTCCCAAAAAGATTCCGATGCTGATCATGAAAAATTTATTTATTATTCTCTTCGCAAAGACAATAACAGCAACTTGATTGGATGTCTTTACCAGGATTATGAGCATAATTTATGGATTGGAACCTATAACGGGTTATTCAAATACAGAGGCAATCCCTTTGTTAGTTACGGAATGCAGGATGGTTTAACGAGCCAATTTATTTATGGCATCCTGCGCGATTCAAAAAATGCACTTTGGGTTGGCTCGAAAGATGGTGGATTATTTAAGTTTGAATCTGGGAAATTTACTCAATTTGGCAAGCAAAGCGGATTAAAAGCCAATGGTGTAAATGCAATTTATGAATTTGCTCCAGGAACTCTATGGCTTGGAACAGATGCAGGTTTAAGATTTTTTGATGGTAAAATTTTCATTAAAAATGCCGATTCATCAGGTGTTTTCGACCATACAATTAACTGTTTCTATAAAGATTCAAAAAATAATTTGTGGATAGGCGGAAATAATGAAGTTTTTAAATTCGATGGGGAAAAATATACTCGATATAAATTTAAAGGAAGAAACGAAAACTTTCAGGTATGGACATTTGTTGAGGATTTAAAGAGTAACCTTTGGATAGGCACTTATTTGGGCGGATTAATTAAATACGACGGGAAAGAATTTATTGAATGCAGCGAAAAGTTAGGCTTGAAAAACGATTCGTATCTGACATCGCTAATTGATAAAGAAGGTAACATTTATTTGGGAGCACTTGATGGTTTATGGATGATTAACCCTGAATCTGTAAATCCAAAACTTATCAGCTTTAACGAAGACGATGGAATGAGTTCAGATTTAATTTACTCCATTACTTTTGGAAAAATACAAAATGAAATCTGGACGGGAACAAATCAGGGCCTAAATAAAATTGATATTGCCGGATTTAAAAAATCAGGTAAAAAAAACATTATTCCTTTTGGCAAACTGGATGGTTTTTCTGGTGTTGAGTGCAATTCTAACGGAACCTGGGTAGATAAAGATGGTTCTATTTGGTTTGGCACAGTAAACGGGCTAATTAAATACGATCCTTATGAATATATTGAAAATGTTACCGAATCAAAAACAAGCATTACAGGATATCGGTTATTTTATAAAGATACTATCTTAACAAATAACATCCATTTATCTTATCGGGATAATAATATTACATTTTATTGTTCTGGTGTAAGCCTCACTAATCCTTCAAAAGTGCAATATTCACACATGCTAGATGGCTTTGATAAAAATTGGTCGCCACCTTCAAAAGAACGATTGGTAACCTATTCCAACCTTCCATCAGGTACCTATACTTTTAAAGTAATAAGTTCTAATAATGAAGGAATGTGGAATAAAATTCCGGCGAGCTTTACTTTCACTATTAACATACCTTTTTGGAAAACATGGGGGTTCATTATAATTTCCTCATTGTTAATTATTGCTGTCGTTATGATTTTCATCAGAATCCGTATACAGAAAATTAAAAATCGTGAAAAACGAAAAACTGAACTCAACAAAAAAATTGCAAACATTGAATCGCAGGCATTACGTTCACAAATGAATCCGCATTTTATTTTTAATACACTTACTTCTATCCAACATTACATATCAAATCACAATACTGATGCGGCATTAAAATACCTGTCAAAATTCGCCAAACTGATGCGAAAAATTATGGAAAATTCAAAACAGCAAATGATTACTGTTGCCGAAGAAAGTAATGCCCTCAATTTATATCTGGAACTTGAAGTAATGCGATTTGACAAAAAATTTGAATACAGTATTGATATCGATCCTAACATTGATCAAAATTATGATCGCATACCATCAATGCTTATACAGCCTTATGTTGAAAATGCAATTATTCATGGATTATTACCCAAAGAAGGACTTGGAAAAATTTCAATAACTTTACAGAAGCAAAATGACACTATTTTATGTATCATTGAAGATAACGGCATAGGCAGGGAAAATTCAAAAAAGTTTCAAAAAAATCGAGTGCTACAGCATAAATCAATGGGGATGAGCATTACTCAGGAGCGATTAGATATTTTAAATGCCAGTTTAAGCAGTAACATCAATTCTGAAATAATTGATTTGTATGAAAATAATGAACCAGCCGGAACAAAAGTGCAACTTAATATTCCACTTGAAGTAAATGAATAGTCTGAATAATTTTACAATTTTACAGTAAGCAATTTGTCAATTTTTAAAATTAAGCTTAGGTAATTTAGAACAAAGTCCCCCTTGTGTGTTTGCTTGTGTGATGGAGAAGGGGGGAGCGATGGATAGTGGGTTGTAGGGGGATGATTTTTTGTTTCGTAAATTTATAATAATTTAATATCTATAGCCAACACAGATTCGTATCCCGCAGTATTGCGGGACGTTATCTGTAACAAAGTAAATTCGTTAAAATTCGTAATTCGTAGAAATATGATAAAAGCAATAATAGTTGATGATGAATTAGGCGCACGCGAATCATTGTCAAAAATGATAGAGAAAAATTGTAAAAATATTGAAATCATCGCTAAAGCGGATTCCATGATTAGTGCTTACGAAGCCATAATTAAACATCAGCCCGATTTATTATTTTTGGATATTGAAATGCCCAATGGCAACGCTTTCGATTTACTGGAAAAATTTAAGGAAATTGATTTTGATATTATTTTTACAACAGCCTATGACCATTATGCAATAAAAGCTATTAAATTCAGCGCTATTGATTATATTCTCAAACCAATAGATCCGGAAGAATTGGTGCTGGCTGTTCATCGCTTTGAAGAAAAAACCGGACAAAAAAGTATGTTGGATAAAAAATTTAAAACCCTCTTGTCTAACATTAAACCAGAAAATAAACTTAAAAAAGTTGGCATTCCTGATGGCGAAGGATTGATATTCATTAACCTTTCCGATATTGTACGTTGCGATTCGGATGGCAACTATACATTTTTTGTTCTTACTTCCGGGAAACGAATAATAGTATCACGTACACTTGGTGAATATGAACAAATGTTTGCTGATGACAACTTCTTCAGGGTTCATCGTTCTCACCTCATTAACCTCCAACATGTAAAAAAATATATTAAAGGAGAAGGCGGCTACGTTGTAATGGACGATAATTCACAAGTTGAAGTCTCCCGAAGGAACAAAACAGATTTTCTCGAAAAATTATCCCTTATTTAATATTACCCATTACCAATTGTCCATTGCTCATTGCCAATTACCTTTTACCTTTTAACTCTTGGTTCTTAACTCTTAACTCTTCCCTCTTAACTCTTAACTCTTCCCTCTTAACTCTTAACTCTTCCCTCTTAACTCTTAACTCTTAACTCTTAACTCTTAACTCTTAACTCTTCCCTCTTAACTCTTAACTCTTAACTCTTAACTCTACTACCACTTTCCACCTAATTACCCCCGTTTAATAATTGAACATCCCCATTCACTCATTGTGGCTTTATATACTATGTATTCTGTTGTAATATTGTCATAGAAAATCAATACAAAAAAACATTAAAATTCAGGTGTCGGGATTTGCGAGAATAATTAACAAAGGGGATGTTGTTTAAATTAATAAGCAAATACCCGCACCTTAAATAAAACAAGAACCAACAATTTAATTTAATAATTGGTAAATAAGTGCCCTCTAAATTAATAATCTAAAAATTAGAAATCATGAACTCAAGAACCGCAATTTTTCAAAACAGAATGCAAATCCGCAAATGCAAAAATTATCAGGATGAAGGAACAGGTACCACAACTTTTTTATTAAAAGTCGCAATTTTCGCGGTAATTCTATTTACTGTATTATGTTCCATTTGAGTTTTGTTGGAATAAATCGGATATTATAGCCAGACTCTAATAAATTTTTTTGCCCGGATATTTATTGGAAAGAATATGGTAAAACAATCAGGAACTATTGCTTTTAGTTTTTACCTTGTTGATATTTAGTGAGTTAAATATGGTATCGTATAGTGTTAATATTCAGAACAAAAAAATTTGTATAAGAATTTTAAATATTCCTATATTTACGCACTCATTTAAAAAACAGATATGAGATATGTGTATTGAGTATTGAGATTGCTCTTCGTTTTGAAGAAACATCTCATATCTCCTATCTCACATCTCAATACTAAATAAAATAAAATATGCTACGAAAATTACTCTCCACCTTATCGATTGTTGTTGCATCAGCAGGATTGATGTTGGCACAAAACGAGTCTGCCATTAAGGTAACACTTAAGGACAAAGCAAACAAAGAAACAATTCCATTCGCGAATGTAATTGTTGAAATGGGCGGAATTCAAGTGGGTGTTGGTACCACCAATATTGATGGTGAAGTAACTATCAAACCTTTAAACCCCGGTAAATATAATGTGAAGGCCACTTATGTCGGTTACCAGGCAATGGAAATATCCAATGTGAGTCTGGCTGTCGGTAAAACAGTTTATCTTAATCTCGAAATGACTGCAGGACAACAGCTTGATGTAGTAGATGTTGTCATTTATGCTGAGCCATTAATTGATCCCGATACAAAATCTGGATCAACAGTTACCCGCCAAGAATATCAGAATATGGCTTCCAAAAATATTAATACAGTCGCGGCATCTACTGCCGGTGTTTATCAGCAAGATGAAGGTGGCGCATTAAATGTCAGAGGGGCTCGTTCATCCGGTACTTCTTATTATATAGATGGTGTGAAAGTTACTGGTAGTGCAGGTGTTGCTCAATCGAGTGTTGAACAGGTAACCACAATTGTTGGTGGAACTCCCGCTGAATATGGAGATGCAACAGGTGGTATCATCGCGATTACAACAAGAGGTCCTTCCAGTGCTTATGGTGGAAGTATAGAATTAATATCTTCCGGTATTGGTGAAAAAAATGGTCATAGCAGAGGTCTAGATGCTTATGGATATAACTTCGTTGGTTTCTCTGTGAATGGTCCTATTTTAATGAATAACGATTCCGCCAGTAAGGTAAAAAAATCAGTTCTGGGTTTTAGTTTATCCGGTGAAGTTTTTACTGAACAAGATCCAGATCCGTCAGCTGTTGGTTTTTATCAGATAAATGCCGATAAATTAAGTGAATTGGAGAAAACTCCGTTGAGAGTTAACCCCAATGGTGCCGGTGGGTTTGTGTTGAACTCCGAATATGTTACAGCAAGTGATTTAGAAAAAATTAAAGCTAGAAATAATGTTCGTTCTAATTCAATGCGTCTAAACGGGAAAATTCAGTACCAGCCCACCACCAATATGGGAATTACAGTGGGTGGATCGATTGATTATAATAAAAAACATGACTGGGTATATGATTACGCTTTATTCAATTCTGTAAATAACCCTCAGGTTATGGAAAATACCTGGAGAGGTTTTGCAAAACTCACTCAAAAATTTAATTCCGTTTCTTCTAAAGAAGAAGAAAAAACTTCCTCCAATATTACAAATGCATATTTTACGTTGCAGGCAAGTTATGCAAAAACTAAAAGAACAGTACAAGACGATACTCACGGAGATAAGTATTTTGATTATGGTTATATCGGTAAATTTAACCAAACCAAAACAAATTCTTATATATACGAGCAGAGAGAAAAATACGACTTAAATGGAGATGGTATTTTGGATACTGTTTCGGCTTTCTTTCAAAATGGATTTACCGATCAGCAACTTACTTTTACTCCCGGCGACATGAATCCAACAGGAACAGCCTATACCACGGAGTTCTTTGCAAATACGGATCCTTTGCAGATAAATAATCTTGACGCGGTTCAGGCAGGATTGGGATTGAGGAATGGAGATGTTGCCCGTAACGTTTATTCGATGTGGTATAATACCGGACGTCAGTATCGTGGAAATAATTTAGGCGATCTTAGCCAGTTCAGGGTATTTGCAAATTTTTCTGCTGATATTAAAAAACATGCTGTTCAGCTGGGTTTTGAATTTGAACAAAGAACCCAAAGACAATTTGATGTAATTACCATTAATGATAATGGTGGCTTGTGGGGACAAATGCGCCAATTGGCAAATTCTCATCTAAGCCAATTGGATGCCACACCAATATTAAATTCTGATTTATCAGGTACCTATTTATATTATGATTTTAATAGATTAAATGATGGTATCCAAACTCAATTTGACAGAAGCCTGAGAGAAAAATTAGGCTATGATGTTAACAGCACTAATTGGATTAACATTGATGCGTATGATCCTTCTATGTACAATCTGGATATGTTTAGTGCTGATGACTTGTTGGTAAATGGCGGAACCTCCGCTTTAGTTGATTATTTTGGCTATACCCATACCGGTAAGGCATTAACGGGTAATCCTAGTTTAAATGATTTTTTTACTAAAAAGGATGCGAATGGAAATTTTACCCGTGAAATAGGGGCATATCAACCAATTTACATTGCAGGTTATTTACAGGATAAATTTGATTTTAAAGATCTAAAATTTAATATTGGTTTACGGATTGATCGTTTTGATGCAAATCAAAAAGTTTTAAAAGATAAATATTTATTGTATGAAGCTAAAACAGCCGGTGAGGTAAATTTTGCTTCTGAATTTAATACCACTCGTCCGGCAAATATTGGTGATAATTATGTAGTGTATGTTGATAATAAAGACAACCCAACCCGCCCTGTAGGATACCGTAATGGCGATACCTGGTACAATGCTCAAGGCGCCGAAATTACCGATCCTAACTCATCTTTGGCCGGCTCAAATACTGTTGATGGGGAGATCAATCCTTACCTGTTAGACCCTGCATCAGCTAAGAAAAAAATAATATCTGCAAACGTATTTGAAGATTATACACCACAAATAAATATGATGCCGCGTATCGCTTTTTCATTTCCTATTTCTGATGTGGCAAACTTCTTTGCACACTATGACGTATTAACGCAACGCCCTACTGATGGTGGTGCAGGTGGTTCAAATTACGGAAGACTAGATCCTATCCAATATTTGAATATTCAAAATAATGCAGGCGACATTATCAATAATCCGAATTTAAAACCTGAAAGAACTACCGATTATGAGTTAGGATTTACACAAGTATTAAATGAAAAGAAAAATTCAGCTCTCACTTTATCCGCATTTTACCGTGAGTTACGAAATATGATTCAGGTTGTACAGGTTTACAAAGCATTTCCTGTTACTTACAACTCTTTTGATAATATTGATTTTGGTACCGTTAAAGGTTTTTCTATCGCGTACGATTTAAGAAGAATGGCATCCGGAGTACAGTTGACAGCAAATTATACATTACAATTTGCTGATGGAACCGGTTCAAGTGCTACAGATGGAGTTGATTTAGCTTCTTCCGGGCAGCCTAACCTCAGAACTACCCATCCTTTGGATTATGATCAACGCCATACGGTTGTGGTAAATGTTGATTACCGTTTTGCTTCCGGAGCCGATTATAATGGTCCCGTTTGGACTCGCCACAAAGGCAGCGATAAAGAAAAATCAATAAAACTACTTGAAAATGTAGGTGCTAACCTTGTAGCAAGGGCTGGTTCCGGAACTCCATATAGCAGACAAAAAAATATTACTCAAGGTAATGCAAGTTCCCAAAATGTGGTATTTGGAGTTTCTCAGCGTAGCAACTTAACGGGGATGGTAAATGGTTCTAATTTGCCTTGGAACTTTAAACTTGATTTAAGAATTGACAAAGATATAGAACTTACCTGGGGCGGGAAAAAAGAAGGCGATGAAAAAAAACATGCCAATTTGAATATTTATTTGCAAGTGCTGAATGTATTAAATGCTAAAAATATTATTAATGTGTATAAAGCTACCGGTAATGCAGGTGATGATGGTTATCTTACTTCCGTGGAAGGTCAAAATGCTCTTGCAGGTAAAAACAGCGCAGAGTCATTTACCGATTTATATAATGTAAAAGTGAACGACCCTTCTTATTATAGCCGTCCACGGGTAATACGTTTGGGTTTATTACTTGATTTTTAAAAATTCTACGAATTACGAATTTAAACGAATTACGAATAGAACAAACTCCCTTCGGAGTTTATCCTGAGCATTTGTCGAAGGAAATATGATTTTAACACAGGAAACTATGAAAACGATGAAAAATACAAAAATTATCAGCATTGCAATCTGTTCCATTCTCTCTCTCCCTTTGGGAGGATCGGGGTGGGCTTCTGCTCGCGAAAATATTGGGGGATCAGGTATAGCGCCAAACCATAGTCAGGTAAAATCTGTTATGTCAGGATGCGTTAATGCAACGGCTCAGGTTGATCTGGATATCAATAACGTTAGAGCCAAAATATTAAACGGCGGTGATATGTGGTGGGATATTTTTGGTAATAGTGAAGCAAGATATGCTGTTCCTAAACCACCTGTAGGACAGGTAGGTCCGAGCTCCCAATTTGCAAGCTCTGTATGGATTGGCGGATATGACGCAGGAGGATCTTTAAAAACTGCTGCTCAAACATACCGCCAGTTTGGTGGTAATGATTACTGGCCAGGTCCTTTATCTTCAACTGCCACTATTGATCCTGCAACCTGCATTGCATGGGATAAATTTTTTAAAATAAACAGGGCTGATGTGGAAACATATTACAATTGGGCTATTAATCAGGTTGGTGGAAACCCGATTGCGTCTGGTGGAACTTTACCTGATGCCATGGATGTTATCAATAACTGGCCTGCTTATGGACCTGAAGGACAACCTTTGGCACCTTATTATGATGTTACGGGTGATGGTTTTTATAACCCTGCCGAAGGTGATGTTCCCGATTTTGATATTACCGGCACCCGTGGTTGTGCCGCTCAATTATATGGTGACCAATGTATATTCTGGGTATTTAATGATAAAGGAAATATTCACACCGAAACAGGTGGTGCTGCCATTGGTATAGAAATACAGGCTCAGGCTTTCGCATTTGCTACCAATGATGAATTAAATAATGCTACCTTTTATAAATATAAAATCATTAACAAATCATCATTTCGTTTGGATTCAACTTTTTTTGGTATCTGGGATGATGCTGATTTAGGTTGGTATAAGGATGATTACGTAGGTTGTGATGTTGGTTTAGGCTTTGGTGTTCTGTATAATGGTCTTTCTGTAGATGGAACCGGGCAAGCCACTGCTTATGGCGCTAATCCTCCGGCTGTAGGTATTGACTTTTTTGAAGGACCATTTGCTGATCCGGATGGGGCTGATAATTCTCCCTCCACTGTTCCTGAAAGTTTCCTGAATTATGGTGATGGTATAATAGACAATGAGCGTTTGGGAATGTGTAAGTTTATGTATTTCAATAATGATTATAACCCTGTTAACGGAAATCCTAGTCCGGGCGGCGATCATTATCAGTATTTAACCGGAACATGGAAAAATGGAACTCGTATTACATACGGTGGAAATGGAACAACCGGTTCTGTTGGCTGTAACTATATGTTCCCTGGATTAACCGATCCTGCGGGCTTTGGAGTTGGTGGTACGCTGAATAATCCTATTACTATGCCTAACTGGGATGAGGTAAGTGAAAACAATGTACCTGACGACAGACGATTTTTGGAAAGTGCCGGACCCTTTACTTTACAACCGGGTGCCGTTAACGTAATAACCATTGGTGTGCCTTGGGCAAGAGCCACACAAGGTGGTCCGCTTGCTTCTGTAGCACTTTTAAAAGGTGCTGACGCAAAAGCTCAATTATTATTTAACAATTGTTTTGCCACGCTTAACGGGCCTACTGCTCCAAGTTTAGCGATACGAGAGTTGGATAAGGAATTAATTTTATCATGGACAAACCCAAGCACTTCAAATAATTTTAATGAAAATTATTCTGAAGATTATGATAAAGCTAATCCTAATAATACACCCTATACTTTTCAGGGCTACCAGTTATATCAATTGAAAAATGGTTTCGTAAGCCAGGCAGATTTAGGCAATGTGGATAAAGCACGTTTAGTATTACAATGTGATAAAGTAGATGCTATTTCTCAAATTGTAAACTATACAAATGATGTAACTCTTTCCGCTTTGGTTCCACAGGAAATGGTAAATGGCGCTAATAAAGGCATTGTTCATTCTATTTCAGTAACTGAAGATTTATTCGCGACAGATGCTAAACGTTTAGTGAATCACAAAACGTATTATTACGCTATTGTTGCTTACGGTCATTCACCATCTTTGGCTCCTGATTTTGGAACGATGCAGGATTATAAGCCATACATTGCCGGTAGAAAAAACGCGGATTATGCTGTTTTTAAACCACACACCGGTATTCCACATATTCCTTCCGCTGAAGGAGGTGGCTTGGTTCAAGGTTCAAACTATGGCAACGGTCCAAAATTAACCCGTATCGAAGGTACTGGTAATGGTGGTAATATTTTGGATTTCACAACTGAAACAGTTTCCAGAATATTAGGTGATGGTAGCCCATCCGCATCTTTCTCCGACGACTTGGCAAGGGTTAAAAATCCTACTTATGAAAATGGGGCAGGTCCGGCAAAAATTCAGGTGGTTGATCCTTTAAATGTCCCTTTTGCAACCACTTTCCGGTTACTGTTACATGGAAATTCAACTACTGTTCCAAGTTCTTCAACTTGGGATTTGGTTAATATGACAACTGGAGATACGGTTCATTCTGAAACAAGTATTTTGCTCCCCAATGAGCAACTTATAAACGGTCAGTCAAGCGGCAATAGTACGGTAATACCTAAATGGGGATTATCAGTAAATGTTTCATTTGTTTATAATCCAGGACCAATTGCCGGCACTCCTGTTACTTTTCCGACAAACAATTCGTTTTTAGAAGCTACTGTAACTTTTGCGGATCCTTCAAAGCAATGGTTATCGGGGGTTGGCGATCAGGATGGAGAAACAGATTTTAATTGGATTCGTTCAGGTACTACTGTGGTTCCTTCTCCCGGTGGCTCTTATAGTGATTATGCCGGTCAGGATGATATTCAGGCTTTTGAAAAAGTAGTAGGAGGTACCTGGGCACCATACAGATTATGTGGTTATACCACACCTGCCACTCCAATCGTATATTCAGGGGGACCAGCCTGGATAACAAATATGCCTTTAAACCACATGGACAATACTTCCAGTATAGATGTTATTATTACCAGTAATCAGGCATTATGGACGCGCTGCGCTGTTTTAGAAGAACAGGAAGAGACGGTCTTGGCAATAGGAGGTGCAAAAAAATTAAACCTGCGCAGCTCCCAATCTGTTGATAAAAATGGAAATGCCGCTGCTGTAGGTAGCGGAACAAGCACTAATCCAGCTGATGCGAATTACAATGGTGAAAAAGGTATGGGCTGGTTTCCGGGCTATGCAATTAATATTGAAACAGGCGAAAGATTAAATATGGCTTTTGGTGAAGATTCCTGGTTAGCATCTGAAAATGGAGCTGATATGAAGTGGAATCCTACTTCTACAATGTCTTCTAACCCGGGTAATGCGACAATATTTGGCGGAAAACATTACATTTATGTTTTTGGTCATAATGGCGATGGTTTGTTCACTTCAACCGACATTTTAAAGGATGTGCCTCGTTATGATGGCGGCAAAACTATTCATGAATTATTAATTGCCGGAACGGATGCATATAAACGCGAAGTTTTTGCAGATGCCATGTGGGTAAATATGCCAATACTGGTGTATGGTCATACTGTATTAGAAACGGATGTGAAAATCAGGCTAAGGGTTACCAGGGCATACAGTAAATATGGAATCGGGGAACAGGTAGCATCGGGATCTCTGAATGTTGGTGAGACCTATTACGTTGAAAACGGACCTATTATCCATAATTCGATAAGTCGTGCCCTCGGAAGTTCTTTTGTTGCGGCTAATGCAACATGGACATCTTCTATCGCGAATCCATCGGTGTTATCTACTGTAAATCATGCGGATCCTATTTACGAATTTAATACTTCTGATATCGGAACACTTAGAGAGGATAGCAAAGCTGCGGAAGATGCGCTTAGTTTGATTAATATTGTTCCGAATCCATATTATGCTTATTCAGCTTATGAGGAAAAAACAAGTGATAATATTGTGAAAATTACAAATTTACCCAGAAAATGCACCATAAAAATTTATTCATTAAATGGAACATTGATCAGAACATTTAACAAAGCGGATGATGATGCTGAATCTTCTATTGATTGGGACATGAAAAATCAATCCAGAATACCTATTGCCAGCGGTATGTATATTATTCATATAGATGTGCCTAATGTTGGAGAAAAAATATTAAAATGGTTTGGTATAATGCGTCCATTAGATTTGGAAGCATATTAAAAATTGCGGATTGCGGATTTTTGATTGCGGATTTAATCCGAAATTTTGACAATCCGAACTCCGAAATAATAAATAGAAAATGTATAAAAACATTATGAAAAAAAAACTAATTATTGCATCAGCACTATTGCTCTCTCTCCCATTCGGGGAGGGTTGGGGAGGGGCTTCTTTATTCGCCGGTAACCCGGATCGTTCAGGTCAGGCGGGTGCTTCCGAGTTATTGATTAATCCCTGGGCACGCAGTTCGGGTTGGGCTGGCTCCAATACGTCAGGAGTAAAAGGTTTGGAAGCAATGTTTTCTAACGTAGCCGGTACCGCTTTTACAAAAAAAACAGAGTTATTATTTACTCATACTCAATGGTTAAAAGGATCGGATATTAATATTAATGCCTTTGGATTAACACAGCGCGTTGGAGAAACAGGCGCTTTGGGCTTGGCTATTATGGCAATGGATTTTGGTGATATTAATATTACCACCGTTGATCAACCTGAAGGTGGCTTAGGTACTTATTCTCCTCAGTTTTTAAATATAAGTGTGTCATACGCTAAAGGTTTTTCTGATAATATCTTTGGTGGATTGGCGGCTAAAATAATTACAGAAAAAACTTCTAACATTAGCGCCAGAGGAATTGCGTTGGATGCGGGGATACAATATGTAGCCGGTAAACATGAACAATTAAAATTCGGTATCGCATTAAAAAATGTTGGACCCAGAATGAAATTTACCGGCGATGGTTTGTCATTTAAAACACCTGTTCCTACGTCCACACAAGGAAATACCATGACAGTTGATCAGCGATCATCACAATATGAATTGCCGTCGTTACTGAATATTGGAGCCGGTTATGACTTCTATATATTACAGGATACTACTGCAAATAAGACTCATAGAATTACCGCAATGGGTACCTTCACATCTAATTCATTTGAAAAAGATCAGGTTAAATTAGGACTTGAGTATGGCTGGAAAAATATGTTGATGGTTAGGGTAGGTTATTGTTATGAAAAAGATATTTTAACAACAGAAAACAGAACTTCCGCATTTACAGGACCAAGTGCAGGATTTACTATTGAAATGCCTTTTGGTAAAAATAAATCTACTTTTGCTTTAGACTATTCTTACAGGTCAACTAATCCGTTTAACGGAACACATTCAATTGGTGCCAGAATAAACTTATAATGCTCAGTTTACTAATTTGCTAATTTTATAACAAGATAATTAACATATTTTCAAATTAGTGCATTTTTAAATTAGATTCATATATTTGTATCCATAAAAAGGAATCCTTCCGATTGAACGGAAGGATTCCTTTTGTATTTTCATAAATAGTCAATTGTTAATTTTTTCAAATTTATAAATATGTCACACGTATCTTATTTTACTTCAGAAGGGTTAAAAAAGTTGGAAGCAGAATTGCACCAGCTAAAAGCCCATGATCGTATCTATATTTCTAAACAAATTGCGGAAGCGCGTGATAAAGGCGATTTGTCAGAAAATGCTGAATATGATGCAGCTAAGGAAGCACAGGGCTTGCTGGAGCTAAAAATTTCTAAAATGGAAGAAATTCTTAGCAAGGCTCGTTTAATTGATGAATCAACATTGGATTTGTCCAAAGCTCTTATTCATTCAATGGTTAAAATAAAAAATATTGCTAACGGTGCCATTATGACCTATACCCTTGTCGCGGAAAAAGAGGCAGATTTAAAAGCGAATAAAATATCAGTAGATTCACCTATTGGAAAAGGCCTATTAGGGAAAAAAGCTGGTGAAATTGCGAATATTAATGTTCCTTCCGGTACGATTAAATTTGAAGTGGTTGAAATATCGCGTTAATTTCAATTGGCAATTTAACAATTAATCAGTAGGCAATTTAGAACGGAGTGCCCCGGGTGTACGACAAATTTCCCTGATTTCATAAATTTTAGAAGCCATCGCAGATATTTCGACAGGCTCAATATGACTCGCGCGCCGTCAGTCAGAGCTTGTCGAAGACCTTGGGGAGGCATTTATGTTTGAAGGTTCCATAACATGATGGCTTGCTTCAAGGTAGAGAATAAATATATTTAGGGATATTTGTCGTACACCCAGTGCCCCTTGAGTATTTGCCTGTGGGATGGAGAAGGGGGAGAGCGATGGAATGTGTGTAGCAGGGGGATGAAAACGGCAAGAATTTTAAAACCACAGATTAGTAAATTCATAACAATTCTCAATTCGTCGGACAGCTATGTCAAGCATTTTTACAAAAATAGTCAATGGAGAAATCCCTTGTTATAAAATTTCGGAGAATGAAAAATTCTTAGCGTTTCTGGATGTTTTTCCTCTTGTACATGGTCATATACTTGTGATCCCTAAAAAAGAAGTTGATTATATTTTCGACATCATTGATACCGATTTGGCTGAAATGATAGTGTTTGCAAAGCAGGTTGCCAAAGCTCAAAAAGCAGCAATTGTATGTAAAAGAATAGGGATTGCTGTGATTGGCTTAGAAATTCCACATGCCCATATTCATTTAGTGCCAATGAATACAGCCAATGATATCAATTTTACACAGCCTAAACTAAAACCATCGAATGATGAATTAAGCGATATGGCTGAAAAAATTAGGTCTAAGTTTAAATAATTTGCCAATTTAGCAATTAGGCAGTAGGCAATTAAACACTTTTGCAATAAACAATCAAACAGGAGGGAACAACTAGCATCCAACATCCAACATCTAAAATCCAACATCCAAAACCCAACATCTAAAATCCAACATCTAACATCTAACATCTAACATCCAACATCTAATATCCCAAACCCTACCCTTTCTTCTCAGGATTTTCCGATAAAAAAGCTTTCCATCCGGAGTATGTTTTTTGTGTTGTACCTGGTTTTCGTTGAAAATGGTGACATACAGCTGCAGCTAATCCGTCGGTTGCATCTAAAAATTCAGGAGTTTCTTTAAAGTTTAACAATGTCTTTAACATAGCGGAAACCTGTTCTTTTGAGGCATTGCCATTGCCTGTTATTGATTGTTTTATTTTTTTAGGAGAATATTCCTGTGCCGGCATATCCCTTGAAATAGCGGCGGCAATTGCCACGCCTTGGGCTCTTCCCAACTTGAGCATTGATTGAACATTTTTTCCAAAAAAAGGAGCTTCAATTGCTAATTCATCCGGTTTGTATTGGTCAATTAAGCTTATCACACGCCTAAATATTTTTTGAAGCTTTAAAATAGGATTACCCACTTTTTCCAAACGTAATACACCCATTACTATCAATTCCATTTTATTGCCTTTGATATGAATCAGCCCGTACCCCATAATATTTGTGCCGGGGTCTATTCCTAAAATTATTTTATCAGTTGTTTTCGTAATTGCTAATAGTTTTTGCAGCGTGAATTTACAATGTCTGCCAATAAATTTCGTACAAAGTTAAAAAACTATTAAACAGCAATTAAACAATTCTATTTTTTTAACCTCTCCCCATCCCTCTCCTTGAAAAAGGAGAGGGAGAGTTTGGAATCAGCCTTAACCTATATAAACTCTATTGATTGAAAAGTTTTCTCTGAAATTATTTGTAGATCAAAAAGTCATATATTTTTTTTTTCAACATTTGTTTGCGACTTTTGGGGATTGATAAAATTTTTAAAACATGAAATCTAACTATGTCATATTAGTGAATGAAAATGATGTCCAAATAGGCACAATGGAAAAAATTGAGGCGCATAAAAAAGGGGAACTTCACAGGGCATATTCCATATTTGTTTTTAATTCTAAAAAAGAATTATTGCTGCAGAGGCGGGCATTGAATAAATATCATTCAGGCGGACTTTGGACAAATACCTGTTGCAGTCATCCACAACCGGTAGAAAAGCTAATAAATTCGGCACATATACGACTTAATGAAGAAATGGGTTTTGATTGTGATCTCAAAAATGTTTTTCATTTTATTTATAAAAACAAATTAGATAATGAATTATCGGAACATGAGTTGGACCATGTTTTTATAGGATATTATGATCAAGCTCCAGAGGTTAATATCAAGGAAGTTATGGAATGGAAGTATATGCCATTGAATGAAATTAAACAAAGCATGAAATTAAACCCTGAGCTTTATACTGCCTGGTTTAAAATAGTTTTCGCTAAAGTTTTGGATTATATTTAAAGGGCTTATGGTAATAACTAACAGCAGGAAAAATTTCGGCTATGTTCATTGCATAGGCTATGTGTATTTGGTATTCATTGGCAGATAGACCACCATTTTCGTTTGAAAAAAGTCTTCGGAGAAATAATCTTTTAATTCGTAAAAAATTACACGTTTTTTAAATTCCAGAAATTCTTCCTTGAGATTTCCTCCTTTTAAAAACAGAATGCCATTTGGTAAATTATTAAATTGTTTTTTACTGATATTATTTTGCACCCACCTGTAAAATACAGAAGATTCAGTAACAGCACGGCTAATAATGAATTCAAATTTTTCTTTTACTTCTTCCGCTCTTTTCTGTTCCGCTTGTACATTTTTTAATCCGAGTGCGGTAACAACTTCATTTACTACTTTAATTTTTTTTCCAATAGAATCTACCAGGTAAAAATTGCTTTCAGGGAAAAGTATTGCCAATGGAATTCCGGGAAATCCTCCGCCACAGCCTACATCCATGATAGTTGTTTTTGGCTTAAAATTTACCACCTTGGCAATTCCCAATGAATGAAGAACGTGTCGCTCATATAATAAGTCAATGTCCTTTCGTGAAATTACATTTATTTGTAAGTTCCAATGTTCATACAAATTTTGTAAAGCAGCAAACTGTTGTAGTTGTGTTTCGGTAAGATTAGGAAAATAGTTGGTAATAATGGTAATATCGGTCATCTGTCATTAATCATTGGTTGTTGTTTTTTTTGATTGTAAATTACCCACAGCCTAATGTTTAACGACCAATTGATTGCTAATGATTTATATTGTCGTAGTAGAATTTTTTAAAATAGTTGCTAAAAATTCTCTGGCACGAAATAACTGTGCTTTAACAGTACCAAGCGGTAACTGAAGTTTCTCCGCAATTTCTTCGTATGAAAGTTCATCAAAATAACGCAGCTCCACTAATATGCGATAACGAGGTTTTAATTTTTCAACAATATCACGCATGTGTTTAATTTTTTGCTGTTGCACCATAGTTTCTTCCGGATTTAAACCATCTGCTTTAAGATCCATGGTCATTTCAGCGCCTTCGCTATTTTCAAATTTTTTGTCGATAGAAAACAGTATCATTTTTTTTCTACGAATAAAATCTATACAATTGTTTGAAGCAATTTTAAACAGCCAGGTACTAAATGCGAAATTGGGAGTATATTGGCTCAAGCGTTTAAATGCCTTGCCAAATGCCTCAATGGTTAAATCATCAGCATCGTCCTTGTTATTAACCATTTTAAGAAGCATAAAATAAATTGAATCACGGTAACGATCCATTAGTTCAGCATACGCTTTTTGGTCACTCTTATCAAGTGCTGCCCGAATTAGTTTATAATCGTACACAGCTTTGACTGATAAATTTGTGTCAGATCCTAATTCATCCATTTGTTTCTTTCCATTTGTTATTTTTAATAAAAAAGCCCGATATCGCAATTTGTATATATATTACTAACATCACTATCTCCAAAATGGGTAGAAAAATTAATAAATCTTTTTCAGATAACAAACTCATTGAACCCCTAAAGATAATAATTTGCATTAACATGCGCAAAAGAAAAAGCGATAATACAAAAATTGGTTCAAACTGAAAAATTAATAAAGTTATAAATAGTGTGAAAAATAAATACTGGTTTAACCTTAATACAATTAATAATAACTTACTTCCAGCATTATAATGGCTGAATGTTTTTCCTTGTCTTGCTTTTTGGAGTATCCAGTCTTTAAATGTTTTCTTAACCCGTGAAATGGTATAACTGTCGACACTGACTTCAATTTTTGAATTATGCTTAGTTGCAGCTTCGTTTACAAATAAATCATCATCGCCTGTCTCAATATGGTAATGAGAAGCAAAGCCTTTCATTTTAAAAAATAAGGACTTTTTATATGCCAGATTTTTGCCCGATCCCATATATGTTTTACCTGCTAAAGCGAATGATAAATATTGAAGAGCAATCATAAATGTGTCAAAACGAATAATTTTATTTAAAAAGCCTTTCTGTTTTTCGTAGGCTCCATAGCCAAGCACAATCTCCGTTTCAGTGGAAAAATGCTGCATCATATTTTTTAGCCAATAAATACTATTAGGTTTACATGCAGTATTCGTGAGCAATAAATGCTCATGTTTCGCGCCTTTTATGCCCATCATTAAAGCTACCTTTTTACCATGTAAATGGTTTTTGCTTTCCTGTATTGTAACTATTTTCAGGTTAGAATATTTTTTTGCAAATTCTTTTAAAATATCAGGTGTATTATCAAAAGAGCAGTCATTAACCACCACTACCTCAAACTCAGGATAATCCTGCTCGAAAATGAAGTGCAAAAATTCAACAAGATTATCTTCTTCATTACGCGCACAAACAATAACTGAAGCGGGAGGAGTATTGACAGGTAAATCCTTTTTTTTATAAAAAGCTAAGGGTTTGAAAAAAAATAAATAATACCAAAGCTGCACTATCCATGCAAAAGCAAATATGGAAAAAATAACTAAACCTACAGAAATTGTTGTAAAAGCGGACATATATTATACTACGAATTACAAAAAAAACGAATTACAAATCTCCTGCCAGTCGGCGATAAAGTTGAGTGATGTATTTTTATTGCACTACTCTAAATATTTCGTTAATTATACTTAATTATACTGAATAGCAAAAATAGACTTATACAGTCCATGCTAATAGTTTATCTTTGGCAGAATTTAAACAAAGTAATTAACAATTTAGGTTACAAATAACGAATCATTACTAATTTACGAATCTATACTCATATTTATTAATAACTGACGTTACGCAATGCCCCTGAGGGGCAGAATATTGGTAGAAATTGAACACCCTAACATCTGTAAGCCCCATCGGGGCGTAATATTGCGCTCCTACGGAGCTAAAAGGCGGAGGTAATTGATGTTTTCTACCAATATTATGCTCCTCTGGAGCAGTTAGTGCGTAACATGAGTTAATAAGTAAACACTCATAATTCGTAGATTCGTACTTATTCGTTATTCGTAGATTTATGAAGTTTAACATTTCGCATACCGATAAAAATTGCAAAGCAAGAGCAGGTGAGATTTCCACTGATCATGGTGTTATTCAAACTCCGATCTTTATGCCTGTTGGTACCGCGGGAACAGTAAAAGCGGTTCATCAACGTGAGTTAAAAAATGATATTAAAGCTCAAATTATTTTAGGAAATACCTATCATTTATATTTGCGTCCGGGACTGGATGTGCTTGAACAAGCCGGGGGATTGCACAAATTTAATGGTTGGGATAAACCGTTGTTGACTGATAGCGGTGGTTATCAGGTTTATTCATTATCCAATCAGCGTAAGCTAACCGAGGAAGGAGCCAAATTTACTTCACATATTGACGGTAGCAAACATTTTTTTAGCCCGGAAGGTGTAATGGATATTCAGCGCACCATTGGAGCAGATATTATGATGGCATTTGATGAATGCACTCCCTTTCCCTGTGATTATAATTATGCAAAAAAATCGCTTGATATGACACATCGCTGGTTAAAACGATGTTGCAAGCGCTTTGACGAGACTGAAGGTAAATATGACTTTTCCCAAACACTCTTTCCTATTGTACAGGGAAGTGTATATACTGATTTAAGAAAAAAATCAGCGGAATTTATTGCTGAACAAAACCGTGAAGGGAATGCTATTGGTGGTTTATCGGTTGGAGAACCCGCGGAGGAGATGTATGCCATGACAGAGGTAGTGTGTGATATTTTGCCGGCGGATAAACCTCGTTACTTAATGGGAGTTGGTACTCCGATAAATATTTTAGAAAGTATCGCATTGGGAATAGACATGTTTGATTGTGTGATGCCTACCCGTAATGCCCGGCATGGGCTTCTCTATACTCAATATGGGTTGATCAATATCAAAAATGAAAAGTGGAAAAAAGATTTTTCATCCTTGGATGAAAATGGGACTTCGTATGTTGATAAAGAATATTCAAAAGCATATCTTCGACATTTAGTACATTCGCAGGAATTATTGGGCGCACAAATTTCAAGTATTCATAATTTATCTTTTTATCTGTGGTTAGTTGGAGAAGCCAGAAATCAGATTATTGCCGGAACCTTCAGAGATTGGAAAGATAAAATGGTAAAGCAAATGAATTGCAGATTGTAAAACCTTACCCCTTTATCCCCTCTCCAAAGGAGAGGGGGCGAGATGTAAAATGAAATAAGTAAAATGATTAATGCCTCAACTCATCTATTGCCTCTCCCTTTCGGGGATAGATTAAGAGAGGGGCTTCTATTATGAAAATATTAGACAGATATATTATTAAAAAATTTTTGGGAACTTTCTTTTTCTCAATGGCTCTCATCATTCTGATTGTGGTGGTGTTTGATATCTCGGAAAAAATTGACGATTTTATTGGGAAAGAAGCACCACTTAAAGCAATTATTTTTGACTTCTATTTTAATTTTATTCCTTATTTCGTTAATCTTTTTAGTCCTCTTTTTACTTTTATCGCGGTTATATTATTTACTTCACAAATGGCTACACGTACTGAAATTGTGGCTATTTTAAGCAGTGGTGTAAGTTATAGCAGATTACTTTTACCCTATATGCTTTCGGCTGTTGTTATTGCAATCATTTCGCTTTTTCTTAATAATTTTGTAATACCAAATGCAACAAAGAAGCGCATAGCATTTGAAGATAAATACATCAGAAACGAATTTCATAACCGCAACAGAAATATTCACATGCAACAATCTCCCGGCAATTACATTTACCTGGAGAGCTATAGTACAGAAGAAAATACCGGCTATAAATTTTCAATTGAAAAATTTAACGACGGTCAACTCGACTATAAATTAATGGCGGAAAGCATTAAGTGGGATAGTCTAAAAAAAAATTGGGCAATTAATAATTATTTTATCAGGGAAATTAAAGGGATAGATGAAACGCTGAAAAAAGGCAAAAAGCTGGATACGATATTAGGCTTTACCCCCAAAGAATTTGGTCGCAAAGACAATACTGTTGAAACAATGGATTATTATGAACTCAATACGTATATTGACTCAGAAAGGCTGAAAGGCTCTGAAAATATTGAGGTTTACCAAATTGAAAAATACAGACGGATATCTTTTCCTTTTGCAACTTTTATTCTTACTTTAATAGGCGTTTCAATAGCTAGCCGAAAAATACGTGGTGGCATTGGAATGCATATCGGACTTGGTATTTTTATCAGTTTTACCTTCATTATGTTTATGCAGGTAAGCACAACCTTTGCCGCCAGCGGACTGGTTTCCCCATTGCTTGCCGTTTGGATTCCAAATTTTTTATTCAGCTTTTTAGCTTTGTACTTATTGAAGAAAGCTCAGAAGTAGTTTATAGTTTATAGTTAATAGTTAATAGTTGATTGTTGGTAGTTAGTGGTAATAGTGCGGAGTTCAAAATCGTAGCATCAACTCGAAACTTAAAACTTAAAATTCATAACTAATAACTCATAACTCAAAACTCAAAACTCATAACTCAAAACTCATAACTCAAAACTCATAACTCATAACTCAAAACTCATAACTCATAACTATAGCATCCCTTCCCA
>JAVHPE010000177.1:0-209298 GCA_036170475.1 Bacteroidia bacterium | reverse complement strand
GCCAATCGGCAACAGGGATACCGTATGCAGAAAGCAATGAATATACTTTATCGGATGAAAGAAATTTTTCCGATTCTTTTGTATCATCAATTATGGCTACTGCTTTTGTTTTGTCAATTCCTTTAAAAATTTTTGCTTTACCAATAGTTCTAGAGCGAATTTTATGATATTTGTATAAGGCTCCAAGAGCTTTTGCAGCAGTAGTTGGAAAGCTATAACAAGGAACACCTCCGTCTTTTAAAATTTTTGCAGTTACTTTGAAACGATCAAGCGACATATTCGTCATAAAATTGCAAACGATAGGTTTGCGTTTCAACTTGTTTACTTCAACAATATTTCTTGCAACATCATCGGTATCTGTAAATGGTGCAGTTACAAAATTGATATATACGGAATCAATTGTATCCTCCTCCATCAATACATCCAATGCATTACGGAAATGTTTTCCTCCTCCTGTGGCTACCACGTCAATAGGGTTACTGAGAGATGCTTCGGGAAGTTGTGTTTCTTTTAAAATACTAATTGCTCTTTCTGAAAGGGAGGGAAGCACTAAGCCTGCACTCACCAATTCATCCGTTGCAATAACTGCCGGACCTCCTGTGTTGGTAATGATGCCAACACGATTTCCTTTTGGAATTGGTTGTGTGGCAAATGCCATTGCTACCTGACACATCTCTTCTTCATTATTAAAAGCAAGTATTCCTGTTTTCTCAAAAATCAATTCGGTGGTTATATCAACACCTGCAAGTGAACCCGTATGTGAAGCGGCAGCTTTAGCGCCAGCCTCGGTACGACCGGCTTTCATGGCAAGTATTGGTTTTTTCTTGGAAACAATTTTTGCCACTTCCATAAATTCCCTTGGATTTTTAAATCCTTCGGTATATAAAATGATGGCTTTTGTTCCTTCATCTTCTCCGTAATAATTCAACACGTCCGAAATTGAAATGTCGCAAGCATTACCGTTGGAGGCATACATGCGCATTCCTATTTCCAGATCAAATAAACTCTGCATGATGAAAGCCCCAACTCCACCGCTTAACGCAACAATAGAAATGGCTCCCGGTTCAGGAAATGTAAAAGTAAAATCGCAATATGCTTTGTAGGCGGGGTCGGTATTTATTATTCCCTGGCAATTCGGACCGAAAACTCTTACTCCGTATTCTTTTGCTTTTGCAAGAAAATCTTTTTGCAGCGCCACTCCCTCTTCCCCCATCTCACTGAAGCCGGCAGAATTAATAATAACAGATTTAATACCTTTTTTCCCACAGTCTTCAATTATTTGGGGAACAAATTTGGACGGAATAATAATGTGAGCCAGATCAATAGTATCAGGAACATCAAAAATTGATGTATAGGCTTTAATGCCTCTTATTTCAGGCTCTTTAGGGTTAATAGGGAAAATTTTTCCGGTATAACCATAATGAACAAGATTTTTAATGATAACGTTTCCTATGGAAAGTTCTTTGGAAGAGGCGCCAATGATGGCAATTGATTTTGGTTTAAATAGAAAATCCAATTGATGAACCGAATTTATGCTATCCTTGATTACACTTGTTTCAGATGAATTCATTTATTTAATGTGCTGATGTGTCGATGTGCTGATGTGCTGATTTGTTGATGTTTTAATTTATTGGACGATAACCTTTCCTGTTTGAATGATGCCTTCGGGTGTTAAAATTTTGTAAAAAAATATCCCTGCAGGTAAATTGCCTCTTTTGATTTCGGATTTCGGATTTCGGATTTCAGATTTGAAAACTTCTTTTCCAACTAAGTCATAAATTATTATTTTCAAGCCTTTCATTCCAAATGAATAATCTTTTATTTCTATTGTGGCAGATTCGCTGAATGGATTCGGGTAAATATTCAGAACATCAGTATTTGGAATATCCTGTACTCCAGTGCATTCCTGAACAGTAACGGATGAAGGTGGATTTGAAACGGTTTTACAACCCAACAAATCCGTCACAGTAACGGTATAATTACCTGTTTGCGAAACATCAATACTTTGCGTTGTCTCTCCGGTTGACCACAAATAGTTTTGCATAGGAGCAATGACTGAAAGGTTTGCGCTGTCGCCAACGCAAATGATGCCATTTGAAGGAGACACCGTTACGGTTGCCAGTTGGGCAATGGTAGTTACAATTATATTGTTTGGTCCATCAGAGCTTGTGTATGCAGGACTTGTTGCAACTATCCGCACTTTATAGGAAAAACCAAATGTAGAGGAAAGGGGGATGGTACCGATGATCATTCCAGTATTCCAGTATGGAATCGAACCAATATCAATGGGGTTATTGAAAGATCCATTATGGTCGGATAGTTGTGCGGTAAAAACATTTCCGAAATTAAAACTTCCTCCACTTACAGTATAAGGGATATAAATATTACTTCCGGCGCAGGGCGATGTTTGTATTATACTATCAACAGTTACAGTTTCTGTTTGCGAGAATAAGCTAGAAACAGGAAGAAAAGAAGTTGCAAAAAACAGACAAACGATCAATGCAGATGTTCTTATATTAACTACTTGTTTTGTTGTTTTCATCTTTTCAGGTATAGGTATTTAAGTATCATTTAGTATTACCAGTATAAAATACGAGGCAATAAACTTAGCTAACAAAAATACGATGTAAAAAAAACAGGACTTATTATTGAATCATAATTTTCCCTGTTTTAATAAATCCTTGGTTCCCCATCACTTTTAATATTTATCTGGGCTGATGACCATTCAGCAGAAATGAATATCATTACAAAAAAAAGTAAATTTGTTTTTCTCATGGTTTGATTTTTTTAGGACTCGCCCACAGCAATCAAAAAGAGGGGGAAACCAAATTAGAAATAGTTTTAGTTTTTTACTGTGTTGCAGCGGCTGTCTTTTCCAGTAACCTGATATGGCGAAAACCACCCCATAGTGCGGCACCAATGGCTCCCGCATAAATAGCATCCGGATGGGTTTTAATAATAAATTTCTTACCTAATTCACCAAGTTGTTCTTCAATAGCCTGAATCATTCCTTTGTTAAGAGACATTCCACCAGTAAGTATGATAGGTGATTCGCCCTTAAGTGAACTTAGTAGTTTAATAATTCTGCCGGCGATAGAGATATGAATACCTTTGATAATATTAGGAGTTGAAATCCCTCTTGATACCATGTTAATAACATCTGTTTCTGCAAGAACAGCGCAAATACCTGATGAAATTTCAGGGGTATCCGCTTGTAATGAAACATCCCCTACTTCGTCAATAGACAAACCCAAATAGCGCGAAATATTTTCCACAAATTGCCCGGAACCAGAAGCGCATTGCCCGGTCATTTTATAATCTTCCACTTTTGCATCTTTTGAAATTTTCACAGCACGGACGTATAGCGCTCCCATATCAACAACAGCTTTTGCATCGGGGAAAAAGAAATGCGCCCCTTTCGCATGAGTAGTCATACCATAAAAATGCCCACGTTTGCGTTTTACTAAATCGCCTTCACCAGTTGATGCCAGATAAGCAATATCTTCATACTTCAAATTATGCGACTCAAGCATATTTTGTACCATTTCATCAGCTACCTGAGTAGGATTACGTTTTCGAATTTTTTCCGTGTGCTTGTCAACGATTTTTGGATTATTGGAATAATCAATCAGAACTAACTTAATAAAGTTGCTTCCTACATCGATACCCATGGTGTAAAAGTTTTTTTTCATTGTTCTATTTTATAAGATTTGGCGGATTAACTTCCATAAAGGAACAATCATTTATATTAATATTCTATGATGCGAATCATAATTTTGTCAAGAAAAAAGAGTGTTTTTAAATTACAACGCTAACTAATTTTTATGCAATACGCTATAATGAAACATGTTTGCCTGAAACTTTGCCTATGCGTATATAGATGGTTAATTCAATATCTTGTGGAAAAACTATCTTTCCAATTCAATAATAAGGTTTAACAAGTTGCTGATTGTTGTTATAAAATACTCAATGTTAAACAGCAAAGTTTCACACAGGGATACGTTTGTATTTTATTCATTATGTTTGTAAAAGGAAAAGTGATACCATTTCAACTCGAACTTAGTTATGAAAAATTATTTTCTACTTTCTTTATTTGTTCTCCTTTTTTCAGTGAGCCTCTTTCAGTCGGTTAGCGCTGCCGGTGGCTTGCATAATTCTAAAATTGATTCCTTACTACTGCTTCTTAAAAACGATAAACCCGATACCAATAAAATAATTCACTCCTATAAGTTATGCAAAGAATATGCTGACATTGGACTTTACGATACCGCATTTCAATATGTAAATGCGGGAGTACAACTTGCACAACAATTATTAAGGCATAGCGAAAACCCAACAGAATTAAGGGGAATAAAAATAAGTATTGCCAATTCTTTTAACACTATCGGGATGGTGTATTTAGACAAAGGAAATTATCCTAAAGCATTCGACTATTATTTCAAAGCGCTAAAATTATTTGAAGAGTTGAAAGATAAAAACGGAATGGCAAAACAGTATGGTAACATAGGAACTGTTTATTGGCACAGGGGAAACTCACCAAGAGCATTGGACTATTATTTTAAGGCACTTAAAATGAATGAAGAAATACGTACCGAGTTTGATAAAAAAGAAGCCCTAAGTAAAGCGGAGAATGAGAAAAAACAAGCGATTGCGGAAGAAAAAAGTCGTCAGCAAAAAAATATTATTTGGTCAGTTGTCGGAGGTTTATTGTTATTGCTTGTATTTACAGGCTTCATTTTCCGTTCGTTAAAGGTAACACGCAAACAAAAATACATTATTGAGTTGCAAAAGAATGAAGTTTCACGACAAAAAGATTTAGCGGACAGTCAGCGTATTATTGCCGAATCATTACGCGAAATTGCCGAGAAGCAAAAAGAAGAATTGATAAAGAAATCAAATGCTTTACAGCAATCGTACTATCACATAACCTTATTAAGTGAAATAGGCAAGGAAATTACCTCTTCGCTTTCGGTAGAAAAAATAATAGAAAAAACATACGAAAGTATCAACAAGTTAATGGACGCTTCGGGTTTTTATATTGGAATATATGATGCTGAAAAAAACCGACTTTATTTTCCGGGAGCAATTGAGAAATCAGAAAAGATGCATCCTGTTTCCTCTTATGATTTAAGTGATAAAAACCGACCCGCTGTTTGGTGTTTTAATAACCAAAAGGAAGTTATTATGAACGACATTGCGTTGGAATTCAACAATTATTTTCCTGACACTCCCATTCCAGAACCTATTTATGGTGGACCTTCAGAGTCCATCGTTTATATTCCACTTACTATTCTTGATAAAAGGATCGGGGTTATATCCGTTCAAAGTTTTAAAAAAAATGCGTATACCAACTATCATATCAGCATTGTAAGAAATTTAGCGGTATATATATGCATTGCTCTTGAAAATGCCCAACTATATGAGAATGTGGAAGCGGAAGTAAAGGTAAGAACCCGTGAGGTTATCAGGCAAAAGGAAGAGCTGGAAATTTCTTACAAAAACATTCAGCTATTAAGTGAAATAGGGCAACAGATTACCGCTATGTTATCCGTTGAGGCAATTATAGAAAAGGTATATGAAAATATAAATAAGCTGATGGATGCTTCCGCATTTTTAATTGGAATCTATGATGCTAAAAAAAATGACCTGTCTTTCAAGGGGGCTATGGAAAAAGGGAAAAAGCTTCCTGTTTTTTTCTTTAATTTAGATGATAAAAGCCGGCCCGCGGTATGGTGTTTTAAAAATCAAAGGGAAGTTATTATCAACGACTTAATTCTTGAATACACTATTTATTTCCCCGACAAAGCTATTCCTAAACCAATTGCGGGGGAAGACTCAGAATCCCTGATTTATATTCCACTCACTATTCAGGATAAAAAAATTGGAGTTATTACTGTTCAAAGTTTTAAAAAGTACGCCTACTCCGATTATCATATTAACATAGTAAGAAATTTAGCCATATATGTTTCTATTGCACTTGAAAACGCACGTCTTTACGAAAATATGGAAGCGGAAGTTAAACTAAGAACAAAAGAAATAATAAGGCAAAAAGATGAATTGGAAGAAAATTCAAAAGCATTGCAGCAGTCGTATGAAAACATCACTTCACTCAGTGAAATAGGGCAAAAGATTACATCTACCTTAAATCTTGAAACCATTATGGATACGGTATATGAAAATGTAAATTCCTTAATGGATGCGGTAGAATTTGGAATTGGTATTTATGTGGAAGAGGAACAGGTTATTGATATGCAGTTATCTTATTATCAATCTAAAAAAGTTGTTCAAAAAAGCAACAAAGTTTCGGTTCAGGATGATAATCGTTTATCAGTATGGTGTGTAAAAAATAAAAAAGAAGTATTTATAAATGATATGGAGCAGGAATACAAAAATTACATTCCTTCTTTAGATGCTTATAAAACCAATCAGTCTTGGGCTTTTGTGCTTCAGTCCTTGATTTGCTTACCATTAATCATTGAGCAAAAAGTATGCGGGTTGATTTATGTTCAAAGTACCCGAAAAAATGCATATAAGCCCATTCAGCTGGAAATGTTCAGAACGATTGCTTCCTATACAGCAGTGGCTTTGAATAATTCTGAAGCCTATAAAAAATTAAATGTGGCAATGCAGGAAGTAGAAAAACTCTCTATTGTTGCAAGCAACACTGATAACGGAGTAGTTATCTGCAACCCCGATGCTGAAATGATATGGGCAAATGACGCATTTACACGCACCTTTGGCTACACACTGGAAGAATTAAAAAAAGAAAGAGGGAAAACAGTACAGGATATTAGTAGCAATCCTAATATTAAACAAGTCCTTAATGAATGTATAGAAAAAAGGACAGGTGTTTATTATGAATCAAAAAACCGGATGCGCAATAATTTAGAGCGTTGGTTTCAAACTACCGTTTCTCCTGTCTTTAATGACAACAATGAACTACGTAACATCATCATTATTGATTCGGATATTACCGAAAGAAAAATTACTGAACTTGAACTGGCACAAAAAAATAAAGAAATAACTGACAGCATTACTTACGCAAAACGTATACAAACGGCCTTGCTAACAAGTGATGAATATATTAAGAATAACATACCTGCGGAGCACTTTATTTTGTTTAAGCCCAAGGATATTGTCAGTGGAGATTTTTATTGGGCGCTAAGTATTGCCCCTTTGCCGGGTTGGGATATGGGAACCAATAAAGTAAAACTGCCTTCCAATACCAAAAAGAAAAACACATTTTATATGATTACTGCCGATTGTACAGGGCATGGTGTTCCCGGCGCATTTATGAGTATGTTAAACATTTCATATTTTAACGAAAATATAATAGAGCGCGGCATTCGTTTGCCACATGAAATACTGAATTCGCAACGTGAGGCAATCATACATGCGCTTAACCCTGTTGGAAGTACCGAAGAAGCAAAGGATGGTATGGATTGCATACTTTGTGTTTATGATTTCGATAAAATGCTTTTGCATTTTTCCGCAGCCAATACCCCTTTATGGTTTGTGCGTAATGGAGTGCTCACAGAGTACAAAGCGGATAAAATGCCTGTTGGGAAACACAGTGAAGAAACACAGCCTTTTACCCTGCAAACAATTGAACTACAAAAAGAGGATATTATTTATACCACCACAGATGGCTTTGCAGACCAGTTTGGCTGTAAGGGAAAAAAACTGATGAAGAAAAAATTTAAAGAAGAACTGCTTAAAATTCATCATCAACCGATGTGCGAACAAAAAGAACATCTCAATCATTTTTTCGAAAACTGGAAAGGAAACAATGAACAGGTTGATGATGTATGCGTTATTGGAATTAAGATATAATTGTACTCTTGAATTATGAAAAAATGGTTTCTCCTTTTAATTCTTAATTCTGCATTCTGCATTCTTAATTCATTTTGTTTTGCACAAAACAAAAATATTGATTCACTTCTTACTCTTATAAAAAAGGACAAACTCGATACCAATAAAGTAATTCATCTTTACCAATTAACTCGTGAATTTCAATTGACGGGAGATTACGAAAAAGGCTTAAACTTCGGAATAGAAGCATTTAAACTTGCCCGTAAACTGAACTTCCAAAAAGGAATTGCAAATACATTTAATAATATTGGAAATATTTATTTGGAAAAAGCGGACTTTCCAAAAGCGCTTGACTACTACAATAAAGCATTAAAGATCGACAAAGAACTAAAAAATAAAAAGGGAATAGCTGCCCGTCTTGGCAATATCGGAATTGTTTATCAGAATCAGGGTAATTACCCCATAGCGTTGAACTATTATTTTGAAGCATTAAAAATAGTTGATGAACTTGGAAATAAAAATGGCATTACAACAAATCTTGGCAACATTGGTATTGTCTATTTTAATCAAGGTGATTATCCAAAAGCGCTGGATTATTATTTTAAGGCAATGAAGATCAATGAAGAACTTGGAGATAAAAACGGTATCGCGAGAAATCTCGGCAATATAGGACTGGTTTATTTTAATCAAGCCGACTATCCACGAGCATTGGACTTTTATATGAAGGCATTAAAACTGGGTAAAGAACTTGGAAATAAAAATGTCTTATTAAGACAGTTTGGAAACATTGGAGGTGTCTATTACTTGCAAGGTCGGTATCCAGAAGCTCTTGAATATTGTTTTAAAGCGTTAAAAATTGCGGAAGAAAGACAAGATAAAAATGGAATTGCAATTCAACTCGGCAATATCGGATCGCTTTATATTACAATCGGAAAATTTAAGGACGCAGAAAAATACCTGAAAAGAGCTAATGCCATAGATGATAGCATTGGCACTTTGGATTTCTTAAGGCAAACAGAGGAAAATCTCTCTCATCTCTATGATACCATTGGACAGTATAAAGATGCCCTTATTCATTACAAAAAAGCGATAGCACTCAAGGATACACTTTTCAGCCAGGAAAATAAAAAACAGCTTATCCGGAAAGAAATGAATTTTGAATTTGATAAAAAAGAAGCCGCCACAAAAGCGGAGAATGAAAAACAGCAGGCGGTGGCAACCGCAGAAAAACACAAGCAGCAATTTATTTTAATTCTTGTGTCCTGTGTCTTGGTTCTTGTCTTTTTATTTGCAGGTTTTATTTTTCGTTCACTTCGGATAACACGCAAACAAAAACATATCATTGAATTACAAAAAAATGTAGTATCTGAGCAAAAAGAAATAGTAGAAAAACAAAAAGAAGAAATCGTTGACAGCATTACTTATGCACAGCGTATACAGCAAAGTATTTTGATGGAAGAAAGCGAAATACAAAATTATTTACCTGAATGTTTTATTTATTTTCAGCCTAAGGATATTGTAAGTGGCGACTTTTACTGGTGTTCTAAAATAGATGACAAAATTATTATAGCAGTTGTTGACTGCACAGGCCATGGTGTCCCCGGTGCATTTATGAGTATGATCGGAAACACTTTATTGAATCAGATTGTAAATGAAAAACAGTTTACCAAACCTTCCGAAATACTTCGGCTTCTGAACCTTGAAGTTTATGAAGCATTGCGCCAGAAAAAGGAGGACGAATTATCGCCTGAGGGAATGGATATCGCCATATGTTCCATTGATTACATAAACAATGAAGTACAATATGCCGGTGCCAGAAATCCTTTATATGTGTTAACAGGCAATCAAATAGAGGTAATTCAAGCAAATTTTTATGGTATAGGTGGAGGTGGAAGAATAGCAAAAATACACGATCCTCTTAAAAAAGAATTTATCAACCATATTATTCCGATGAAAAAAGACATGAGCATTTATCTTTTTACTGATGGCTATAGGGATCAGTTTGGTGGGCTTGATAATAAAAAATTCGGCACAAAAAAATTCAAAGAGTTATTATTGAACAACCAGCATTTGAGCCCGCAAAAACAGAAAGAAATACTTGCGTCCGCTCACTTGGAATGGAAAGGGAACACGCCTCAGATTGATGATATTTTGGTAATGGGAATAAAGATATAATCGTATTTTTGACTGATGAAAAAGTTACTCTTTCTTATAATTCTTAATTCTACATTCTACATTCTTAATTCTTTTTGCTTTTCCCAGCAAAATAAATTAGACTCCCTTCTTACTCTTCTAAAAAAAGATAAAGAAGATACCAGCAAGGTAAATCATCTCAACGCCCTCAGCCGGCTGTTCATGTATCAAAATCCTGACACAGCTATTACGCTCGCTAATCAGGCACTTGGCATCATCACTCCTGTTTCCTCTCCGGAATTTTCCTCCACAAAGGATGGCGCAGTGGAGAATAAGGTAAATGCTATTCGTGCCAACACGCTTGGTAATCTTGGTTCTTATTATTATTTAAAAACCGATTATATCAACGCTCTTGATTTTTACTTGAAAGCGTTAAAAATTGATGAAACACTAAATAATAATAAAGGAATAGCAAAACATCTTGGCAACATCGGAAATGTTTATGTAGGTCAGGGAAATTATACCAAAGCCCTTGACAACTATTTAAAAGCTTTAAAGATAGATGATGGACTGGATAATAAAAATGGAATTGCAACACACCTCTGCAACATCGGAAGTATTTATTGTAAACAAGGCGATTATCCTAAAGCACTCGACTATTATTTCAAAGCACAAAAAATGTTTGAGGTAATTGGATTTAAAAATGATATTGCTTCCATATTGGGCAACATCGGAAGTGTTTACGGGTATCAGGGGAATTACACAAAAGCGTTGGATTATTATTTCAAAACATTGAAAATTACCCAAGAACTCGGAAATAAAACGAGTACAGCGGCATTTCTTGGCAATATTGGAGCTATTTATTCTACACAAGGCGATTACCCTAAAGCCATCGACTATTATTTCCAGGCTTTGGAAATAGATAACGAACTCGGATTTAAAGAGGGAATGGCAGTACACCTATGCAATATCGGATCGCTTTATACCGTGACCGGAAAGTTTAAAGAAGCGGAACAATACCTGAACAAAGCCATCGACATAGATAATAGCATTGGAACACTAGATTATTTAAGGCAAACAGAAGAACTCCTTTCTATACTTTATGATACAACAGGACGAACTAAAGAAGCATTTTTTCACTACAAAAAAGCAATTGCACTAAAGGATACTCTTTTTAGTCAGGAAAGCAAAAAACAACTTATCCGCAAAGAAATGAATTATGAATTTGATAAAAAAGAAGCCGCCACTAAAGCGGAAAATGAAAAACAACAGGCAGTGGCTACAGCGGAAAAACACAAGCAACAATTTGTCTTGATTCTTGTGTCTTTTGTCTTGGTTCTCGTCTTTATATTTGCGGCATTTGTTTTTCGTTCTTTGCGAATTACCCGCAAACAAAAAAATATAATTGAAGTACAAAAAAATGAAGTGTTGCAGCAAAAAGAAATGGTTGAAAAACAAAAAGAAATTGTAGAAAAACAAAAAGAAGAAATCGTTGAGAGTATAACGTATGCCCAATGTATTCAGCAAAGAATTTTGCTGGAAGAAAGCGCAATGCGGCACTATTTGCCCAATAGTTTTATTTATTACCAGCCGAAAGATATTGTCAGCAGCAATTTTTATTGGTTTACAAAAATTGACGATATTATTATTTTAGCGGCAATTGACTGTACAGGACATGGCGTACCCGGAGCATTCATGAGTATCATCGGAAATACTTTATTGAATGAAATTGTAAATAAAAATCACAAAACGCTACCCTCCGAAATATTGCGGCTCCTCAATCTTGGCGTTTATGATGCCCTTCACCAGAAAAAAGATGAAGATTTTTTGGTTGACGGAATGGTCATCGCATTATGCAGTATTGATTATAAAAATAATATATTGCAATTTGCCGGCGCTCAAAATCCATTGTATGTAGTATCAGATAATACGATGGAGGTTATTCAGGCGGATATTCATGAGATTGGCGGTGATGGCAGAATTACTAAGATTATCGCTCCTATTAAAAAAGGATACACCAACAATGTTATTCCGATAAAAAAAGATATGAGCATTTATCTTTTTTCTGATGGATATGTAGAGCAGTTTGGAGGCGACGGAGGGGAAAAATACGGGACACCGAAATTCAAAGAATTATTATTAAGTAATCATCATCTGACCATGCAAAAACAAAAAGAGGTTATTGTTTCTGCTCATGCTGATTGGAAAGGACTCACAGATCAGGTAGATGACATTTTGGTAATGGGTGTTAAACTTTAGGCAATTTTCTTTACTCAATAGAATTCATTGCTTGGTAATCGTTTAACGTAAATTACATTCGTTCCGGAACATCAATTCCTAATAATTGCATTGACGCTTTAATAGCGAAGCCTATTGTTTGAGATAAATGCAAACGAAATAGAATCAAGTCCTTTTGCTCTTCTTTTAAGATGGGAACATCATGATAATACTGGCTAAACTCTTTTGCTAAATCATATACATAATTTGCGATTACTGCCGGACTGTATTCAATGGCGGCCTGAGTTAAAGATGTATTGAAATTGTACAGCTTGATGATCAATTCTTTTTCTTTAGGAAGTAAATTGTCTGGAAATATCAAAGATTTTTTTCCCTCCAATCCAAAAGTTTCTTTCGCTTTACGTAACAATGCTTGTATCCGAACATAATTGAATTGAATAAATGGTGCTGTATTGCCATTAAAATCAATGGATTCCGCAGGGTTAAAAAGCATTTTCTTTTTAGGATCCACTTTTAGCATAAAATATTTTAATGCCCCCAAGCCAATTGTACGATAAAGTTTTTCGGCATCTTCTTTACTCAAACCTTCCGCTTTCCCAAGTTCTTTAGATGTTACGGCAGCGGTATCAATCATTTCCTGCATCAATTCATCAGCATCAACCACCGTTCCTTCGCGCGATTTCATTTTACCTTCCGGCAGCTCCACCATCCCGTATGACAAATGATATAAGCCTTCAGCCCATTTGTATCCTAATTTTTTCAGTACGAGAAACAAAACTTTAAAATGATAATCTTGCTCATTGGCAACGGTGTAAATTAATTTTTCAAAATGTTCCTCTTCCGCACGTTGTATGGCTGTTCCAATATCCTGAGTCATATATACCGAAGTTCCATCAGCACGCAATAATGTTTTTTCATCTAAGCCATCGCCTGTTAAATCAATAAATACAGAGTTATCTACTCTGCGTTTAAAGACACCTTTTGCCAAACCCTCTTCAATAGTGCTTTTCCCTAATAAATAGGTTTCGCTTTCGTAGTAAATTTTATCAAAATCAACGCCCAACATTTTATATGTTTCATCAAACCCTTTGTACACCCAGCTATTCATCCTGCCCCAAAGTTCCAATGTTGCTGTATCGCCCGACTCCCAGTTAAAAAGCATCTGCTGAGCTTCCCGCATTAATGGAGCTTGTTTTTCAGCCTCTTCTTTTGTTTTCCCTTTATTTACAAGAGTTTCAATTTCATGTTTATAGTGTTTATCAAATGCTACATAATATTTACCTACTAAATGATCGCCTTTAATACCGGTTGATTCGGGCGTTTCTCCCTTTCCCCATTTCTGCCATGCCAACATTGATTTGCAAATATGAATGCCGCGATCATTTACAATATTTGTTTTTATGACCTTATTCCCTGCCGCTTTTAAAATTTCAGAAACAGAATACCCCAGCAAATTATTACGAACATGTCCAAGATGCAAAGGTTTATTGGTGTTTGGAGAAGAGTATTCAACCATTACGATGGGTGCATCGGTTGATAATTCATTATTAATAAACGGTTTCCCGTTAATTGATTTAAGATAATTCAGCCAAAAGGAATCAGCAATGATGATATTTAAAAAGCCCTTTACAACATTGAAATCAAGGACTTCAACTAAATTTGATTTAAGGTAATTACCAATTTCGACAGCGGTTTCTTCCGGTTTCTTTTTTGAAATTTTTAGGAAATTAAAAACCACTAATGTCAAATCCCCCGGGAAAATTGGATTTGTTTTTTCGAATACTATTTTTTCTATAACGGTGCCATAAAGCGCTTTCAACGCTTCAATGGTTTTTTCGGTAAGTTTTTTTTCGATGTTCATAAGGGAAGCAATTTAACAATTTCGCGATTTAACAGTAGGCAATTACAATTAACCAATTTCGTAAATTAGTAATGATTCGTATTTCGTAGTATTTTCAAAACAACCCTTCATCCACAAAACTAAAAAATCCATTGTCTGTTATTATCAAATGGTCAAGCAGGGGTATTTCCATTATTTTACCAGCCTCCTTAATATTTTTAGTGATTTTCAAATCTGCATCACTGGGTTTTAAATTTCCTGAGGGATGATTATGACAAATAATTATAGAACTTGCATAATTCTCGATAGCGCACTTGAAAATAATTTTTGTATCCACTACAGTACCCGAGACACCGCCACGGCTTATTAATTCTTTTTTAGTTACCAAATTTGCTCTATTCAATAATAATAACCAAAATTCTTCATGTGGCAAATCCATCATTGACCCCTTCATAATTTCAAAAGCATCCTTACTGGTAATTATTTTTTCACGTTTAACCGATTCTGTTTCCTTTCTTCTTCTGCCCAATTCCAGTGCCGCAATAATGCTGATGGCTTTAGCATCTCCTATGCCTTTAAATTTACTCAGTTCTTGAACAGTAAGTTTTCCCAGTTCATTCAGGTTATTTCCTACACTTGCCAAAATACGTTTAGAGAGTTCTACAGCTGTTTCATCCTTACTGCCTGAACCAATCAAAATAGCAATTAATTCGGCTTCAGTAAGCATTTGCCTTCCTTTACCCAACAGCTTCTCTCTAGGGCGGTCTTCTTCTGCCCATGATTTTATGCCAAATGACTGTTTATACTCTTCCATATAAAAATGAAGCCTCTCCTAACCTCTCCAATTGCCTATTGCTTGGTTGTGCGTTGGCACTCCTCCTTCGGGGAGGTCTGGAGGGGCTGATAATATAAAAGGCTTCGCATACAGCGAAGCCTCTTCTTTTTAAATTAATAGAAATTTAAGTCTGATTATTTTTTTGCTTCCTTTTTTAAAGCGTTAACCTTTTTTGCCATTTTTGATTTCAGGTTAGCTGCCTTATTCTTGTGAATAACGTTTTTCTTCGCCAATTTATCAACCATTGCAATAACTTTAGGGAGTTTCTCAGCGGCAGATTCAGCAACTTCATCCGTTCTTAAATTTTTTACCGCGTTACGCATTGTTTTTGCCTGATAACGATTTGTTATTCTTTTAGCATCGTTAGAACGAATCCTTTTGATACTCGATTTGTGATTTGCCATTTTCTTTTTTTTTAATACTATTCCTTATCTTTAAACGAATAGCGCAATTTCGGACTGCAAATATACTAAATAATGTTATACATCAAATTTTTTTCTTGAAAAAAGGACAGGACACGCTTTTCGGGAAGGTACGCCGCTTCCAAACTATTAGCAACAAGAATTCAGAGCAGTAATTGAAAATTGGTTTTTTTAAACTTCCCTTACCATCAAACTGTCAGCAAAAGCAATCAGTTCCCGCTTTTTTTTGTCTTCTACGGGAATATCATTAAGAAAAGTTAAAGCCATAGCGTAATGTTTTTTCATTTCTGATCGTGCAATTTCAGCAATATTTAAAAAATCATAAATCGCGGTAATCGCTTCCACTTTTTCTTCTCTATCAAAGTGTGGCGCGTTTATCCATTGATGCAATTCTTCTTTCATATAACGGTTGCCCTCAGCCATTTCCATAGCTTTCAACAGCAAAAATGTTTTTTTGTTCGCGACAATATCCCCACCTTTTTGTTTACCAAATTTTTCCGCATCGGAATACACATCTAAAATATCATCCTGCAATTGAAATGCTAAGCCAATTTGTTTCCCAAAATCGTATAGCCTTTGCGCGTTTTTTTTATCCGCACCCCCAATCAGTGCCCCCATTTTCAGGCTTCCGCCCAATAATACAGCGGTTTTTAATTCTATCATTTTCAGGTATTCCTGAATGGATACCCTCTGGAGTTTCTCAAAATTCATATCCAGCTGTTGTCCTTCACATACCTTAATGGCTGTATCATTAAATATTTCCAGAAGTTGCGGCAGTATAGCTTTATCACACTTACACAACTCCTGATATGCTTTTACGAGCATGGCATCGCCACTTAAAATAGCGACATTATCATTCCACTTTTTATGAATAGTGCTTTGATTTCTTCGCAATGGTGCTTTATCCATTATGTCGTCGTGCACCAAACTGAAGTTATGAAACAATTCAATTGCCAATGCCGGACAGAGTGCCTTAACGGGATCTCCGCCAAAAAAATCACAGCCTGCAAATACTAATACAGGACGCAGGCGTTTCCCCCCCAGAGACATAATGTATTCAATTGGTTCGTATAGCTCCTTAGGAAAGGAGCCATATTTTTTATTTTTTAACGCTTGTTCAATTTGTTGTTGAAATTCGATCATTATATTAATGTGCTGATATGCTAATTTATTGATGTGCTGATGAATTAATGATGAATGAACCGATGACGAATGAACAAACCTTAATCGGCACAGCAGCACATTTTCAAATCAGCACATTGTTTTTATTGTTCTGAAAGTTTCATTAAATAATTACCATAGCCACTTTTCATTAATGGAATAGCAAGTTTTTTCAATTCTTCTTTAGTAATGTATTTCATGCGATATGCCACCTCTTCAATACAACCTATACGCAAGCCTTGTCGTTCCTCAATAACCTGAACAAACTGACCAGCTTGCATAAGCGATGCGAATGTACCTGTATCCAGCCAGGCGGTACCTCTGTCAATAATGCCAACTTTTAATTTCCCTTGCTGCAAATAAATTTTATTTACATCTGTAATTTCATACTCTCCGCGAGAGCCTGGTTTTAGCGCTTTCGCAATTTCAATCACACTGTTATCATAAAAATACAGACCGGGTACGGCGTAACTGGATTTGGGCTTTTGAGGCTTCTCTTCAATAGAAATAGCTTTCGCGTTTTCATCAAACTCAACAACGCCATAACGTTCCGGGTCTGATACGTGATAGGCAAACACAACTCCCCCTTCAGGATCCTGATGTTGCTGTAGCAATCTGCCTAAGCCGGCACCATAAAAAATATTATCCCCAAGAATTAATGCTACTTTATCTTTTCCAATAAAATTTTCACCGATAACAAATGCTTGCGCCAGACCGTTAGGGATTTCCTGTACAGCGTATGAAAACTTGCATCCAAGACTACTTCCATCTCCTAATAATTGTTCAAAATGAGGTAAATCGTGTGGGGTAGAAATAATTAATATTTCCGAAATGCCTGCCATCATTAATACAGAAAGCGGGTAGTATATCATAGGTTTATCGTATATCGGCATTAATTGTTTACTAACAGCCAGTGTTAATGGATGCAAACGCGTGCCAGAGCCCCCTGCTAAAATTATTCCTTTCATTTTATATGAAAATTAATGATGGTTTATTTGTTGCCGAAATTAACAATAAGAAAGAGTAGGGCAAAAGATTTTTACAGGATTCTTACGAAAGAAATCAAATCGCGGTAAAAACGATAATTGCTATTAATCTTCGTATACCTGATTGACATTTCCCAGCGAGCAAGAAAAAACTTTGATTATTCCACTGTAACAGATTTAGCTAAATTCCTTGGCTGATCAACATTACAGCCCCGCATTACAGCAATATGATAGGATAATAATTGCAATGGTACTACAGCAATCAAAGGAACCAATATTTCATCGGTTTCTGGAATTTCAATCGTATAATCAGCCATTTCTTTCACTTGTGTGTCCCCTTCGGTAACAATAGCAATAATTTTCCCTTTACGTGCCTTTACTTCCTGAATATTACTTACCACTTTTTCATAAGACGCTCCTTTTGTCGCGATTACAAATACAGGCATTTCCTGATCAATCAAGGCAATTGGTCCGTGTTTCATTTCAGCGGCAGGATACCCTTCGGCATGGATGTAAGAGATTTCCTTTAATTTCAAAGCTCCCTCCAATGCGACAGGGAAAGAATACCCGCGACCTAAATACAAGGCATTGGTAGCATCTTTATAAATATCGGCAATGTATTTTATCTTATCATTTGTTTTCAAAACCCTTTCAACTTTACCCGGGATAGCTTCTAATTCATTTATTAACTGATGAAAACGGGAAGTGGAAATAGTGCCTTTAAGAAAGGCAATTCTTAATGCCATTAAAGTCAGAACTGTTATTTGAGCTGTAAATGCTTTGGTGGATGCTACTCCAATCTCAGGTCCCGCGTGAGTATAAGAACCTGCATGGGTGGCACGCGCGATGGATGAGCCTACCACGTTGCAAATACCTATAATAGTCGCACCTTTTGATTTTGCAAGTTCAATAGCGGCAAGTGTGTCGGCGGTCTCCCCTGATTGTGAAATGGCAATTACCACATCATCTTCATAAATTATGGGATTACGATAGCGAAATTCAGAAGCATATTCTACTTCCACAGGAATTCGTGTTAAATCTTCAAATAAATATTCGGCAACTAAAGCCGCATGCCAAGAGGTACCACAAGCGATAAAAATAATCCTTTTCGTATTTAAAAATTTTTTTTCGTATTCGGCAATACCACCCAGATTTACAATATCCTTTTCAGAACTTAATCTGCCTCGCATACTATCTTTAATTGAACGAGGCTGTTCGTAAATTTCTTTCAACATAAAATGAGCGTACCCACCTTTTTCCAAAGCCTCCAGCTTCATTTCCAATTCCTGAATGTAGGGAGTTTTAGTTTTATTCTTAATCGTTTTTATTTTCAGTTCCTTGCCACGTTCAATAAAAGCTATCTCTTCATCTTCGAGGTATACCACGTTTTTTGTGTATTCAACAATTGGGGTAGCGTCTGAGGCAACAAAAAATTCATCAATACCAATGCCTATAACCATCGGACTGCCTTTTTTAGCGGCTATCAGCTCATTAGGGTTGTCTTTTGAAAGAATCACAATGGCATACGCACCAACTACCTGATTCAAAGCTTTTAGAACAGCCTGTCCTAAACGTATGTTTTCTTTCCGTTGAATATCTTCAATTAAATGAATGAGCACTTCTGTATCTGTATCACTCAAAAAAACATGTCCGCGTTTTTTTAATTCTTCTTTTAAGGAAGCATAATTTTCAATGATACCGTTATGTATCATTACCAAGTTTTTTGTGCCTGAATAATGGGGGTGTGCATTCACATCATTAGGTATGCCATGTGTAGCCCAACGAGTATGACCAATGCCAATGGTCCCTTTAATGTTTTTCCCGGAAACAAAACTTGCTAATCCGGCAACTTTCCCTTTGCATTTATATACGTTTAAATCAGTAGAGTGTGTGGCTAAGTTCTCATCAATCAATGCAACGCCAGCACTGTCATACCCCCTGTATTCAAGACGTTGTAACCCTTTAATAAGAATTGGATATGCCTGTTTATTTCCGATGTATGCTACAATTCCGCACATATTATTTTAGTATTGAGATGTGAGATATGAGATATGAGACTTGAGATTTATTCTTCATTTTAAAGAATGTAAAATATCTAACATCTCATATCTGACATCTCACGTCTATTTGATTATATCACTGTAATTTCGTATACGATATATTAAGTTTCATCCGATAGGCGCTACTACTTGCGCCACCGCCAATTACCACCCTGTTAGCATTTATTGCACCTCCGGAAGCAAGCAACTGTAGTCCATTATTTTTTCTTTTCCCGGTAAGTATTTGTTGAATATAGCGTGCAATATTAAATCGGTATTCATGAGTGGTTGAATTATACGTTCCGCCAAAGTAGCTGTCTCCTTCGCTATAGTCGGGTAATAAGTAGTTGGTGCCATCATCATTAACACCAAATAACACTAATCGTGTAGGTGCGGCAAATGTGTCAAGCTGATAATTAGGAGTAAGTCCAATATCCACTTTAATAACCAACTCGGCTTTATTAACAGCAATGAGTCCTGATTTTATCCAGTTCATAATATATGGAAATTCGATATCAGTTTTTACACCAGCCATCCCCTGAATAAAAACTGTTTCATTTTGTGGTGGAGGAGAAGTGCTTAGCTGTGCGTGAAGGCTGGCATCAACACCCGAATAATCATGTGTAAAGTGAGAAAAGCGCCCAACACTATTCAAACCTAAATCATATTTCAATGAATCATTATTAGGATCACTGGAATTGTGATAGTAGAGTGTAAGTTTTGATTGTGCGTCAGCTAATTTAAAATGTAGAATGTTGCCATTATCAAGTAATCCTTGTGTGAGTTCGGTAGTAATGTATAGTCCTTTCATTGCAGCTTGAAAAGTGGCATTATCTGTCAGCTTTAAAGGATCGGAAATAATGGCTGTCCAAAAATTAGGATCAAGAGGTATTCTCAACCGTTGTTTTGCCGGTTCATTAAGGACAGTAACAATTTTAGTGGGCTCCGGGATAAAGCTGAAATTTGCCAGAGCTGTTGGGTAGTAAGCTACTGTATTATTAGAATAATAACTGTTTTCTATTTTAATATCCTCTGAAACTTCATATACATTTACTGTTTGCATTGCCCGCAGCCTTTTCCCATAATAGGTGGTGTCATAAACTAAGGACAATACAGCGGAGTCAACAACAGGAATTGTTCCAAATGAAGGAGCATTGGTAGGCAGGCGCAACTGGGTGTAAAATGATGCTGATGCAGTTCCGAATATTGGATCAATATACATACCTAATAACGCATCGGCTGTTATGATGAGGCTTTCATCGGTACGCAAAGAATCCACCTTTACTGTTTTTGTAATTAACGTAGTGGTATCCAGATAAGCGACATTTAATAAATCATTAGCCGGCTGAACGTCTAAGCCAACCACACTGGATTCATCACAGGATGTAAAGCTGATTGAAATGCTTGTCAGCAGAAATAAAAAAAAATTTGCCCCAAGCAAGTGGGGCAAAAATCCGGATATCCTTTTATTGTATATAATCATAAAAATAATTTGATAATTTGATAATCTGTCAATTTGAAAATTACATTGGCACATTTTCAAATTGGCACATTTTCAAATTAATTAATCAACCATTTCAGCCATTTCTTCAAGCACTTCATCATAAAACTCAGAATATGCCGCAATGTATTCTTCACCTGCCATATAATCAAGTACCGGTTTGCCCGATTTTTTGATATACTTATCTATCTCAGGATTAATTTTCGGACTTGCCTTTATAACACCATCGGCTAAATCAATAGCCAGTTTACTGATATTTACAAAAGTAGGATTTTTATATAATTCTACGTCTGATTTTTCAATTCCTTCAAACATTACTTTTTTTGCAAAATCTTTTTGTAAAGGAGTTGTAAACTCGTCATCATAAACCGAATAAATAATTTTAGTGTCTGCAAATAATGGATTATCTTTAAACGATTTTTTCAAATAAAGCGCTGTTAAACTCGTCATCCAGCCATGTAAATGAACAATATCAGGCGACCAACCTAATTTATTAACAGTTTCAATTACACCGCGACAAAAGAAAATGGCACGTTCGTCATTATCAGCAAAATGTTCCCCTTTTTTATCTGTCAGAACATGTTTGCGTTCAAAATATTCCAGATTATCAATAAAATAAACCTGCATACGAGCCGATTGAATAGATGCGACTTTAATGATTAACTGATGATCGGTATCGCCAATAATCAGGTTCATTCCAGATAAACGAATTACTTCGTGCAACTGGTTGCGTCTTTCGTTAATGCATCCGTACTTGGGCATAAAAGTCCTTATTTCCTTTCCTCTCTCTTGAATTCCTTGTGGTAATTTTCGACCAATCAGCCCCATTGGAGTCTCATCTAAATAGGGGGTAACTTCTTGTGATACAAATAAAACTCTTGCTTTCTTCTTCATGTCGGGAGGATTTAAGGTTAGATTGTTAAAAAAGTAGTACAAAAGTAATGAAAAAAAATCGATATTTCAAAGTAATAATATTAGATTTGCCCCACTTTCTCTCAAATTGCCCTATTAAAGCTGATTTTACTGGTTTTTTAACAATTATTATGATTGATGATTATCTTTAATACCATACAGCAACTAAAAAGCTATTTACATAAGGTAAGAAGTTCCGGAACATTCAAGGTTGGTTTTGTCCCTACTATGGGCGCTTTGCACCAGGGACACATTTCATTGATTCATACAGCAAAAGTTCAGTGTGATTTGGTTGTATGTAGCATCTTTGTAAACCCTACCCAGTTTAACGATTTAAGTGATTTAATAAACTATCCCCGCACTTTTGATGCGGATTGTAAACTATTGGAAGCCAATGGTTGTGATGTTGTTTTTATGCCAGAAGTGTCTGAATTATACACTTTAAAGGAGCTGGAATTGAAAAAGCGGCAAATTGAAGACAAAAGCTGGACAAATGAAAAAGAGGTAGATTTTGGGGTATTGGCAAAAGTGATGGAAGGAGCGCATCGCCCGGGGCATTTTAATGGGGTGGCACAGGTGGTAAGCAAATTGTTCAGAATTGTGGAACCCAACAAAGCTTATTTCGGACAAAAAGATTTTCAGCAATTAGCCATAATACGAAGTATGGTAAAACAACTGGCAATGTCTGTTGAAATTATTGCTTGTCCTATTGTAAGGGAAATGAATGGTTTGGCTATGAGTTCAAGAAATGAAAGATTAACTACTGACGAACGAAACAGGGCATCCATCATCTCCCGAACGTTATCTAAAGTCAAAGAGTTATTCAGCGAAAAAACTGTTGCCGAGATAAAAGCTTTTGCGGTAGCTCAAATAGAAACCGAACCACAGGTACAACTGGAATATTTCGAAATTTCTGATGCGGTAACATTGCAACCTATTACCGATTATAAACAAGCCCTAGGTGCCGTGGCATGCGTTGCTCTTAAACTAGGCAAGGTGCGACTGATTGATAATATTGTTTTGTATTAATCTTTCAATTTTTCAATTTTTCCTAACAATTCTATCGTGGCTTTATATTCCTCTTCTGCTACGTCGGATGATTTCGCTATTTCAATGGCTTTTGTAGCTGCGGTTTTAGCCGCTTGTTTTTTATTCAACTTATACAAAACTGCCGCATAGGTATCATAATAATACCATTCTTTTTCCTCTTTAAGCGCCTTTTGCATCCATTCTTCAGCCTTTAAAAATGCGGCTTTATTACCCGAATGTTCATAGATAGTCCAGGAAAAATTATTTAAGTCATTTGCCGAGCTAATATAATTATCGCCTTTTTCAACCAACAAAGCAACGTAATTTTTCCAATCGCTTTTTTTCTCAGAGTAGGCTAAGTCGAGTTTAAATAAAACTTCATCTAAGGCGGCGAAGTTTATTTTACTGATTTCTTCTTTATAGGTTTTGTAGTTAATTTCCTTCATGTCTTTTTTATAAATGATCGCATAACCACCATTTACAAATACGTTCATAATTTTGGAATTTACTGAATCGGCAGTATACGCTTTTTTATACGCTTCCGCATGGTTTAAAAAATAGATAAATTCCCGGCTCTTATAGTCTGAGCAATAATCTCTGATAATATTCCAATTAGCCCTGCTAATAAGATCTTCATCTTTCTGCGTTTTGAAGTAATCGTTTAATAGTTCATTAAATGTTAAACAGGTTTTGGAGATAGCGTTAATGTAATCCATTAAAAAAACAGGATCCGTTTTTTTTGAAGCGTAGTCGTCGTTATATTTCGAGAACCTTTTTTCAGGGTTAAACGCATTTTCGGCTAACTGAATAAAACTTTTTACATCGCAAGACCCGGCACCACGGTGTATCAGTTTGCCATCGCCATCAATAAACAATAAATTAGGGTAACATTGTACTTCATATAACTTTGCGATGTCCAGTCCTTCTCCTTTTTCCATATCAAACTGTGCGTTGATAAATTTAGCGTTAAAAAAATCGGCAACAGTATCATTTGTAAATACATTTTTTGCCATCCATTTACATGGCCCACACCAGGATGTATAGGCATCAATAAAAATTAATTTATTTTCTTTTTTTGCCTTTGCTTTTATTTCCGCAAAAGTTGTGGTTTCGAAACGAATTATTTTAGTTTGGGCAAAAGCCAGATTTACCACAAGCATTAAGCTGAGAAGGAGAATTTTTGTTTTCATATTTTTATTGTAAATTGAATAATTGCCTAAACTCAATTGAAAAATTACCTTCTTGCCGGTCGGCGATTTTTCGAAAAATTATTTTTTTTCTTAACAAAAGTCCTTCTTTGTTTTAATTCCGGAGAATATGCAGGACCCTTACCAATATCAGCCGGCAAAGAGATTTTCTTGACTTCATACCCAAGCATTGTTTCAATTTGCAAAAACTTTTGCTGGTCGTACTCGTTTATAAAAGTCAATGCTACTCCTGTTGCCGCGGCACGTGCTGTACGCCCGATACGGTGGATGTAATCTTCGGCATCACCCGGAACATCATAATTAATTACTAAACCGATATCTTCAATATCAATGCCTCTGGAAAGGATATCTGTAGCGACTAAAATTTGCAATTTTTTGCTACGGAAATTTCGCAATACATCTTCGCGTTCCGGTTGATCTAAATCAGAATGAATGGCTTTTGCTTTTAAGCCGGCTTTCTGTAAATCACGTTCCAGCTCCTTTACTTTAATTTTAGTTGAAACAAAAATAATAACACTACTCAGTTCTTTCCCTTCGAGCAATGATTTTATCAACTTATTTTTTTGTGTGTCATAAACCAGATAAGCGCCTTGTATTACTCCATCTACAGGTTTTGAAATGGCAATGCTGATATGTTCCGGATTTACCAAAAGTGTGTTTGCCAACGAACGGATTTTGTGAGGCATGGTAGCCGAAAACATCAATGTTTGTTTATGTTTAGGCAAGTAGCTGCTTATCTTTAAAATGTCATCTACAAATCCCATGTCCAACATTCTGTCAGCTTCGTCTAAAATCAAATGTTCCAGTTTATCTAATTTCACATATCCCATATTAAGGTGTGCCATTAAACGACCCGGCGTGGCAATAATAATATTCGCACCTTCTGATAACGCACGCCTCTCCCGTTCAAAAGCGCTACCATCGCTTCCTCCATAAATAGCCAGAGAGCTTACGGAAGTGAAGTACGAGAAGCCCTGCAAAGCCTGATCTATCTGCAAAGCTAACTCACGGGTAGGAACAATGATTAACGTATTAGTAGAATCTGTAGGGTGCATTGCCAACTGATTTAATATGGGCAACAAAAATGCGGCAGTTTTACCTGTCCCTGTTTGCGCACAGCCAATTAAGTCCCGCCCACTTTGTATGATTGGTATTGCCTGTTCTTGTATCGGGGTTGGAGTTTTAAACCCCATAGAATCTAACCCTTCCTGAAGATTTCTTTCAAAATTAAAATCGCTGAACTTCAAATTATTTTATTTTTATTTTCACAAAGGTAATTTATTTAATTTGTAAATAACGATACATTTTTCGACTTACATTTCAAGCTTTGCCTGCCTTTGTTATGAGTAATGGTTTTTAATTAACACCCCTTTGTGCATTTCTTCCCTCACTTGTTGTTTTTTGCTCACAATAAAAACTGAAATTTATCATTATTTTTGTCAGTCAAACAGGGAGCAGCTATTCGAGCCGGAAAACTTGTTTTTTATTTGTCATAATTAACGTGATTTAGCTACCCGTTGAAAGATGAATAACCCATAAACCGTGCCTCGTAAAGTTTATAAGAAAAAACATAATAAAGCTGTAATAAATTAATTACCAAATAAAAAAGGAAATCAGATGATCAATAAAAAGAACATGAATGAAAATGGAGAAATGGATGGAGAAAGCATTACCTATTTTAAAGATGGAAAAATTGAATCAAAAGGAAGTTATGCCAATGGAGAAAGAAATGGATATTGGGAATTATATTGGTATACAGGACAACTAAAGTCAAAGGGGAATTATAAAATGGGGAAATTTGATGGGGAATGGAGGGAATATGTTCAAGGGAATTTACATTTAATAAACACCTATTGTGATGGAATATTAGAAGGGAACTGTGAATCGTATTATAGTAAAGGTCAATTAAACTGGAAGGGTCAATATAAAAATGATAAATTGGAAGGAGAATGGGTGTATTATGATATACATGGAAACATTACTGAAAAAGGGTCTTATCTGAATGGTCTCCGACACGGCTTGTGGCAGGAAGAAGGGCAAATGGTAAACCATTATAATGACGGGCAAAGGATAAGTTCAGAAAGCGAAAAACAAGAGTGCATCAGGCTGGAAAATCTTAATAAACAAAAATCAGCTGCAGCCCAGAAATTTTTTATAAAATCTGTAGTGATTGCCATTTTATTAATTGGGATAATTATTTTCCTTTTGCTGAAATAAAACTAATTTGAGTCCACTCCGAAGAACTCTTTAAACGCTATTCGGCACTAATTTCACTATTTTAATACGCTGATTCCCAATTATGTTTTAAAAAACAATTCGTGCAATTTGTGTAGAAAACTCTTTTTGGAGGAGACTCACATTTCAAATTATTAAATTATCTTTGTTCTGAATTAATATTAATACAAATTAATGGAATTTAAAGCTGGTAAGCTGCTCGAAAAGATTGATTATCCGAGTGATTTAAGAAAATTTAAAGAAGAAGACCTTCCGCAAATAAGCAATGAACTTCGTCAATTTATTATTGATGTGGTTTCGCAAAAAGGCGGCCACTTTGGTGCGAGCCTTGGTGTGGTAGAGCTTACGGTGGCTTTGCATTACGTATTCAATACTCCTTACGATCAATTGATTTGGGATGTAGGACATCAGGCTTATGGACATAAAATTTTAACGGGGCGACGAGAAAACTTTCAAACTAACCGTATTTATAAAGGAATCAGCGGTTTTCCGAAACGTTCGGAAAGCGAATATGACGCATTTGGTGTAGGGCACTCATCTACATCCATTGGCGCAGCGTTAGGCATGGCAGTTGCCTCAGTCTATAAAGGGGAAAAAGAACGCCAGCACATTGCTGTTATTGGCGATGGAGCCATGACTGCGGGTATGGCATTTGAAGCGCTTAATCATGCCGGTATTACCAACTCTAACCTATTGGTAGTGTTGAATGATAATTGTATGAGCATCGACCCTAATGTAGGTGCATTGAAAGAATATTTAACCGATATTACCACCTCTCATACCTACAATAAATTCAAAGATGAACTCTGGAACCTATTGGGTAAGATGAGCAAGTTTGGACCTTCTGCCCAGGATATTGTTTCTAAAATTGAAAACGGCATAAAAACGTCCTTACTTAAGCAAAGTAATTTGTTTGAATCTTTGAAGTTTAGATATTTCGGACCTGTTGATGGCCATGATGTGGTTCGTTTAACAAAAGTATTGCAGGATTTGAAAAATATCCCGGGACCAAAAATATTACATTGTTTAACTCAAAAAGGCAAAGGCTATAAATTTTCGGAAGAAGGAAATCAAACGGTATGGCATGCTCCCGGCTTGTTTAATAAAGATACCGGAGAGATAATAAAAATCGCACCCAAAGAGCCACAACCACCAAAATATCAGGATGTATTTGGTTATACGATAGTAGAACTTGCTGAGAAAAACACCAAAATAATGGGTGTAACACCCGCCATGCCAAGTGGATGTTCTTTAAATATAATGATGAAAGCTATGCCTGACAGGGCATTTGATGTGGGTATCGCGGAACAACATGCGGTAACTTTTTCGGCAGGACTGGCTAGTCAGGGATTAATCCCTTTCTGTAATGTTTATTCTACTTTCATGCAGCGTGCCTACGATCAGGTAATACACGATGTGGCGTTGCAAAATTTGCATGTGGTTTTTTGTCTGGACAGAGGTGGTTTTGCTGGAGCTGACGGACCAACACATCATGGAGCGTATGATTTAGCGTATTTCCGTTGCATTCCAAACATGATTGTTTCCGCTCCGATGAATGAGGAAGAGTTACGCAACTTAATGTATACAGCTCAGTTACCTGAAACAAATGCTCCATTTTCAATACGCTATCCGCGAGGGAATGGCGCAATGACAGATTGGAAAAAAGCGTTTCAAAAAATAACGATAGGAAAGGGCAGAAGAATACAAAACGGAGACGATATTGCCATATTAACTATTGGACATATAGGAAATTACGCGATAGCCGCCTGTAAAAAGTTAGAAGAAAAAAATATTAATGCCGCTCATTATGATATGCGCTTTGTAAAACCAATTGATGAAGATTTATTGCATGAAGTATTTAAAAAACACGGCAAAATAATTACGGTTGAAGATGGCTGCATTATGGGTGGGATGGGCAGTGCCGTAATTGAATTTATGGCTGATAATAATTACAACGCGCAGGTAATACGTTTGGGTATCCCGGATAAATTTATTGAACATGGTGAGCAGGCAGAACTTCATAGAGAATGTGGGTTTGATTCAGACGCTATTATTAAAGTTGCTATTGAAATGATCGGACTGAAGAAAAATACCATGGTTGGATAACTATTTATTAGTTTGAGATGTGAGATATTGGAAAGGAGAATATTCTTAGTTTTGAAAAATCCGAGATATTTTTTTCATATCTCAAGTCTCAGGTCTCAGTACTCAAATCTATTTAGTATCTTTGATGCGTTTTTTAAATAAACTACATGAATTTTACTACATTAATTAATTATTTTTTGTGCATTGCAACTTCTGTAATGCTGGTTTCTTGCGGTACCCCAACGGATGTGGATGATACACTCAATGCTGTGGATTCAAACGCGGTAATTCAAAGAGAAAAAAACAATAAAGTACAAAAAATATTTTCCTCCATTCAGTCGCAAAGCGAAACCAACAATATGCTTACTGCTGCAGGGGCAAAATACAGTTCAAAGTATTTGAATCCAATTGAAAACACCACCAAATATTTAACAGTTAAAGCAAAGGCACTTAATTTGGGCGTTTATGGGCTTGACTTGGGCGTTACCAACATTTTTGATCAAACCCAGGAATCAATGTTGTATTTGCGATGTACCAATAAAATGGCGAGCAGTTTGGGAATTAGTGGGGCATTTGATGAAAACATGAGCTCTCGTATTGACGCTAACTCAGACAACAAAGATTCTTTGCTTTCCATTATTACGGATTCCTACAGGAGTGCGGACAATTATTTACAAGAAAACGGTCAGGCCGGGGTTTCTACTTTGATGGTAGCTGGTGGCTGGATTGAAGGTATGTATATTTCTTTGCAGATTGCAAATACAACAAACAACGAAGCCATCATTAACAAAATTGTCGCAGAAAAAGTAACCTTAGAAAATTTAATTTCTTTATTGGAAACGTATAAAAAAGAGACAGATGGCGCGCAAGAGGTTTTGACAAGTTTATACGAGGTAAAAAACATGTACGACAGCTCTCCCAATACATTCAACCCTGAACAGCTTAAACAATTTTCAAATAAAGTAGCTGAAATACGAAATAAGATTATTCAATAAACCACACATTACCTTTGCCACTTATTAAAAAAGTTCTGACCCCGCTACCATGTTAGTCAAGGCCACAAAATCAGCCACAGACAACTCCTCTGCACGTTGGGTAAGATATTTATGATTTAAAAATTCCGGCTTTAGTGTAAATGCTTTAATAGAATTGCGTAACGTTTTTCTGCGTTGATTAAATCCCGCTTTCACTACCTGTTTAAATAATTTTTCGTTACATTCTAAGTGTTGCACCGCATTTCGTGTTAAACGTATTACAGCAGATTTTACTCTTGGTGGTGGATTAAATACATTTTCATTAACTGTAAATAAATAGTCGATATCATAAAAAGCCTGCAATAACACACTTGTAATCCCATACGTTTTGTTTCCAGGCTTGGAAGCGATACGCCCGGCAACTTCTTTTTGAAACATACCTACTACTTCCGGAACCTGATTTTTATGATCCAATACTTTAAATAATATTTCGGTGGAAATGTTATAAGGAAAATTCCCAATTACTGCAAAGGGTTCATTGTGAAACAAAGTATCAAAATCGAGTTTTAAAAAATCACCTTCAATAATTTTGTTTTCGAGTGCCGGGAAATTTTGTCTTAAATAGGCAATCGACTCTCTGTCAATTTCTATAATATGTGTTTCGAAAGAGGGTTCCGCAATTAAATATTTTGTTAATACGCCCATTCCTGGACCCACCTCCAATACTTTTTTATACTGAGTAGTATGCTTCAGACTTTTTACTATGTCAAGAGCAATTGTTTCATCCTTCAAAAAATGTTGTCCTAAATGTTTTTTTGCTCTTACAAAATCTTTCATAGGTTATATGATTACTAGTAATGGTTTACCTCAGCAACGTCACTCTGCCAATATATTCATGAAATTCATTCTGTACATCATCTCTAAAATTAATTTTATAGACGTATACATCACTTTTACATTGCACATTTTTATAATAGCCATTCCAACCCATTTCCTTATCGGATGTTTCAAATAGTTTATTTCCCCAACGATCAAAAATTAAAAACGAATAATCATGTACCCCCATTACTTTAGGCTTAAATACATCATTCAAGTCATTTTTGTTTGGAGTAAAGGCATTTGGAATCCAAAAGAAATATACCGCCTGAACAGTAATGTCAGAATACGCTGTATCATAACACCCTAAAGAATTTACAACCACCTGCATAACAGTGTATGTTCCAACTACCGTGTAATGATGCGTTGAATCGCAGTTACTATTGCTGCTTCCGTCTCCCCAAAACACTTCGCACCCGGTAGCAAGTGAGCTTTGATCGATCATGGCAATGTCAGGATTTGCAATAGATACAACGGTTGGACTAAGACTAAAACCTGCAATGGGAGAAGCTAAAACTGCTAATGGATTCGGCGACACAACCGTGTCCTTACATCCATATTCATTGACAATCACTAAACTAATTGTATACGCTCCGGCTGATGAATAGATAGCTACCGGATTTTGTGCAGTTGAAGATGCCCCATTTCCAAAATTCCAATAATAAGTTAAAGGTGCAGAAGAAAGCGAGTTATCTGTGCATTGAACGGGATTTAAAACACAGCCGGTCACAGTAGATAAGTCAAAAAGGGCAACTGGCTTAGGATACACATCAACAGTGTCGGTAAGCGTTTTTGTGCAGCCATTTTCTGTGATAGTAAATTGTACCGGAAAAACACCTGCTGAATTATAAACAATAGCTGTCGGATTCGGCTGATTGGAAACTGATGGAGATGCTGCGGCACCAAAATTCCAGCTAAACATTCCATTACCCACATAAGCGCCACCGACAGAAAAATCAAAACTGTTATTATCAAAACATTCTCCCGGAGGTGCCGTAAATGTTGGCACCAGTAAAGGGTAAATATGAAAAATAGTAGCCTGAGTATCGGCACATAAACTTCCTGGGTTAATAATTAATGTTACTGAATAGGTTCCGGAATCAGCGTAGGTCCAGGAAGGTGCTAGCTGGTTTGACACATCAAGATTTGTGCTTGGATCACCAAAATCCCATTGATAGCTGGTTGCATTCACACTGTTTTGTGTAAAATTTATTGTATATCCGGAACAAAACTGAGTTTGCTGTGGTATCGATGCCACAGGCAAATTGGGGCAGTCCACCACATTGAATTGAAAATCCCTTTTATTAACATCAAGCAAAACACCATTTCGATATTCGCTGACACAAACACCAACAACCCACTGTCCAAGCATATTGGGTGTTCCGGTCATCAATCCGCTTTGAGGATCAATTGCCAGTGCGGGTGAAGAGCTAAGCGGATAAGTTGCATTATATGGAGAAAGCCAGGGAACAAATGGGTAAGGTGGCGGGGAACCTAACACCGGACAGCTGCCACCACCTGCCTGCACACCCAAAATCGGACAGGTTGCATCTAAACCTGTGAACGGATCGCATAGTTCATAATACAATGAATCACCATCGGTATCAATTGCTGCATGATTAAAGTTAAGAGGAACACCCGAACATAAAAAAATAGGGGGAAAATTAATATAGTGGGGACTGCTGTTAGTTGCGCCTATTGAGGCATCTGGGATATGCGCCATATATGTGGAACCTACATCACCAGGATTTACCAGGTTCAGAATCGAATTATTCCTACAGCAACGTTGGTACATAATATTGTATCCGCCGGAAATAGGAGGTAAATTAACAATTTTTATATAGATTGCTTCCTCCACACAAATATCTATAGGGGGCGTAAAACAGGGATTGTTAATAGTAATTGGCAGGGTTACCGATCCCGGGAAAGGAATTTCTACACTTTCCACAAAATTTCCGGAGTTATCAAATATAAAAACGGTTGCCGGATCATTATAAGGAGCTAATCCGGTATAACAATCCCTGTAAAGTTTTAATGTAATCTGATAATTATTCCCACCTAAAAAATCATAAAAAATTTCTCCTCCCACAATGTGAGTTGCAAAACTTTCTAACGATACAAACGTCAAAAGCAACACAACAAGTAGTTGTTTAATCTTCATTTTCTGGATAAAAACTAATCGTTTGATTTATTTCGATCTTACAATCTGAAAAAAACCTGCAAATACTTTGTCACTGCCAGCAGTAGTTTCATTATAACTCAGATGTCCGCTTGCTGGCTTTACTTTAGCTGATACTTGTCCGGCAGGAGGTATGGTTAACACGTAATAATACGTGCCATCTTCGTATTTGCTTCCGTTCCAGTTGTTCTGGTAATTTGAGGCTTCATAAATTTTTTTTCCCCAACGATTATAAATTGCCAGAGTGCTAGCGGGAAACCTGTCGAGATTTTCAATATAAAAAGTTTCGTTTAGCGCAGGACCTTTCCCATCCGGCGTTATTACATTCGGAAGATTCAACAGGCAATTGAGTTCAACATTTACCACTACCTGGTCGCTCTGCGTATTTCCACAATCATCCTGAACAGTAAGAGTATATACAGTGGTAGTGGTAGCGTTTACGCTTGTATTCAATGTTGTTGCTGAATTTACTGAGTCGGCTCCTGTACTTGTCCAGGAATAACTCAAAGGAAGTGCGCCTCCGCTTGCTGTCGCATTTAATGCAACCACATCATCCGGACAAGCTCCTACATCATTTCCCGCATTAACAATGATTGGAGTGGGGATATTTAATGTTACCAAGATGCTATCCGAATTAGCCGGAGTAGGATCTGGCCCCCCCCCGTTACAGGCATCGGATACTGTGATTATGTAAGTGGTGGTTGAAGAAGGTGTAACGGTTTGGGAAGCAACGGAGCCTGAAATATTTGACCAAAGATAGGTGTATGGCTGAATACCGCCAGTTGCATTAACGGATAAATTAACCGGACCGGTTTCGCAATTTAACACAGTATCGTTATTGGTCGTTAATAGTATCGGAGGAGGTTCGGCAATGTAAAGTGTTGTATTAGTGGTTAGGGTACAAACCCCTGAAATGTTAATTGACACAAGAACATTTTCAACAGGTTCTCCCGTACCATCCGCAACTGCTGTTAAACAATAGAATATTGAATCCTGTCCGGCTGTAAAAACAAGCTGTGAAGGTAATGTAGGTGTGTAGTCGCTGCCATTGGTTGCAGAACCAGCAACATTTAAAGTAAAAGTTGCGGGATGGGCAATATCAATAGTACGAACAAAATAAATACAAGCCTGACCGCAACCTTCATAGAAAGTAGAATCATTGCTACCACCCAGACTAACCGTAGATGTAATTACAGGAATAGTAACAAGAGAAACAGTTACACTATCAATAAGGGCGGGAGTGGGATCCGGCGACCCGGTACAAGCATCATTAACAGTTACTACATAGGTTGTATTGGTTATCGGATTCACTGTTGGATTTGCAACTGTGCCCGCTCCATTGGTCCATGAATAGGTATATGGCTCCACGCCACCTGTTACATTGGCCACCAATGGAATCGGAGCAAGTATATTGCATAATGTTGTGTCATTGCTGGTTGTTAATGTCAGCGGTGAATATTCATTTAAATAAATTGTCGCAGACGATCCTTGCTGGATACACAATCCGCTTCCTCCCCCGGTTATTGTTATCTCAAATGTTTCTAAGCCTTCTGTAACGCCATCAGCAACAGCGTTAACACAAAAAGAAACGGAATCCTCTCCGGCCGGGAAAATTAACTGATTTGGGAAAGGTGTTCCCAGTCCTACATTATTATCATAATAGTCTACACCGTTGGTGGCAGTTCCACTTATTACCAGATTAATCGTATCCGGATTGGAAAGATTTGAAACTCTGACAAAATAAATACAGGCAGCACCACAACCCTCAAAAAGAGTTGAATCATTCGGCCCTCCATAACTAATCTGAGGAATAATGCTAACGCTATGGCTTGAAAAGCTTCCTGCTTCTAAAAACACACCAGAATCCCAAACAGCATCTCCTGCATCGGCAATTGCTATTTTAATATGATATGTTTCCCCGCATTGCACTTGAGAAATAGCTGTTAATGGCACAGTAAACCCATCGTATTGGATAGTTAGTCCGGGAGGGTTTTCATTATCAAAATAATAAGCACCATTCAAATTGGCGTTAACATTATCAATTGTTACAGGGGTTGTTGTTCCGGGAATTAGTGCAATATTTTTTGAATTATTTGAATAAATACCTGTTATTCCAGGACCACTTATAAAAAAACCGAAAGCATCATTTACGCCTCCATTAACAAACTCCATATACTCCTCGGAACCGAAAACATAGCGAAATTTTACAGTATCGGATGTTGGGACAAAATCAAATTCCAAAACAGCGCGATCATAGGTAGTGTTCCCTGAAATTAAGTCCAGATCAGGATCTGAAGATTCTCCTAAACTTGACCCGGCACTGCCACTGTTATTCGGACCTATTGCCGTGTTGATGTCTCCGGAAGCAAGTATCACTCCGGCAGAAAGTCCAATATTTGATGTCGACCCATTGAATGAACCAATGGCTAATGGAGATCCGTTATAGGTAATATTAGATGCGGTAACACCACTACCCAGCAATACATTTTGCACCAATTGAGTGGGTGTCATGGTGCTGTTTACTGTTAATTGTGCCTGGGCGGAATAAAATGTAAATAAAATAATTAGACAGTGAAAAGCTCTTATTATCGCTACTTTGGAGGAAATCATAAAAATTATATTGTTTCAATAAACAATTTTTCAACTATACAACAGGAAATTAGAAACCGGAAATTATCAATTTATTTTAATATGTTGCCTACTGTAAAATTGTATAATTGATCAATTGCCTTTAATGAACCAGCGTAACGCTTCCCATTCTCCTTACTTTTTTCCCACGCAAACTTTCCACATCAAAAGCACAAACATAAACAGCACAAGGCATCATCGCTCCTTTATAAGTCCCATCCCAGCCAATAGTAATATCAGATGACTCAAACATTAATTGTCCCCAACGGTCGAAAATGCGCATACGATATGATTTTATACCCGCTCCGGATCCTGTAAAGAAATCATTAGTGCCATTTTTGTTAGGTGTAAAGGCATTCGGGAAATAGAAATAAAAATCGGGCATTATGGTAACTGTTTCATAGGCAGTATCGGCACAGCCATTTTGATTAACAGAAACCATCATCACAGTATAGGTGCCATCATCAATATAAAAATGTTCCGGGTTTTCCCTTGTTGAAACCGAATCATCAGAGGCATCGCCAAAATTCCAGTAATATGCAATCGCTCCGTTTGAAAGATTAGTAAATGCTACTGTTTGGTTGGTAGTAAATGAATATTGGAATGCGGCATTTATTGGGTAAACAGTGATGTCTACGGAATCTGACTTTGAATAACCACAGGCATCTGTTACCTTTAGCGTATATGTAGTTGAACTTGCAGGTTGCACCGTTATAGTATCTGCCGTGGTAATATTGGACGACCAAAGATAGGAATAACTTGGCAATCCATTACTAACATTGGCATCAAGCAATATTCGATTCCCCTGGCAAATTACGGTATCACTATTAAATGTTAGTTGTAAGGGAACGTAAGGGATAAAATGTACAATGCTTGTATCGGATGCGGTATGTCCGCAGCTATCAGTTACAGTTACGACATAAGTTGTGGTCACCGTTGGGTGAATATGAATGGTATCATGTGTTCCGGTAGAATTTGTCCAGCTATATGAATACCCTCCAATGGCGACACCACCAGCCGTTGTTGCTGTCAAAAATAAATTTTGTGAAGGACAAACCAAGGATGTATCATCATTCAAACTCACTTTAAGTGGAGGTGTATCAATAATATATATTATTTTGTTCAGCGTATCATTTCCATTACAAGGCGAAGTTGCAAAAAGAGAAAGTAAAACAGTTTCTGTACCTTCAATTATTGCATCGGGAAGGGAGTTAATGATTATATACGCAGAATCCTGCCCTGCGGCAAAAGAAACGCTAGTACCAATTGCATCATAATCAACGCCATTAGTAGCAGTACCACCTACCGAATAGTAAAATGTCTGAGCGGTGGAGCTATTGGCTCCTCTGTCAATTAACAAAGAAGCGAAACCACAACCTTCATAAATTGTAGAATCATTTCCAGCAGCTATTGCTCCTCCGAAATAAGTTCCCGAACTTAAAACAATACTTCCGGAACTGGCAAAACTCCCTGCTTCAAGGAAAACACCGGAATCCAGAATTCCATCCCCACCATCAGCAATAGCAATTTTTATATGATACGTTACACCGCATTGTACATTTGAAATTGCTGTGAGCGGAACTGTAAATCCATCGTATTGAACAGTTTGCCCATCAGGCGCAGTTCCAGAGCCATATCCATCACCATTATCAAAATAATAGGTTCCATTATTATTCAAATTGAGATTACACATAGTAACAGGCAAAGTGGTTCCCGGAATCAAAGCAATGTTTTTTGAATTATTGCTGAAGGGGCCGGTAATACCGGGTCCGCTGATAAAAAAACCAAATCCATCGTTAATACCTGGATTAACATTACAAGGGGGAAGGCTTACATATTCCATATACTCTTCTGAACCAAAAACGTAACGAAATTTTACAGTATCGGAAGTTGGAATAAAATCAAACTCCAAAACAGAAGCATCGTAACTTAATGATGGCGACATAATCTGATCCAAATCTGGATCCCCGGGCAAACCATTTCCTGCTGATGCCCCAGACTGGTTATTGGGTCCAACAGCATTTGCAATATCGCCGGAAGACATAATAACTCCAGCTGCCAGTCCAATATTTGAGGGCACACCATTGAATGAACCGATAGCCACCGGGGCTCCGTTATAGGTAATGTTAGATGCCGTAACTCCGCTACCTAATAATACGGTTTGCACCAATTGGGCAGGCGTTAATGTGTTATTAACAATTAATTGGGCTTTAGCAATGGGAGTGATACTAATCAAAACCAGAAAAACAATGCCTGAAAATAAGCTATGGAATTTTTTTAATTTTACCATTATGAATTTTGTTTTGTTGTGATTAACTTACAAATATATGAAATTTAGCTATTTGGTACCTTGGTTTTTATCAATTAGTCGAAATAAATGAGGCATTCCAAGCTATCTTTTTAAATTTTCATACAAAACATGATGGCACCTCAAATGAAAAGGTTGCATGGTCATAAAAAAATTACAGCAATTATTTTGATAAATTACAATTCAAAGATAAGCGCTGAGAAAATTGGTTTTATTTTTAAGAGATACAATGAATGGTTAAAACGATAGCTCAATTAACAACTATAAATTCACATCCAACCGTTTATAATAAAACACCATTGTGATAATAAATAATGTAGAAAAGACTATTCCAATATAATCTAAGTCATTGATAAGAATAAGAACTATTCCCTTAATAAAAAAAGCGATAATGTATAAACTCACACCCCATCGTTTCATGTGCCATACTCCGATATAAGAGATAAAACTTATCGCTACAATTAATCCAAACAGAGCGGGATACCAATCGCCAAGCTTTTTTACGGAGGGAGAAAACACAGCGGGGAAACTAAATACGATCCAAATAAACCCTAAAACACAAACAAGTGTGAGTAATTTTGGCCGCTTTCTGATGATAGATTCCATTGTCTACGAATTACGAAATTTTACGAATTTACGAATCAAAAAACATCCCTACTTCGACTTCGCTCAGTACAGGCTCTGCAACACACGTTCCTCCGCTCCCCCCCTTCTCTTCCCCACAAACAACACATAAGGGGGACTATGTTCTAATTTGCCTACTGCAAAATTGATAAATTGTTTTATTTGCCCACTGATTAATTGAAAAATCGCCAAATTAATTAGCCCTTATCGCCTCCACAGGATCCAGTTGTGATGCACTGTATGCCGGAATAAAACCCGAAACAACACCAATTAAAATAGAAATAGTAAATCCTAAAATTATATTTGATTTGCTCAAGGTAATTTCCATGCCGAATGAATCGCCCGCTGTAAGGGTAATTGCAAAAACAATCAACAACCCTATAATACCTCCAATTAAGGATAAAAAAACGGATTCAAATAAAAACTGCAACAAAATAAAATAATTTTTTGCTCCCAACGATTTTTGTATACCGATAATATTCGTGCGCTCCTTAACCGAAACAAACATAATATTGGCGATGCCAAATCCCCCAACAAGAATTGAAAATCCGCCAATGATCCAACCGGCAATACCAACAATACCGAACAATCCATCAAATTCCTTGGAAATTAAACTGGTCTGGTTCAGTGAAAAATTATCTTCTACCAAGGGCTTTAGCTTATGCATCGAACGCATCAATCCGGTAAGTTCAGCTATTAATTCATCATTACTTACACCTGGTTTAGCTCTTACCATAATGGAGGGGTCAATATCTTCATTACGAATGTCTATCAGGCTGCGTGCATAGTTTATCGGGACAAGTACCTCGGTATCCGGGCTACCGCCCAAAATGCTTTCGCCTTCTTTTTTAAAAACTCCAATGACGGTTACTTTTGCTCCGTTTAATTTTACACTCTGTCCCAAAGGGCTCTGATTCGGGAATAATGCTTTTGCCAGAACATCGCCAATAACGGCTACGGGGCGACCCGCGGATGATTCTATGTCGGCAAAATAACGACCATCCGCTATTTCAAAGTTTTTCACTTTTTCATATTGATGAGAAGCGCAGATGATAGTTACATTTTCGATACTATTGCTTTTGTGTTTGATGGTTATTTGTGTGCTGACAGTAAATGCAGCAGATTGTGCCCCATTGCATTTGCGGATTATCTCGTCCAGCTCATTATAATCCGGTACTGGGCGATTCATGTATTTCCACCAGGGGTAATTCCCGTCAAAAGCCCATGGCCATTTTTGAACAAAAACAACATCGTCTCCCAGGCTTTGCACACTTTTCCGAAGGTTTTGTTCAAGTGAATCAACCACTGTAAATACGGTAATAATGGCAAAGATACCAATGGTAATGCCTAACAAGGAAAGAAAGGTTCGCAATTTATTTACCGCTAACGCATTGATTGCAAAAAAAACACTCTCCTTAAACAAACCGAAAAAAATCATTGTGTATTGATATTTATAAAGAACAAATGTACCGTTATTAATTTTGATTTTGTTAAGTCCCTGTCTAGGGGTGTACGACAAATTTCCCTTATTAGTTTAAACCTATCCCCTGCCCCTCTCCTTTTTCAAGGAGAGGGGCAGGGGGTAAGGTCTTGAGGATTCATTGCAAAAAAGGGAAATTTGTCGTACACCCCAATTTCAGCAACACTAAAAATTAATAACTATTTTTCTATCTTTGTCAAAATGAATACAGCATACCTAATATTGGGTGGGAACAAAGGCAATGTGCTCGATAATCTGCAACAGGCAGTTCAATTAATAACAGAAAAAGTGGGGGTAATTGCAGAAAAATCGGATGTTTTTGTAACCGCAGCATGGGGCAATACTAACCAGCCTGAATTTTTAAACCAAGCGGTGTGCATTCAAACACCTTTAACATCCGCTGATTTATTGAAGGAATTAATAGCGATTGAACAAGTCCTGGGTCGTATACGCAATCAGCAAAAGTGGATGGAACGAACGATGGATATTGATATTTTGTTTTATAACGATGATAGTATTGACACACCCGATTTGAAAATCCCTCATCCTTTTATTCAGGAGCGAAGATTTGTATTAATTCCAATGGCACAAATAGCGCCATTGTTGGTTCATCCGGTATTAAAAAAAACTATTAAAACGCTGCTTTCGGATTGCATGGATGAATTAAAAGTATTACCGATTAAATTAAATAATTAAGAGTGATGAGTTAAGAGTAATGAGTAACAAATCAAAAGAAAAGATACGAAAACTCGCAACCTTCAACTCATAACTCTTAACTTTGAACTCTTAACTTTGAACTTTGAATGGCTGACAAACAAACATTCTATAACTTTATCGCCATTGAAGGAAACATTGGGGCGGGCAAAACTACACTTGCAAAAAAACTTTCGAATGATTTTAATTCACGTCTGATTTTGGAGCAATTTGCCGAAAACCCCTTTTTACCAAAATTTTATTCCGATCAGGAAAAATACTCTTTCCCTCTCGAGCTTTCATTTTTGGCAGAACGATATCAACAATTAAAAGATGAACTCAACAATCAGGATCTTTTTAAACCTGGTGTCGTTTCGGATTATTATTTTTTAAAATCTTTGATATTTGCAAAAGCTAATTTAGGGATTGATGAATTTGGACTGTACTCCAAACTTTTTCATATCATCAATGATTCGCTCCCTAGACCTGATTTGTTTGTATACCTGTATCATAGTGTGGAACGTTTGCAGGAAAATATAAAAAAACGAGGAAGAAGTTACGAGCAAAACATAACCGACGATTATCTGATGAAGGTACAAACCACTTATTTTGATTTTATAAAACAGCTAAATGATCTGAGGGTGCTGATAATAGATGTAAATAACGTTGACTTTGCCAATAATAATGACGACTATAATCAACTCATGAAAATTATCAATCAGCCCTACAATCAGGGTATAACAAGGATAACAGCATAAATTATTAATGAAGGGCTTGAGCCTGAAAAACTTTTTCATTTTTCAGATTAAATTTTTAATTGCAGAAAAACCCCGATTAGTTGAAAAATTAATTATTTTTGCGCATCTGTTGGGAATAGTAAATAAAAAAAAACTCATTAAGAACAAAAAATAAAATGAAAAATCGATCTTTGCAAACATTTGGTTTAGCGTTTATCGCTGTTGTTGGCTTTACCGCTTGTGACGGGCTTGGTAAATTAGTTAAAAATGCTGATAAAATTACTTATAAAGTTACTCCTAATCCTATGGAAATGATTGGGGATAGTATGTCAGTCAGTATTTCTGGCACTTACCCGGCAAAAATATTTCCTAAAAAAGCTGTAGTTACCACTACTCCGGTTGTTAAATATAATGGTGGCGAAAAAGCGCTCAAACCAATAGTGTTAATTGGAGAAAAAGTGGAAGGTGCCGGTCAGAAAATACCTAACGCAAAAGGCGGTAACTTCTCTTATACCTCTGAAAAATTTGCTTTTGTACCCGAAATGAAAGTGGCAACTTTAGAGTTAAAAGCCTCAGGACAAGTAAAGAAAAAAGTGAAGGATTTACCTCCGATGAAAGTAGCTGATGGAACAATCATTACCTCTTTATTAGTTAAAAATGATGAAAAGGCATTAATGGCGAAAGATAATTTCACAAAAACAGTTCCTCGCTCTCAAACAGCAAACATTTTCTTTGTAATTAACCAATCTCAGGTTCGTCCGGCGGAAATGAATAATGATGAAATGAAAGCCTTTAAAGACTTTGTAACAACAGGCATTTCAAAATCATTCTTCTTTAAAAACATGAATGTGTCTGCTTATGCTTCTCCGGATGGTGAGTTAACGTTAAATGGTAACCTTGCGGAAAACCGTGCAAAAGAAGCTACTAAAGCAATGATGGCAATGTTCAAGGATAAAAAAATGAAAGTTGATGCTGCCACTTCAGAAGGTTTTTACAATAAAGTTACTACTGCTGAAGATTGGGACGGTTTCAAAAAAGCGATGGAAGTATCTTCAATTGCCGATAAAGATTTAATTTTACGTGTATTAACGATGTATCCCGATGGCGATACCCGCGAAAAAGAAATCAAAAACTTATCAAAAACATACCTTGAAGTAGCGGATAAGATTTTACCAAAATTGCGCAGAGCGGTACTTACATTAAATGCTGAAGAAAGAAGCCGCACCGATGAAGAAATTAAAACCTTAGCTGCGGGTTCCGCTGATGGGTTATCGGTAGAGGAACTTCTTTACGCCGCTACGTTAACGAATGATATTAGTACAAAATTAGATTTCTACAAAAAAGCGGAATCAAAATATCCTAATGATTGGAGAACATCCAACAATGTTGGTTATATTTATTTGATGCAAAATAAATTAAATGATGCTGAAACGCATTTAAAAAAGGCAGATGTCCTTTCCGCTAACAATGCAATCGTTAGTAACAATTTGGGTATTGTTGCCCGTTGGAAAGGGGATCGCAAAGGTGCAATGGAGCTTTATAAGTCAGCCGCAAATGGCGGACCGGAAGTAGCCTATAATATGGGTGTAATCGAAATTCAAAATGGTAACTACGCTACTGCTATTTCTGATTTTGGTAATTACAATACATTCAATTCTGCTTTAGCTAAATTATTGAATAATAATCCTGATGGCGCCATGTCAACTATTGATAACTCCACTGAAAAAGATGCCGCAATATCTTTTTATTTAAAAGCAATTGCGGGTGCCCGTCAGGATAAAGCAGATATTTTGACGAATAATTTAAAAACTGCTATTCAAAAAGATGCCTCCTTTAAAACAATGGCAAAAGATGATGCCGAGTTTATTAAATTCCGTGATAATGCTGATTTTAAAGCGATAATAAACTAAAAATAATATATCCTATTTATTGCAAAAACGTCCCGCAATTTTTTTGCGGGACGTTTTTATTTGGAAGGGTTAATTAACATCAAATAAATCAAAGCATTTTCTGAAATAAATCCCAGATAACCACACCAACACTAACTGCGATATTGATAGAGTGTTTAGTACCAACCTGTGGTATTTCAATAACACCTACACTTGCATCAATCACTTCCTGCTGCACACCTTTTACTTCGTTGCCAAAAATAATGGCAAGCTTCTGCATCCTAACAGGCATAAAATCATTTAACATAATTGCAGATTCCGTTTGCTCAATAGCGTATACCTTGTAATTATTTTGCTTCAATTCTTCAACCGCATCTATCGTAGTTTTAAAATATTTCCAGGCAACACTTTCGGTTGAACCTAATGCTGTTTTTTGAATATCCTTATTGGGCGGACAGCCTGTTATGCCACACAGATAAACTGCTTCAACTAAAAATGCGTCCGCAGTTCTGAAAACAGAACCAACATTATTCAAGCTTCGCACATTGTCAAGTACAATAATAATAGGTGTTTTGGAGGCTTGCTTAAATTCATCCACCGATTTTCGATTTAATTCTTCATTTAATAATTTTCGCATACGGACTCATTTTGATTTTAATGAATAGACTACAAAATTTTCATCATTATAGACTACCTCTTCAGTGGGTCTTTGGATTTTTTTAGCGGTTATATTTCTTTTATTTATAAAAAGAAACTTACAGCCCTTTTCTTTTAAACGCTGTATATAGGCTGAATCCGCCAACGAATCATTATCTGTAGACCAGCCTCTGCGATGCAGAAAATAAATTTGTTGCGGGCTTTGCCCTCCGTTTATTGCGAATAAATCATTTTTATCCGACACGTTGTCGGCAACGGATTCCATCGCCAGCATATATTTTTCCGACTCTTTAATCCTGAAATCATGCTGTTGATTTAAAATACCTTCCATCATCATTAAAATAATCAAGCCTGTTTTAATCTTTACATTTTTTATTTCATTCAAAGCAAATGAAGCCACCAATGCCATTATTGGGACAAAAGGTATCACGTAATAATTGTGAATCGAAAATACAAATCCAGTTTTGAAAATAAACAGGATAAAGAATAATGTGGCAACAATAAAAACCGCCAGCAACTTTATTTGCTTCCGTTTAACAATAAAATAAATACCCGCCAGAAATGCTACAAACCCTAAAAAGCTTTGCAAAGCACTGAAATAAAATTTCTCAAATGTTTTGGGTGCGTAAGCAACAAGTTCATTTAATCCTTCTCTAAATTCTTTTGGAAAATACAATTGAAAACCATAAGTAACGAGCAAATGCGGAACCCAATAAAAATACCAGGCATAAGTAATTATTAAAATAAATATACCTGCTATTGCTATGTTTCGTTTAAGCGAAAATGAAATTTGTTTATCAAAAAATGGAATTACAAGCACACTCAATAAATACAATGCTGGTATCTTACACAAAACACCGATTGAAGAAAAGATAAAAAACAAAAACAGGCTCAGTTTTCGTTTATCATACAAATAAACAAGCCCGTAATAAATGCCAATGATAACAAGTGACATACAAAAGGTGTCGGGCATTGATTTCCTTGAAAAAGCAAACCAGATGGAGGATAATAATAACAACGATGCATAAAAAGCAATGGGTTCGGTAAAAAAACGTTTTATTATTTTATAGAAATAAAATATTCCAATAGAGGAAACAATCAAATTTATAAGCCGTCCATACCAGTGAGCATAGCCAAAAATTTTTGCAGATAGATAAATCAAATAATTAAATAATGGAAACTCTGAGCCAATGATTCCGGTTTTATTACCATCCATATCTATCCGGGGATATAGAATATTAGTATCAATTTCCAAAAAATTGCGGGCAATCATATTGGTTAATGACTGACGCCAGTTATGACCAATCTCCAATGGGGCATTAGTAACGCCATAGATGCGTAAAATAAAAAACAATACAATCCAAAACCGAATATCGGTAATGACTTTATACCTGAAATAATGTTGATAGGAGCTATGTTCTGAATTTAGACTCATTTTCAAAAGCAAAGCTATAAAACAAATGCTGAAAAAGTGTTAAAAACTTTGCATTGACGGTGTAAATAGGTTTTGTATTTTTACCAAAGATGGCAAAGAATAAAGCGGCAACCCAAACAACAACTTCTGAAAGCGAAACTCCGCTTATGAAACAGTTTAATGCTATCAAGGCAAAATATCCTGATGCCTTATTATTGTTTCGTGTAGGTGATTTTTATGAAACTTTTGGGAGTGATGCGGTAAAAACAGCTAATATACTTGGCATTGTACTTACCAAAAGAGCGAATGGTTATGCTACTTTTATTGAATTAGCAGGGTTTCCCTACCATTCCTTAGATACTTACCTCCCTAAATTAGTGCGTGCCGGATATCGTGTCGCTATTTGCGACCAACTGGAAGATCCAAAATTGACTAAAACTATTGTAAAGAGAGGCGTTACAGAGTTGGTAACTCCGGGTGTTTCTTATAATGATAAAGTGCTTGAGCATAAATCAAATAATTTTTTAGCGAGTGTATACCTCAGCCCCAGCTCCTCTCCAAAGGAGAGGGAGGTTGAAGGTGGTGTTTCCTTTCTTGATGTTTCTACAGGCGAATTTTTAGTAGCAGAAGGCAATCTTGAATATATTGATAAACTTTTACAAAGCTTCCGCCCAAGCGAGGTTCTATTTCAAAAAAACAAAAAAAAATTATTTACTGAAACATTTGGCGAAAAATTCTATACTTACGGATTGGACGACTGGGCATTTACTTCTGAGTTTGGTAACGATTTATTATTAAAACATTTTGATACCAAATCGTTAAAAGGCTTTGGGATCGAAAACCTGAAACAAGGCATTATTGCAGCCGGCGCCGCGTTGCATTATCTTGCTGATACCGCCCATGATAAAGTAAAACACATTACCACCATTTCACGTATTGAAGAGGAAAAATATGTTTGGCTGGATAGGTTTACCATTCGCAATTTAGAGTTATTTAATTCGCAAAACGATAATGCAAAAACACTGATTGATGTAATTGATCAAACAGTTTCTCCAATGGGTTCGCGAATGTTAAGACGCTGGTTGGCATTGCCATTGAAAGATAAAATTTCTATTGAAGAACGATTGGAGGTAGTGGATTATTTTTTATCAAACCAGGAAACAAGCAGGTGTATCACAGAACAGCTTGAATTAATTGGTGATTTGGAGCGTATCATTTCAAAGGTGGCAACAGCCCGTATCTCGCCAAAGGAAGTTGTGCAATTGAAACGTGCTTTAACAGCCATTGAACCAATAAAAAATGCTTGCGAAAAATCAAAACATCCTTCCTTACAAAAAATAGCCGAGCAACTTAATCCTTGCAAACTGGTTATTGATCGCATCGAAAAAGAAATCATGCCCGATCCTCCTTACCTTGTTGCTAAAGGAAATGTAATTGCTGAAGGGGTTAATGCCGAGTTGGATGACTTGCGCAAAATTGCGTATTCGGGTAAGGATTATTTATTGCAGATACAACAACGTGAAAGCGAACTTACGGGGATAACTTCCCTGAAAGTGGCATTTAACAATGTGTATGGTTATTATCTGGAAGTAACCAATACTCATAAAGATAAAGTGCCGGGTAGCTGGATGCGCAAACAAACACTTACCACTGCCGAACGATACATCACACCGGAGTTGAAAGAATACGAAGAGAAAATTTTAGGCGCCGAAGAAAAAATTGTAACACTGGAGATAAAATTATTTAACGATTTAGTAATCTGGTTAATGGATTACATTTCTGTGATTCAGTTGAATGCTTCATTAATAGGGCGGTTGGACTGCTTAATATCTTTCGCAGCAATAGCTCAAAAAAATAATTATGTTCGTCCTCATCTTTTCGAAAATGACATATTAGATATTAAAGATGGTCGACATCCGGTAATTGAAAAACAATTGCCTATCGGCGAAGAATATATTGCCAATGATATTTATCTGGATAACCAAAAGCAACAAATAATTATCATTACCGGACCTAACATGTCAGGAAAATCAGCTCTTTTAAGGCAAACTGCATTAATAGTGCTGATGGCACAGATTGGGAGTTTTGTGCCTGCAAAGCACGCCAATTTAGGCTTGGTTGATAAAATATTTACTCGTGTTGGCGCATCCGATAATATTTCATCGGGAGAATCCACCTTTATGGTGGAAATGAATGAAACTGCAAGTATCTTAAATAATCTTTCCAACCGCTGTTTAATATTGCTGGACGAAATAGGCAGAGGAACCAGTACCTATGATGGAATTTCTATTGCCTGGGCAATTGCAGAGTTTATTCATGAAAATCCTTCTGTAAAAGCGAAAACATTGTTTGCCACTCATTATCATGAATTAAATGAAATGACAAATTCAATGCGTCGTATCAAAAACTTTAGTGTTTCAGTAAAAGAAATTGATAATAAAATATTGTTTACCCGCAAACTGGTTCCCGGTGGAAGCGAACACAGCTTTGGTATTCATGTTGCAAAAATGGCTGGAATGCCCAAAAAAGTATTGGACAGAGCCAATCAAATACTTGCTCAATTAGAAGGAGAACGTGAAGGAAAAGAATCGGGAATCGGTGGTTCGGGCAGAAAAGAAGAGGGTTCCAGTTTCGATGTTTCAAATTCTAAGAGCCAAGAATCAAGAGTCAGAAATCAAGATGGTTTTGTACCCGCTATCGGTAACAAACAAAATACAGAAAATCTGCAATTAAGTTTTTTTCAGTTAAACGATCCTGTTTTGGAAAATATTAAAGAGGAGCTTCAGAAAACAGATATTAATACCTTAACACCGATTGAAGCACTAATGAAACTCAATGAAATAAAAAAGATGATTGGGGGTTAATAGATATCAAATTAATCAGTATTCCGAAAAAATTATTTTTTCTCTTTTTCTGGTTTTTTTCCTTTTTCTGGTTTCACAGGTTTTTCTACCTTTTTTCCTTTTTCCGATTTTTTTCCTTTTTCTACTTTTTCCTGTTCTTCCACTTTTTGGAGTTCCTCAACTTTTACTACTTTATCCACTTTATGAAATTTGATTCCAATCATTAACTCATGGGTTCCTGTACTGTATTTCCGGATATTTGAAGTCGTAAAATCGTAGGCATAAGCAAAAGTTAGATTTTCCTGCATGGTATAACCAATCATTACAGAAACAGCATCTAAGTAGCGATAAGAGGCGCCTATCCACATTTTTTCTTTATAGAGGGCACGCAAACCGAGGTCAAATTGAACAGGCGCTGGCTTTACGAATTTTATCAGAGCAGAGGGTTCTAATGTAAAATTATCGTTTAAATTATATTTATATCCACCCGTAATATAAAAGTGTGTTGCCAGCTTGCTTAATTTGGAGGTAGAATTTTCAAAAAAATTAATTTTGTTCTGCAATATTTGAGGCATACTTGCTCCGGCATACCATTTTTTATCAGTTGAGTATGCATAAACGCCCGCACCAAAATCAGGAGCTATTACTGATTGCAGGCCAGTGCTAAACGCTACATCAGAAGGATCGCGTAACGTAATTTTCGAAGCATCAACCATAAATTGCAAAACACCTCCCGATAAGCCCATTGACACTTTTATTTTTTCCGCCACTTTAATATGATAAGCATACGAAAGGTAAAAACCAGTCCTGCGGGTAGGACCTACAATATCAGTAAACATCAACCCACCTAAGCCAACATTTAATGATTTAGTTGGACCACACACACTTAATATGTAGGTGCGCGGCGCATCCGTAATTCCAACCCATTGATAACGATTATTTGATACTCCTTCAAAATAATTATTATTTCCGGCAACGGCAGGATTCATCACATAATTATTAAGCATGTAATTAGTGTATTGTGGCAACTGCTGGGCGAAGCCCTTTCCTGCCTCGCCAAAGGGAAGGAGACCCAACACGCATACCAAAAGAAAGCCTCGCCCAATCCTCGCAAAGGAAGGGCTTTGGATTATGCTAATTTTATATTTACTATTTTTCATTTATCTTTTTGTATCTTTCAATTAACTTCCCTGTTGTCTGTGCAAAGCGGAAGGGGCTTTTATCTCAACACCGTAATCGGTCCCGTAAATGCATCCGGGAACAAAGGATCATTCAAATTAATAATATAATAATAGGTTCCTATCGGTAGCGGTTTGCCTTTGTATATACCTTTCCACTTTTCAACATATCCCTTTGATTGGAACAATAATTCTCCCCATCTGTTATATACCTCTACCACGGAATTCGGAAAAAGTTCAATATTATCTATTACCCATTCATCATTTGATCCATCTCCATTAGGCGAAATACCATTAGGGAATGTAATGTTTGCTACTACCGTTACTATTATTATATCGCTGGACACACAGCCTTGCGAAGAAGTAACAGTTACCGTATAGGAGGTTGTAGTTATTGGATTAGCAAAAGGGTTTGCGTTAGTTGAATTATCCAGAGCAATTGTAGGTGTCCATATATAAGTGGATCCCGTAGGTCCCGTAGGATTACCACCAATTATAGTACCTGTATTTTCCAATATTGTTACATCTGCGCCTGCATTTGCCACAGGTAATGGGTTTGCTGTAACGACAACAGTATCACTATTTGAGCATCCTATCGTATCCACCACCACATAATAAGTTGTTGAACCTACCGGTGGAGTTGTAGTTATGTCCACAACACTTCCAATTAATGAATCCGAAGGTAACAGAATCTGGTACCATTGATAATTAATAACGTTATTACTGCTGCCTTCGGCATTTAATATCATTGAGCCCGGTTCACAGAACATGGTGTCATTACCTGCATCTGCAATTATTGTTATCGTTGACAATAAGGTAATAGCATCCGCAATGGTACACCCATTCGTGTCTGTAACAGTCACAGTATAAAGTCCAGTATAAAGGTTGGATGCAGTATCAACTGTGCTGACATTTGGCGACCAGGAATAATCATACCCGGGAGTGCCACCGCCAACATTAATACCTATCGCTCCATTAGGCGTGGTATTGCAACTTGCTGGTGTTACATTATGAGAAATTGTTAATGAATCTGGATTAACCAATGTGTTTGAGTCTATGGCAATACAACCATTCATATCTGTTATGGTTACGGTATATAGTCCATCAGAAAGGTTTAATGCCGTATCACTATTGGTACTTATATTTGGTGACCATACGAAAGAATAGGGCAATACTCCACCATTCGGTATCACTGCAATAGAGCCATTGCTACTGCCATAACATAAAGGATCAATAACATTTGCAAAAGCAAATCCGATTGGAGCAGGATTTGTTATTACAACAGAAGCAAAAGAAACACAGTTAACATTATCTGTTACCTGTACAAGATAATTCCCGGCGCAAAGATCTGTTGCTATTGAGCTTGTTTGCTGTGGAGCAGGATCACTCCATAAGTAAGAAAAAGGAGATACGCCAATAGCCAAAACACTTGCAGAAGCATTACATGAATCATGACATAAAAGCGAAGTGGTTGAGGTTGTAAGTGCCGGACCATTCGGACTGTTCACGGGGATTACCACATTTTGGGTACAACCAAGGGAGCCGGAAATTGCAACAGTATACATGCCTGCGCATAAATTAATTATTGTATCAGTTGTTTGTCCTCCCGGCATCCAAACTACAGAATACGAACCTCCACAACCGGTTGGTGCAATGAAAATACTTCCATTACAACTATCACAAGCAGTAACAGCTGTAACAAATTGGTTAGCTAAAATAGGTGCCGGTTGAGTAATGGTTACTGAATCCATTAACGAACATCCATTAGAATCGGCTATCTCAACATAATAAACACCTGCGCATAAATTAGGTATCATAGCAGCTGTTTGTCCTCCCGGTATCCAAAGGTAAGAATATGGTGCTGTTCCTCCTATGACGGTATCAATAGTTGCTGTTCCAATACATTGATCATAACAATTTAAGTTTGTACCTGTTATGACTGCACTTATTGGACCTCCGGGATTGCTAATTGGAATTGAAAAATGCGCAAGACAACCTGAACTATCAGTAATATTAACAGAATATAATCCTGCACATAAATTGGATACTACATCAGTAGTGTCATTATTCCCCCATAAGAAAGTGTAAGGTATGATTCCCCCTGTTGGAGCTAACGTAATTTGTCCATCACATAATCCACAAGTAGCATTAGAAATTACGGCATTAGATAATATCGGAGGCGCAGAGAAAATTGTATCCGTTAGTGCAACACTACATGACATGGAATCTGTAACAATTACAGTATACGTTCCCGTGCAGAGACCAACAATTGCCGAGTCAATCGCCCCCGTATTCCAGGCAAAAGTAAATGGAACTGTACCTCCCGTTGGAACAACTAATGAAGCTCCATCACAAATACCATTACAAGAAACATTGGTGGTTGTGATATTTGCACTAATTTGTGGAGGTTGTGTAATATTTATGCTGTCGGTATCAGAACAAGTATTTGCATCTGTAACTGTTACTGTGTAGCCTATAGCACACAATCCAGTTATAGTATCAGTAGTAGAAACAGAGGTATCGTTAGTGCCGGATGACCAAACATATGTATAAACAGGAGCACCACCAATTACAGTTGCAATTGCAGTACCTGTGCAAACATTAAAACAGGCAAGATCTGTTTTGGTTAATGTAACAGACGGACTTTGATGTACGGTAACTGTTACAGCTGTTGTATCGGTGCACCCTGCTGCTGTTGTACCAACAATATAATACGTTCCGCTTGTTGCAACGGCAGATGAATCTGCAATATGAATGGTTGCAGTGGAATCTGTAAAATAGGTGAATGTTAAACCTACTGTTGATGTTGCTGTAACTGCCGGTAATGTAAGATCAACTGTTGCCGGAGAACAAACTGCTGCCGGAGCATTAGTAACTACCGTTGGCATTGGATTAAATGTAATCGTTACACTATCGGTAGAAACACATGGAGCATTAGTGATTGTCCAAACTAAAACATAGGTAGACCCTGAAACTCCGGTAAATGCAGTAACAGGGTTTGTTACAAGTGCTAAATTTCCACCTATTCCACTAAAAATACTCCAACTTCCTGTCCCGACTATTGGCGCATTTGCCGCAAGGGTTACAGAAGTTAATCCGCAGGTAGAGGAACCTGTCTGGTTCGGACCAGCAACAGCAATTGTTGGATTCTGATTAAACTTAATTTTTACACTATCAATAGAGCTTCCGCAGATATTGGTAATTGTCCATAATAAAACATAAGAGGATCCTGCTGTTCCGCTAAATACAGTTGCCGAATCAGTTGGATCAACAAAACTACCTCCCGCTCCGCTAAATACACTCCAGCTGCCTGTTCCGATGCCTGGCATATTTGCGGACAAAGTAACAGAAGTTAATCCGCAGGTAGCAGAATCTGTTTGGTCGGGTCCGGCATCCGCAACAGTCGGGGCTTGGTTAAATTTAATAGTTACACTATCAGTTGAAGCAGTACAAGGATTATTTGAAATGGTCCAGATTAAAACATAAGTAGCTCCTGCTGTTCCGGTAAATATAGTTGCTGTATCAGTTGGATCTGCAAAACTTCCAGCACCTCCGCTGAAAATACTCCAGTTTCCTGTTCCAACTATTGCTGCATTTGCTGCAAGGGTAACAGTCGTTTGCCCGCAGGTAGCAAAGCCAATCTGGTCAGGACCTGCAACAGCAATTGTTGGCGCACCATTAATTGTAACAGCATTTATGGATGAATCTGCCGGACAACCTCCAGCAGAAATAAGATTTTTGACGATGTAGGTACCTGTGGCGCTCGCTGTAATATCTATCTGACCTGTATTAGTATTTACAAATACCAAACCTGCCGGAATAGCCGAGAATATTCCTGCGCTCGCTCCGGGAAGGAAAGTTGGAGAAGGATTTGGATTCCCTCCCTGGCAATATGGACCCGCATAACTAAATGCGGTATTTGGAGTGGATGTAATGGTAAGACTGAAAGTAGCGGTAGCAGGGCAAGAACCATTAGTAGTATAGGTTATAATATATGTTGCCGTTGCGCTTGCAGATAAATCAATCAGCCCTATTGTATTATTAATAAACACCAAGCCGGCAGGGAGAGCAGTAAATGTACCTCCGGACAATCCCGTAATTGCTGCGGTAGGATCAGAACCGGTGGGACAATATGTGGATAAAGGATAATTGAAAGAAGGATCGTCAATAGCGTTTATAGTTACTGGCAATGAAAAAGAATTTGCAAGGCATCCGCCTGATGCGGCAATAAAATTAGTGACAGAATAATTGCCCGCTGCACTTGCCGTAAGATCTATCTGTCCTGTTAAGGTGCTTACAAATACTAATCCTGCCGGCATAGCTGAAAATATTCCCGCACTTGCTCCCGGAAGGAATATTGGAGAAGGATTTGAACCTCCTCCCTGGCAATAGGATGGACTCGAATAATTGAAAGTAGCGTTAGGGGTTGATGTAATTGTGAGGCTAAAAGTAGCAGTATTCGGACATAGACCATTAGTAAGATAGCTAATAGTATATGTATTCTCAGCACTCGCTGTTAAATCTATCAGTCCTGTGGTAGGATTTAAAAACACTAAACCAGCAGGGAGGGCTGTAAACGTTCCGCCGGGTAACCCTGTTATTGTCGCAATAGGGTTAGCGCCTGTTTTACAATAAGTGGATAATGGATAACTGAAAGCCGCGCTATCCAAGGTAATAATAGTAATTGGTGTTGTTGAGGTAACGGCAGGACAGCCTCCTGCAGCAGGAATTGAATCAGTTACAATGTAAGCCCCCGGATTACTTGCCGCTAAATCAACCTGTCCGGTGGCTGTACTGACAAAAACTAATCCTGATGGAACGGCTGAAAATATTCCTGAGCTTCCTCCCGGAGGAAATGTTGGAAATGGATTAGCCACATTCTGACAATAAGGTGTCCCTGTATAACTAAATGTTGCAACAGGCAATGCTGTAATTTTGATATCAAAAGTTGCAACAACGGCGGCACATCCGCCAGATGGAGCAATCGTATTGGTTACCGTGTATGTTCCTGCTGAACTTGCAGCCAAATCAATTTGTCCGGTAGTGGTACTAACAAATACTAAACCGGGTGTTGAGCTGAATACACCGGCTACACCACCACCACTGAAGGTAGGAAGTGGATTGCCCGCATTCTGGCAATAGGAGGTATCAACATAAGTAAATGTTGCGACCGGTAATGCTGTTATTGTTACGGTTGAAGTTGCAACAGCGTAAATACATCCACCCGATGCCGGAATTGAATCTTTTACCGTATAGTTTCCGGGCGAACTCAATGTTAAATTAATTTCGCCGGTGGTTGTATCAACAAACACCAAACCTGCAGGGCTAGCTGTGAATATTCCTGCACTAGATCCTAAAGGGAATACCGGAGAAGGGTTTGGATTTCCTCCCTGACAGTATGCTACGCTATCATACGTAAATGTTGCCGAGAATCCACTTGTGATTGTTATGCTAAAAATTGAAGAATTCGGACATGACCCGTTAGTGGTATAGGTTATGTTATATGTCCCAAGTGTGCTGGCGGCTAAATTTATCTTGCCCGAATCCGTGCTTATAAATACCAATCCCGGTGTAGAACTAAATATTCCACCGGATAAACCCCAAATAGTTGGTGTAGGATTGATGGGATCTGATTTACAATACGTTAATAACGAATAGAAGAAAGTTGCGCTGTCCGGAAGATTTACAGTAATGGTTGCTGTTGCTGTGTTGGTGCAACCAAGGGCATCAGTGCCTGTTACGGAATAAGTGTCTGTTGTGACTGGCGAAAAGGCTGCACCATTAATAACTCCTCCTGTCCAAGCATAACTAGTGGCACCCGTACCCAATAAAGTAACACTCGATCCTAAACAGATACTGTCATTTGGTATTGCTGTAAAACCAATAGTAGGCAGTGGGTTTACTGTAATAGTTGCTACTGCTGTATCGCTGCAACCAAAAGCATCAGTACCTGTTACTGTATAGGTTGCATTAGTTGCCAAAAAGGTTACACCATTTGTAATCCCTCCTGTCCATACATAGCTGATGGCTCCTGTGCCGAATAAAGTAACACTATCGCCAAAGCAGACACTATCGTTAGGAGAAGCTGTAAAACCGATAGTTGGTAAACCGTTTAGCATAATAGTCGCTACTGCTGTGTCAGAACAGCCAAATGCATCTGTACCTGTAACAGTATAGCTGTCTGGTACTAAGGGTGTAAAGGCTAAAGCATCTGTAATGCCACCAGTCCATACATAACTGATGGCTCCTGTGCCTGACAAGGTAACACTCGCCCCTGAGCATATGGTATCGTTTGGAGTTACTATAAAATTAACAGTAGGCAAAGGGTTTACAGTAATAGTTACTACTGCGGTATCTGTACAGCCAAAAGCGTCTGTGCCGGTTACTGTATAGGTCGCATTTGTTGCCAAAAAGGCTACACCGTTTGTAATTCCACCCGTCCATACATAGCTTATGGCACCTGTGCCCGCTAAAGTAACACTGTCGCCATAGCAAATACTATCGTTTGGAAAAGCCGTAAATCCTACTATTGGTATTGTTGGATTTACTGTTATTGTCGCTATTGCAGTATCGCTACAGCCAAAAGCAGTACCTGTTACTGTATAGCTTCCTGTGACAAGCGGCGTAAAGGCAACATTATCAAGAACTCCGCCTGTCCAGACATAACTAATAGCGCCCGTACCCGATAAAGTAACACTAGCTCCTAAGCAGATACTATCGTTTGGAGATACTGTAAAACCTACAGTTGGCGATGTGCTTATTGTTATGTTGGCGGAGTCTTTTTTTGTTCCGCTACATCCACCTAATATGGTATAAATGATATCGCAGTTACCAACGCCAACGCCAGTTACCATGCCTGTTCCACTCACCGTGGCAACTAATGTATCATTGCTGCTCCAGGTGCCAGTTCCGCCACCCAGCACTACACCATAGGCAATAAATGTTGTACTGTCTAACATACAAAGTGTAGGTGATCCCGCTACAGAATCCAGGTTGGAATTTGAATTTACTGTAACGGTTACAGCAGCTGTATCCGTACATCCTGTTAATGTTGTACCAACAATATAATAGGTACCTGCTAATGCAGAGTCAGGAGTGTTGAAAACAAATGTTGCTAAAGAGTCCGTGTAATAAGATAAAGTTAAGCCTCCGGTTGAGCCCATTGTAACTCCAGAAAGTGTCAGATCTGCTGAACCCGGGGAACATATTGGTGCCGGATCGTTAATAAACAATATTGGTTTAGCATTAAGTGAAATATTAATAGCAACAGTATCTGAGCAACCGGTAGCAGCAGTGCCCACTATCCAATAGCTGCCGGGACCCACCATTGTATCCGCTGGGAAACCTATCGGTACAGTATCATTTGTAAAATATGTAAACGTTAATGCAGCGTCTGAGCCGGCAGTTGCGCTTGGTAGTGTAAGATTAAATGTTGTATCCGGCCTACATAGTTGCTGAGATACAGTAAAAACGACTGGCTTAGGATTTACTAAAAATGTTATTGATGCTGTATCACGGCATCCTGCTGCTGTTACCCCAACAATATAATAAGTAGGACCAGCCACTGCTTGATCGGGGGAATTAAGTGAAACGGATGCTCCCGAATCCCACCAGTAGGTAAAGGGAATGCCAGGAGGTATTAAATTTGCACTTGAACCGGAAGTGATTGCTGTGTCAGTAAGATCGACAGTTAAAGAGGGGAAACATAACGTTGGGGCGGTTGCAACTAAATCAGGTTTTGGATTAATGGTAACCGATACTGATGTAGTATCAGAGCATCCCGCTCCCGTTGTTCCAATAATATTATAGGTTCCGCTTACCGAAATTGCTGTTGGTGGTGGAATTGGTGTGTTTGCTGAATCCAGATATGTAAAAACAGAAATAAACCAAGAAGAACCAAGGGTAACAGCGTTTAAAGTAAGATCAATTGTACCGGGGAAACAAGTTGATTGTGGATTTGTGTTTACATTTGGTTTTATATTAATATTAATAGTGACGGCAGCAGTATCAGAACAACCTCCTACGGCTGTACCTACAATCCAATAGGTACCTGCTCCAACTTGTGTTGGATCCAGAACAGGAATAGGAGGGAAGAAAGTAGAATAATAAGAATATGTTAATCCAGGGTCGGATCCCCATGTTATGATAGAATCGGTAAGATCCACAGTCGAAACAGGTTGACACACGTTTTGGTCGTGCGTTTTTAAAGTGGGTTGTGTATCAATAATGACATTTACAGGTTCTAAATCAGAACAGCCCCAACCCGTTGTCCCTCGTATATAATAAATGCCAGCGCTACCAACCATCGTATATGCAGGAAAGCCTATCCAAGCAAAACCACTATTGTAGTATGAAAACCATAAACCAGAAGTAGTTGAATCAGCCACTATTGCATCAGAAAGGTTAACTGTTGAGGGGGCACAAACTTCTAAATCCGTTAAATAAACAACAGGCAATTCATGTACCGCAAAACTTACCGGTGTAGTGTCGGCGCAGCCGCCAGGGGTTGTACCTACAATATAATAATTCCCCACTAATGCTGTGGCAGTATCCGCACCCAGAACAGGAACCATTGTACCAAGTGAATCGCTAAAGTAAGTAAATGTTAAGCCCGGTGTTGTGCTACCAAAAGCAATACTCCAATAAAGATTAGTAGTAGTGTCAGGGAAACACTGATCTATTGGTGAAGTAGTGACAGTTGGCATTGTATCAACAGTTATCGCCGTTGTATCTGAACATCCTTGTGGTGTTGTTCCAACAATATAATAGGTTCCTGCTCCCACTTGTGTTGGATCCGGAATCGGAATCATTGTACCAAGTGAATCGCTAAGGTAAGTAAATGTTAAACCCGATGTGGATCCATCGGTAACCGCAGGGTCTGTAAGATCAACCGTTAAAGAGTCACATAGCGCAAGTGGAACGGTATTGACATTTGGTGTTGCGTTGACTGCAACAGTAACGCTTGTGGTATCGGAGCATCCCGAACCGGCTGTCCCAACGATAAAATAAGTACCACTAAAAACAGATGTTGAGTCGTTTGTATGAGTTGGTGGTAAAAAACTTGTATAATAAGTATAAGACAGCCCGGCTGTTGAACCTGAAGTGATAGAGGTGTCAGTAAGATCAATCGTTGTAGGTGGGAAACATGCTGATGGCGGTGGAGTGGTAAGCACTATTGGGGAAATCTTAATGGTAACCTTTACTGATGCTGTATCTTTGCAGCCTCCAAATGTTGTCCCCACAATGTAATACGTACCAGAATCTACAGCTAAATAAGCCGGAAATAATATTGGCACTGTTAATAAAGAGTCAGCAAAATAAGTATATGTTAAGCCTCCCCAAGGAGTTGAACCCCATGTAACTGCCGGAGCTGAAAGATCAACTTTTGTCGGAGAGCACCTTACCTGGTTCACAGTATTAATAACCGGTTTTGGAGTAATCGTAACATATACAGGTGTGGTATCTGAGCAGCCCATTGATGTTGTTCCTACAATAAAATACCAGTTACTTGTTGTTATAGCTGTTGAATCTGCTGTATGAATTGGCGGTGTTAGACTTGTATAATAGGTAAATGTTAAACTATCTGTTGAACCCGCTGTAACAGCCGGTAAGGTAAGGTCAATAGTTGCAGGTGCACACACTGCAGGCGGTGGAGTGGTAAATACGGTTGGTTTCGGGTTAATGGTTACCGTTACTGCTGCGGTGTCTTTACAAGTGCCATCTGAGCCAACAATCCAATAGGTACCTGTAGTGTCAGTAATTGGAGGAATCAAAAATGTTGTAATCGTTGAATCGGTATAATAAAGAAACCATAATCCCGGGGTAGAACCGGAAGTGACAGCAGTGTCAGTAAGGTTGATTGTTCCCGGGAAACATGCAAATTGGGGAACAGTGACTACCGATGCAAGTCTAACAGTTACAACAACAGCAGCTGTATCACGGCATCCATATACGGTTTCGCCCACAATATAATAGGTTCCCGATCCTACCTGTGTTGGATTTAAAATAGAATCTGTTGCAGAAGAATCCATAAAATAGGTAAAGGTTAAACCTGCTGATGAACCCAGTGTAACGAGTGAATCCGTAAGGTCAACTGTTGCCGGCGAACATACCAGTTGGGGATTGGTTTTTACAATAGCGCTATCGTTAAGCGTAACGGTTACCGTGGCGGTATCTGTACATCCCGCACCCAATGTTCCAACAATATAGTAGGTATCCGCTGTTGCAGCCCATGGAGTAGTGTATACAGTATCAGCTCCGGCATCTATAAAATAAGTATAAGTCAGTCCGGGAGTGGAACCAAATGTTACTATGGAATCAGTTATATCTATAGTAGAATCCGGACGGCATATACTTTGGGCCCAGGTTAGCAAAAGTGGCTTTGAGCTAAAAGTAATTGTTACACTGTCGGGAGAGACACAAGAATCATTAGAAATGGTCCATACCAGAACATACGTATTTCCATCTGTTCCATAGAATTCGCTTGCTGAATCAGCCGGGTTTGCCAAACTGCCACCCAATCCGCTGGATATGCTCCAGTTTCCTATTCCTACTATTGGTTCATTAGCGGCAAGTGTTGTAGAATCCGCACCACAAATTGTTTGATCAGGACCAGCATTTGCGGGAGTGGGAAATTGAGTAAAAGTAATTGTAACGCTGTCGGAAGAAGCACAAGAATCATTTGTGATAGTCCATAATAAAACATAGGTATTTCCTATTGTCCCTGTAAATACTGTTGCCGAATCGGCTGAATTCGCAAAACTGCCCGCACCTCCGCTGGATATACTCCAGTTTCCTATACCCAATACAGGTTGATTAGCGGCAAGGGTCGCAGAATCTGCTCCGCAAATTATCTGATCAGGACCGGCATTAGCGGGAGTTGGAGATTGATTAAAAGTTATTGTAATACTGTCGGCAGATGCACAAGAATCATTTGTAACAGTCCACAACAAAGTATAGGTATTCCCTGTTGTTCCTGTAAATGTGGTATTATTACTAGTTGAATCAGCTATGCTACCTCCTATTCCGCTTAAAATACTCCAGTTCCCAGTTCCTATCAGTACAGTATCTGCCCAAAGGAATGCGGAATTTGATCCACAAATTGTTTGATCCGGACCGGCATTAGCAGGTGTCGGTAATTGATTAAATGTAATTGTTACAGTACTTGTGGAAGGAGGGCAGGGATTATTTAAAACTGACCATAATAAAACATAGGTAGTGCCCGATGTTCCGCTAAAAACTGTATTATAAACACTTGAATCGGCAAAACTTCCTCCAACTCCGCTTAAAACAGTCCAAATTCCAGTTCCTGATATTACAGAATCTGCAGCAAGAGTTGTGGAGTCCGCACCACAAATTGTTTGGTCCGGACCGGCATTAGCAGGTGTTGGCGGACCCATTATCGTAATTGTTATTGGGTAGGATGCCCCCGGACATGCGCCCTTATTTACAGACAAAACCGCATTGTATACACCGGGTAGGGCACCGGGCGGAACGTTAATAAGGATTGGGCTAAAAGGCAGTAGTGAAATTGGTACATCCGAAAATAACTGTCCTTCAGCAATTATATCAAAATCGATGCTATATTGATTTGGGCTTCCTCCGGTAGCACTATAGAAAAGGCTAACAACATTGGTCCCCTGGCATACCAAAAGAGAATCAGAAACCAGAGTAAGCGAAGGTAAAGCATTAACTTTAACTTTATCATTTACCGTCTCTCCAATACATCCATTTGCTGTAGGTACAATGCTGTACATAACGGAAGAAAAAGTTCCAGTAGAAATTAAAACTTGAAAAATTGAATCGCCGGAACCATCAGTTGCCCCTAATACATTAGATTGGCTGACTGTCCAAGTGAAAGTAGTTCCCCAAACAAGACTTGATAATAAAGTGGAAGTATTACTACCCGAACATATTGGTGTCAATGGTGTCACTATAACAACAGGTTTTGGATTAACTGTTATTGTAACGAATATTGGAGTGCCTGGACAACCAGCGGAATCCGGCGTGATAGTATAAACTACGGTTCCAGCATTTATTTCATCATAAGAATCTAACGTATCAGCAATGGTTGTGCCGCTTCCATCAGCTGACCCGGATACATTGGTAGGGATTTGTGTCCAGTTAAAATTAGCTCCGGGCCAACCGCTTTCAAATGTTAAAACTATTGGCGTAATAATAAAGGAACAGATTGTATCGGAAGAAGTTGTTGCAATAGCTACCGGACCGAGTGTAGGTGGAGGGCACTGTGCTTTCAAATTGAGAGAGAGAGCAACAAAGAAAATAGCAATCGCAATTTGAAAAGTTTTTCGCAATTGAAAAATATGAGCTTTATTAAAAATATTTTTTGTAAAGCTATGCATGTTTTTAGTTTAAGATTGTAAAGTGTTTCATTATGTGTCCTAAAATGATGAATTCTACAAAAGAATATTAAAAGTACTAAATTATTTTTATTCTATTTACAATTCTCTGAAATTAAAGCTGTTCCCCCGAAAAAAGAACTATTTTTTTCTCATTATTTCTTCACAACAATTACCTTTACATTTATTGAATTCCCTGCACACCCATTAAAATTAGGCGTAACCCGGTAAGTTGCGCTTCCATTTTTAGCAGTTGTTGATATCGTTTGGTTTATTCCCGAACCGGAACCAGCGGCGGCACCAATTACCCCAGATCGTGATACAGTCCATGAAAATGCGGTTTCTGCCACATCACTTGTTAATGAAATTGAAGCAGCTGTTCCTGAAGATATTGTTGATGATATTGGAATCGCAGTAACAGTTGGGATAGGATTAACCTTAATTGTAACAGTTGCCGGAGTTCCTTTACAGCCATTTGCAGTTGGTGTAATTGTATAAACAACAGAACCGGTAAGGGACTCCATCGCGGACAATGTGTTAGCAATAATGAAGCCTGTTCCGTCGGTTCCTCCTGCAACATCTTTTGAAGCGGAAGTCCAGGAAAACGCTGTGCCGGGCACATCACTTTTCAATTCAATAGATGTGGTGGTAGTTGAACAGATGTTGGTAGAAATTGGTATTGCACTAACTGTTGGACATTGGGCTTGGATATTTAAAATAGTCGCTGAAAAGAAAATAATAAGAGAAATGCGAAGCAGCGTGCTCCACCCGGAATTTTGAGTTTTATTCATATTTAAAATACCGCTTTTTTTCATGTCTTCAGGTTGAATAGTGTCAAACTTACAAGATTATTTTATAATGCTTCCCCAAAATTAAAAACTAAAGATATTATTTTATTTTTGATTTTTATCATCTATTTTTTTTATCCCTATATTATGTGAGGGGGTTGGGTTGGGTTGGGGAAATTTACGAATTATATTAATGGAATACGTTTTTAATCCCCCTAACCCCCTTTTCAAGGGGGAATCCCCCCTCCAGCCGCTTTTTCAAGAGGGAATTCATCGCATTCGCAGAAAAAATACAACTATGTGAATTATAATTTTTTTTCTGTAATCCGCAATGTAGACGATGAAGAATATTAAAAGGTTGCAATTCAGGTTTTAACACTAATTGATATTACTTTTAAAAAAAGCCTGAGCTTCCTCATAAACAGATGTGACACCTTCTTCCAAATTGATTTTATGTTTCCAGCCGAATGAATGTAGTTTACTAACATCCATTAATTTACGTGGTGTTCCGTCTGGTTTTGTGGTGTCAAACAGTAATTCCCCTTTGTAATTCACAATCTTTTTTACTAATAAAGCGAGGTCTTTAATCGTGATATCTTCACCCACGCCAATATTTATCAAACCTGGTTTATTGTAATTTTGCATCAGAAAAAAGCAGGCGTCAGCCAAATCATCAACATGTAAAAATTCACGCATTGGTAACCCTGTACCCCATATTTCAACACTTGATAATTTTTGAGTTTTAGCGGTATGAAATTTGCGAATAAGGGCGGGGAGCACATGTGAATTATTCAAATCATAATTATCGTTGGGGCCATATAAATTAGTAGGCATTACCGAAATAAAATTACAACCATATTGACTGCGGTATGCATCACACATTTTTATTCCGGCAATCTTCGCGATGGCATAAGGCTCGTTGGTCGGTTCTAAAATACCTGTCAGTAAATATTCTTCTTTCAAGGGCTGTGGAGCCATTTTAGGGTATATACAAGAGGAGCCAAGAAACAATAATTTTTTTACTTTATTCAAATAGGAATGATGAATAATATTATTTTGGATCATGGTATTCTCATAAATGAATTCCGCACGATAGGTATTATTGGCAACAATACCGCCAACTTTAGCGGCAGCTAAAAAAACGAACGCTGGTTTTTCCGAAGCAAAAAAATCAGCGACAGCCTGCTGATTAATTAAATTCAATTCTTTTGAACTGCGGGTAATAATATTTGTAAAGCCATCTTTTTGAAGTCTTCTGATAATCGCAGAGCCTACCATTCCCCGATGTCCGGCAACGTATATTTTTTCGTTTTTCTCCATCCTACTCATGAAAATTCATTACAGCATGTCCGCCTTCCAATAAATATTTATCTCTTTCAAATAATTTCACATCACTCTTTACCATCTCTTTTACTAATTGTTCTAAGGTATATTTAGGTTTCCAGCCTAATTCTTTTTTAGCTTTTGACGCATCGCCAATTAATAATTCAACTTCTGTGGGGCGGAAATAACGGGGGTCAATTTCGACAGTAACTTTTCCGGTTGCGATATTTATTCCTTTTTCTTCAACCCCTTTGCCTTCCCATTTCAAGGTAATTCCTACTTCGGCGAAAGCCAACTCAACAAATTTACGAACGGTTATTTTTTTTCCTGTAGCTAACACGTAATCATCAGCGGTTTTTTGTTGCATCATCAACCACATTCCTTCCACATAATCTTTTGCGTGTCCCCAGTCACGCTCTGAATCGAGGTTACCAAGAAATAATTTAGTCTGTAATTTTAAATGTATTTTAGCAACGGCTCTTGTAATTTTTCGGGTAACAAATGTTTCTCCACGTATTGGACTTTCGTGATTAAATAAAATTCCATTACAGGCGTAAATGTTGTATGCTTCACGATAATTTTTAGTAATCCAAAAACCATAAACCTTTGCAACACCATAGGGTGAGCGCGGATAAAAAGGCGTTGTTTCTTTTTGTGGAATTTCCCGAACATCTCCATACATCTCGGATGTAGAGGCTTGATAAAAGCGTGTTTTGTTTTCCAGTTTTAAAATGCGAATCGCTTCCAAAATGCGTAATGGTCCGATAGCATCCGCATTAGCGGTATATTCAGGGGAGTCGAAAGAAACTTTTACATGCGACTGTGCGGCAAGGTTGTATATTTCATCGGGCTGCGTTTCTTGTATAATGCGAATAATGTTTGTAGAGTCGGTCAAATCGCCATAATGCAAGAAGAATTTTACTTTTGTTTCGTGTTGATCTTTATACAGATGATCGATACGCCCGGTATTAAACATAGAGCTTCTGCGTTTGAGACCATGTACGGTGTACCCTTTGTTCAGTAATAGTTCGGCTAAATAGGCGCCATCCTGACCTGTAATTCCAGTAATTAAAGCTACTTTACTCATTTGAACCTGTTTTTAGATTGGGTGCAATTATACGAAATTTACAGTAATAATGGGCAAGGGTGTACGACAAATTTCCTAATACCACCCCTACGGGGTTTTAAAATGACAATCTTTGTTTATTTTATAATAATAACAGCCCTTCGGGCTTTTATCAAATACTTTTTATCAAATACTTTAAATCCCGAAGGGATGTAATGATTATAATATAATGAGACATTTCACAATTGAATAACCCAGATGGGGTGGAATATTAATATTGAGGGATATTTGTCGTACACCCATGGGCAAGGAAATTGGTCTTATATTTAGAGGCAACGTCAAAGAGCGGGCAAGTTATTGTAATCTAAATTAATTCTCCGCCCAGAAATCATAAAAATTAAACCATTGAGTAGGATATCTTTTCAGCATTTCTTCAAGTTCTATAATGTATTGATCTGAAATTTCCATAACCGTTTTTTCGACCTCATTTTCTGTACGTGCCCGTTTCACTTCTATAGGTTTTTTAGCAAAGAAATGATACTGCTTATTGCTTTCCTTTACAGCAAAAACGACAGTTATCGGAACTCCAAATTTTGCTGCCATCACAAAAGGTCCACGTGGGAATTTGGCTTTTTTACCCATAAATATTTTTTCAATTGTCGGGGTGCCGGGCAGGTAACGATCGCCATGCATTACCACCCATTCGTTATTACTGAATGCTTTGTGAAGTTCGACTACATGTCCCATTTCCCCATCTTTAATAGCGATGATATTAAAGTTTTTTTTCTTCATTACCTCAGCCATATATGTCTTCATTTTTTCTGCTTCATTATCATAAACTAAAACATTAAATTTTGTCTCCAATATTTCAAGCATTTGTCCGGCTATTTCCCAATTTCCGATGTGCGCACTTAACAAAATACTTCCTTTGCCCCTATTTTTCAGATACACTAAATTTTCGTCATGTCCTTCGTGTATGATAGTGAATTTATTCCGCAACCCTGAAAGCAAGGCGACTTTGTCTAATAATGTTTGTCCGAATATGTAATAATTCTGATAGGCAGCCCTATATGCTTTCCACTTATTGTAGCCAAGTATTTCTCTGAAATACTGTAAAGAAGTTTTTGTAGATTTAGCGGTAATAAAAAAATAAAAAGCTACAAACCGTAAAAAAAAATATGCGATTTGCAGCCCGAAAAAATTAAGTATAAAAACAAAAAATTGTTGCCCTTTAACGCCTCCTTTATTTTTCCCTTCCCATTTTTTATTGTTTGACATTGTTATTACCTCACCCTTAATCCCTCTCTACCTCATCCGCCCTTCGGGCTCCTTCTCCAATAGGAGGAGGGAAGCGGAAACAATTTCCTGAAGAAGGGCAAGAGGGACACTATTAATTGCCTACTGTTAAATTGCCTACTCCATTATTTAAACTATTTCTTTTTGATTTACCTTGTTATAGCAATAATCGTAAAAATCCTGAAACGTATGAATAGTAACAAAATCTTCGCCAACTACTTTGAAACCCAGGTTGCTTTCGATAACAACTACTAAATCGACATAATCCAGACTATCCAAGTCGAGGGTTGCGCGAAGGTTTGCTTCAGGTAAAATTACGGTAGGATCAACTTCAAATTCCTTCACTAAAAAATCCTTTACTGTAGAAATAATTTCTTCTTTTGTCATAGCTGGTTTTATGCTTATTTTATTTTTTTAATTATTAAAGTCGAATTTGTTCCTCCAAATCCGAAAGAGTTACTCAAAAAAGTATCAATTTTTTTCTCCGTAGTTTTTGTTGCAATATTTAATTTAGCAGATGCTTCATCAGGATTTTCAAAGTTAATATTGGGAGCCACAAAATCATTTTGCATCATCAGTATAGAATAAACAATTTCGCTGGCTCCTGCCATCCAGCATTCATGCCCGGTCATAGATTTTGTAGAACTCACTAAAGGTTTGGAATTACCAAAAACAGTATCAATAGCTATAGCTTCTGTGCTGTCTCCTCCTAATGTTGAAGTAGCATGTGCATTAATATAATCAATTTCATGTTCGCTTATATTCGCATCTTTTAATGCCATACTCAATGAACGTACCTGTCCATCAATACTTGAATTGGAAATGTGTTCGCCATTTGAAGAGAATCCATAACCAACAACTTCCGCTAAAATAGTCGCACCGCGTTTTACCGCTGTTTCATAATCTTCTAATATCAAAGTAGCGGCACCTCCGCTGGGTATTAATCCGTCCCTGTCTTTATCAAAAGGGCGAGACGCTTTTGTGGGTTCATTTTCACGAATTGAGAAAACACTTAATCCATCAAAACTGCCAAATGCAAAAGGGTTTACCTCTTGGGCTCCCCCACAAATGATATGATTTTGCAAGCCCCATTTTATCATTAAATAGCCCAACCCAATGGAATGGGAGCCGCTTGCACAAGCGGCGCTAATCGTAAAATTAATTCCTTTCAATTTAAAAATCGTTGAAAGGTTCATTGTTACAGTACAATTCATCGATTGAAAAATTGAACCCGAACCAATTAATGTCGTGTCTTTTTTTAACCTTACTATATCTATGGCTTCCATCACAGCCTTTGCAGAACTATCATTGCCGAATAAAATACCTGTTTCATTTTTTTTCAACCAGTCAATGTCCATTCTTGCATTTTTGGTAGCTTCAAGGGTTGAAAGATAGGCATATTCAGCTTCTTGTGAAAGTTGTATTCTTGCACGTCGATCCAATAATCCTTTTAACTGGGGTGTTTCAACCTTGCCCGTTAAACCTGAACGATACCCAAAAGATTTTCGTTCAGGATCCAGAACAATGCCTGATTTCCCTTGAAATAAAGAGTCCCTGACAGCATCCAGATTACTACCTAAACACGACCAAATGCCCATACCAGTTATAACAACTCTTCTCATTTTATTTTTAGTATTTAGATGTTGGATATTAGATGTAAGACGTCCAAAATCTAATATCCAACATCTAATTTATTATGAGTACAAACCTCCATTAACTGAAATAACCTGCCCTGTAACATAAGATGATTTTTTTGAAGCCAGCCAACCAACAACATCCGCTACCTCTTGTGGTTCGCCAAAACGTGACATTGGTATTAATGCTTTAAAATCTTTTTCATTTAAGTCCTGTGTCATATCCGTTTTTATAAAACCAGGAGCTACCGCATTCACGGTTATTCCTCTACGCCCCACCTCTTGCGATAATGCCTTTGTGGCACCTATTACAGCTGCTTTCGAGGCAGAATAATTTGTTTGTCCAGGTAAGCCTTTTAATCCTGAAAGTGAAACGATGCTAATGATACGTCCGTATTTTTTTACCAACATATCCTTGACCACCATTCGCGTTACATAAAAAAAACCATCTACCGCTATATCCATAACGGAATGCCATTCGTTATCGCTCATCCACATCATCAGGTTATCCTTTCGGATTCCTGCATTGTTAACTAACACTTCCAAAACTTTTGTCGCTTTGTTGTTTTCCATCCATTTACCCAGTGACTCTTCTACCTCCATCAGTATTGACACATCAAATTTCATCAGCTCCGCTTCAACACCTTTATTTTTAATTAGTTCGAGTGTTTTGTCAGCCTCTTCCTGATTGGATTGGTAATTCACTAAAATATTGTAACCCATATCAGCTAATTCTAAACAAATAGCTTTCCCTATTCCACGCGAGCCACCGGTTACTAATGCGTATTTTAACATAATTACAAATTTGGTTAAACGACAAATTTACAAAAATATCATTTAATGTTATTCCTGGTACTTTATCTACACCAATTTTATTAATTAGAGTCTGTCTATAATGTCCGATTTCTTCGTTATTCTTGTTTTAAAAATCAGTCATTTACAAATGTAAACTCTTGATTTTCAAAACTACGAAAGCCTCGAACTCGAACATTATAGTTCAGACTCTCGACTCTATGGACAGACACTAATTAGACTTGGCTATATCTAGTGATATTTGGTTTGCTAGTTGCTTGCTGCCTCTTTTAACTGTTTAATGTAATTTTCATCTACTTTCACTCCCATTGTTTGCCCTTGCAGCACATCTTCTAATGCTTGTTTGTAATTTTTTTTATCAAAATAAATTTTGGAACGATTCAAATATAAATCCGCAGCGTTAAATCCGAGTTGTAGTGCATTGTCAAAATCACTGATGGCTTCATCCAATTTACCTGTATTCTGAAATGCGAGTCCTCTCCAATAATAGGGGGGAGGATCCTTTGGTTCAAATTTTATGTATCGGTTATAATCAACAATTGCCTCCGAAAATCTGGAGAGTACGCTATAGGTGTTCGCCCTGTTTTTATAAGCATCAGAGAGAACAGGATCGTTTTCTATCGCTTCGTTAAAATGTACCAGAGCGGAGTCATATTTCCCGATGCTGAAATAGACTGCTCCCAAACTGTTATGAGCCACGGATGATGTGGATTTTAGATGCAAAGCCTTTTGCAAATCTTTCATTGCCAAATCGTATTTCTGAGTCAGGAAAAACAAATTACCCCTGTTTTCATAAGCATCTTTATAATTTGGATCCACTTCAATGGCTTTGTTGTATTCTTTTAGCGCTTCATCATAATGAGAAAGTTTACGCTCGTCACTTTTATCTCCCAATTTTTTATAAGCAAGTCCAAGGTTAGTATGAGCAACAGAAACTTGAGGATAATTTTTGATTACATTCTCCCACAAGTTAAAACTGTTCTTCCAGACGATGCACCTTGTGCGGGTTACAAAAACCATGCTGAGTGAATAGGCAATAAGAACCAATGAAAAAATTATTCTCAGAGAAGTCTGTTTAGGATTTTTTGACAGATAAAAGCTGCCGAAAGATTGCCCTACAATAAAAAAGATTCCTATGTATGGTATGTAAGTATATCGGTCGGAGATGATGGTGCTGCCAACAGGCAGAAGTTGCAAAACAAAAACGATGGTAACTAAAAAAAATGCGATGCCGAACAACACACCTGATTTATTTTCACTGTCTGCTATAGAATCTTGTTCTTGCTTATGTGGAGTCTTGAGATATTTATAAATGAAAAAAACAAGCGCTAAAATTCCAAGAGGGGCAAGATAAAATGCAATTGGTAGATAACCATTTTCATACAGCGGATAAGGATAAAACGTTGATAAGTGAAGTGGAATAAGCAGTTTAAACAAATACATGATAGTACCATAACAAGCAAATATAATTCGTTCATAGTAGGCAAACAAGGTATGATCCTGAATTGCGTCCGTTGATTTCTGATAATATATTGCAATAATACCGAATGTAATAGAGAGCAGGAAAAATGGAATTTTTTCAATAAAAAGTTTCAGCGAAAACTTTCTCCGTAGAAAAAAATCTATCGCAAAAAGCACTAATGATAATGAAACTGCCATGCCTTTGGAAAGTAAGGAGCAAATAAAAAAAGTGATGGCTAAAGTATAATTCAAGGATTTATTTTTTTCTCTTGTAGCATAACGCAAATAAAAGAGAAGAGAAATTAAAAAGAAAAATCCATAAAGTACATCCTTACGTTCCGAAACCCAGGCTACCGATTCAACATGCATTGGATGAATTCCGAAAAGAAGGGAAGTGATAGTAGCTGTTATTAGTGGGAGTTGAGAATTAACAGGTAAAAGAGAAGAACTTTTTTTTTCTATACCAAACATTATTTCCTTGTTTTTCAACAAATGATAAATGAAAGTAAAAACCAGCGCTACATTAAGCAGATGTAAAATAATGTTAGTGATATGATAGGATTTTGGATTAAGCTGAAAAAAATGATATTCAACCGCATAACTCAACATGGTGAATGGATGAAAATTCGATTGCACATTTTCACTGAAAAAATTTTTCAGATTGGCAAAGGATAAATCCTGGATCAAATAATTTTTTAAAACATATCCTTCATCATCCCAATTGGTAAAACCATTATTTATTGCAGGGAAGAAAGCGATAAGCGTAATGATCAAAACACCAAGCAAATACCATTCTTTAGAAAATCGGGATGTGACAGGCGGGAGATGTGAGTTTTTTTTGAAGTTTTTTTTATCCTTTACCGACTTAGGCATAGCTTGACTGTTAATAATTTAGCACAAATATATAAATTGTGTATAAACTGCTAAACAATTAATATACATCGTCTTTTTTAGAAGTATTCTACAGAGAGTTAACTGCGATTTTTTAAAAGATTCTTTTTGATGAAGTAAAAGGGTTCAAGATCCAAATTGTAAATTAATCCTTGACCACTTTTTTCTGAATTGTTTCTGTATCGGTAATGATTTGAAGCAGGTAAATTCCTTTTGAAAAATTATTTAAATCAATCGTTTTTGAATATTTACCGGAGAAGTTTCCTTCTTTTTCCTGATAAACAATCTGCCCTTTTATATCCATAATTTTTAAGTAAATATTTTCACTTTGTTTGCCTTCGAAATTAATATCAATAGTGCTGTTTGTCGGATTAGGGAATACTCCTAAATGATAAGCGGAATAATTCATAATACCAGAAGGGAACTCAATTGTGTTGAGCGCCGTATTTGTTACAATGGCTGCGTTATAATCAAAATAAATATACGCGGTGTTTGTTAACTGTGTTCCAGGAGGTAAATTCTGAATTGGTGCTATGGAATATTTTACATAACCATGGCTATGAGCTTCGTCTTCGGCTGTATCAGGCAGCATAATGTTACTAAAGTTAAATTTTAGAACATTTCCTTCTAAAAAAGTAGTGGTTTGTTGATGGCTGCTTGATATAATTTTTAAAGATGCAATATCTAAGTCGGCATCAAGTGTGTCTAAAACAATTATGTTTTGGGCAGCTACAGTGCCCATATTCTGAAAATTAATCGTGTATTCCAATTTTGGTGTTGAAGCGGGAATATATCCGAATTGACTATTCCCTTTGGGAAATACTTCTTTTGAATTTGGGTCGTATGAATTACCGACGATAAAACAACGTTTAAAAATATTGTTGCTGGTATCAGCATCACCCAGAATAGGAAACACCATGAGCGTAATACAAACGGTATCGCCAATGGTAGCGGATGTGTTTGTAGAAACTTCAAAGGGATAGTTAAAATAACCAAAATTCCCAATATTGCTAATATCGGCTACATTCCAAATCAGTGTATCTCCTGAAACTGTTACGATAACTGTATCCGGTGCCGGGTATGAACTATAGGGACCGAAATATTGCGTTAACGTATCTAAAACAACTACAACTTTTCCCGGAACAATAGTTTGATGGCAGGCTGGGTTATAAATACCAACATAGGGAAAAAGCACTTTTGTATTCCCGGGAAAAAATCCAATAGGTCCATTCAAACCAATACCGGTTGCTGCGATATCAGATGTATTACAAGTTACGGCAAAATTTTCTGTTGTGATAGACGGCGATGAAACAGTCGTATTATGAGCCAAACTATTAGAACAAGTTATTGTATAATCGGGAGTAGAGACTAATTCTATAGTATAACTTCCATTAGGTACGTTAAAAAAGTAATAACCAAAAGCATCCGTCCATGCCCATGCCACAAAAATATTATTTTGAGAAAGTTTTATCTGGGCATTGGCAACATAATTTTCTGAACTATCATAAGAGCAGTTATTATTTGCATCCGCAAATACTCTTCCTATCAGCATACCGCAGGTATCTACACTAACTAAAACACTGTCCATTTCATTTAAACAAGTGGAATCTTTGTTATAAGTAACATAATAATAGCCGGAAGCGTTTGTCGAAACATTATTAATAGTCGGGTTTTGTTGAGTCGAAGAAAAACCATTAGGCCCGCTCCAAGCATAGGTGCCAAGTGCAAAATTTTCATCTGCAATAAGCTGAAGTGTCCCATCAATACATAATGGAGTAGTACAAAATGCGTCAGGTGTACAAGATATTCCATCACAGGACGTGACAGCCGTACTCGAAGAATCTATTGAGAAGGTAATATTGGTTGGTTGATTAGAATAATTTGTAATCAACAGAATATAAAATTCTCCTGCCTGAGCATTCGGAACGGTGCATGTTTCGTTTGCCGATGATGAATAGCTGCATGAAACAGCGGTACCGGTTAACCCTGATGCGCAGCCTGCAGCAGATGATGTATAAGGTCCCCAGCAAATAAAATCAATATCAAGGTTTGCAGAATTAGACATATTTATGATAAGGTTTCCACTCGTTACAACATTAAAGTAAAGCCAGGCAGGGTTTGGATAACTTCCTAAACAACCAAAATTAGGACCTACAGGCTCGGTCGTATTTTGAGATGCAGGATAAGTATTATTTGTATTGGCACAAAATTGAGTAGCTGTTGTACAATCATTTATCTGTGAGAACAAATTGCTTATTTGATAAATAAACAAAAATAAAAGTAGATTTTTTTTCATTGTATGAAAATTAGGTCAGTTCAAATGTAGTAAATATTAAAATGTTTTCCTATAAAGTAATGACCTTATCTCAAAAGCAGATTTGAAGAAAAGTTATCCCCCAAAAAATTTACAAAACAAAAACCGACACAATCCTTTATAGTAAAGGTATTGGCGAATTTTGATCATACTTCTCAGGAGTAAATCGAGCAGTAAGTGTGTATAATTTATCTTTTGCAGTTTTTTAACCGGGTAATTAGTATAGCCCTGTTTAGAACGTAACATATTCCATACTGAGTTGGATGATGGAATCGGAGTTAATAGAGATGATTAACGATAGGTAAAAAGATAGAAATAAAATATGCCTGATTTTTTCAATTTAATTCTCCTTTTTTATTCTTGTTTTGAAAAGATAAAATAGTGAGATCATCAGAAAAATTCCTCCCAACACCGCTACTAAGGATGATCCTGCCGGGAAATCGTAATGATAGGAAACATTTAATCCGAAAAAAGCGCCGAGCAAACTAATGATTACAGCTGTAATTATTAAACCCAATTTGTTTTTCGATACCATAATTGCCGCTACTGCCGGAATGATAAGAAATGAAAACACAGGAATTACCCCACTAACACGTACTGCAAAAACAATAGCAAGTCCAATTGATAGATAAAACATAAAATTCCAAAAACTAAATTCTCCTTTTTTCTTAAAAACAGTTGCTGCTACTTTTGGATTTTCATTTTCAAAACATTCGGTAAGTAGAAAAAATTTTTTGTGAAAAATGAGATGAAACAAAGCAATTCCTCCGAAAATAATTCCAATTATTTTTATTTGTGCCCAATCTACCGAAAGAATATTTCCGAACAATACTTCCTGAATATCTGAATCACCATGAGGCGTCTTGGAAATAAACATCACTGTTACAGCAGAGGCAACCGCATAAATTATTCCGATGATGGCTTCTAATTTTAATCGCTTATCGCGAATATTAATGAGTGACATCAACAGTGCACCGGCTAAAGCAAATACAATTGGAATTATTGTTTTTCCATAGCCTACATAATCGGAATAGGCAACTCCTAGTGAAGCAATCTGACCAAGTGCAAGGTCAACAAAAACAATTCCTCTACCTACCACATGTACACCAAGGTAGGAAAGGACTATACCAATAATGATGCTGACTATAAATGCTAACATCATAAAATCTAATTGAAACATTTCGAACATGGTAATGAGGTTTTAGGTTTATAATTTTATTCTATTTTTACTTGATCCCTATCTTAATGCAAATTGCGTGGGAGGATTTGAACTATACTATTTTGAAACTATTTCAAAGCGCCAACTAATAATTTAATATTGTAATCAAACAAATCGTAATAATTTTTTATTGAATCGAATGCTCCAACAGAAGTAGCAAGTATCAGGGTTTTTGCTCCTGTTTGTTTTGAAACAACATCTGATGAAGAAGCAGTAAAGTATGGCGAAGTAATAATTACTTTTATGCTATTTTCTTTTACTTCTTTAATGATTTTCACTAATTGAGAAGGGGTGGGTGGTATGCCCGGTTTGGGTTCCATAAAATCTACAATCTTTAAACCAAAACGGTTTTCGAAATAACACCATTCGTTATGATAGGCGATAACTTTTGAGCCTTTAAAGCCTGCCATTTCAGTGGTCCACGCTTTTAATTTTAAATCAATTTGTGAATCGAATGTTTTAAGATTTGCTTCAAAAAAGTCTTTATTTTCCGGAGAAATTTTTTCAAGTCCGTTGCAAATATTGCGTGCAATTGTTTTTCCATTTGTTGGATCGAGCCAGTAATGTGGGTTTCCAAATGCATGTATGTCTCCTTCGGCGCGGTTAATAGAAGAAGGCACTTGCATTAATGTTACTCCAACAGATGCATCTACATATCCATCACTGCCTTTCTGAATTTTTTTATTTTTTGAACTGCTAAGTAATGATGGCGACCAACCGGCTTCCAAATCCAGACCAAGTGTTACATACAAATCAGCATTCGAAAGTTTAATGATGTAACTTGGTTTAGGGTCAACAAAATGGGGGTTTTGATAGCCTGTCGCGATAGCGAATACATCTATTTTGTTTCCTCCGATTAATTCGGCAATGCTTCGTGTATCTTGTGTTGTAGTAACAACATGAATTGTGGATGCAAAAGAACTATTTATCGTAACAGCGGAAGCGATTAGTATAAGAATGATTTTTGTTTTCATTTTGTTTTTATTTTTTACGGTTTTTTTTATCAATTCAAAACTCTTAACTTTTAACTCATAACTCATAATTATTTTAGTAAGTGTGTGCACCATGCGTCCCAATGACGAAAATCCAGCGCAAATAAGCCATCACAAAATTTTTCTCATAATTGTTTTCAATAAGACCTTGATTCATGGTTGTATATTTCCCTTCCAATTCTATTTTTTGAAATTCAGTTGCATACCAACCAAGAGTCATTGAGCCAGATTTCTGTACAAATTTTACTGAATACGGGTTGTTGGAATAATCGAACCTTCCTGCAAGAAACCAGCGTTGTGCTACCTGTACATTTAACATGGAATAAAACCCAAGTGCATTTACTTTTGAACTATCGAGCATAGCCTGACTATAATACAATTCATTTTGAAAAGTAACCGATTTGTAAGTGTTGTATCTGATTGGCTTCCATTTGTATGTAAGATCAAGAGCACCAATATTGGTTTTTCTTTTCATTAGATTTTCTCCGGTCATTGCAGACAGTCCAAGCTCCATTGTAGCATTTGCTGTTAAATCCCAGAAATTTTTCAGGTGAGCGAGATACAGATAGTTATTTTTATTGCTTCGTTCAAAGCTTGGACTTTCCGCTACACTTGTTGCTTCTACAGTCGACTCCTGAAAAAAGCTGTGGTTTGGCAACAACCAAACTAATGAAACCCCATCACCTTTTAATCCTTCTTCACCGAAAAAATTCACGTAAGCATCAGGCAAGTCAATAAAGGGAAGTGCATGGGCATGTGTTGGATTTACCCTACCCATCGCTTGTTTGAATCGTCCTGCTTTTAATTGGAGATGAGCAGGCAAAGATGTGGTAGTTAAATAACCTTCTTCAATTGCTCCGGAGAATTTTCCTGTAATACGGTCTTCTCCAATGGAATAAAAGAAATCAGCACGGGCATAAGGATCAACTACTGACTGAACGGAAAGTTCCGCTTCATTTAATAGTGCGTCAAAATTATGAGATCCATAACTACGGTACAATCCTTGAAAATCGCCTATCACGCTAATGTCAGGATTAGCAGAAGCTCCAATCCGTTGTTGTGGTGGAGGTGTTTGTTGTTGTTGCATTTCATTCTGAATTTGCAAAAGCAGAATCGAATCGGTCTTTGTGCTTTCAGTTTGGGAATTAACTTTCATGCTGATAAACAGAATGAAAAACAGTAAACTGTTTTTTAAATACATTGCTTAATTATTTTATGGTAAATAGTATTTACACAAAATTGAAATGAGTAAACAACCGTATATTTAACGGAAGAAAACTATACCAAGGAAGGTGGAGCACGAAGAGAATGGAAATGTTTTTTCTGAAGAAGTATATTATTTTTTGTGGAAAAGAAATCTAAATTACCTTGTTCACTCAAAAGTAAATCGGGCTGATTAAAAGAAGGCAATCCATTAAAATCGTTTGTGAAATCACATACTTCGCAATGATGCTCTGAGGGGTGAAAATGTTTATCTGCCGAAATGCAATGTTTATCACTAATATGAGAAAAATCGTGAAGCCCTTTTTCCATAAGCGGAAAAAGAAAAACAAGCAAAGTGAAAATAGCAAGTATAGGTTTCAATTTATACATAAACAAAGATAATCATAATACTGTTTGCAAATGATACCTAAAGCCATTATCAAAAAATGTACCATCAATTAAATTTATTTCTTTAGTTTTGTAGCTATCATGCAAATAGAAGTTTTAAAATCAAAGATACATCGCGTAATTGTAACTCAGGCCGACCTGAATTATATTGGTAGTGTGACCATTGATGAAAATTTAATGGATGCTGCCAACCTTATTGAAAACGAGAAGGTGGATATTTTTAATTATAACAATGGAGAACGTTTTACCACTTATGTGATTAAAGGTGAAAAAGATTCAGGTGTTATTTGTTTGAATGGGCCAGCATCATTAAAAGTAAAAGCAGGTCACGAAATAATTATTGTATCTTACGCACTAATGGATTTCGAATTGGCTAAAAAATACAAGCCAACTGTTATTTTTCCTGATAGTAAAACCAATAAACTACGCTAATTTTGAAAAATAAAATTTTTACAATTTTAAAATTTCTATTTTTTTTAGGCATAGGAATTTTATTGATCTGGCTGGCTGTTCGCAATCTTACAGAGAATGACAAAGCGAGCATCAAAGAAGCTTTTGCTCAAGCCAATTATTTTTGGATTGTTTTATCTATGTTTTTAAGTTTTTTAAGTCATTTGGTTCGTGCCATGCGCTGGAAAATATTAATTCAGCCCCTTGGCTTTAACCCTAAATTATCCAACACTTTTTTTGCAGTAATGGTAGGTTATTTAGCCAATTTTGCATTGCCTCGTTTAGGTGAAGTATCACGTTGCGGAATACTTACAAAGTATGAAAAAATACCTTTTACTGAAGCTTTTGGAACAGTAATAGCTGAACGCGCTATTGATTTGCTCTGTTTAATTCTTGTTTTTTTTGCAACACTTTTTTTTCAGTTTGAACGGTTGTGGGGCATGACAAATGAAAAAATTGTTAGTCCTCTTTCATCTAAATTATCTGCACTAAAGCATAACAATTTATTTGTATTGGGTTTTGCAGTAGTTATACTAGCAATCATCGTTTTGATTTTCATCCTCCGTAAAAAAAGCAAGGGAGTGTTTATTAAAAAAATGAAAGACATAGTGCTTGGTTTCTGGGAAGGATTAAAATCTGTAAAAAATATCAAACGTCCCTACCTGTTTGTTTTGCATACTGCCCTTATATGGTTTCTATATACAGCATTATTGTATGTAGGATTTTTCTGTTTTAAAGAAACATCACAATTAGGAATTGGTGCTGCTTTGGCAATAATGCTGTTTGGCAGTCTGGGTATTATTTTTGTTCCCGGAGGAACAGGTGCCTACCAGGCGCTGGTTACTGAAACATTAACATCTGTATATAAAATTTCATTCACTTTTGCTTTTGCTTTTTCCTGGCTTATCTGGACATCACAATTCATACTCATACTTTTACTGGGGGCTATTTCATTAATATTACTTCCTATTTTGAATAAAGAAATGAAATGAATGTATTGATGTGTCGATGTGTCGATATGCTGATATGCTGATTTGCCATCTTATAACACCGTACTTTAAATTTGTAATGATTCGTTGATTCAAAAAAAATTATCAAATATGATTCCCTATCAGCGCAAATTGCCAGCATTAGAAATTGTACAATCAAAAATATATACACCTGAAACATTATTAAAGGTTGCTTCAGTATGGCGTTTTGGTGGAGACAAGATTGTTTTTACGAATGGCTGTTTTGATATTCTTCATCGTGGACATATTGATTATCTTGCAAAAGCATCGGATTTAGGTGAAAAATTAGTTATTGGATTAAATAGCGATGTATCTGTACGATTGCTGAACAAAGGAAATTCACGACCATTGCAGGATGAGCAATCGCGCGCAATGATATTAGCTTCATTGCATTTTGTAAATGCTGTGGTTTTATTTGACAAAGAAACTCCACAAGATTTAATCCAATTTTTACAACCTGATGTTTTAGTTAAAGGGGCTGACTATGATGCAAATGAGACTGATCCACAAAGTAAAAAATATATTGTGGGTTCTGATAGAGTTAGAAATTATGGAGGCATAGTAAAAACAATAGAATTTCTCGAAGGATTTTCTACCACAGCAATTGAAAACAAAATAAAATCAATTTTAAAATGTACTGATTTGAAAATGCCCTAATGCTATTATACCAAAACAAATAGGTTCTCGAAAAATTTGTTAATATCTGCGAAATATGAATCGGTACCAATATACGAATTGATAAGGGTTTCGTAAATTCGTATTAATTCGTATTTCGTAGATAATGTGCGTAAAGCTATGTGCGTTTGGTATAACAAATTAGTTTTTTAAAATTGTATGGTTGAAAAATTTTAAAATGAAACCTTATTTATACATCTCCATTATCATTTTTTTCTTATTATATGGGGCACATACAAACGCACTGAAATCCCAATCAATCTTAAACCAAGACACACTTTTTAATCTTTCGAAAGAAGTGAATGATAGTATTTCTATTCATTACATTGGCTGTAGTGGTTTTTTCATCCGGAAGGGAAATAATATAGTGTTGATTGACCCTTATTTCTCTAATAAAAAAGCACATACTTATTTTTTCGGGAAATTAACAAATAAGTCAACTATTTCGGTTGAAGTCAAAAATTTAATTGATTCTGTTTTTTCACATGTTCTTGGCGATTCTATTGATCATTCCGGATTAATTAAAACTCTTTTAATTACCCACGGTCATATTGACCATTATGGTGATGTGCCTTATCTTTTTCAAAGCGGGCATTTTAATATGGATACTGTAAAAATTATTAGTAACACTACCACACAAAACTATTTAGCCGGAGAAAAAATTCCGGAGAAAAATATTATCCGACAGGTAGAATCATCGGCTTCCTTTCAATCTATTGAAGGAAAATGGATATACATTAATAATAAAATAAGAGTATTACCTGTCATAGATGAACATGCGCCACATTTAAGGATAGCAGGTATCAATATTAATTTAGCATCTCAAAAAAACGAAAAAAAAATTATTAAACATAAATACTGGAGACAATATTCTTCAGGACAAACACTTTGCTATTTAATTGATTTTTTGAATGATGATGGAAGTATTAATTTCAGATCTTATGTCAACTCTTCGGCATGCAGTTTCCCTTATGGTTTTCCGGCTCAATCTATTTTAGATCAACATCCTGTTGATGTTGCAATGATATGCGTTGCCTCTTTCAACAATGTAAAAAACTATCCCAAGGATATTGTCAGCTATTTAAAACCAAAACATATTATTACTTGCCACTGGGAAAACTTTCTCAATTATTCACTATCCGATCTGAAAAAGAATCCTAAAACAGTGCCTTTAACCAATGTAAATAAATTTTTCAGGCGACTTGATAAAGTTCTGCTTGATCTCAATTCAGGAATAACGTATACTCGTCCTAATGTGAATACAACAATTAAATTTTTTTATTCAAATACTCAAAAGTAATTAGGTAAAAAAAACAATTAATCAATTTAACAATTGACAATTTAACCAACAGAGATTCGTAAATTCGCAACGATTCGTTATTAGTACTATTTTAACAAATGGCAAAAACAAAGTCAACATATTTCTGTCAGAGTTGTGGAGCGCAATCTGCAAGATGGATTGGTCGTTGCCCTTCCTGTAACGAGTGGAATACGTACGTGGAGGAAATTGTTTCAAGAGGAGATGATGCGAAAACTCCCGGCATTATCAGCACCTGCACTCAGCGTGCCTCAAAGCCGCAATTAGTAAGCGAAATCAGCTTGTCAGAACAACACCGCATTCCTGTCTATGATAAGGAGCTTTCCAGAGTATTAGGTGGTGGCCTGGTTCCCGGTTCATTGGTGTTATTTGGCGGGGAGCCCGGTATCGGTAAATCGACATTGATGTTACAGGTAGCGTTAAACATGAAAAACCTGAAAGTGCTCTATGTATCAGGTGAAGAAAGCGAACAACAAATTCGTATGCGCGCTGAACGTATCGGAATGAATAATCCGAAATGTTATATTTTAACGGAGACCTCTACACAAAATATTTTTAAACAGATAGAGGTGCTGGAACCGAATTTATTGATTGTAGATTCCATTCAAACATTATATTCTGCTCACATTGAATCTTCCCCCGGCAGTGTTTCACAAATTCGAGAGTGTACTTCGGAGTTGATGCGGTATGCAAAAGAAAGCGGAACGTGTGTGTTTTTGATTGGACATATTACCAAAGATGGAAGCCTTGCGGGACCAAAAGTTTTGGAGCATATGGTAGATACCGTTTTGCAATTTGAAGGAGACAGAAACCATGTGTATCGATTACTGCGCACCACAAAAAACCGTTTTGGTTCTACCAATGAATTAGGCATTTATGAGATGCAGGGAAGCGGTTTACGGGAAGTAACTAATCCATCGGAAATATTAATTACTGCCCGTGAAGAATTAGTAAGCGGCGTTGCTATTGCTGCTACTATGGAAGGGTTACGCCCTATGCTGATTGAAACACAAGCCTTGGTGAGCAGTGCTGCATACGGAACACCACAACGATCCTCCACCGGTTTTGATTTGAGAAGATTGGCAATGCTGCTTGCTGTCCTTGAAAAACGCTGTGGCTTCAGGTTGGGCATAAAAGATGTATTTTTAAATATTGCAGGAGGAATAAAAGTAGAAGATCCCGGAATAGATTTAGCATTGGTATGTGCTGTACTTTCAAGTAATGAAGATATGCCTATTTCACCTAAGACTTGTTTTGCAGGTGAAGTAGGATTGAGTGGTGAGATACGCCCTGTAAATCGCATTGATCAGCGTATTTCGGAAGCTGAGAAATTAGGATTCGAACATATTTTTATTTCTAAATACAATAAAAAAGGACTTGATCTAACAAACTATCGCATCAAAATTACCATGGTTGGTAAAATTGAAGAAGTCTTTAGTCTGCTGTTTGGTTAGCATATTGCTTTTACGTTTTTAATTTCAAAATAATTTATTCTGCACCTCAGAATCTGGCCTTCATCAATGAGAATTTTAAATTAATATATTTGTTAATTCCATTTTCAAATTAGCACAAATTCAAATTAGCACATCAAAAAAATGCAATTACTTACTCCGAACAATTTTAAAGATTATGAATTAATTGATGTTGGCGGTTTTGAAAAACTGGAACGTTTTGGTCAATATATTACGATTCGCCCCGAGCCACAAGCTGTCTGGGATAAATCATTGAGTGCTGCCGAATGGGAAAAACGCGCTCACATTAAATTTATACCACGTTCAAGTTCATCAGGAGAATGGAAAAAGCTGAAACAAATGCCCGATCAATGGAGGATTAGTTATGAGTTAGGTGAGAAGGAGAATCAAGAATCAAGAACCAGGAGTCAAGAATCGAGAATTAAGAATCATGAGGAGGAAAAATCTCACATCTCACATCTCACATCTCACATCTCCTTCCGTTTAGGATTGACTTCATTTAAGCATGTTGGAATATTTCCTGAACAAGCACCTAATTGGGACTATATCTTTGAATCGGTGAAAGCCATGTCTGTTCCCCAACCGAAAATATTGAATCTATTTGCCTATACCGGTGGTGCATCCTTAGCTGCAAAGGCAGCCGGGGCAGATGTTACACACGTTGATTCGATAAAACAAGTTGTTACCTGGTCAAAAGAAAATATGGATTTATCGGGGTTAACCAATATACGATGGGTGGTAGAAGATGCATTGAAATTTGTGAAACGGGAAGAAAAACGAGGTAACAAATACAACGGAATTATTCTTGACCCACCAGCCTTTGGTCACGGTCCAAATGGTGAAAAATGGAAACTGGAAGATAATATAAATGAAATGATAAAAGGGGTATTAAATTTACTGAGTGATCAGGAACATTTTCTTATTCTTAATGCATACTCATTGGGATTTTCGCCACTTATCATTGAAAACTTATTGAAACAAAAAGCAGAAAAGAATTTGAATGTAGGTGAATTATATTTACAAGCTACAGAAGGGAATAAACTGCCACTTGGTGTTTTTGGCAGATTCAGAAATTTTTAACAGAATAAAATCCTCGATGATCATACAAGGAGTATGCGTAAGTGATTTTTTGACACTAATGATAAAAAAATGCCCCACAGAAATGCGGGGCGTTTTTTATTAAAGTGGTATTTTATTATTTATGATCATCTTTTTTTTCTGTTTCAGCAGAGGCTGCTGGTTTCACATCTTTCAAATATACCAGTGAATAATCTCTGTAACGCATAGGATTCGAGAAAAGGCTATGTACATTAGATTTTACCAAACGATAATTTTCCCCATACCAAAGCATAATAGCCGGAGCTTCATCCATTAATAATTGCTCTGCTTTCATAAAATTAGCGTAACTTTCTTCAATAGTTTTTGAAGTTTTTCCAGCCTGAATCAATTTATCAAACTCCGCATTTTTATAGCGCGAAGTATTGGGCCATGATGGTTGAGTGTTGTCAGCTGGTACACTACCGCCATAAAACATCCATAAAAAGTTTTCAGGACTTGGAAAATCGGCAATCCATGAAGCACGAAAAATTTCAGCCTTTCCATATTTTTGATCATCCAGTTTTTGTTTTAGTGATGCTACTATTTCAAAATCAATATCAATGTTTAACACTTCTTTCAATTGTTTTTGTACCTCTACAACCACATCAGCATTTTTCAACCCACTACTATTCAACTCCACCTTTACTTTAGGAAATCCTTTACCATTTGGGAATCCCGCTTCCGCTAATAATTTTTTAGCTTCCTTAGGGTCAAAATCATATCCTTTAATTTTGGTAATGTCATATCCTTTAAATGTTGGCGGAGAGATACCATTTATCCCAGGACCATAAGCTTCACCTTTTAATACTTCTTCAATAATTTTATTCCTGTCAATAGCATAGGAAAAGGCTTTACGCACTTTTACATTCGTAAACGGTTCTTTGGTAAGATTAAACAAATAGTATTGACTAGCCATTTCCGGTAAACGCTCCAATATATATTTGGGTTGTTTATTTTGGAAGTCTGTAATTTCTTTTTCTATCATTTCTTTAATGGATTCAGATGGAAGTTCAATAACTTCAGCCAAATTACCATTTTTGAAAGTCTCCAATTCTTCTTTTTTTGTTGGCAAAAAGCTCACAATGACGCTGTCAAGAAAAGGCAATTGGTTTCCCAATGAGTCAACACCATGATAGTTATTATTTCGCTTCAAAATTATTTTATCTGCTCCCGCATTCTCAACAAAAACAAAAGCACCTGTACCTACTTTTGTATTTTTGCCATATTTTTCAACAGCTTCCTTAGGAATCACACTTGTTGCAGGAGAAGCCAAAACAAATAAAAATGAAGTACTGGGTGCTGTTAATGTAATTTTTATAGTATAATCATCAACCACGCTAATTCCTTCAATTGAACCATTCGGCTTATCTTTACTGGTTTCAAAAAACTTATTGGCTCCTACAATCCGGTCTTTAAAAGTAGCGGGAAAGTTTACATTGTCTTTGCTGTCAACACATAACAAATCAAATGAGTATTTTACGTCAGTCGCTTTTACTTCCCTTCCTTTCCCTCCTGAAAAACATTCATTATCCTGAAACATCACACCTTTCTTCAAATGAAATGTATAGGTGGTTCCGGCAGCGTCAATGTCCCATTTTTCAGCCAAACTGGGCATAATAGATAAGTCCTTGGAATTAAATTTTACCAGTCCTTCATAAATTTGGTCCGCAACATGATTTGAAACAACATCTATAATGGAGGCGGGATAAAGCGTTTGAATCTGCTCTGTGGCATTAACCCGCAATGTTCCGCCATAAACTTTGTCGCCTTTGGCTACTTTTGTTCCCGAATTACCAGCGCCCTGATTAGAGCAGGAAGTGTAAAACACTGTTAATATAAGAAAAATAAATAATGATTTTTTCATAACTATAATATAAAGATTAAATACCTTTTTAGATTAAATGCAAGATTACTCGATCTTTTACAAAAAAACAAATAAATTTACAAAATAACGCTCTTTGGCGAATGATTTAGAAAAATAGTTAAAAGATGTGTTAAGTGAAACAATTTTGTTTATTTTTGCAAACGATTGTAAAAAATTATTTTTTTATTTTGAAATTGTTAAATAAGATTTATAATATTGTATCGAAAATTATTGGTCATTAAATAAATAAAGGGGTATTGTTTTTAATTTTAAAGGGAATATGAAAAAAACACTTTTTGCTGTATTTAGTTTGTTTGTTTCAACCGTTGGTTTTGCCACTGGCGTAATTGTGTTGGAAGGGAACTATCAAGGGAAAAATCTTTATGTGCAAAATCCTTTTGCCAGTTCCGGTGTAGGGTATTGTGTTCAGGAGGTAAGGGTTAATGGCAATGTTACTACAGATGAGATTGCATCTAGCGCATTTGAAATTGATTTCAGAAATTTGCAATTAAAAATAGGAGATAAAATAGAAGTGAAAATTACGCACAAGGATGAGTGCAAGCCAAAAGTATTAAATCCGGAGGTATTAAAACCTAAAAGCACTTTTGATATTGTTTCAATGGCTGTTGAACCCAGCTTGACATTAAAATGGTCGACTAAGGGTGAAAGTGGTAAACTTACTTATACAATCGAACAGTTCCGCTGGAACAAATGGGTTAAAGTAGGTGATGTAGATGGTTTGGGAACTGCTGATTTAAATAATTATTCGTTTAAAGTGATTCCTCATTTTAAGAAAAATCAATATCGTGTAAAACAGATTGATTATACCGGTCAGCCTAGATTTTCAAAAACAGTTGATTATATGTCCGTCACACCTGAAGTTTCATTTAGTCCTCAAAAAGTTTCAAAATCGATTAACTTCCTTATTGCAGGCGATACTCCGGTTGAAACAATGTTTGAGATTTATGATCAATATGGTAATATTGTTAAACGTGGCTTTGCCTCTACCATTGATGCCTCTAATCTTCCTAAAGGTGCATATTATCTGAACTATGACAATAAGATGGGCGAATTTATTAAAAAATAATACTCATTTTGAAAGCTGTAATTACAAACTTTCAAAGCAAAAAATATTCAAAAAAATCCCGAATTAAAAAATCGGGATTTTTTTTGTGCTAATGTAAAATCAATGTAAATGTTAAAAATAGAGCACCTGGGCATTGCTGTAAAAAATCTGGAGCAGTCTAACCACTTATTTGCCAAGCTTTTTGAAACGGCTGCTTATAAATCGGAAACAGTAGAAAGTGAGAATGTTTCAACATCATTTTTTAGGATGGGTAATAGTAAAGTAGAGTTGCTTGAAGCAACAAACCCTGATAGCCCTATTGCTAAATTTATTGAAAAAAAAGGCGAAGGAATACATCATATTGCATTTGAAGTATCAGATATTTATGCTGAAATGAAACGCTTGAAAAATGAAGGGTTTACACTGCTTTCTGAAGAGCCTAAAAAAGGGGCGGACAATAAACTGATTTGTTTTGTACATCCTAAAAGCACCAATGGTGTTTTAATTGAACTGTGTCAGGAAATAATGTAGGTAATTCCAATTAAACCAAAACAACTTAGGTTCTCGAAAAATTTGCTAATATCTACGAACTACGAATTAATACCAATATACGAATTGATGCGGGTTTCGTAAATTCGTATTAATTCGTACTTCGTAGATAATGCGTGAAAGCTACGTGCGTTTGGTATAAACAGGAAGAAATTTAGATTATACCAAAACAAATAGGTTCTCGAAAAATTTGTTAATATCTACGATAACGAATGGGTGCCAATATACGAATTGATACGGGTTTCGTAAATTCGTATTAATTCGTACTTCGTAGATAATGCGTGAAAGCTATGTGCGTTTGGTATACAACCTATAAAGTTTCCAAGCCCCACTGTCGGGGAATTTTTTAGCGTATAACCTCCTAAAGACAAAGCCAGAGGAGTTGGCAATTATAACTAATATTCAATCAATTTTAAAGGACACAATTTTTTTACATTAAATGCGTTTCCTTCATAAAAAATAACATTTGAAGGTTTTTATGAAGTCAATTTTCCCAGAAAGGGTTCACTATTACATTTACATTTTTGGCTTAATTGTTTTATTGGCGGGCTTACCAATGTCAAAATTTTTGATGAGCTTGTCGCAAATAATATTGGTTTGCAACTGGTTATTAGAAGGAAACCTTAAAAATAAATTTATAATCTTTTGGGAAAATAAAATTGCGGTCATCGTAAGTTCCTTATTACTATTGCTTCTTATCGGTCTTACCTATACTTCAGATTTTAATTACGCTTTTAAAGATATTCGAATTAAGGCTCCTTTATTTATTCTTCCATTGATTATCTCTACCTCAAAGCCCCTTTCCCGAAAAGTATTTGATATTATTTTACAGTTATTTGTGTTATCAATTATTATAGCAACCGTATTTAGCGCGCTTATATTAATTGATGTTGTCCACCGCCCGGTTTTTGATATTCGCGACATTTCCATTTTTATTTCCCATATCAGGTTTGCATTATTAATCAGCGTTGCCATTTTTATTTCATCTTATTTTATTTTCAGCAACAAAATAATCTGGGGTAAAATAATGTGGTCTGTAATTATTCTCTGGCTGATATTTTTTTTAGTATTAATGGAGTCGCTAACAGGTCTGATAGCGCTATCGCTTACAACATCCGCTTTTATAATTTATATTATTATAAAATCGAATAATCCTGTGTTAAAATATGGATCCCTGCTGCTACTCTGCGGTTCAATAACAATTATTTTTTTTTATATCCATTCCATTGCAAATGAAAACAAACAAACAGACATTGTCGATTATAATAAACTTGATGTTTATACTTCGCATGGCAATTTATACGAACACGATTTAAAATCAAGGATTACTGAAAATGGCCATCTTATTTGGATGTACTATTGCAATGATGAATTGCAGGAAACGTGGAACAATAGAAGTTCTATTAAGATTGACAGCAATATGTTAAAATGGAATAATGTTTATTTTACACTCATCCGGTTTTTGGCATCAAAAGGATTGAGAAAAGATGCGGACGCTGTAAATTTGTTAACGGAAAAGGAAGTTAAAGCTATTGAGAAAGGAGCTACCAATGTAAATTATCAAAATTTAAGCAGCCTAAAAGGGAGAATCTATGAGACTTTATGGGAAATTGATTTGTATAAAAAAACCGGAGTAGTTAACGGACATTCACTCACACAACGTTTTGAATATTGGGCTACAGCTTTGTGTATTATAAAAGATAATTTGTTTTTTGGTGTTGGCACGGGCGATGTTCCAAAAGCTTTTGAACAGGAGTATATAAAAAAGAATTCGTCTTTAAGCAACGAGTGGCGGTTACGTTCACATAATCAATATTTATCAATTGCTGTTGCCTTTGGCATCATTGGTTTGTTGTGGTTTCTAATAACATTAATATACCCATTGCTATATTCTCCCAAAGGATTCAATTTTTTGTATGTAGCTTTTTTTATTATCGCAATTGTTTCGTTTTTTACGGAAGACACCCTTGAAACACAGGCCGGCGTTACTTTTTTTGCATTTCTAAACAGCTTTTTTCTATTTGGGAAAGAGCGTTAGTGAAGATGTTCCAACCTGATAAACTTCCCATTTTCTAAGAAAAAGAATATTTCCTCGAATAGAAAATATTCCAACATTGAGCACTCTGTACTTAGATTTTCCTGAAAGTATGGGAAACAAGCTCTAATTTTTCTCCTTTTCGCATGAAATAATCAAGGAACTTTTTATAAATTGCCAAAGAATTTTTTTAATCGATTGGGTACGTCTCGCTCATTCGGTCACTGGCTGGTTGCCGTGCTTTGAAAAAACAAAATAAATCGCCAATTCTTTACCATTTATTTCTTAACAGCGCCATAATATAAAACAAAGAATTTAAAATAAATCTTTTGAAATGACTACAATCATTGGTCCCGACAAAAATAACGATATTCTCTTATTAAAAAAAAGTGAAGAAAAATTTCGAACAATTTTTCAAAATGCTTCCGAAGGAATATTCATTTCCGATAATCAGGGCAATTATACGGATGTAAATGATGTTGGTTTAAAAATGCTGGGATATACCAGAGAGGAATTGTTTAGGTTAAATTTAAAGGATTTAATTCCTTTAGAACAAATAGAATCAACGTATAAAACATTTTCTAAAATCCGGGAAGGAAAAGTTGTTTCCGGGGAACATCACATAATATGCAAGGATGGAAAATTGTTGCCGGTTGAAATCAGTGCATCAATTTTACCAGATGGTTCACTGCTTGGAATGGTTCGTGACATTAGCGAACGCAAGGAGGCTGAAATTGAAAAAGATTATCTGCTGAGTTTTAACAAACGCCTTATAGAAAATTCGCCGATAGGCACATTGCTATATAAAGTATCTTCGGGGCAGTGTGTTTTAGCGAATAATGCCGCAAAAACAGCTATTGGAGCTTCAATTGAGAAACTGCTGGATCAAAACTTCTGGGAAATACCTTCCTGGAAAGATTCAGAATTGTTAGAAAATGCTATTCAAGTAACGGAAACAGGCGAAAGACGGAAATTTACAGCTCATTTTACAACCTCTTTTGGAAGAAATGTATGGTTGGATTGTCAAATGGCTTCTCTTTTCATGGAAGGCGAAAAACACCTTCTTTTAACGATTATTGATATTACAGAACGCAGCAAAGCGGAAGAGGCGTTAAAAAAAAGTGAGGAAAAGTTTTATTCTCTTTTTGAAAATGCCGGTAGCCCTATTCTGTTAATTGATGACACATTTCAGTTTGTTGATTGTAACCAGGCGGCAGTAAAAATTCTGGGCGCCGAATCAAAAGAAAAACTAATTCCAATTCATCCATCAGATGTATCTCCCAAATACCAGCCCGATGGACAACTTTCCAGCATTAAGGCGGAGCAAATGATAAAAAATGGATATAAACATGGGAGCACAAAGTTTGAATGGGTTCACAATAAAATAGATGGCACACCTATTTTTATGGACATTACTCTTTCGGTTATTCCATTTGAAAATAAAAATATGTTGATGGTTCATTGGAATGATATTACCGCTCGAAAACTGTCAGAAGAGGCTTTAAAAGAAAGTGAGGAGCGTTTTAAATCTATCATTGAATTGGCAGCTGACGGAATTCTACTTGGCTCCCCAAAAGGTATGATAATTGGCGCAAACCAACAAATATGCATAATAACAGGCTATACAGAGCAGGAACTGTTGAATACCAATATTTCTTTTCTTTTTTCGGAAGAACAACTGAAAAGCTCTCCTCTTAGATACGATTTACTTGATTTAGGGAAAATAGTGCGGAATGAACGCATTATCACACGTAAGGATGGTTCATTAGTTCCTATTGAGATGAACACAAAAAAAATGCCTGACAATACCTATCAAACAATTATCAGGGATATTACCGAACGACTCATTTCGGAAGCGCTGAACCAAAAAGTTGAAAAATCAGAGTACCAAAACAATGTAAAATCGCAATTTATGGCAAACCTCAGCCACGAAATTCGTAATCCGTTAAGCGCTATACTGGGATTCAACTCGCTAATGGCAAAGACAGACTTAAGTCCTGAACAGGAAAAATTTAATAAAGCGATTGGTATATCTTCCGAAAATTTGTTGAATATCCTTAATGACATCCTTGATTTTTCGAAGATTGAAGCCAATAAAATAACGCTGAATTTTTCCGACTTCAATTTAAGGGACTTGGTGGAAGAGTTGATTACACTTTATGAATTAAAAGCGAAAGAGAAAAATATTGTGCTAAATCATACCATTTCAGCTAATGTTCCTGAATTTTTAACTACGGATAAAAATAAAATTAAACAGATTATTACAAATCTTTTAGGTAATGCGATAAAATTTACCGAGCAGGGGAAAATTGATCTTCTTATTGACGTCAAACACAAAGAAAATAAAACGCTTACCCTCGAATTCCATTTAAAAGATACCGGAATAGGAATTGAGAGAAATGATCTGGACAAGGCTTTTCAATCATTCACCCAACTTGACAGTTCAACAAAAAAAATATATTCAGGAACAGGGCTTGGGCTTTCTATTTGCAAAAGTTATGTGGAACTGCTTGGTGGGAACATAAGCGTTACGAGTGATGTTGGCATTGGCTCTGAATTTAGTTTCAGCATACCGTTAATAATTGCAAAACAGCCAGAAAGCAAAGAAATAGAAAATACAATCACTGCAAAGCTACCGTCACAATTGTCAGATAAACAATTTGAAATCCTTGTGGTGGAAGACGAAGCCATCAACAGGCTCTACCTTACAAGACTTTTAAAATCACAAAACTTTAAAGTAGATAGTGCCAGCAATGGTTATGAAGCTATCGAATTATTCCGGAAAAATAAGTTTGACCTTATCATAATGGATTGCCAGATGCCCAAAATGGACGGATTTGAAGCAACTCAACGAATAAGAGAATTTGAAAGGGAAAATAAATTGAGGCAAACTACAATTATCGCTTTCTCGGGATATAGCCTTAATGATGTTTCAGAAAAATTCGAGAAAGCGGAAATGAATGATTATATGATAAAACCCATTAATGAATCGGAATTATTTAATAAAATAATGACTTTTAGCGAGATAAATAAAAAAATAAATACAAAACGTAATTAAACTTTAACACTTTCATCACGTCAAAATACAAAATCAGGTTATGCAGCAATGTACAGATCAGGAAATAATAGAACTATTTCGAAACGAAGATTCGAGAAATATGTCTATTCATATAATGATCAAACAATATCAGGAACGGCTATACTGGCATATCAGAAAAATAGTAATTAATCACGATGATGCGGATGATGTTTTACAAAACACATTCATAAAAGCCTGGAAAGGAATGGAAAATTTTAAAGGGGAAGCAAAAATCTATACCTGGTTGTTCAGGATAGGAACCAATGAGTCGATTTCTTTTTTAAGACAAAAACGTTCGAACTTAGTTTCTATTCATCCAATCGAATATCATTTAAGCAATACCCTTTCAGCGGATTCATATTTTGAAGGAGATAAAATTCAACTGAAATTACAAAAGGCAATTTTAACATTGCCCGAAAAACAACGCATCGTTTTTAATATGCGCTACTATGATGAAATGCCTTATCAGGAAATGTCGGAAATATTGGAAACATCAGAAGGCGCTCTTAAAGCATCGTATCATATAGCGGCAAAAAAAATTGAAGAAATATTATTAAATCATTAAAAAAGAATAAGGCATTACTAAATTGGTTTACATAAGCCCAAAAATGTCCTGTTGAACGTAGTGAAACATCTTGTTAACCGAAAAAAGATTCTTCAAGCGTTCAGAATGACAATAAAAACCAAACTGAATTAGAAGTATAAACAAAATGGAAAATAATTACGATAACCTTTCAGAAGAAAATTTTTTGTCCGGCAGGGATAAAAAAAATGCTTTTGGCATTCCGAAAGGTTATTTTAATTCCCTTTCCTCACGTATGTTAAATAAAATTGAGTGCCAGCAAGAATTGGCTGAATTCAAAACTTTAGCTGCCACAGATCGACAATTAAAATTTGCGGTGCCTCAAAATTATTTTTCTTCCCTTGCAACTATTCTTGAATATAAATACGAATTATCCGTTTATTCCGAACTTGCTAAAGTTACTAAGCCTGTTCTAAAAACATTGCCGGCAAATTATTTTTCAATGTTGAAAAAAAAGGTAATGGAAAGGATAGAGCTTGATGCCGAATTAAAAGAGTTTTCGGTTTTATCCTCATTAGAAAAGAAAAATAATTTCAAACTTGTTCCTGATTATTTTGAAAACAATACCGATGAAGTAAAAGAAAAAATTCATGCGGCAAAGCACCGTGTTCCTGATTTTATAGATCAAGTAATTAGTTTACTTTTTAAGCCAAAAATGGCTTTTGCTTTAAGTTTTGTTTTGATAATAGGGTTTACAGCGGTATGGTATCTTAATAAAACAAATCCCGTGATTCAATCGGGAGCTTGCAAAACCCTTGCCTGTCTGGAGAAAAACGAATTATTAAATGAAAATAATGTGCGTGATTTCGATGATGAAAATTTATATGATATGGTGGATGTGGATGTTTTAGATAAAAACATGTCGGGAAAAGATGTTGCTAAGGATTCCTTGAAAACGAAAAAGACAACAAAATAAATGAAACTGTATTTTAAATATATATTTTCGACCTTACTGATGATACTTTTCATCAACGGTGTGTATGCGCAGTCTGATTCTAAAAAGGATAAGATAGACGCATTGCGTGCGACATTTATTGCTAAAAAGGTAAATTTCACAACACAGGAAACACAGCTTTTCTGGCCACTTTACAACGAAATGAATGATAAATTAGATGTTGTCAGAAAAACATTCCGCTTGCAGTATAATACTACTACAAATTTTAATTTCATAACAGATAAGGAAGCCGAAACCTATCTGGCTGCGGAGTTAAATTTAAAGCAAAAAGAATTTGAAACGTATAAAGAGTATTATGAAAAATTTAGAAAAATCCTTCCGGTAAAAAAAGTAGCTGCTCTGCGAAGGGCAGAAGAGGATTTTAAAAGGGAAATTATTAAAACCATAAAAGAAAACTGAGGGTTGTGAAGCAGTTTCAACTACATATAATTTTACTGATAAGCTTTGTGTTTTTTAATACAAAGCTTTCGGCATTTAATAATAATAATAATAATAATGATACTACAAAGACTGTTAAACCGCCCCGCCATTATTTTAATAAAACTATTTATATCGATTATTACTTAACAGGAAAAACGAAATTAGACACTACTGGTCCCGTTTCAATTAAATTGAAATCCTACCAGATAAATCAATTTGTTTTTGGATATAACTTTCCTATCATCACAAAAGACATCTACAATAAGGATAGCACCAAAATTTCCAATTTCCATTTTTTAATTGCCAGTAACTATTCAAAGCTGAGTCTTAATTTTGGTGGGATTTCAAAACATGAATTAACAAAATTTTCGGTTGGATGCAGGGGAATATATAACAATGGGAAAAAAAGTATTTTCTTTGCGGAACTGTCCCCGTTTGTAACTAAGGATAATGGGTATAGTTATACTCGTACCTATCGTTTATCATGTACGTTTCTTTATAATTATGCGGCAAACGAATATTTTAGTTTCAGAGCGGGCTATACCCGTTCATTTTTATGGGGCAACCGCTTTCAATTTCCTTATATTGGTATAAGAGTTGGGAAATTAGATAAAACAAATTTAAGTGTTCAGTTTCCGAGAGGCATGACATTTAATGTCCCGGTTGGGCAATATGTTCAAACAAGTATTTATACAAAACCCCAGGGAGGACTATATACAGTAGCAAACACCGATTCGTTGCTGAATGGGAATAATTATAACGACAATAAATTTTATTTCGGCAGGTATGAATTTTTATCGGGATTAAGAATTGATGTTATGCCCTCTAAATTTTTTAATTTTTATTTAAGTACCGGAATAACAACTAAAAGTAATATTTCGTTTTACCCTACCCCTAAGGCTAAAAAGACTGGAAACGCTTATAATGACAGTTATTCCAAAAATATTAAAAGAAATATTTTTGTTAACGTTGGCTTTGTATTCAGGTTTGGCAAAACAAAATCAATTTACAATAATATACAAATGTATGATGCGTTGGATATAAATAATACAGTAAGTCCGGGAGATAATAATATCAATAAAGGCAATGGTAATATTCCCCGTCCCGGCACTAAAGTCAAAATAAATAATACCGATGAAGTGTTGGATTTAATTGAGACGCAGGATTTATACTAAGTAAGCTATTTTGCTTACGAATTTTTACCTCCCGAAAATATATTTTTTTTTCGAAAATAATATATTATCTTTCGTGTATCTTGTTCTTTCTGAAACACATAAAACGCCAGTGCACAGCAAATCGCTATTTTCTACATATTCCGAATACCTAAGTAATTTTCATACAAAAAGGTAAAAGATAAATTGTAAAAAAATATGAATTCGTTTTAATTTCATGATTATTTTAAAATCTTAAAAATTAAAACATAATACAAAAATCAGCAATGTTAATTATCCTTAACAAAAAGTTATTTTTTATCTTCATCATTATTTCAATTTCGTTTTTTGGATTCGCTCAGGAGCAAAGTTCGTATTTTACTTTTGGCTACAATCGAATGGATCGGGGAAAATTAATTGATGCCTCAAATCCTCAATCTATAATTATTGCCGGAGAAACAGAAGATACCGTATCGGGAAATAAATTATTGTTCCTTAGTAGCCTGACCGAACAGGGAAATATGAACTGGTACAAAAACTATGGCAGCAGCATATCTTACGCGGTAAACGACTGGAGTACTACCAATAATGGAGGATTTATCTTGTCTGCCGAACAATATTATCTTAACGACAGAGAAACATTATACCTTGTGAATCTGGATGGCCAAGGAAATATTCTCTGGACAAAACTTTTTGATGAAGGCGGTAATGAAGTGGAAGGACTTTCTATCAATCAAACACAAGATGGGGGCTTTATTGTTACAGGGTTGATTAAATTTCGTTCCAAAGTATCCGATGTTTTTTATGCTATGAAACAGGATAAACAATACATGTATATCCTTAAAACCGATAACAAAGGAAATAAAGAATGGTCAAAAAAATTCAATTATGACGATGCTATTTTAGCTACCGGAAGCAAAGTGATTGAAAATAAAGCAGGCTACCTCATTGGTGGTGTTATTGGTGTTGCCGCGGAAGAAAAGGGAGAAGAAAAAAGTTCTGATATGGCTCTGCTTCAGCTAAACCGTAAAGGTGATTTTTTATGGGCAAAAAGTATTGGCGGAAGCAAAAGTGAATATATAAAAAACATGTTGTTGATAGATAATGATGTCTTTATTATTGGCGCTACCACTTCTTTTGGTGAAGGGAAGTCTGACGCTTTTCTGATGCGAATGTCTGATAAAGGAGTAATTAATTATTTTAAAACCTATGGAGGAATAGATCATGAAAGCATGAATTCAATAATTAAAGTAAATGAAAATACTTTATTATTAGCCGGTGCAACTAAATCTTACGGAAACGGATCCTATGATGCAATGATACTAACCCTTACTACAAATGGCGAGATTATAAATGCTGAAACTTTCGGACAGGAAAAACACGATGAAATGGGATCCGCTGTGGTTAGTGATGACAAAGTGTTTATGACAGGTTTTTCATTCGCCAGCAAAACCCCAAAAAGCACTCAGGCTTACATGTTATCATATAAACTCAATATGCCCCATAAACAGTGTTTTTTTAAAGAAGCAAAAATCAATGCGAAAAATTATAGTTCAGGCATTAAAATAAAAGAACTGAACAAACAAATGTTAAGTGATATTCCCCCGGTTGAACAGAAATCAGTTGTGCCGGTTTATAACTTAGTTGTAAAAAATAAAATTTGCACAGTGGAACAATTTTGCAAATAAATACAAAATGAAATTTAAAACAGCCCTACTTATTGTTTCTATTCTCTTCCTGCAGGTGGAGTTATATGCTGATGGTTGTAACAATGGCGCATTTTCAACAATTCAAAATTGTAATACTCCTTTACAGGTGTGTTTTAACCCCGGTGGCACATCAGATCAACCGCCGGATACACAATACACATGGGATTGGGGAGATGGAACAACCACTACTTATTGCTGTACCGCTAATAATACCTGTCACACTTTTCCTGCAACAGGAAACTATACTGTTACTCTTACTTTAGATGTTGATTTGGGTTGGTGGGGTGGCGGACATAAAATCTGCGTTTCAAGTGCGGTAGTTCCGGTTACAGTTACTCCTCCTCCTGTTTTGACAATTACAGATCCGCCGGGAGTTTGTCCTCCGGGGACAATAGATATCACTGCTCCGTCTGTTACAGCAGGAAGTACTGGTGGAGGAACCCTCACTTATTGGATGGATGCCGGCGCGACAATACCTTGTGTAAACCCTTCCGCAATTACCTCTGCGGGCACCTATTACATTAACGCCACTATCCCCGAAGGATGTAATGATATCCAACCGGTAGTAGTCGCATTTTATCCCATACCTGTTTTAAATATAACGGATCCTCCTGCAGTTTGTTCTCCGGGAACAGTTGATATCACAACCGCATCCGTTACAGCGGGAACTACCGGTACCGGAATTTTTTCCTATTGGACGGATATTGCAGCTACTATTCCATTAGGCTCCCCTTCCGCTGTCGCGACAGGCGGAACGTATTACATTAAAATAACTACCTCTGCCGGATGTACAGATATTAAACCGGTAACTATTACCATTAAGCCTTTACCACCATCCAATGCCGGACCTGATATAACAATATGTACAGGAACCACAGGTAATATAGGAACTGCCCCCACAGCCGGTTATACCTATAGCTGGGCAGCCACCACAGGCTTAAATGATGCGACCGTTTCTGATCCTACAGTTACATTAACTAATGCCGGTACCGGACCTACCACCACAACCTATGTTGTAATTACCACGGATAATGGTTGTTTTACTTCAGATGATGTAACTGTAACTGTTAACCCTATGCCTTCCGCTGATGCTGGTCTTGATCAGATAATCTGCGCTAATACAAGCGCTGTTTTAGCCGGTGTTCTTGGAGGTGCCGCTATCAGCGGAACATGGAGTGGTGGGGCGGGAACATTTAACCCCAATGCCACAGCGTTAACAGCAAGTTATACCCCCAACGCCGCGGAAATAATTGCGGGAAGTGTTACATTAACCTTAACAACAGACGATCCTTCTGGTCCATGCCCTTCAGTAAATGATCAAATGTTAATTACAATCAACCCATTTGCAGTGGTTGATGCCGGTCCCGATCAGGTTATTTGCAATGGCAATACAGTAACTTTAGCGGGCATTGTATCCGGTTCCGCAACCAGCGGAACATGGACTGGTGGTGCTGGGACATATAACCCCAATAATACTACGGCTAATGCTGTTTATACTCCTACTTTAACTGAAGCAAACGGAGGTGCCGTTACCTTAACATTTACTACTGATGATCCTGCCGGACCTTGTCCGGCTGTGAACGATCAAATGTTAATTACGATTAACCAAATACCTACAGCCAATGCCGGATCAGAACAATATGTTTGTTCGGGTACAGTCATTATTCTTGGAGGTTCAATCGGAGGTACTGCCACCAGCGGAACATGGAGTGGTGGAAATGGAACGTTTTCGCCAAATAATACAACTTTAAATGCTTCCTACACAGCCAGTACAGCTGAATTTGCAGCCGGCTCTGTAGAATTAACTCTGACAACAAATGATCCGGCAGGACCTTGTTCATCGTCCTCATCGAATGTAACTTTGCATTTTTACCAAAATCCAGTTGTTGATTTCTTTGTTGATTTTCCTGCAGGCTGCCCGATACATTGTGTAAACTTTACTAATTTAAGTTCTGTTGCTGGCGGAGATACTATAGCTTCATGGAACTGGTCATTTGGTGACGGAAGCCCAAACTCCAATATACAGGATCCTTCACACTGTTTTTCCGAATCCGGCTCTTATGATATAAAATTAATTGCTACTTCAAATCATGGCTGTACCACATTTTTAAATAATCCTCTGATGATTCATGTTTTTTACGTCCCTGTCGCTGAATTCAATCCTACACCAATTCATGCAACAGTGCTTGAGCCTACAGTTACTTTTAATAACCAATCATCAACAGATGTAAATTACTGGCATTGGACTTTTGGCGATGGAGATACCATGGCACCTCATACATCAAGTCCCATCCATATATATCCAAATATTAGTTCCAGCAGCTACTGGGTAACTTTAATTGTTTCTAATGCCGATGGTTGCCTTGATACTGTTCAACATGAAATTTTTATCGGACCGGAATTTACTTTCTTCATACCCAATGCCTTTTCACCCAATGCGGATGGAATTAATGATTTTTTCTTCGGCTCCGGTATTGGTATTATTAAATATGATCTCTGGGTATTCGACCGTTGGGGGAATATGATTTTCCATGGAAATGAACTGAATGATAAATGGGATGGAAAAGCAAATAATGGTTCCGATATTGCGCAAATGGATGTATATGTCTGGAAAGTGGAACTCACCGATGTGTTTAATAAAAAGCACAATTATATTGGAACTGTAACATTGGTAAAGTAATTACAAATATCAATTCGGTTTTTATTTGGAGGTCTGGCCAATAAGAAATTTCTGAATTGTTTTTGCAATTAAATAGTACTGTATTTCCGATTTGGTTCAGTTGGGCGGTCAAGGACAGGACACGTTACCCTTTGCCCCGTAGGGGCAACCGCTTGGTAAAAAAACAATCCGTCATTTTTTTTGTCCTGTAGGGACAACCGCTAATTAAATGCATGCCTATGTCGAATACATATACCCAAATCCACATTCAATGCGTCTTTGCTGTTAAATACAGGGAAGCATTAATCAATAAGTCATGGAAAGATCGATTTCACAAATACATCATTGCAATCATTAATAACAATGGGCATAAACTTCTTTCCATCAATAGCAGCCCGATCACTTGCATTTGTTTTTCGGTATGCGCCCCAATCAATCCTTATCTGATTTGATGAGGTTGGTTAAAGGAGATTCTTCCGAATGGATAAATAGTCAAAAATTAGTGACAGGAAAATTCAAATGGCAGGAAGGGTATGGGGCATTTTCCTATTCTAAATCACATACAGATGCAGTAGTCAAGTATATTATTAATCAGGAAGAACATCATCACCGGCAAACATTTCTGGAAGAATATGAAGAATTGCTCAAAAAATTTGAGGTGGATTATAATGTACAATATGTTTTTAAAGAACCCGAGTAATGGGTTGTCCTTACAGGACATACTGTTTGGTTAATCATTTTTTTTACCAAGCGTTTGTCCCTCTGGGACATTGCCACATTTTAAAATCAACAATTGTAACTATTGATTAGTATTATCAATAGTTTCGAAGGACGTTTAAGCACTTATACCTTTATGTAAAAAACGATAATGAAAAAATTTGTTCTTATACTTATTTTGTTTGTAGCATTTAGCCAAGCAAACGCACAAACATATATCCCTTTCCCTAATCCTTGCTATTGGCGAGTAGACGCTTGGGATTATGATCCAGGACCTGATGCTTGTGAAGGGTCTTATCAGTATCATTGTTTTACAAGTAGCGATACGATTATAAATTCTAAAATGTATGTAAAAATAATGGCATCTCCTGTTATCGTTTCAGGCTCTAATCCTTGTTTTTACGCATTTTTTCCCTATGGGTATGTAGGTGCATTAAGAGATGATTCTATTGCGAATAAAGTGTTTTTTATTTTTCCAAACCAAAATACAGATTCGTTGCTTTTTGATTATAATTTGAATATAGGGGATACCATCAAAGGAATTTTAAGAACAGAGTATCCGACAACGGCTTTTGTAGGTTCAATTGATACCGTTATAATAAGCAATCAATACCATAAGCGATGGAATATCTCTCAAAACTTTGCGTGTCCATTTTATATTATTGAAGGTATTGGTTCACAGTTAGGGCTGATAGAAAGTTCGGGGTGTGGTGCCGGAGTTGGCTCTAATCTTGTTTGCGTAAAGGATAGTTCCACAACAATATTCATAGCAGACTCTTCTTCAACGAACTGTCAATTAATTAATTCTATTAAAACTTTAAAATCTGAAATTGAAAGGATAAAAATAATTCCTAACCCCGCCCAATCCCAAATAACACTTGAATTTGATTTAACAGAAATTCCAATTGCTTCAATTGAAATAAAAAACAGTTTAGGACAAACTGTTAAAACAATTAATAACATGGCATTTTCAAAAAATGAAATAAAAATTGATATTAATGAGTTCCCAAAAGGTCTGTATTTTGTGCAGTTGCGGGGTGAAAATAAAATTTGGAGTACTAAGTTTGTGAAGGGATAAAAGAATAAATAATTATTGCAACCGTTTTGAGTATTGCCGTCTTTCTCCGAACATCCGACATACATTTCTGCTATATTTGCAAGAACTTATTTCATAGCAAAAAAAAGAACGCCATTAAAGGTTTGTCTGTCCTTTCCGATAGCAAATAAAAAACCATGAAAATCCACAAGCTAAGACTCCCCTTTAAAATACTGCCTTTTCTGATTTTTTTTATAGTGTTCGCCACCGGTTGTAAACACAATACAAACGAAGTGGTAGTATACAATACAGTGGATAATGTTTTTTCAGAACCTATATTACAGGATTTTGAAAAGAAAACAGGTATAAAAGTCCGCTCTGTTTTTGATACCGAAGAAACAAAATCAACAGGTATCCTCAACCGCATTATTGCGGAAACAGATCATCCGCAATGTGATGTTTTCTGGAGCGGAGACCCGGTACGTGCACAGGTATTGAAACGCAGAAACCTTTTGGATGTTTATAAGTCCCTGGTTATTGACGACATCAATAAACAGTTTCTTGACCCGGAAGGGCAGTGGATTGGATTTTCTGCAAGAGCAAGGGTTCTTATCTATAATAAAAATCTGATGCAGAAAGATTCTGTTCCGCACTCCTTTTTTGATCTTACAAAAGCTCAATATCATGGTAAAGTAGCGATTGGAAACCCGCTTTTCGGAACCACCTCTTTTCAGATAGCTGCTATGTTCAGCATACTGGGCGATGAAGCTGGAAAGAAATTGATGACAAAGCTAAAGTCGAATGGAATTGTGATAGCAGCCGGTAATGGTGATGTAAAAAAAATGGTTGCTACAGGCGAAATTCCTTGCGGACTTACTGATACTGATGATGCTTTTGGAGCGCAGGAGAGCGGGGCATCCATTGGTATTGTCTACCTCGATCAGGATAGCCTCGGAACACTCATTATGCCAAATACACTCAGCCTCATCAAAAATTCCCCGAATCAGGAGAATGGTAAAAAACTTATTGATTACCTGCTGTCAAGAGAAACAGAAGCCAGGCTTGCTGTTTCCTGTGCGCAAATGCCGCTTCATTCAGGAGTAAAAACGCCGAACTATGTTCCATCATTACAAAACATAAAAGCCATGAATGTGGATTATTCAAAAGCCGCACTCAAACTGGAAGAGATACAACTATTCTTAAAAAAATGGATAGAGAATTAATAAAAAAAACGCTGTCTGCTTTGCCATCGTTGTTTTTTATCATCATGGTTGTTTTGCCTCTTGCATACATATTTGCAGTTTCTTTTACTGAAGACGGCTCAATCACTTTTGAACATTATCTGGCAGCGTATCATTTACAAACATTCGTTTTACTATTCAAAAGTTGTGTGCTTGCAACCTCCGTTGCATTAATAGCTACACTCATTGGATCATTGTTTGGCTATATGATAAGCAGTACCAATCTTCCTTTTTCCGGTCCGCTCAAATTGCTTTTTTTACTTCCTTTATTTGTTTCTCCTTACTACCTTGCAGTGGCTATGCACGATTTTGTATTTCTTTTAGTTGGGAATACAAGAATGCTCAACAGCGAAGAAGCGGTGGCTGCTATACTGATCATGAGCTATGCGCCTATTCCTTTACTTATCATGTCAGCCTCTTTTGCAAACATCAACAGCAGGTTGGAGGAAGCCGGATTGCTTGTTACAAGCCGGATGCGTACAACATGGTCAATCCTGTTCCCTTTGGTAAAGCCTGCTTTTATTTCTTCCTTTGTTTTGGTTTTTATCCTTGCAATATCTGAGATAACAGTCCCTTCGTATTACCTTGTGAATCTTTTGCCTACCGAAATATTCATGCAGTTCACAGCATTTTATAATCACAAGGCTGCCATTGCACTTGGATCTGCTATCTGTGTTTTATCCATCGTTTTGCTTCTGATGGAACGTTCATCTCTGACAGATGCCCCTTTCCTTGCCATTGGCAAAAGGGGAAGTGCCAGAAGATTAGTGACACTTGGAAAGTGGAAATATCCTATATTAACAGTAGCGGTAACCTACCTGATCTTTGTTGTGATAATACCACTTGTAGGTTTAGCCATGCAGGCATTTCGGGAAGGTATGCCTGACTACCTCAGGGATAAAAGTATGCCTGCCGGATATTTGCCATTAGAAAGGGAACTGGGATATTCTATGGATTATTTATACAAAGGTTTTGCACTTCTGAAGCCTGTTATTTTAGATTCACTCCTGTATGCTTTGGTCGGTTCATTATTGATATGCCTGCTTGGCTTTTTGTTTGCTTACCGTTCAGAACGAAAAAAAATAAAATGGATGGATTATTTATTGCTATTGATTTTTGCTATTCCATCCACTATTTTCGGCATCGCACTTATCAAATTTTACAACCGTACTTCATTAGAATTCATCTATACCTCCGCATTCATCATATTAATTGGATACATCGGCAAGTTTACATTTGTGGCATCAAGGATGATTGGTAATTCAATCCGGCAGATACCCTATTCACTTGAGGAAGCTGCCGAACTTTCAGGAGCAAATTTCCTTAGCAGATTTTGGTATATTCTTTTTCCCCTTATACTCGAAGGCTTTTTTGCTGCGTTCATTGTTTGTTTCATTTTTTGTCTGGGCGAAATGGCAACCACTATTGTCATCTATCCTCCAGGAAATGCTCTGCTGCCTGTCAAGATAGCGACATCCATGCATAATACTCCTGACGGGCTTATCAGCGCTATGGTGTTTATCATACTGCTACTTACTTTTTCCCTGCTTGGAATTTTGTATGTAATAAAAAAATATTTTATAAAACGAATCCACCTATGATCCCTATACAGCTTGAAAATATAACACATACGTACGATAGCAAAATTATCCTGGATAATTTGAGTGCGAAAATTTCCGAAAAAAAAATTACCTGCCTCTTAGGGAATACAGGTAGTGGTAAAACAACTATACTGCGACTTATAGCAGGACTGGAACGACCAAAATCTGGCAAAATTTATATTAATAACCGGATTGTTACTTGTGGAAATGAGATTTGTGTGCCACCATTCGTGCGGAAAGTGGGTTTTGTTTTTCAGGATCTGGCACTTTGGCCCCACTTTACTGTTTTGAAAAATATATCATGGAGTCTGGAAGTAACAGGTCATAAAGATGCAAGCACCATAGCCTCTTCTATGCTGGAAACTTTCGGATTATCCGGCTTTGAAAAAAAATATCCGCACCAGTTGTCGGGCGGACAACAGCAGCTTCTCGCCATAGCAAGGGCAATGGCTCCCTCTCCTGAAATATTACTGATGGATGAACCCTTATCAAATCTTGATAATAGAATAAAGGTTCGTATGTTGGAAAAAGTATTGGAGATAAAAGAAAAATTTAATATTACCATCGTATATGTTACCCACGATCATAACGAAGGTTTCCATATAGCAGATGATATTATGCTATTAAACGATAAAGGGAAAATAGAAATTTTTGGAAGTAAAAAAGAGATTATTGAATCAGATAATGTATTTGTAAAGGAATTCATCAGTATTTCCAGAAAATAAAAATGAATACAAATTTATTAATTCTAACTATAAGGAAAATTCTACATCTTTTTTTGCTATTTTGATTTCGAAAAAACAAATTTATAGTATGAATAATGCAAATGAATACATTTAAAATATTATTTCTTCTTCTCATCAATACGTGGAGCGCTAATTTGTCTTTAGCGCAAAACACAACCATTGATTCCCTCCTCATACTTGTTAAAACTGACAAACCGGATACCAGCAAAGCCATTCTCTTAAATAATCTATGCCGTGAATACAAAAACATTGGATTTTACGACACCGCTCTTTACTTTGGAAAGTCCGCTTTGCAATTAGCAAAGCAGTTAAATTTTCAAAAAGGCATTGCAGATGCATACAATAGAATTGGAATTATTTATGACAATCAAGGCATCTATGACAAGGCATTAGAAAATTATTTCGTTTTACTGAAGATTAGAAAAGAAACAGGGGACAAGCGAAGCATTGCTGACTCCTATAACAATATCGGACTGACTTATTACAATCTTGGCAATTACGAAAAGGCACTGGAAAATTATTTCACTTCACTAAAAATCAGAGAAGAAATCAGAGACGAACAAGGCATTGCTGATTCTTACAATAATATTGCAATGGTTTATAACAGACAGGACAACCACAACAAGGCGCTGGAGAATTTTTTCGCTTCACTGAAAATACGGGAAGAAATTGGCGACAAACAAGGCATTGCTAGTTCTTACATCAATATCGGAACTGTTTTTTGCGAAAAAGATAATTACGATAAAGCATTGGAAAACTATTTCACGGCATTGAAAATACAAAATGAAACTGGCGAAAAACAAGGTATCGCAGCATCTTTTAATAACATTGGACGTGTTTATTCCTGTCAAGGTAACTACGATAAGGCATTAGAAAATCACTATGCTTCGCTGAAAATTCGAGAGGAAATAGGCGACAAACTGGGCATTGCTACTTCTTTCTATAACATTGGGGGTGTTTATGCGGACAGATTAAATTATGCTGATGCTATTATCTGGCTTCAAAAAGGACTTGATCTTGCAAAGGAAATAGGAGCAAAGGATTTGGTAATGGTTTTGTACGAGGAGTTGTCTGATATTAGTAAAAAAATGAGTGATTACAAAAAGGCATATCAATATCATTTTTTATATTCCCAAATCAAAGATTCAATTTTCAATGAAAAATCAAACAAGCAGGTTGCCGAACTGCAAATCAACTATGAAACCGAAAAAAAAGAAATAAAAATAGAATCCCAGTCGCATAAATTATCGGAACAGGAATTAATAATAAGCCGTAGCAGATTATTGATTATACTTATTACAATTGGATTTTTGCTACTACTTATTTTGGGTTGGGTAACTTTTTCGAGATACAAGATAAAAAAAGAATCGAAGGTTAAATCTGAAATGCTTAGTCATCAGGAAGTGCTTACAAAAGCAATCATTGAAACTCAGGAAAAAGAACGCAAGCGCATTGCCCAGGATTTGCATGATGGAGTAGGACATAAATTGACAATTCTAAAATTCAATTTTGAGAAAATTATTGAAGGAGTTCGCTCAATTTTACCTGATCAAAAAATCATTTTTGATCAAACTGAAAAAATACTGGATGAAACGCATAAAGAAGTTCGCACCTTGTCACACTCCATGATGCCAAAGGCATTGCAGGAAATGGAATTTGCCGGTGCGGTTTCCGATTTAGCAGAGCAAACGCTCGCCAATTCAAAACTAAAGTATTCGCTCAAAAACGAATCCTCAGCAGGACTGCCCCCAACTATTCAAGTATGCCTGTATCGCATTTTGCAGGAATTACTCAACAACATCCTTAAACACGCTCAAGCATCAGAAATTGCAATACAAATTTTTAAAAATAAAAATACAATTTTAATGATGGTGGAAGATAATGGTACGATACGCAATTGATAACAAATTGATTGAATAAGTTGTAAAAAGCAGACTCGTTATAGGTTAATACCGATTAATACTTACTAGATTCTTTATTTCCTCAAAATCTGTTCATCAATATTTAAAATTACTACCTTTACCCTACTGAAATAGGGCTGAAATCCTATTGCTTCCGTTGTTATTATTATGGAGATTTGTATGTTCTCGAAAAGCCAAATGAGTAGAAAAAAAATAAAATAAAAAAATAAAATGAAAAACCTTTTATCGTTCATCACAATCCTTTTTTTAACAGTAATTGTCCATTGTACACTAAAAGCGCAGTGGATTGCACAAACAAGTGGAACAACCAACACGTTATATTCCGTTTTTTTCACTGCTGCCGATACAGGTTATGCGGTGGGTGACTTAGGAACAATTCGCAAAACCATCAATGGAGGCAGCACTTGGGCAGTGCAAACCAGTGGAACAACTGACGCTTTAACGTCAGTTTACTTCATCGATGCCGATACAGGTTATGTTGTTGGTGTGACAGGAACAATTCTTAAAACAACAAATGGAGGAATAAGTTGGAATCTGCAAACCAGCGGGACAACTCATAATTTATTGTCAGTTTATTTTTGTAATGATTCCATTGGTTACACTGTAGGTTTATCGGGGACAATCCGAAAAACGACCGACAGAGGTATTAACTGGCTTGTAAAAGAAACCGGAATAAATTCACTTGTAAGCCTGTATTCTGTGTGGTTTACATCAGTGGATACAGGGTATATCGCAGGGTCATCAGGGTATATCTACAAAACAACAAATGGCGGAAACAATTGGAATATACTTGGAAATGGAAGTATTGGTAGCCTTGATTTACATTCTGTTCAATTTATCTCTTCTGATACAGGCTTTATTGTTGGTTCAAATTCCGCTTTTCTTAAAACTTCGAATGGCGGTGTAAACTGGACTTCAACCTATGGTGGTGGTAATGTTTTTAATTCTGTTTGTTTTACCGATGCAAATACAGGATATGCCGCAGGTAATTATGGAGGCTATGGAATTATTCAGAAAACGACTAATGGCGGTACAAATTGGGTTACAACTTTTTCTAACGGCTCAACGGGTAATTTAAATTCAATCTATTTTCCAAATCCAAATACCGGTTATGTAGTTGGAGTATCTGGTACTATTCGTAAAAATGCAATTACAACAAGTGTAAAGGAAACGGAACATTCTTTTTTCGTAAATATTTTTCCAAATCCCACCAATGGAAAATTTTCTATCACTTTAAAAACTATTACAAAAATGGAAGTAGAAATTTATAATGCACTAGGAGAAAAAGTTGATGCTAATTCAATATTCATTAAACAAACATCAAACGAAATAGACCTTTCTGCTTTACCAAAAGGAATCTATTTTATAAAAATTTATGATGGAGAAAAAATTTACACAAAAAAAATTGTGGTGCAGTAAAGCGAATTAAACCCTAAAGGTTTTAAAAACTTTTAGGGTTTATTAACAAAATAAAAAAAAGTGGAGACCAGCTACCACATTAAAAATGGGGGAGTAATCGAAAAACCAAACGATTAGAAAAATAAAATAAAAATCATAAAAAAAATAATTTTACTCTTTGCAGGACTTGCATTTTTTACATTTAAGAATCAAGCTCAAACAATAACTGACTACGATGGAAATGTATATGATACAATAACCATTGGTACTCAAACATGGCTGAAACAAAACCTGAAAGTTACGCACTACAGCAATGGCGATACTATTGCCAATGTTACAAATAACAGCCAATGGAGCAATCTCAGTACTGGAGCCTATTGCAATTATGATAACAATTTGAATAATGGAAATACTTATGGGAGGCTATATAATTGGTTCGCAGTAAACGATAACAGGAATATTGCCCCGATAGGCTGGCATGTGGCAACCGATGCGGAATTTAAAACACTGGAAATGTTTCTTGGCATGAGCCAGACAAGTGCTGATTCAGTAGGTGACAGGGGAACAAACCAAGGTAGTAAAATAAAGGAAGCGGGCTATTCACATTGGAGCAGTTCTAATACAGGAGCTGACAACAGTAGTAATTTCACCGCTTTGCCAGGGAGTTTCCGTACCGCGGATTTTGGCTCCCCAAATGGTGTGTTCGGAAACAGTTTTGGTTTCGAAGCCTATTTCTGGACTACAACTGAGAGTGGCACATTGGACGCATATCAACGAGTTCTCCTCAGCAGCCAAGCCACTATTTATAGATATGGTACAGATAAAAAGGAGGGAAATGCAGTACGTTGTGTAAAAGGTATCGCATCCGGAATTAATGACATTAATCAAGAAGGAATGCAAATTTATCCTAACCCTTCCAATGGAAAATTTAGTATTGAAATGGGAGGGATGAAAAATGTTGAAGTTGAAATATACAGCGTGATAGGAGAAAAAATTTATAGGTATATACGTTTAGGTCGCACATAAATTTATTGATAATAGAGTGGTTCAAGGCAAAATCAAAAATAAACAGTGGGTAATGTGATTTTCGTCCCATTATTAAAAAAAAATAAAATTTATTTTTTGACGTGAACTCTTTAAAATCAATTATTTCAGCCTAATTTGACTTATGCGACCTAAACGTATATACCTAAAAATTTATTCGGGGAAATTTAAACATCAAACATCAAACGAAATTGACGTTTCCAATTCTCCCAAAGGAATTTATTTTGTAAAAATTTATAACGGAGAAAAATTTTATACAAAAAAAATTGTGATACAGCAATAGGGCTTCCATCAGCGCAGGCAAGGTTCGTATATGGACTGTTAGGCACAAGGCGTAAGGGAAAAAAAAGGAAAGAACCCAATAATAAACGGACAAAGCAGATAGAAAAGTGCAATTCAACCCGACACGCCCCGACCACGCAAAAAGAAAATTTTGTTTTTTTTGCCAACGCACTAAAAAAAAAGAAAATGTCAGCCCACATTTTAGCACATTTGTTTTTGCCCCAAAAGGCAAAAACAAAAGAGCTAAAATTTTCCTCCCCACACCTTTTGCGTTTTAAGGATCATTTCGGTTTTACTAAAATTATAATTTGTTCATTCTTGAAATGCAGTGTAGCTTATTCTTTCGCTTCTTTCTTTAGTTTTTTCGGGTCTTGGCGATTATCAAACAAAGTCACAATATATGTTTCAGTATCATCATACTTGTAATAAATCGTTGTTTGTTTTGTTACAACACATTTATGAAGCCCTTTAACAAAATCTGTTTGAGAAAAACTTTCCGGGTATTGTTTAATCTTGTCTAATGATTTGTCAAGTTTTTTAATGAAATCTTTTTTCACCTTTACCGACCAATCTGTTTCAAGGTAGTCAAGCAGTTTGTTTAATTTCTTTTCTGCCTGTTTTGAAAGCTTAATTTTGCGAATCATTATCTATGTTTCTTAATGAATTCTTCATAATCAACAATTTCTCCATTGTTAATTTCCTTTATTCCTTGAAGAATGCCATCTTTTTCATCCTGAGGCAGTACCTCCCAAAAATCGATTTGAGATTTCTTTGTAAATATATTTTTTATTGATTCTAAGATGCTTGGATTGTCTGTCTCAAGAATCAGCCTCATTATTTCGAGTTTTTTTGCTTGAATATTCATTGCATTGTTTTCTTACAAAGGTAATAAATAAATGTATGTTTTGAAATAGGTTGAAGTAATTAAAACTCAAAAAAACCTTTAAATCGACACCCAATGCTTAAGTCGATAAATAGTTTATTTGTTCTTTTTCTTCAACTTCACGATTTCTTCTTTTAACAAATTAATTTCCTTTTCAATATCAATAGCTTTATTTTTGGATGCAGAAGTATGAACTTTTTCTTTATTTTCTGATAATCTCATTAAGTTTTTCTCGAATTCATTTTCATCTGAATCGCTCAACAAAAATGACCATTTTATTTTTAAAATTGCAGCCACTTCCATGATACGATTCACCGTTACATCAACAATACCTCTTTCCATATTTGAATAAGCCGAAACCGAGATTCCTAAGTCTTCCGCGATGCTATCCTGACTAAGGTTACGGCTTATTCTAGCAATTCGTACTCTACTACCAATTTGTTTATTTATATCCTTTACTTTCACAGAAGTAAAATTACCCTTGTAACAGTCATTGTGATTTTACATAAACAAATATTATTTTAGTTTAACTATAATTATTATATATTTGCAGGATAATATTACATTTTATAATAACAATGAAAACAAAATTACACCCCTTAGGTAGAATGAAAAAATCAAAACTCTTTATCGCAGTCATATTAATTATCAATTGTCTATTATCAATTGACGAATGCTCCGCTCAATACACCAAGCTCCTTGATTTTAATGGCGGGACAAATGGAAATCAACCCTTTGGCTCTCTTATCTCTGACGGAACATTTCTATATGGAATGACAGAATATGGCGGCACAAACAGTGTTGGAGCCATCTTTGAAATAAAGCCAAATGGAACAGGGTATTCAAAACTACTCAATTTTTATAGCACAAACGGAAGTTATCCTACGGGAGATCTTATTTCTGATGGAATATTTCTTTATGGAATGACGGAGTATGGCGGAGCAAATAATTTTGGAACTGTTTTTAAAATTAAGGCCGATGGAACGGGATATACTAATCTTCTTGATTTTGATGGCACTACAAACGGGAAATATCCTACCGGTTCTTTTATTTCTGATGGAACATTTCTATATGGAACGACTGGGAAAGGCGGGACAAATGGCATGGGAGTTATTTTTAAAATTAAGCCGGACGGAACAGGGTATTCAAAACTACTCGATTTTTCAGGTACAGCGAATGGAAGTTCTCCTCTTGGCTCTCTAATTTCTGATGGAGCCTATCTCTATGGAATGACGCATGATGGAGGGTCTAGTGATTATGGCGTGCTTTTTAAAATAGATTCCAATGGAACAGGATTTACTAAACTGATTGATTTTACAAATGCGAATGGGATGTATCCTTATGGTTCCCTTATTTCCGATGGAGCCTTCCTCTATGGAATGACATCTGTTGGCGGTGCAAACAGCATGGGAGTGATATTTAAAATGAAGTTAGATGGAACAGGATATTCTAAGTTGTTTGATTTCTCCGGTGCTGCAAACGGGAAAGTTCCTTTCGGTTCACTATTATCGGATGGTACGTTTCTGTATGGAATGACACAATATGGAGGTACATCTGATGATGGAGTAATCTTTAAAATAAAACAAGATGGTTCCGGATTCTCTAAGTTGTTTGATTTTGCAGGAGCTACAAACGGGCAGTATCCTTCGGGCTCTTTTGTAAAAAATGGAACCTTTCTATATGGAATGACAGAGCAGGGTGGTGCAAACAATAAAGGGATAATATTTAAGTATAATCCATATTGTACAGCCATTACAATCAATCAAACAAATGTAATCGCTGGGGATAGTAGTTTAACCGTTGGCACACATACTTATAGTGCAAGTGGAACTTATACCGATGTATTAAGAGCCGTTAGCACTTGCGATAGCATAGTTACTACCCACCTAAACGTATTAACAACTACTCAATCGTTTACGATATGTGCCGGACAAAGCTTAACCATTGGAACTCATACCTACACAACAAGTGGAACATATAACGATACTCTTACTTCATTAGTATATGGTCTGGATAGCACAGTAACAACTCATTTAAGTGTATTGGCAATTACTCAATCGCGTACTATCTGTCCTGGATTTAACATAACTGTTGGAAACCATATTTACAACACAACAGGAACTTATCAAGATACTCTAACTTCCATTGTCTATGGCTGTGATAGCACAGTTACAACTCATTTAACTGTATTATCAGATTCAGTTTCTTCCTCCTCACAAACACTCACAATATGTTCTGGTCAATCAGTAACTATAGGAACTGCCACTTATACAACAACTGGAACTTACACTTACCATTTCACTGGCGGTGTTTGCGATAGTGCGGTAATAACTAATTTAACGGTATTGCCAGCTAATAACTCCATTCAATCGCCTTCTATTTGCTCTGGGCAAAGTATAACCGTAGGCAGCCATATATACGCCACAAGCGGAACATATCACGATACTTTAACATCCTCTCATGGTTGTGATAGTTTGGTTACTACGCATTTAACAGTATTATCCGGCTCCGTGGCATCCACCTCACAAACCTTTGCCTTATGTGCAGGTCAATCAGTAAGCGTTGGTACAGCTACTTATTCAACAAGCGGAACATATACTTACCATTTTATAGGAGGTGGTTGTGACAGTGCGGTTATTACTCACTTAACGATATTTCCTGCGTCTACTTCATTTACTCAAAATCCAACTGTTTGCAACGGGCAAAGCTTGATTATTGGAAATCATACTTATACCACAACTGGTACATATCAGGATACTTTAACCTCCTTTCATGGTTGTGATAGCATCGTTGCCACTCATTTAACTGTATTATCAGATTCCGTTTCTTCTTCCTCTCAAACACTCACAATATGTTCCGGTCAATCAGTAAGCATTGGTACAGCTACATATACAACAAGCGGAACATATACTTACCATTTTATAGGTGGAGGATGCGACAGTGTGGTTACTACATATTTAACGGTAAATAATATATCTGTTTCGGTTTCAGGAGGAACTTTCACAGCCAATGCTACTCCTGCAATTTATCAATGGATAAGTTGCAGTAATGGAAATACTCCCCTTGAACAACAATCCAACCAAAGTTTTACTGCAAATACCAATGGCAATTATGCGGTTATTATAATTCAAAATGGTTTAGCTTGTACTTCGACCTGTCATAATATAACCAATGTAGGTATCTTTGAAAATAGTTTGGCAACTGATGTAAATATTTATCCTAACCCATTCACCTCCCAAACTACTATTAGCTTTTCAGAAGAACAAAAAAATAGCTTAATAAAAATTATGGATGTGTTGGGTAAAGAAATAAAAGCAATAAATTTTACAGGCAAAGAATTAATAATTGCAAAAGGTGAAATGAAATCGGGTATTTATTTTCTGCAAATAATTGATGGCAATAAAAATGTGGTAAATAAAAAGATAGTAGTGCAGTAAATTTAGAATTAATATTGTTTTTATAAACCTAAAAACTGAACAACCTAAAACCCAATACCATCAAGGATTTTAAAACCTTGATGGTATATTACAAATAAAATAATTATCAAACGCTTGTATCTTTTTAATTTTCGTTTCATTAGGAGAATAAAAATAAACCCAAACAAATGAAAGAAATTACAAAAGTCATTCTCATCGGTATAATAACCGCATTCAATCCATGTAATCTATCTTTTGCTCAAACACACCAACTCTGGGGTATGACCAGTGTAGGAGGGCAAGATGGCGCTGGCGTTATTTTTAAAACTGATGGCTCAGGAAATAATGAAACCGTAGAGCATAATTTTGTCATTCAAAACGAAGGTGTTAATCCTGACGCTTTTGTTCAAGCATTCGATGGAAAATTCTATGGAATGACAACCGCAGGCGGGGCAAATGGTATGGGCGTTTTATTTCAGTACGACCCTTCCACGAATATTTATACCAAGCAGCTTGATTTTGATGGTACTGCTAATGGAAGTCAGCCCAATGGCTCTTTAATGCAGGCAACCGATGGAAAACTTTACGGAATGACATACCAAGGCGGGGCAAATAGTATGGGCGTTTTATTTCAGTATGACCCTTCCACGAATATTTATACCAAGAAGTTTGATTTTGATGGTACAAATGGAAGCAAACCCTTAGGCTCTTTAATACAGGCATCCGATGGAAAACTTTATGGCATGACAAGCATTGGAGGTGCAAATGGCTTCGGGGTTATATTTCAGTATGAAACTTCGACAAACACATACACCAAGAAGGTCGATTTTGTTGACACAACAATTGGCAGAAGTCCTAACGGCTCTTTAATGCAGGCAACCGATGGAAAACTTTACGGAATGACATTTGCTGGCGGAGCAAATAATTTTGGAATAATATTTCAGTACGACCCTTCTACGAATATTTGCGCCAATAAATTCGATTTTGATGGAGCTGCAAATGGAAGCACTCCTTCGGGTTCCTTAATGCAGGCTAGTGATGGGAAATTGTATGGAATGACGAGTGCCGGTGGAGCAAATACTTTTGGAGTTATCTTTCGGTATAATCCAACCGATTCAACTTATTCCAAGAAGTTTGATTTTGATGGCCCTGCGAATGGAAGTACTCCTTATGGTTCTTTAATGCAAGCATCAGATGGGAAACTATACGGAATGACTTATACTGGTGGACAAAATGGGTTTGGGGTTATTTTTCAATACGACCCTTCAATGAATACTGAAATCAAGAAGTATGATTTTGATGGTAACAACGGAAGTAGTCCCTATGATTTAATGCTGGCAAGCGATGGAAAACTCTATGGAACGACCAACACTGGCGGATTATTTGGCTCTGGCATCCTCTTTCAGTATACTCCTTCCACTAATACTTTTTCCAAAAAGTTCGATTTTAATATTTCGCAAAACGGAATTACACCTTATGGTTCATTAATGCTGGCATCTGATGGAAAACTCTATGGAATGACATCCGGTGGCGGAGCAAATGGCTACGGTGTTATACTTCAGTACGATCCTTCCACAAATATCTACGCCAAGAAATTTGATTTTGACAGCACTGCAAATGGAACGACTCCAACAGGATCGTTAATACAGTCTGCCGATGGAAAACTATATGGAATGACAAGGCTTGGCGGAGCAAATGGCGGTTTTGGAGTTATATTTCAGTACAATCCTTCCACAAATATCTACACCAAGAAATTTGATTTTAATGTTACTGCAAACGGAAGAAGCCCTAACGGCTCTTTAATACAGGCATCTGATGGAAAACTTTACGGAATGACAATCAATGGCGGAGCAAATGGCTATGGTGTTATATTTCAGTATGACCCTTCCGCGAATATCTACACCAAGAAATTTGATTTTGATGGCTATAACGGAGGAACCAACCCTTTCGGTTCTTTAATGCAGGCAACTGATGGAAAACTATACGGCATGACAGTTGGCGGCGGAGCAAATAATTCGGGAGTTCTATTTCAGTACGACATCTCAACGGATACCTATACCAAGGAGTATGATTTTAATGGCACAAACGGAAGAAATCCTTATGGATCCTTAATGCAAGCAAGTGATGGAAACCTATACGGAATGGCGAGCAATGGAGGGGCTAATGGCAAGGGCGTTATATTCAAATACGACCTTTTTGCGAACGTTTACACCAATAAGTTTGATTTTGATAGCATTCCTACCGGTGCAAATCCCCAAGGATCTTTAATGCAGGCATCCGATGGAAAGCTTTACGGCGTAACCAAAATAGGCGGGACAAATGGTGTTGGTGTTCTATTTAACTACGACCCTTCCACAAGCACCTATACTAAGAATTTTGATTTTAATAATACTTTGGGGGCAAAACCACAATTTGCATATCTGATAGAAATTAATATAGCCACCGGTATCGCTGAAAATAGTTTTGCATGTACAATAAATATTTATCCTAACCCCTTTACCTCGCAAACCACTATTACATTTACTCAGGAACAAAAAAATGCAACATTAAAAATAATAGATGTATTAGGTAAAGAAGTGAAAACAATCAACTTCTCAGGGAAACAGATAATAATAGAAAAAGGAGAAATGAAGGCTGGTATTTATTTTCTACAAATAAATGACGGCAATAAGAATGCCGTTAATAGAAAGATTGTTTTACAATAATTTGAAAATTTTAAATTAATAAAGAAGCCTAACAGTTACAACCATTGAGTTAAGACCATTGGGTAACGACCATTGGGTAACAACCATTGGGTAAAGACCGTTGGGTAACGACTGTTGGGTAAAGATTGTTGGGTAACGACTGTTGGGTAATGACCGTTGGGTAACGACTGTTGGGTATTTAGATTTAGTGGAAATTAAAATTTAAGTTACTGACTCGTCCTGAAATAGGTTGACAGTAAAACTGTAAATTTATTTCGCACAAAATGGCAAAAAAGAAAATCACATCAGAAGAAGTTGTTGCCGAATATCTAACTGGCAATATTACCTATAGAGCTTTAGGCATAAAGCATGGAATTCCTTCTCGGAGTATCTGCGACTGGGTTTTAGAATACCAGGGTAGAAAACCTACTTATAGAGAAAAGATGAAGAAAAAACGAGAGAAAGAAACTGGTCAAAAAGAAGTAGAATTAACCAATGATGTTAAAATTCTTCAAGCAGCATCTCGAAAATCTCAAATTCATATCAAGCTTCTTGAAGAAATTATTCATCTCTCAGAAGAATATACAGGGATTGATTTGAAAAAAAAGTTTGGCACCAAGCAGTAATGAATGTAGGGCAAAGCGAAAGCCGAAACATTAATTTGCTTTGCTCATTGCTTGGTTATAGTCGGCAATCATTTTATCACTTTAAAAAAGCAACAGAAATTGAAGCGCTTCAACACGATTTAATTTTGCAAGAAGTAATAACCATACGCAAACAGCAAAACGATTAGGCACTAGAAAAATGATGTTTATGATGCAAGACTTTATGCAAGAACATCATATTGAAATTGGTCGTGACAAGATGTTTGATTTATTGGATTCAAAAGGATTATTGATCAGAAAACGAAAATGCAGAATACCTCGCACCACATACTCTGACCACTGGATGAGAAAATATCCTAATCCTTTCAGCAACACGGCTACACTTGAAATTATAAATTGGAAAAATCAGAATTACAAATTAATGATTTATAATATGGTAGGCGAAAAAGTTTATTCATCTCAAATCTCAAATCCCATATCTCATATCTCTCTGGATTTGCCAAGCGGAATGTATTTTTATAAAGTTGAAGACAACAAACAAATTATTGGAAACGGGAAAATTATTGTTCAGTGACGATTCTAAAATAAAATGGGAGGGATAAAATAATTTTGATGTGCTGGAAAGAATTTAACTTTGTCTGTAATTTGTTTATGTTCCGTTAGGAACATAAATATTGGTAGAAATAAAACCACACACATTAATCAAAGTCCCGTCAGGGATGAAATATAATCATTATGGCAAACACCTATACCCAAATTCATATTCAAGCAGTTTTTGCTGTGCAAAATCGCGATTGCATAATTGGAAAACAATGGAAAGACGAATTGTACAAGTACATCACAGGCATCATTCAAAACCATAATCATAAACTTCTTGCTATAAACGGTATGCCCGACCATCTGCATATTTTCTTTGGCATGAGACCCACGCAATCAATAGCTGATTTGATGCAACAGGTAAAAGGAGACTCATCAAAGTGGATTAACGAAAAAAAATTCATACGCAGTAAATTTTCATGGCAGGAAGGTTATGGAGCTTTTTCTTATGGAAAATCGCAAGTTCATCAGGTAATTCAATACATACAAGAGCAAGAAAATTACCATAAGAAAAAAACATTTATTGAGGAATACAAGGAGTTTTTGAAGGTCTTTGAAATAGAATATGACGAAAGGTTCATATTTAAACCGATTGAATACTGAATAGATATTTTGTGCCTGACGGCACTTGTGTATCTCTTATGGGATGCTTCTACCGATATTTTGTCCCTAACGGGACTTTCGGAAATTTCGCCAGCACATCAAAATTAAATTTACTCAACAAAATCGTCATGAAAAAAAACATTTTACTCTTCATCACCTGTCTTGTAATTTCAACCCTAGGGTTTTCACAGGTAACATATTATGTTAATGGCAGCGATAGTAGTGCAAGCAACAATAATTCAGGAACAAGCCCAGGTTCGGCTTGGAGAACAATAAAAAAAGCTGGTCAGATTGCTGTCGCGGGAGATACGATTATTGTAATGCCGGGAATATACCACGAAACTATCTGCCCGAATAATTCCGGTGATACCATTAACGGCTATATTACATTTCGGTCTGAAATTCCTCTCGCTGCACACATAAATGGTTACACCCCGCTTGACTCGGCAGCAAAAGTAGGCTCTTCATGGGAAATTGATACAATTTGGCATCAGTATAATGATACACTTACAAATGTCTGGAAACGTAAATTAAAAAGTGGTAACTTTTGCGAAGCGTACAAGGACAGCGTGAGAATGCCCTCCTATTTAGAGCAATTTTTTAACCCGAATCATTTTCATGCAGGAATGTCCTATGTTTTGGATACTGCCTTATACGTTTTTCTGGAAGATTCAATATCCGGTTTACCGGCAAATCCATCCATGTTTACCTGGAATATTTCAAGAAATTCAGGTGCATGGCTTTACAGTCTTTCCTATATTAAAATCATAGATTTCCTGATAGATTCCTTCGGTAACGAAGGTATTAATATTGGAAATTCCCATCATATTGAAATCAGTGGAAATAAATGCGCTTACAATGGCCGGACAGGAATTGCAGTAAACAACAATAACGGCAATATTCATATTAATAATAACGAAGCGTGTTACAATGGATCAGGACTTGGATGGTCCTCAGGAATCTCTGTGTTTAAGCCCCAATCACAAACAATATTGGTTGAAAATAATAGTTCACATAATAACTGTGATTCCTCCAAATTTCTTTCTGACGGCAACGGATTTATATTGGATGGTTCTTCATCCGAAGGTCGTGACGGAGGATGTATTTTTAAAAACAATCTGTCATATTTTAATCAGGGTACTGGAATAAGGATCTACCGTAGCGCGAATTGTTCTGTAATAAACAATACCTGTTATAAAAACAATTGTGATGAATTGGGAATATCCGATTTAAAAGATACCATCTTGTCAAACGATACTGTTGGAACACACAATGTAAGAGTTGAAAATAATATCCTATTCTCAAAGTCCGATAAAAACCCATTGTATTTATATCTTACCAAATATAATTATGGGGATGTAAAATCAGATTATAATATTTATCTGAGAGGAAGTAGCATTACTAATCCGCCAATATTTATTGACACACTTGGAAGTCTCGGTAATTATGGTTTTAAAACATTATCCTTTTTTCAGAATTTAACACAACTTGATTCTAATTCAATAAATACGGATCCATTATTAGATACTATTTTACATTTAACATCATTGTCGCCATGTATCGATGCCGGAAATCCCGATTTGGATAATGACGGGCAAACATGGCTTACTGATACTGACGATCAGGATCCGGATAATAGCAGAATGGATATCGGAGCATATTACTATCCACAACAAATCACTTTTATCGCAAAGGTTAAGGATAATTCAATGACAACATTTTTCTATCCCAATCCCTTCATCAAAACAACCACACTTGAAATTATCCCGCAAGGCGAAAGAAAAATTCAGGACTATAAATTAAAAATTGTCGATTTATTCGGAAAAATTGTTTTTCAATCCGAAATTAACAATCTTCAATCCGAAATTCATTTAGATTTGTCATCTGGAATTTATTTTTATTCATTAGAAGATAAAAAACAAATAATTGGTAATGGAAAAATAATTATTCAATAATAAAAAATAGAAAATCATGAAAGAAATAAAAAACCACAACTTAGTCGAAGTCTCTTATAAAGACATACTTTTTGAAAAGCGTCCTTGTATAAATTATGATGGTAAACCGGTAGATGGTTTATACAATGCCTGGATTATTCTCAACAATCCAAAACAATTTAATTCTTATACCACACAGGCAGTAAAAGAAATAATACTCGCGTTTGCTGAAGCGTCAAACGATAGAAGCGTTGTTGCTGTAGTTTTTACAGGTGTTGGCGACAAAGCATTTTGCACAGGCGGAAATACTAAGGAATATGCCGAATATTATTCCGGGAATCCTCAGGAATATTCGCAATACATGCGCTTGTTTAATGATATGGTAAGCGCTATTTTAAAATGTGAAAAACCTGTTATTTGTCGTGTAAACGGCATGCGCATCGGTGGCGGACAGGAAATAGGTATGGCATGCGATTTCACAATTGCACAAGATTTGGCTCGTTTCGGTCAGGCAGGACCTAAGCACGGAAGTGCTGCCATTGGCGGAGCAACGGATTTCCTTCATCTGTATGTAGGAATTGAAAGAGCAATGATGTCACTCACCCTTTGTGAACCATGGACAGCCCATCAGGCATATAATTTTGGTATGATTACCGATATAGTTCCCGCCTTAAAAGTGGATGGAAAATTTGTTCCAAACCCTTTGGTGGTAATTGATAAATATACGGACGAATTCGGTAAGCTTGTTTTCGGAACCATGAAAACCGGGGAAGAAATGAAGAAAGGGAAAGAAATAATGGCAAAAGGAACGGTAGACTTATCCTTATTAGATGAGGCTGTTAACAAACTCATTGCAAAATTATTACATACCTTCCCTAATTGTACTTCAAAAACGTTATCCGAAGTACGCAAGAAAAAGTTGGAACATTGGGATAAAAATAAAGAGAGTAGCCGCGAATGGCTTGCCCTGAATATGATGAGCGAAGGTAAGGCAGGTTTCAGAGCATTTAATGACGGTCCGAAAGATAATCGTGAAGCGAATTTTATTAAACTTCGCCAATTGCTTGCTGAAGGTCATGAGTGGAACGAAGATTTACATAAAATAATTTCACCTCAGTATCAAATAAAAACAATTTAAAAATGTGCAAATTTGAAAATGTGCAAATTAAATTTTCAAATTACCGAATTAACAAATTCTCAAATTAATAAATATGCAAAAAATAAAAGTTGAATATAAGTACGAAGGCTCAATAGCCAGAATAATTCTTGATGATGGAAAAGGCAATGTTCTCGACAGTATTATGATGGAGGATTTACAGCAGTTGCTGAATGATTTTAAAAAAGCTCCGCAAATAAAACTAATTACTTTTGAGGGTGCAGGAAAGCACTTTTCCTTTGGTGCAAGCGTGGAAGAGCATACAAAAGAATTTGCAGGAACCATGCTTCATGGCTTTCATCAACTTTTTTATTCTCTTCGTGACTTATCCATTCCTACTGCTGCCATCATTAGCGGAAGTTGCTTGGGAGGCGGACTTGAACTTGCCCTGATGTGTAATTTTATGTTTGCCGATAAAACAGCTAAAATGGGACAACCGGAGATTGTTCTTGGAGTTTTCCCTCCTCCCGCCTCCATCCTCCTTTCTGAAAAAATAGGATTGGCAAGAGCCGAAGATCTGCTTATTACGGGCAGAACAATTTTAGCTGAAGAAGCAAAAATGGTCGGACTAATCAATGAATTATTTGATGATAAAGCATCAATGGAAGCAGGAGTTGGAAAGTGGATTGAAACAAATATACTTCCGAAAAGTGCTTCTTCACTGCGCTTTGGAGTAAAGGCTGCAAGAATGAAATTCAACCATCTTATCAGCAATTTTCTCCCACAGCTGGAAGCAATGTATGTAAACCAGCTTATGCAAACACATGATGCGAATGAAGGAATAAATTCTTTTTTAGAAAAAAGAAAACCTGTTTGGAATAATAATTAACTATTTGTCGAGTCAGGAACTTTTGGCTTTTTCTCTTTTGACCTCTTTTTCCAAATCTCTAAATCTCTGTTTTTTTTGTATATTTGTATTTACAAAAGTAGTGCAATGTATAAAACGATTTTAGCTTCATTATTAATTTTTATTTTTTCATTTCAACTTTCTGCGCAGCAAACGAAAGATGATTTGACCCGTTTGGAGAATGGAGAAGATGTAAATGTTCTCTATACTCAGGAAGCTAGTTTTGGCTTGTTTATGCATTCGGCAGGTGGATTTGGAATTGCATACAGAAGAGGAGAGCACGTTACCGCAAAACGGAAAAGAATATTTGAAATAGAAGCTTCAAATTTCAAGCATCCGAAAGAAGTAAAAAGTATAAATTCTTATTATTCAAATTCAAAAGGTTTTATATATGGCAAGTTAAATTCTATTTTATTGGTTCGTCCCGGTGTAGGTTTTCAAAATGTGATTTATCAAAAAAGTGATAAAAAAAGCATTGAGATACGATACTCCTATTTTTTAGGTGCCACCTTAGCTTTTGCCAAACCTGTTTATCTTGAAATCAGGAAAGGAACATCGTTAGTCCCTACAACTGAAAGATACAATCCTGAAATTCATAAACAGGAAGATATTTTTGGGAAAGCACCTTTTTTTAAGGGCATTGATAAAACAATAATATATCCAGCCGCTTACGCTAAACTAGCATTAAGTTTTGAATATGCCGACCGGTATAACGGGTTAAAGGCAATTGAAACTGGCGCTATCGTTGATGTGTATCCAAAAGCATTTCCAATAATGGCATTCAACAAAAAACAACAAGTATTTGTTTCTGTCTATCTCAAAATAATTTGGGGCAAAAAGTGGTTTTAAATAAAAAACAAGTTATGAGTTAAGAATGTAGAATTGAAAAAACTCATCACTATCAACTCATCACTATCAACTCATAACTTAATTATATGGAATTAACGGCAGAGCCTCAATTTAAGCGCAAACCTGATTGGTTAAGAGTAAAACTGGCAACAGGAAAAAATTATGCGGACGTTCGCAAAATTGTTTCCGCTCATAAATTACATACTATCTGCGAAAGCGGTAATTGTCCGAATATAGGAGAATGCTGGAGTGCCGGTACTGCTACCTTTATGATTCTCGGAACTATTTGTACACGTTCCTGCGGTTTTTGCAATGTTGCCACAGGAAGTCCGAATATGGTAGATCTGAAAGAGCCTGAACGAATAGCCGAATCTGTACGATTGATGAAGGTAAAACATTGTGTCATTACTTCAGTTGATCGTGATGATTTAAAAGATGGAGGTTCAACCATCTGGGCAGAAACTATCAATGCTATCAGAAGACTCAACCCTCAAACCAAATTTGAAACTCTTATCCCCGATTTTCAAGGTAAATGGGAAAACCTACAACGTATCATAGATGTGCATCCCGATATTGTTTCTCATAATTTAGAAACAGTGCGCAGACTTACTAAGCAGGTTCGTATCCAGGCAAAATACGATAGAAGTCTGGAAGTATTAAAACGATTGAAAGAGGGCGGATTAAACACAAAATCCGGCATCATGCTGGGTTTGGGGGAAACAGAACAAGAGATTTATGAAACCATGGACGACTTACATGCAGTAGGCTGTGATGTTTTAACCATCGGACAATACCTGCAACCAACCGCTAAACATTTACCGGTAAAGGAATTTATCCGTCCTGAAGTATTTGAAAAATACAAACTGGCAGGTATTGAAAAAAAATTTCGTTTTGTTGAAAGTAGCCCCCTTGTTCGCTCATCATACCATGCCGAGAGGCATATTTTCTAATAAATTTTGCCATTAATTATTTTATAATTACTTTTGAATCAATCCCCGTTAACTATAATTATTTAATACCATGAAAAACAACAAATTACTTTTAAGTTCAGCCTTATTTGCTGGAACAATCTTATCCTTCGCATTCCTCTACTTAGGAAAAACAAGTCCATACTTATCAGGCATAAATAAGGAAGCAACTGAACACGAATCTGAAAAAGGAGCTAAGGGATCCGCTAAATGGCTTTTTGATATTCAAAAAGATCCATTGACAGGTAAAATTGACCCAATGGATGTAATAAAGGCAAGAGAAGAAATTTTTCAAATGTCCAAAAACAGATCAGCTAATAGTGCACTGGGCTTAAACTGGGCAGAGTTAGGTCCCGATAATGTTGGTGGACGTACCCGATCAATTTTAATTGATAAAAATAATACAAACAGAATATTTGCAGGAAGTGTTTCCGGAGGCTTATGGGTGTCGAACAATGGAGGTACAAATTGGAGTACAGTACCGGGGTTTGATCAACAGCCCAACCTGGCTATTATTTCTCTTACACAAGCTGCTAATGGCGATATATATGCGGGTACGGGAGAAGGTGATTTTTACTTTTATACCGGTGATGGCTCAGCTGGCATTTTAGGGGCTGGCATTTACAAATCAACGGATGATGGCAATACATTTACAAGGCTAACATCAACAATCCCGACTTCACTTAACAATTCCGTATCTTCTGCTTCCACAGCTTTTTGTTCAGTTCATGAGTTAGGTGCGGACCCGGTAAATCCAAACAGAATTTATGCCGCTACTAAGTATGGATTCCGTTCGTCCAACGATGGAGGGTTAACATGGCTTCACCCTGTTCGTCAAACAAATGGTAATGCAAATACTACAGTATCGTTGGATGTTGATGTAGCAAGTGATGGTACTGTTTTGGCAAATATAAATAATAAACTATACCGTTCTCCTAACGGAGATTCAAATACATTTGTTCCTATAACAGCAGGACTTCCTTCGACAGGTGTTGCCCGCATTGAATATACTATTGCCCCAAGTGATCCAAATTATATGTATGCTCTGGCAGGCAAAACAGCTAACGGCTTGTTGTTAGGCGTTTACCAATCTACTGATAAAGGATTAACCTGGACGACTATTGGTAATGGCGGCAGTTCCCAATTTGAGCTTTTCGGAACAGGTCAAGCTGACTATGATTGCGCGATTGGAGTATTTGCTAATGATAAAACCAGGATTCTTATTGGCGGTGTTGGTATATGGCAATGGAAACAGACAAATCCAACGGTTCCCGGTATTGGGCAATGGAGCTTAGCTGCAGAACAAGGTGGAGGCGCTCAAAATATGTTTTATGTTCATTCTGATGTTCATGAAATTAAATTTCACCCAACAAACCCAAATCTTTTTTACATCGGGTGTGACGGTGGCATTTTCCGCGGATATGATAATTACAACAATGCCGGCGCAATTTATTACCAGCCTATGAATAATGGGTATAATGTAACTCAATTTTATTCCATCGCTTTTGCAGGTGACGATCCTTCAAGAAGAGCATTTATGGGTGGTGCACAAGATAATGGTACTAATTATGTTAGTGGACACGGAAATACTGTTCAATCAGCGGAACCTGTTGGTGGTGGAGATGGCGCTGAATGTGAAATATCTTTTTTAAGTCCTAATGTGTCATTTACTACCGTTTATTATGGTACACTTGACCGTCGTTCATCCAAAACAGGGTATGGCAGTAGCTTTTACCCCGATAAGTTTTCTACTATGTTTCCTACTTTAGGAGGGGATGGAACGTTTGCATCATTTGTTACTCCAATAGCATTGTATGAAACTAAAACAGCAACCAATAGCCCTGATTATTATAAGTTCATCAATGTACCGGCACATCTTCCATTGCTAGGAACAGGTAATGGCGTAAATAAGCATTTTACCAATACATTAATATTACCTTATCCTTCAGCTACTATTGTTCCCGGTTCAATTGTATTCAGTTCCGGACTACAAACAGTAACCGATAATGGATCGGGCTCGTTTACCGGAGATATTAGTGGTACTACTAACACAATTAACTACATTACAGGAGCGTTTGATTTTAATTTTAATACTGCTCCCGGAGACGGTGCGACAATAAATTTATCGTTTAATGTCGCATACGCATCTGGTTCGGCTATTAGTGTTACTCGTCCCGAATACGCTTACCCCTTGAACTTTACTGTTACATCACAATTAAATCCAGGGGATACGCTACCGGTTTATGACCCTTTTCAGGCAAAACTTGCTGTAGGATTTAATGGTTCAAATGGTGTTTGGATGACAAAGGGGGCATTAAATTTTTCCGGTACACCGGCATGGATGAGAATTGGAACAATTACAGGTGAAGCAGAAGAACTTGCCTGGTCAAATGATGGGGATATTTTATATGTTGGAACAGCCTCCGGCACATTGTTCAGATTTTCAAATTTAGCCGCAGTTACTGATTCAACAACTGGTGATATCGGAGGGGCTCTTACATCCACAAATCCAGGACCTCCCAATCCCAATTCCATTGTTGTAAAAACACAGATAGCAGGCTTTAGTTCAGGCTTTATTACCGGCTTATCCGTTCATCCTACTGACGCGAATAAATTAGCTGTTTCATTGGGTGGTTATGGAGCTGGAACACCTACACATGTGTACTATTCTACTACTGCCGCTACCTGTGCCGCTTCTACTTCAGTAGCAAACTTCACGGGAAAACAAGGTTCTGGCGCTACCAAATTACCTGCTATGCCGGTTTATACGGTAATGATTGAACAAAACGATCCGAAACGTTTATTAGTCGGAACGGAATCCGGTGTGTATTCTACACCCGATATTACCATTGCAAACCCTGTGTGGAGTAGCGAAAACGGCACATCCGGGTTAATGCCCAATGTACCTGTATTTAAAATTCGTCAGCAAAGACGTGATGGGAATGAAGTGTATAACCCATCTGTAATATATGCGGCAACACACGGCAGAGGCGCATGGAAAAGTGAAACTTTTATTGGTCCTGTTGGTATTAATGAACCTAATGGAGGTGCGTCAAACTCAACATTCAATTCAGGTATCAGTGTTTATCCTAACCCAATGAATGACTTTGGTACGATTGCATTTAATTTAGCCGCATTAACTGATGTAACAATTTCGATATTTAATTTGGAAGGAAGGTTAGTGAAAACAATTAAATCCGGGAAATTAAATTCAGGAGAACAAAAAATACAAATTTCAACCGATGAATTTTCTAAAGGTACTTATCTTGTGAGTATTGATGGAAGTGCTGTTCATGCTACAACTAAATTTGTTGTTGTAAGATAGATAAATAGATGTGAGATATGAGATGTGAGATGTTTTTTTTATCTCAATACTCATATCTTACATCTCATATCTGTTTTATGAGATTCTACTCCAATTAGTCCTGCTGGTATTTGCCAAAGCAAACTGATACGCAATATTACTATTTTCAGGCTTTTCCAGATTCTGGTCTTCGGATAATAATTCAATAACCATATTACGTGCAGCATGCAATATTTGGGAATCTTTTGCTAAATCAGCAATATTCAAATCCAATACTCCGCTTTGCACTGTTCCTGACATATCACCGGGTCCACGTAGTTTCAAATCCACATCCGCGATTTCAAAACCGTCATTTGTCCGGCACATTGTGTCCATGCGCAGTTTGCCATCGCCGCTTAATTTATAGGAGGTCATTAAAATACAATACGATTGTTCAGCGCCTCTGCCCACACGTCCACGCAACTGATGCAATTGAGATAAGCCAAAACGTTCAGCACTTTCAATTACCATCACACTAGCATTTGGAACATCCACACCTACTTCAATTACGGTAGTGGCAACCATTATATTTGTTTCACCTTTCACAAAACGTTGCATTTCGAACTCCTTCGCATCAGCTTTCATTTGGCCGTGCACAATACTTACATTATATTTTGGCAAAGGAAATGCACGTGTAATACTTTCATAACCGTCCATCAAATCTTTATAATCCATCGTCTCCGATTCTTTGATAAGAGGATATACTACATAAATTTGTCTGCCCATAGCAATTTGTTCTCTCATAAATCCAAACACCCTGTCTCTGTGATTATCGAAACGATGAATTGTTTGTATTGATTTACGTCCCGGAGGTAATTCATCAATCACACTTACATCCAAGTCACCATACAATGTCATCGCTAAGGTGCGGGGAATAGGTGTTGCAGACATGATCAACATGTGAGGTGATTGTGTGTTTTTGCCCCACATTTTAGCCCTTTGTGCCACACCAAACCGATGTTGTTCATCAATCACCACAAAACCAATATTTTTAAATTGCACAACATCTTCCAGCAAAGCATGAGTACCAATTAAAATCTGCATCTCGCCATTTTGTAATTGCTCATGAATCAGTCTGCGCTCTTTTACTTTTTTAGAACCGGTAAGTAAACCAACATTAATATTTAATGGTTTTAACAATTCTGAAATCGTTGCGAAGTGTTGATTGGCAAGTATTTCAGTTGGTGCCATCAAACAAGCTTGAAATCCATTATCCAGACAAATAAGTATATTCATTAAAGCAACCAATGTTTTACCGCTACCAACATCGCCTTGCAGCAAACGATTCATTTGTCGGCCTGAGCCCATATCCAAACGGATTTCCTTGATTACTCTTTTTTGAGCGTTTGTTAATTCGAAGGGTAAATAATTGTGATAAAAATTGTTGAAATAATCACCTACTTTAGGAAACACAAAACCACGAACTATTTTTTCACGAAGTCCTTTTTGTTTTAATAATTTAAGTTGAATAAAAAACAGTTCCTCGAACTTCAAACGAAACTCAGCCTTTTTAAGCATTTCGGGGTTCTGCGGGAAATGAATTTGCTTAATAGCCTCTTCGCGGGAAAGCATTTGAAAGCGTTCCAGAATTTCTTTTGAAAGTGTTTCAGGAATATTATTTCTAATTAATGACACCAGTGCTTTTTGTAATCGCGCAATACCTTTAGTATCCAGACTTCTATTTTTTAATTTTTCTGTACTGTTGTATACCGCTTGCAGTGCGCTTGCCAGAGTAGTATTCTCTAAACTTACTATTTCAATTTCAGGATGTGAAATATTAAAAGTGCCATTAAAAACTGTGGGTCTTCCAAACACTATATATTCATTGGTAGTATGTGGCTTTATTTTTTCCGCAATCCATTTTGCACCCTGAAACCAAACCAATTCCAGATTTCCTGTTTCATCAGTAAATGTGGCAACAAATCGCTGGGCACGTTTTACCCCTACCATTTTGGTATTCGTAATTTTCCCTCTCAGCTGAACAAAAGGCAAATCGGCATTGATCTCTTTTACTTTATAAAATTTTGTGCGATCAACGTAACGGAAAGGATAAAAGGTCAGCAAATCGGAATACTTGAAAATATGCAATTCTTTTTTCAGCAATTCAGCCTTTTGCGGACCAACGCCTTTGAGGAATTCAATAGATGTATTTAAAAAAGTGCTCGACATATCTATACCGCAAATTTACGAATAAATAGATAGGAGATGTGAGATAGGAGATGTGAGATCTGAGATGTGAGATTTGAGATTTGAGTTGTTTTTTTATCTCAATACTCATATCTCATATCTCATATCTTATTTAGGTTCCTTATCCGGAAGAAAATGCTGCATTCCTCTCTTTTGACGTTTTTGCTTCATATCTTCCCTGAGCTGTTTTAATTTCCCCATTTGTTCTGGGGTAAGTACTGTTTTTAATTCGTTTTCGGTCGTTTGCATATTCTTTTTATTTGCTTCTTTAAATACTTCTCGACTGCTTTCCAATTGTTTGAACAATTCTTCACGCTGTTGCTCTTGTTTTAGGATTACCTCTTTTACTTTTACTTTTTGCGCATCGTTCAACGCTAACTCTTCATTGAGTTTAACGGTTATTCTTTCTGTCCGTTGTTCAGGTGTTTTGCGTGGAACTTTTTGTTCCTGTGCATTGCCATTTACAGAAGCTATCGCAACTACAAATGAAATTAAAATTATTTTTTTCATGATTTCATTTTTTATTTGTCCTTGTGACAAACGAATAGAGACAAAGTTTAATATCACTCGGATTTTTTTTTGTTAACTTGCATATATAATTGGGAAAATATATAGATCCTGGTTCAAAACACGAAATGACTTTTGATACTTTATTTGTACTAGTAAAAACTCCAAAACAGCTATGAAATCTCAATTTAAAAAAAACAGATGCCGGAATATCACTGTTTTTATTTCATTCTTTTGGGTGATAATTCTTTTGAACTCAGCGCTTGATGCTACATCACAAATAGTTACCACTAACTATATTCCTGATACCAGTGATTTTGCAAATCCGGAGAGAGGATTTTATCATCATCAGGAAACAAATAGCACATCTTATTCTCCACTTAATCTGGAAACATTACAGGATTTCAAAACAAATGAACATATTTCACTAATACTTCGTGTGTTCTATTTAGAAAATTTTCAGAATAGCAACATTTCTGCAGCATATTTAAATAATATAGTGACGGACCTGAACACTATTCGTCAGTCAGGAATAAAATGCATCGTTCGTTTTGCCTACACAGCAAACAGTATATCTCCATATGGAGATGCACCAAAAAATAGTGTGCTGAATCATATTGCTCAACTTAAACCAATATTATCAACAAACATGGATATCATTGCATTTGCCCAAATTGCATTTATTGGCGCCTGGGGCGAATGGTATTATTCTGATTATTTCGGCGATGGTTCACTTGGTCCATTAACTCCTCAGAATTATGCTGACAGAAAAGAGGTGACCGATTCGTTGATAAATGTCTTTGAAAGAAAGCGATTCGTTCAAATAAGAACTCCTTATTATAAAACAGAAATGCTTGGAATAACCACAAATGATACTTTATCCTACTCCAACTCTTTTGGAACAACAGATGAAGCTTTGATTGGTCATCACAATGATTGTTTCCTGACAGCATATGAAGACTATGGAACTTATACGGATACTGCGAGCCAAAAACCTTATCTTGCTTTTGAAACAAGGTATCTGCCAATGGGAGGAGAAACCTGCGAATGGTTTCAATCGATAGGTAATTGCACAAATGCTTTCAAGGAATTAAGAAGAATGCACTGGACTTATATCAACAGAGATTATAACTCAACAGTACTTAACCAATGGATTTCACAGGGATGTTTTTCCGAAATAAAGAAAAAACTAGGACATCGTCTTGTGTTGGAAAGCAGTGTTTATAATGATCAAATCATTCAGGGGAATGAATTAACAATTCAATTGAAAATATTCAACGATGGTTATGCCTCGGTGCTTAACAAGAAAAAAGTTGAATTCATATTAAAGAATACTACAACACAAACAGAATATAGCATTTGGGATCAACTGATGGATCCACGCCACTGGAAAGCCGGAGACAGCATCACGCTGAATAATAACTATGGCATTGGTAGCAATATTATAAACGGTACCTATAAATTGTTTATCAAAATAGGAGACGAATCACCTAACATTAACGCAAATAGCGATTATGCAATTCGATTCTCAAATCAGGATGTATGGGACTCTTCCACAGGTTATAATGAATTGGGCACGGTAAACATCAACAGCAATGGATTTCCCGGAACACCCTACACAGGAACCCAATGGTTTGGTTCACTCTCAACAGGGCAACTTGAGTCTATAACAATACGACCGGGTTATATGCAGTTATTTCCAAATCCGGCAAACGAGGGAACAACAGTAGATTTCTTTTCTTCAAAAGCTCAAACATGCACTATTTTCGCCACGGATTTGCTTGGAAAAGTAACCTACCGTAAAAATATTGCAGCTAACGAAAATTATAATCAAATTTTCATCCCCTTGGACAATGAGCATTTTTTACCCGGAATATATTTTATTTCAGTCAAGTCAGATGATTTTATTCAAAACAAACTGCTTACTGTTTTGAAAAAACAATAAAGGTTTTTCTCAGAACCAATATACTCAAGCTTTTGAGAACTGATTTTAATTTATCTTCCATGCTATAGTTTTTTCGGATGAATCTAAAGCCACCATTAATACATTTCAACACTCATTTATTAAAGGACAGGTATGAATGGCTGAAATTTTCAACTAAAGTTTTACTAATTTTGAATCCATGCAAACACGAATAAATAAGTTCATTAGTGAAACAGGATTTTGTTCGAGGAGGGAAGCGGATAAACTTATTGAAGCCGGAAGAGTTACCATTAACGGCATAAAGCCGGAAATGGGAACGAAAGTTAATTCAGAAGATAAAATCGAGATTGACGAGAAGCCTCTAAAATCAAAAGAAACATCTATTTATTTAGCTTTTAATAAACCTATAGGAATCACATGCACTACTGACTTAAAAGATAAAGACAATATCATTGCTTTTATCAATCATCCGAAACGAATTTTTCCAATTGGCAGACTGGACAAGCCTTCGGAAGGATTGATATTCTTAACGAATGATGGTGATATTGTAAATAAAATTTTGCGTGCCGGAAATAACCATGAAAAAGAATATGTGGTAACTATTGATAAACCCATTACCCCGGAGTTTATAAAAAAAATGAGGAATGGTGTAGCGATATTAGAAACCATCACTCAAAAATGTTTCGTTGAACAACTTGACAAAAACAGATTCAGAATAATTCTGACGCAAGGCCTCAACCGACAAATCAGAAGGATGTGCGAAGTGATTGGTTATAATGTTATCAAGCTAAAGCGGGTACGAATTATGAATATTACATTAGATGGAATTGCAGTTGGGAAGTGGAGATATTTATTAAGTGATGAAATTAATACTATTAATACTTTAGTTTCTGATTCATTAAAAACAGAAGAGGCGTCCTATTTGCAAAACAATATCGAGGAATAAAAAAATGAAAAAGTCAGTAGCGATAATTGGTGGAGGACCAGCTGCGATGATGCTGGCAGCAATACTTGATGAGAATAAATTTGATGTTACCATTTATGAAAAAAATATAACTTTAGGAAGAAAATTTTTAGTGGCTGGTGAAGGTGGTTTTAATTTAACACATTCCGAAGAGCAGGAACAATTCATTTCACGATACACACCGGCTCCATTTTTTTTGAGTATTATTTCTACATTTTCCAGTACCGATTTACGAAATTGGTTCAATGACATTGGTATCGAAACTTTTATTGGAAGCAGTAAGCGAGTATTTCCAATAAAAGGAACAAAACCGGTTGAGTTACTGAATGCAATTTTAAATGTATTGCAGAAAAAAAATATTTCTATAAAAACACAACATGCATGGAAAGGCTGGAGCAATAATAATCTTCTCTTTGATACTACAGATCAAACTATACTTGCAACAGCCGATATCGTGATATTTGCATTAGGTGGTGCGAGTTGGAAAAAAACCGGTTCTGATGGAATGTGGACAAACTATTTTGCTGAAAAAGGTATTGAACTTATTCCATTCCAGGCTTCTAATTGTGCGTTCGAAATAAAATGGAAGGAAGAATTCAGCAAGATTGCCGAGGGCCAATCATTGAAAAACATTTCTTTAAAATGTGGTGGAAAAGAAAAAAAGGGTGAAGTAGTAATTACTAAATTTGGACTGGAAGGGGGCGCCATCTATGCTTTAAGTCCCGAAATAAGGAAACAATTGAATTTAACTACTACAGCACAACTATTTTTAGATTTAAAACCTTCACTTACTGCCTCGGAGATAAAAAATAAAATTTCAAACAGAGGGAATAAATCATTAAGCAAACATTTAGAAAACGAATTGAACTTTAATCCCGTTCAATTAGCATTGCTCAAAGCGGTTCTATGCAAAGAAGATTTCACCAACATTGAAGTACTTTCTGAAAAAATTAAAAACCTTCCGCTAGTTGTCAGTTCTACAGCACCTATTGATGAGTCCATTTCAACTGTAGGGGGGGTTTCATTAAATGAAATCGATTCAACATTTCAATTAAAAAAACTTCCTAATCATTATACTATCGGAGAAATGCTTGATTGGGACGCACCTACGGGAGGATATTTATTACAAGGATGTTTTAGCATGGGGTATTGTTTGGCGAAAATGTTGAATGAAGCAAAACCGCAGCCATAAATTAATTTTACGGATCACAAATTCCTATCAGATTTCGATATTTTTTTTGTAAACAGCTGGATACCACTTCCCTGACAGGGTTTCAAACCCTGTTAGGGTTGAAACCATAATTTCTTATCTTTGTCCTGCTGTGCACTACCTATAACCCTAACAGGGTAGGAAACCCTGTCAGGGTATTAAAAAAAATAATTTTATTACTCACAAGTAATTACAAAAGTTCAATACATACTCATGATTTCACAAGCAGCATCATTACTCAAAAAACATTACGGTTATGATCAGTTTCGTCCCATGCAAGCTGATGTAATCCAATGCGTGATGGATAAGAAAGACGTTGTGGTGCTGATGCCAACTGGTGGTGGTAAATCAATCTGCTTCCAGATTCCTGCACTTCTATTACCGGGACTATGTGTTGTAGTTTCCCCTTTGATATCCCTTATGAAAGATCAAGTGGATGCGCTTAATTCAAATGGTATACCAGCTGCTTTTCTTAATAGCAGTTTAAGTTTCAGGGAGGAAGAAAACATTATTTTTCAATGTCTTCATGGACAAATCAAATTGCTTTACATTTCACCGGAACGATTGGTGCAGGAAATGAACAGGCTTCTTACCCGGTTACCAGTTGATTTATTCGCGATTGATGAAGCACATTGTATCTCTTCCTGGGGACATGATTTCCGGCCTGAATACACTCAATTGAAATTGCTGAAAGAACACTTTCCTTCCATTCCTGTAATTGCATTAACTGCCACAGCTGATAAAACCACACGAAGAGATATTGTTAAACAACTTAATTTACCAAATCCTGAAGTATTTGTTGCTTCTTTTAATCGTCCGAATTTAAGTCTTACTGTAAAGTCCGGTATAAAGCCAAAGGAACGCATAAAAGATATTATTGAATTTATTGCCGATCGCGAAAATGAAGCAGGTATTATTTATTGTCTGAGCAGACAAACTACTGAAAAATTAAGAGATGCGTTGAAAGCAAAAGGAATAAAAGCCGGTTGTTATCATGCAGGGTTGCCAAGTGAGGAACGCAGCAAAACACAAGATGATTTTATAAATGATAAAATACAAGTAGTATGTGCTACTGTGGCTTTTGGAATGGGCATTGACAAATCCAATGTGCGCTGGGTAATCCACTTTAACCTGCCTAAAAACATTGAAGGTTATTACCAGGAAATAGGGCGTGCCGGACGTGATGGATTAAATAGTGATACGATATTATATTATAATATTGCTGATTTAGTGCTGTTAACCAAGTTTGCACAGGAAGGAAACCTGGCAAAAATAAATTTAGAGAAACTCAAACGGATGCAGCAATTTGCTGAAGCAGATATCTGCCGTAGAAAAATTTTGCTAAGTTATTTTGGTGAAACGCCGCAGGAAAATTGCGGTAATTGTGATGTTTGTGAAAACCCTCCTCAGCATTTTGATGGAACATTGCTGGTTCAAAAAGCGTTATCTGCAATGATGCGAATGGAAGAAAAAGTCGGAACTACTATGTTGATAGATGTGTTGAGAGGATCCTTAAAAGGTGAGTTGATCGAACATGGTTATAATAAAATAAAAACGTATGGCGTAGGCGCCGACCTTAGTTTTGCTACCTGGGAGCAATATATTTTGCAGATGCTAAACCTTGGATTGATTGAAATTGCTTATGATGAAGGATTCACTTTAAAGATAACCGAATCGGGTAAAGAGATATTATATAGTAAACGAAAAGCGGATTTGGTACAACCTCAGATTAAAATATTTCAACCGGTAGAACGTAAAGCAAAACGTGGAAAGTACATTGAACAGAATGCCGGAAACAATTTATTTGAAGCCCTGCGCAAATTACGCAAGCAATTTGCCGAAACAGAAAAACTACCCGCTTATATTATTTTCAATGACGCTACCTTACGTGAAATGGCATCAGAAAAGCCTTTGACAGAGGAGGAGATGCTTAATATCTCAGGTGTCGGACAACATAAATTTGAAAAATATGGACAGAGTTTTTTAAAAGTTATTCATGAAATCTGTTATGGTATTTCAACGAAAACGCCCACTATTAGTACGTACGAAGAAACATTACATCTTTTCAGGCAAAATATTTTACCCAATGAAATTGCATTAAAAAGAAATTTGAGTATAACAACTATTTATTCACATATAGCCCATTTGTATTTGAAAGATGAAATAACTTCTATTGAAAAATTTGTGAATATGGAAGAAATTAATAAAGTTAAAACAGCTTTGAAAACGATAGGCACGTTTCAGAAGCTCAAAGAAATTTATGACTTTATAAATGGAGAACTCGATTATTTCAAAATACGATTGGCTTTGTCATACATTGAAAAAGAAAGGCAACACACTATTGTTGAAAAGTAAATTTATTGCTCTATTTAATAAACCACAAAGCGTATTTCAATTTTAATAATTAAGGATAAATCCCAAAGACAGCCTACGTCCCAATCAGGAATCATCAAACACGTATCTGATTTTTATTAATAAAAAATCATCAACAGTAATTCAATAAAAAATCCAAGAAGAAAACCACTATACACTTGCGCCGGTGTGTGGGATTGAAGTTTAAGACGAGCATACCCTACCACACCGGATATCAAAATAGCGATCATTAAAATTAACTGAAGGTCCATTTGTAAACGATACACAATACCAAGTGAAGCCCCCACAATACCACCAATACCTGTAGTATGCGCACTTATTTTCCATTTTAAGCTGATGAAAAGTGTAAATAGTATAGATAGGGCCGCGCCTAAAATAAGAATTCTGAAAATAGTTGGAAATTCGGCATTATAAAACAAATAATACAAGGCAAAATAATACAATGCGGTACTTAAGTATGGGATTACGCGTTCATTCAGCGTTTCCATTTCCAGACTTTTAATACGTCCCATCTTCAATAAAATAAGGGCATTTGCTGAGGGCAACAAAAAAGTGAAAATAAAAGTAATGCTTAGGATAACTAATTTTATTGGTAATGAAGTAAAAGTGGAAACATAATTGCTTGAATAAAAAATAGCGGCAAAACCGTATGTTGGCATTAATAATGGATGAAACAAATAAGAAATTATTTTAGCAATGCGAGTTTCCAAAATTAGGATTTATGATTTGCGACAAATTACAGTTCTTTTCTTAAGCGGGCAACCGGTATATCAAGCTGTTCACGGTATTTTGCAATAGTTCTACGGGCAATGTTATATCCTTTTCCTTTTAATATTTTTGTCAATTTATCATCTGTTAATGGTTTCTTTTTGCTTTCGGCTTCAATGCAGTTCTTTAAAATTTTTTTAACTTCACGAGTGGAAACCTCTTCACCACTATCAGTAGAAAGCGATTCACTGAAAAAAGATTTTAATAAAAATGTGCCGAATGACGTTTGAACATATTTACTATTTGCCACACGAGAGATGGTGGAAATATCCAATCCTACTTTTTCCGCTATGTCTTTTAATATCATTGGTTTTAAAAGAGTTTCGTCTCCTTCTAAAAAATACTCCCGTTGATATTCCATAATGGCATTCATTGTATAAAGCAAGGTTTGGCCACGTTGTTGAATAGCTTCAATGAACCATTTAGCTCCGTCTAACTTTTGCTTAACAAACATGGAAGCTTCTTTACCCGTTTTATTTTTTTCTTTGGAATATTCTTCAAGCATCTGACTATACGCCTTATTAACACGCAGGTCAGGAGCATTACGTGAGTTGAGGGTAAGAATTAACTCCCCCTCTTCATTGGTAATTGTAAAGTCAGCGATTACCTGTTGATAGCTTTTTTGACCGTCAGCCATTGAATTCCCGGGGCGGGGATTCAATTTTAAAATTTCATGAATAATTTCTTTAAGTGTATCATCGTCAACTTCCAGTTTTTTTAAAATTTTGTCGTAATGTTTTTTGGAAAACTCATCCATCTGCTCGTCCACCACTTTAATAGCGAGTTCAATAATCTTTGTGCGAGGTGTCTTTCGCTGTAACTGAATAAGCAAACATTCGCGTAAATCACGGGCGCCAATGCCTGCAGGATCAAACTCCTGGACAACCTTCAGCATTTCTTTTAATTCCGCTTCGGTGGTAATTATGTTTTGCGAAAATGCAATATCATCCACAATGGATTCCAAATCCCTGCGTAAGTATCCATCATCATCCAAATTGCCAATCAGATAATCAGCAATCTGATAGTGATGATCATCAAGCGCTTTAAGCCCAAGCTGACTATCAAGCATATCCTGAAAAGAAACACCAACAGAAAAAGGAATTTCTTTTCGATCTTCGTCAGGGCTTGTGTTGTTGGCTTTTAGTTTATATGAAAACCCTTCATCTTCATCCATATAATCGCTGATGCTGAAATCATCACGCTGATTTTCTTCGCTTTTGGGTGCATCATCATAATTTTCGCTTTCACTGTCAATGTTGGTTTCTTCCTCGCCTTCAGCACCTTCCTCCAATGCGGGATTCATTTCCATTTCCTCTTTGATTCGTTGTTCTAAGGCAATAGTTGGCAACTGCAACAATTTCATTAGCTGAATTTGTTGTGGAGAAAGTTTTTGAAGTAATTTTTGTGTTTGTATCTGCCTTAACATAAAGCGTAGTGTGAAATTTAATTATTACAAAAATAACAAATAATCAGAGATAAAGAATCTTTACGAATTTACGCATCCTAATGTTTAAAGCAACAAATCCAGATTTGTAAATTCGTTTTTTTTATTCGTTAAATGTACCTTCTGTTTTAAAAATTATAATCCTTATAATTTTCAGTAAATTCTTCAGGGGATATAAGCGAGTTTATTTTTAAATTATAGAATTCGTACGTTTCGAAAAGTCCCTCATCATCAAATATTTTTTCGCTTATCGGCAACATATATTCTTTATCAATCATTAATAAAAAAAGTTTTGCATACGCATTAGGAACTTGTATAACCTGTCCCTCCGCTACATCAGTGTACCAACTAACTTTTGTATTTTTTTCTAAAATCATAAATTCGCTGACATGAAGTTTAGCGGCAAGGGAGATAATTGTCTCCCCCTTTTTTATAGTATAGGGTATCCAGGAAAATTCAGGAAAAGCTGCGGAAAGCTTATAACAATTGCGTCCCATATATTTTTCTTCCCCTAAAATAACAAAATGTTTGTTCAACTGGTCGCCGTAATGTTTCATTCCATCTTTTAAAATATCAGCCAGATATTCCATTCCCAATTCGTGAATGGTATGATGCTGTCCTTTGCGCATCAATGAACCCATAGGGTCAAGGTTAACATTAATATAGGGGAATGCTCCCGGGTTTACCAAAGCATTTCCGTTGTTGGATCCTTGTATCCACAATACTTCCTGCCCATTGACCGCTATATATAATTTACGCGGAGATACTTGCAGTTTAACTTTTGATTCGGTATACATCATTTTCCCTTTTACCCTTTCATTGCGTTGCAAGTCATAGCGCAGCGTTTTGGCGTTTGAAATAGATTTCAATATAGTATTGAGCATTTCCACAGAGCCGATTGCCGTCTTTGGCTGTTGATAGCTGAATGAAGCCAACCCCATGCCAATACATAATATAGCGACAGAAAATATAGAATAGTTTAGCTTTGGTTCCATTGTTTATTCGTTACTATTTAGGTAGTCTAATAATAGGACTTTTTACCTAATTAAATTCCTCTAAGTTATAGAATTCTTAGTCCTTTTAAGCATTTTACTTTTTGTCTTGAAACAAAAAGTAACAAAAAATTCAAGAAAAGGTCATCGGCAAACGCACAAGCAAATGCTGCCTCCGCTACCTTTTCTGGCTTATGCGCCTTTCAGATTATAATTTTTGCTAAATCAGTTATTAATTTAAAAACAATAAAATGGTATAAGGGAATAGACCTAAACTGTAACGTTTATTCTTCTTTTAAATATTCTTTTAAAATAATTGATACGAATCAATCCCTTTTCATGTTTAAAAATGATACCCTGTATATTCTTTTGTAAATTCTTCAGGAGCTATTGTTGGATTTACTAGTAAATCAGAGTATTCGTATGTTTCAAAAAGTCCTTTATCATCAAATACCTTCTGACTTACCGGCAATAAAAGTTCCTTATCAATTAACAGTAAAGTAAGTTTTGAATACGCATCCGGCACCTGAATAATCTGCCCTGGTTTTACGTCGGAGTACCCGGTTGACTCAGGGTTTTTTTCTAAAACCATATATTCGCTAACATGAAGTTTGCGACATATTGTAGTAATATTTTCTGCTTGTTTAATTGTGTACGGATGCCACGCAAAATCGGGAAACGCGATAGAAAGTTTGTAACAGTCGTTTCCATTGTATTTTTCTTCGCCGGTAATAACAAAGTATTTATCAAGTTTATCGCCCGCCCGTCTTATTCCATCTTTCAATATTTCAGCGGTATATTCCATTCCCATTTCATGAATGGTATGATGCTGATCTTTACGCATCAATGAACCATAGGGATCCAGGTTAAGATCTACATAAGGAAAGGCATCCGGATTTACCAAAGCATCTCCACCATTAGCACCTTGGATCCACAATATTTCAGGACCATTTATAGATAAGTACAATTTACGTGGAGATACCTGTAATTTTACTTTCGATTCGGTATGCTGCATTTTACCATTAATTCGCTCATTACACTGTAAGGTATAACGTAATGTTTTTATTTTTCCAACAGACGCTAATACATCAGTAAGCAATTCCCGCGAACTGTAAAGGGGTATGAGTGGCTTAGAACGGAATGAGGTTAATACGATGCAACAGCTTATTATTGCAAAAAATAATCCAACATAATTTTTTTTAAATTTCATTGCCTGTGCTTCGTCTATGTAAAGTCCTTTTTTTATTTTTTTGTAAATATACTTGCATTTTTTAAAAATAAAATTAATCCGGATTGATATTTTCTTGTCGCTATTTTACGTTGAAGCAACACAAGTGCTGATGGGAATTAATTTAATTGAGTATTTTCGTATAAAATTAGTCAGCGTTGTTCAGTTATATTATGATTAGGTAAAGCATATTAATAAAACTACGTCATTGCTTCGAGCGAAAGGCTCTTACAATGACGTTCCGATTAGGCATCCTTTTTTAACTGAGCAACCCTGCAAAATTAGCTTTGTTTTTAAGAAACAACGTTTAATTCAGCTTGCAAATGTAATTTCATTGTTACGTTGCGTAAGGGATTGCAGCGGAAATCCTTTTCTTTTTCAGAAAAGATTGAAGCGGAAAGCCCGCCCCCTTTCTTTTTTCAAGAAAGGGGAACGCCCGACTAAATTTTAAAAACTATTTTTTCGAAAACCGGTAACCTAAAAAAATCACATGAAAATAGTTGGAATTATTCCTGCACGATTTGCCTCTACCCGTTTCCCCGGTAAACCCCTGGCAGATATTGCAGGGAAATCGATGATACAACGTGTTTATGAGCAGGCAAAAAAATCAAAATCTTTAACTGACTTGATAGTTGCCACTGATGATAAACGTATCGCAAATCATGTTGCGGCATTTGGGGGTACTGTAATAATGACAAAAGAAACGCACCAAAGTGGGACGGATAGGTGTTTTGAGGCAATTCAAAAATTCAGTGCTTCAGCAGATATTGTCATAAACATTCAGGGTGACGAACCTTTTATTCATCCTGAGCAAATTGATTTGTCCGCATCCTGCTTTAATTCTGATAAGGTGCGGATTGCTACACTCGTAAAAAAAATAAGCAGCTACGAAGAATTGTTTAATGTCAATACTCCTAAAGTAATCCTGAATACGAATGAAGAGGCAATTTATTTCAGCCGGCAAACAATTCCTTATGTTCGTGAAAAAGAAAAAATGCAATGGATTAATTGCCATACATTTTACAAACACATTGGCATTTATGCGTACACCACAAAAACATTAGCTGAAATTACCAAACTCAAACAATCGTCCCTGGAACTTGCAGAAGGCTTGGAGCAGCTTCGCTGGATTCAAAACGGATATAAAATAAAAACTAAAATAACTGATTTTGAGAGCATTGCAGTAGATGTGCCGGATGACCTTAAAAAACTGACAATTTTTTTGTAATTTTGCAGACCGAATCGGATTTATAATGGAGATAAATTAAGAGTAAAATGTAAAAATATTTTTTAAAAGTTTTGTAAACTACTATACAAATTTTGAAATTATTCATCCTTTTTAAAAACCTCTCCCTCTGGGCTCTGGCTGGCTCAAACAACCACTGGCTGTTTGCGCCCTCCCCTCCCCTTGAAAAAGGGGCGGGGGCTATGGTAGGACTAAATAAAATATATTTGATATACACACAGCCTCCCCTCTCCTTTTTCAAGGAGAGGGGCTGGGGGAGAGGTCTAACAAGTGATTTAAGAATTCGTAAAAAAATTTGTATAACAGTTTTAAAGTTTTGATAAAAGTAGAAAAACATATAAGTGAGCTGTTATACCAGCATGATTGTGTAATTGTACCTGATTTAGGGGGCTTTGTGGCTAATTATGCATCCGCGAAAATTCATCCTACACAACATACATTTATTCCTCCGTCAAAAAAAATCATCTTTAATAAGAATCTAAAAAGTAACGATGGACTTTTGGCGAATCATGTTGCAAGTGAAGAAAAGATAAGCTATTCCGGCGCTCTTAACTATGTCAGTCTTTTTGCATCAACTACCCTTACCCAGTTAAAAAAGGGTGTAAAAGTAAACGTTGATGAAGTCGGAGTTTTATATTTAGATACAGAGCGTAACATACAGTTTGAGCCGGGTACAACAAATTTTCTTTTAAATTCATTTGGATTATCCCAATTTCAGTTACCTGCCATAAAGCTTGATAATATTGGTAAACGCATAGAAAAAGAATTTAAAGACAGAAGTGCCATCCCCTCTGAAAAAAGAAACCCTTTACGTAGTCGAACTATCAAACGATATGTAGCTCTTGCAATTGCGCTGCCTTTAATTTTTGGATTAATATGGATTCCGTTGAAAACCGATTTATTAAAAAACATTAATTATTCAGGACTTAACCCTTTTGCGACAAAAGAGTCCATTAAACCTTTAATTATTGAAAACACAAAATTGAATCCTACCCAAAAGGAACTCGTAGCAACCGCTCCATTAATGAATTTAAACGATACTGTAAAATATACAGGCGGAAAGATAACAGACACCGTTTCTCAGCCTATTACAGCTACTATGGTTGACACTAAAATTGCTGCGACAGCGGAAGCGGTAAAAGCTGATTCTACAGCCGTTGCACCACCAACAATAAATAATAATCTTGATTTGAAATTTCACCTGATTACAGGTTGTTTTCAGATAGAGGATAATGCTACTAATTTTGTAATTGACTTACAAAAGCAAAATATTACAGCATCAATAATAGGTAAACGAGGAGGATTATACATAGTAAGTGCGGGAGATTATGCTACGCGTAAAGAAGCGTTCATCGAATTGAAACAGCTTAAAAAAAGTCAACCGGATGCCTGGTTGCTTAGAAAATAAAAGCCCTTCTTGACCTCCGAAAAGTTTAACGTTAGAAAGTTCTGCTGCTTAAGTTCTTCTTAAACTTACAAACGTTAAACTTTTAACTTTTAACTCCTTTATGCAACGTTATTTCATTCAATTATCATATAACGGTACCGCCTATCATGGCTGGCAGATACAGTTGAATACAATTCAAACAATACAACAGGTATTGAATGAAATGCTTTCCAGATTATTGAACGAACCAATTTTTCTGACAGGTTGTGGACGTACCGATACGGGTGTTCACGCAACTGAATATTTTGCTCATTTCGATTCTACCTTAAATGATTTGCAAGCCAATGAGGATTTGTGGATTCTAAAATTTAATCATGCACTGCCTGCCGATATTGCCATCCAAAAAATCATACCAGTGAACGAAAAAGCGAATGCCCGGTTTGACGCGATTTCCAGGACATATCAATACTTCATCAACAGGAAAAAAGATCCCTTCCAAATAAATAAAGCCTGTTTTTTATATGGCGCTGTTAATCTGGAGGAAATGAATAAGGCAGCTAAAATTTTATTTAATTATGCCGACTTCTCCTCTTTCGCAAAAAGCAATACACAAAACCGTACAAATATTTGCAAGATTTATAAAGCGGAATGGAAAGAAGAAAACGGAATGTTTATTTTCACTATTTCGTCCGACAGGTTTTTACGAAATATGGTACGAGCTATTGTTGGAACATTGTTGGATGTTGGTAAAGGTAAGGTATCTGTTGATGAATTTAAAAAAGTGATTGAAAGCAAAACACGTTCAAAAGCTGGATTTTCAGCTCATGCGTGTGGTTTGTATTTAACAAAGGTAGAATACCCGCAAAATTATTTTAATGTCTAAGCAAAAGAAAAAACCAGTTACTGGTAAAACTGTTGATGTGATCATTCTTAAAAGAATTTTTGCATATATAAAACCTTATCGGAAAAATTTTATTTTGGCTGTTTGTACAACTATCACGCTGGCATTCCTTTCTCCTATCCGACCCTATTTTGTTCAATATACTTTCGATCATTATGTAACAAAATTAGATATTTCCATGCTTTCAACAATGGCAATACTATTGATTGTACTACTTGTATCAGAAGCATTTTTTCAATTCGCGGATTCTTTTTTGACAAATCGTTTAGGACAACATATTATTAAAGATTTACGCATACAATTGTATAAACACATCATTAATTTACGGTTGAAATATTATGATACTACAGCAATTGGAACTCTTGTAACAAGAGCGGTATCGGATATTGAAGTAATTGCGGATATATTTTCCCAGGGATTAATTGTTATCATCGGCGATTTGTTGAAAATTACTGTTATTCTTGGTGTAATGTTTTTCTTAAATTTTAAACTGACATTAATAATTCTTACTCCTATCCCTCTTTTACTCGTTGCTACCTATATTTTTAAAAAAGCTGTTCAAACTTCTTTTCAGGATGTGCGGACACAGATAGCTCGTCTCAATGCCTTTGTTCAAGAGCATATTACAGGAATGTTTATTGTGCAGATCTTTAACAGGGAAAAGGCGGAATTGAAAAATTTTGAACTTATTAATGCGAAACATCGTGATGCAAATATTCGCTCTATCCTTGCCTACTCTGTTTTTTTTCCGGTGGTGGAAATCCTTTCCTCGGCCTCACTTGGCTTGCTTGTTTGGTGGGGTGGAAATGGGATTTTAAAAGGCACCGCCACCATTGGTGAATTGGTATCGTTTATTATGTATATCAATATGCTGTTCCGCCCGATACGTATGCTGGCAGACAGATTCAATACCTTACAGATGGGAATGGTTTCTTCGGAACGTGTATTTAAAGTGCTGGACACAAATGAAATCATTGAAAACAGGGGCGTTCTGGAAGCGGAAAAAATAAATGGTACTATTGAATTTAAAAATGTATGGTTTGCATACAGGGATGAGGACTGGATTTTAAAAAATATTTCTTTTGCTGTTAAACAAGGGGAAACAATTGCATTGGTAGGAGCTACCGGAGCAGGAAAATCTTCCATCATCAACTTATTAAATCGTTTTTACGAATATAATAAGGGTGTTATAACAATTGATGCAATTGACATCCGGGATTATGAACTTACATCGTTGCGAAAAAATATTGGCGTGGTATTACAGGATGTTTTTTTATTTTCTGATTCTCTTGCCAATAATATATCATTGAATAATCCTGAAATTACACGCGAAAAAATTATTGAAGCCGCTAAGACTGTCGGTGCACACGGATTTATTAGTAAACTGCCAAATGGTTATGATTACAATGCAATGGAGCGGGGTGGGATGCTTTCGGTTGGACAGCGGCAATTAATTTCATTTATCAGGGCTTACGTTTATGACCCTAAAATTTTAATTTTAGATGAAGCAACCTCATCTATTGATACGGAAACGGAAAAACTGATTCAAAACGCCATTGAACTACTGACAAAAAATCGCACATCTATTATAATTGCACACCGTTTGGCGACTATTCAAAAAGCGGATAAGATAATTGTAATGGATAAAGGTGAAATAATTGAAATAGGAAATCACCAGGAATTACTCAAACAAAACGGACATTACAAACATTTGTTTGAATTGCAATTTAAAGAAGAAATAGCGGATAAAACTTTTTGATGGCTCGATGGGGTTAATGCCGAAACGAATAAAGACATATAGCTTTTATGCAGGCAGGCTTATAGAGTAATTACACCAGTTTGTTTTTTAGCAAATATTCCGCTATTTGCACAGCATTGGTAGCTGCGCCCTTACGGAGGTTATCAGCAACAATCCACATGTTCAAAGTTTTTGCCTGAGTTTCATCCCTTCGTAAACGGCCAACAAATACTTCATCTTTATCATGAGCATCCATTGGCATCGGATATTTTAAATTTTTCACATCATCGACTAAAACTACTCCCTGCGCGTTCTGTAATAATTCACGAACTTCATTCAAATCAAATTCGTTTTCAAATTCTACATTCACACTTTCGCTATGTCCGCCAATAACAGGGACTCGAACAGTTGTTGCTGTCACAAGAATAGTAGTTCCCATTATTTTTTTTGTTTCATTTACCATTTTCATCTCCTCTTTGGTATAACCATTTTCAGTAAACAAATCAATATGTGGAATAACATTCAAATCAATTGAATAGGGGTATGCCATTTCTCCTTTTATACCTGCACGTTCATTCATTAATTGAGCGACAGCTTTAACGCCGGTACCGGTAACTGATTGATAAGTTGAAACAACTATTCTTTTAATTTTATATTTTTTATGCAATGGATTTAAGGCTACCACCATTTGTATTGTTGAACAATTTGGATTAGCAATAATTTTATCACTTACACTTAATTCCCCGGCATTAATCTCTGGTACAATGAGTTTTTTTGTAGGATCCATTCTCCAGGCAGAGGAATTATCAATTACGGTTATTCCTGCTCTTGCAAATTGTGGAGCCCATTCCAATGATGTGCCTCCTCCGGCTGAAAATAAAGCAACAGCAGGTTTCATACTAATAGCCGTTTGCATTCCAACCACTTTATATTTATTTCCTTTAAAAGAAATAATCTTGCCAACAGATTTCTCAGAGGCGACAGGAATTAACTCTGTCACAGGAAATTTACGTTCTTCCAAAACCTGGATCATTTTTGTGCCAACCAAACCTGTGGCACCAACTACCGCTATTTTCATTTGTTAACCCATTATTTGTTAGTGAATTATTAAGCACTATTCCTTTCAAGGAAACATTTCGTTTTGTTTTTAAAAAATTCATTTTACTTACAAACGTAATTCATTTATTGAAATGGATCAACAATATTTAACACATTCTGCTGATTAAAAAAAATTTTTTTAACACATCTGAAATTAATTTTCATCTGAAAATAGTTCAAAGAATGAAGGACTTTATCGATACTTCTTCTTTAAAACTGCGACTTATGCTATGCGTAAGGAATCCCGCAATTAAATCTTTTAACATTTTTTATGCTTTTTGTAATTCTTTTTTAACTATTTTAGTTCTCCTGTTTTAGTTCCACTGTAAGAGATAAACAAAAAGTAACGATGTATAATAAATGGATTTATTTTTGTTATTTACTATTAGGTATTATTGCCGAAGTTATTGCAACATCCTCCCTGGTATATACTAAAGAGTTTACACGTTTATGGCCTTCTATAGCTGTGTTGCTTTTATACATTACCAGTTTGTTTTTTTTAACGCTTAGTTTTCGTGTATTCCCTGTTGGAATAGCTTATGCGATATGGGCTGGGTTAGGCATTGTTTTTGTCGCGTTATTTGGTTTTATATTACAAAAGCAGAAACTGGATACCGTAGCAATAATTGGAATTACGCTAATAATAATTGGCGTTGTTGTAATTAATTTATTTTCTAACTCTATTAAACATTAATTGAAAATATGATTGTTTTTATTACCGGTGCAACAGGTTTCCTAGGAGGCGAATTGGTAGTTAATCTCTCAAAAGAAAAGAAGATTAAGAAAATTTACTGTTTGATCAGAGCCACAGACGAAAAGAAAGCAATAATCCGTTTGGAAAAAGTTTTTAATTTCCACCATGACTATTTAGATCGGAATAAAATAATTCCTGTACTTGGTGATTTATATGATGAACAGTTAACAGAACAGTTAATTAAAAATAAAGATCTCAGAGAAATTAATCTCATCATACACTCTGCCGCAAATACTTCCTTCTCGAGAATTTTTGACGACATGATTGTCAAAGCCAATATTGATGGATTAAATAGAATTCTTCTTTGGGCGAAACAGTTGAATAACCTCAATACATTTTTGTATATCGGCACAGCAACAATTTGTGGAAAAGATATAAAAAACAGATTGATTTATGAAAATGAATCGCCCGACATTAATGCCAGCCATTTAGTAAAATATACCTATACAAAAATGCAGGGCGAACTATTGGTGCACGAACACCTGCCGGAAGAAAAAATACTTATCGCCAGACCGTCCATAATAATGGGCGACAGCAGAACGCTAACTCCCCGATCACCAGTTATTTTGTGGGCATTAGCAACAGTAAATTCCCTACGTTTATGCACAATTAATGACAAGTCCGCTGTTGATATTATTTCTGTTGATTATGCCGCTGAGGCTATCATTAAATTGTTATTCGCCAAAAGGAAACACAGGGTGTATCATATTTCTGCCGGACAAGTTTCCGCTTCAACACCCAATCAAATTTTTAATGCAATTGGTTCGCAATTTACCAATTTACCAAAATTTAAATTTGTCCATAAATCATTGCTTGAGCAGATGAAAAAGTGGGCAAAAGGATCCTTAAACTTAAATGAAGAACTTTATGAATACTCCCCTTACTTAGATTATTGGGAAGAAATATTTAAGAATAAAAAAAATTTACGAATTGTCCTTGCCGGCTTAGAACCCTATATTGAATTTATTGAGCTTGGACAGGTTTTTGATAATTCGAGATTGTTACGTGACGTTGATATAGTGCCGTCCAAACCTGTTCATGAATATATAATTAATTCCATTAGTTATATTAAAAAAATTAAAATATTGGAAGGCGCAATGGACTCATAATAATGTTGCATCCTGTTTTTCATCTCTCCAAATTTCTGAATAATTTCCACCTGAATTTTTTTTCGTCACTTTCATGTTTTGAATAATTTTCAGCTTTCAAAGAATTATTTTCATTTTCAAATTAATTTATTACTTTAGTATTCCTTTCTTCGTTCTTGAGGGTTTTTCTATATTTTACACAAGCTAATTGAACTAAAATGCGGACACTATATTTATCTTTACTTTTCATCAGTTCTTTTGCTACAGCACAAGTAACTGACAACTTTTCCGATGGAGATTTTACAACTAATCCTACCTGGACTGGTGATGATTCAGTATTTACTATCGTAACCAATCAACTACGGTCGAATAAAACAATACCGTCTTCAACTTTCTTTTTAAGCACGCCAAGCACTGCCGCTACTAATTGCCAGTGGGAATTTTGGGTTAACTTAAAGTTTGCAACCTCAGGCGCTAATTATGTGGATGTTTATTTAACCAGCGATCAGGCGAATTTAAAAGCGACAAATATCAATGGCTATTTTGTCAGAATAGGCAATACAAACGATGAAATTTCTTTATACAAAAGGTCAGGAGCAACCACAAGTTCAGTTATGATAATAGATGGCACAGACGGTGTGCTTTCATCAAGCTCTAATAATATTTTAAAAGTTAAAGTGACTCGCAGTACTTCAAATTTATTTACATTAAGCAGGGAATTCACTACGGGAACCTTGACCGGAAACTATGCTACGGAGGGAACTGTTACCGACGCAACATTTACCAGCTCTGGCTTTTTTGGAATCAGTATTACACAATCCTCTGCTTCCTTTTTTCAAAAACATTTTTTTGATGATTTTTACGTAGGTTCAATTATTCTAGATGTTATTCCACCCACCATCCTATCATCAACTGTAATTTCAAACACCCAATTAGATGTTTTATTTTCTGAATCGGTTGATTTAACAACTTCACAAACACTCGCTAATTACAATGCTAACAATGGTTTAGGAAACCCTTCAGTAGCTTTGCGCGATGCAACTGATTTTAGTTTGGTTCATTTAACCTTTGTGAATCCTTTTGCACTTTCAACTATCAACACGCTTACTATTAATTACGTTACAGATTTAAGCGGAAATGCCATTGCGAATGGGAGTACAACTAATTTTAGTTATTATTTAGTTCAACCATTTGATGTGGTAATAAACGAAATTATGGCCGATCCTACTCCTTTAGTCGGACTGCCGGATGCGGAATGGGTTGAACTATTCAATAGAACAGCATTTCCTATTGATTTGACAAATTGGACAATAACAGTTGGAACAACGGTGAAAGTTTTCCCTGCAATTACAATCCAAGCCGATAGTTTTTTAGTATTGACAGCCACTTCTGATTTACCAAATTTCGCTTCTAATATTGCCATTGCCGGGTTTTCAAGTGGTATGGCTTTAACTAATACCGGGCAGATCATAACATTAAAAACCCCGCAAGGTGCCACAGTATCAACTGTCAGCTTTTCCGACCAATGGTATCAGGATGCAATCAAAAAAAATGGGGGATGGAGTTTAGAACAAATAGATCCAAATAATCCATGTGCAGGAATCAATAATTGGAAAGCTTCCATCAATACTTCCGGTGGAACTCCTGGCACTTCAAATTCAATCAAGGCAAGTAATCCTGACAATGTTCCTCCACAAGTATTTCGGGTAGCAGTTTTAGCAACAGACACTATTCAAGTCTATTTTAATGAGGCTCTGGATAGTACCACCATGTTGAATTTATCCATCTATACAATTGACAATACTATTGGCTCTCCAACACAACTCCTGCCGATTGCACCGGATTTTAAAAGTGTAAGATTAGCGTTATCAAGCCCATTACTTACAGGAACAATTTACACCATTACCGTAAATAATGCAATTACCGATTGTGCAGGAAATGCAATAGGAACAGAAAATACGACCCGTTTTGCTCTGCCCGAGATTGCTTTGCCAAACGATATTGTAATTAACGAGATTTTATTTGACCCCCAAACCGATGGGGTTGATTTTGTGGAAATTTACAATCGCTCAAACAAAGTGATTGATTTAAAAACCATGACATTATCTCAATATGATACTGTAACCAATGCACTTACAAGTATCGAAAACATTTCCGATGAAAGTTATTTAATTTTTCCACAAGAATATTTGGTGTTAAGTGAGGATGGAGCAATTGTGAAAAGTCAATATAACACCACTAATCCAAAAGGATTTTTGGATATGGGTAATTTACCATCAATGAACGTAACAGGTGGAACGGTTTGTTTGGCAACGAATGCAGCCATTATAGATTTATTGAAATATTATGACAATATGCAGTTTGCTTTATTGAATATCACAAAAGGAGTTTCGTTGGAACGTATTGACTTTAACAGACCAACTCAGGACCGCACCAACTGGCATTCGGCAGCTCAGGATGTTGGTTTTGCAACACCTGCTTATAAAAACTCACAATTCAATGATGCCGGGGAAGCTACAGATTCAATAGAAATTACCCCTGAAATATTTTCTCCGGATGAAGACGGAACCAATGATATTGTAAATATTAATTATCATTTTGGAACCGGTGGATATGTTGCCAATATCACTATTTATGATAGCAAAGGCCGCCTTGTAAAACATCTTGTTCGGAATGAATTACTTGGCCTGAAAGGAACATATAGTTGGGATGGTATTAATGATGATCGCGAAAAATCCCGTATCGGTATTTATGTCATCTTTGTTGAAGTTTTTGATTTATCAGGCAATGTAAAACAGTTTAAGAAAACCTGTGTGCTTGGAGGAAAAATATAAGCACAGTTCAAATACAGCCTGATTTTTCTTGTTTCCCATACATTTTATTCTGTAGAAAACAGCCGTTAACGGAACTCTAATGTTAAATTAAAAAAAAACAATCTTTTCTACGCTGATTCTGACTTGTCTTTCACCAAAAGAATTGCAAAAGCAGTATAATGTACCACTTTATTATATGCGAAAATACAGGTTAACGAATGGATGTATTTTGCAATTTATTTTTTATTTTTGCTTAGGTTCTTAACAGAGCCTAAGTCTGGTTTTTAGTTTCCCCCCCCCTTAAAAGCAAAAACAGGTATGAGAACAAAAAAAACATTTTTTATTGCACTATTTATTTTTGCAGGCAGGCTGATGTTTTCTCAGGGAAACGAATGGAATGTATATAACAGAGCTACACAACAATGGACAAACTATAATACTGACAATTCTGGCATAACCGATGATGTTGTGGTGGAGATAAAAATTGACCCTTTTGGAAACAAATGGATGTGCACCAATGAAGGAGGTTTGGTTGAGTTTAAAAGAAATGGTATTGCCTCAGGAATCAGCAAATTTTCTACGCAGAATGCAGAAATAAAAATTTACCCCAATCCTTTTGGCTGATTAGCAGGGGCATCTTCTGTATCAATAAGTGGCCGTTGTAAAAATTCTTTATTGGTTAACCGTTTTTCAAGAGAAAGCAGGAAACAAGGCAACAATATTAAATTTGAGCAATAGGCAATTAATAAAGTAAATGAGATTAGTTTGCCTAATGCTGCTGTTCCACCAAAACTGGAGGCTGCAAAAATTCCAAAACCAAAAAATAAAATAATAGCCGTATAAATCATACTTACTCCTGTTTCTTTAATGGTCAGTGACACGGCTTCAGAAATACTGATTTTCTGACCTCTCAATTCCTGTCGGTATTTGGTAAGAAAATACAAAGTGCCATCGGATGCAATTCCAAAAGCAATACTAAAAATTAAAATAGTACTCGGTTTTAAATAAATAGGCCAAAATCCCATTAATCCCGCTGTAATTATCAATGGAACCAAACTTGGAATTACTGAAATTAAGATCATTCGTGGCGACATAAAAAGAGTGTACATTACAATAGCAATCAATATTATTGCAAGCAGTACGCTCTCCAATAAATTTTGTACCAGAAATTCGTTTCCTTTAACAAACATAAAGCTGCTACCGGTTAAGGCAACTTTATAATCTTTATCTGAGGTGGCCCAGGCATTTGTTTCATAATCAAAATTAAAAACACTATCCACGCGTGGTTTAATTTCTTCTATCAATGTTTTCATTTTTATAGACCCAACATCTTTCATTTGAATACTCACACGTGTATAGCGTTTGGTAGTATCAATAAAAGCAATAAACTGATCTTGTTTATCCTGAGCGCTGCTACCTACAAAACCAGCAATCTTTTGTAATTCCATTGCTCCCGGCAATCGGTATTGCTTTTCCGCACCATCATTATATGCCTGGTTTGCAAATTTTATTCCTTCTACAATGGAAACGGCTTTTGAAAATTCGGGATACTGCTGAAATAATTTTTGCAGTTTATTGATTTTATAAAGGGTACGTCCTCCATCAGAAAAAACACCATTCGTTTTTTTTGTATCAATGCTTATTTCAAATGGTAATACACCATGATAATTTTTTTCAAAATATTGCAGGTCAACCAAAACAGGATCTTTTTCCGGTAAATCATCCACCACCTTACCCAAAGCTAATAATTTAGAAATTCCAAAAACAGAAACAATTACAATTACCAATACAGAAATATAAATTCGAGGGCGATAGTGATGTACCCAATAATCGACATGTTCTAATACTTTTGAAATAAATTTGCTTTGTAAATGCTTGGTGTGTTTTACCGACGGTTTCGGCAAAAAACTAAATACAATCGGCACCAGCATTAGCGATATGCAGTAGGTTAAGAATACACTAATAGAGGATATCAAACCGAATTCGAAAAGCATTTGAGTATCGGTAGAACAAAACACAGCAAACCCAATGGCTGTAGTTATATTTGCCAGGAATAAAGAAATACCTACTCTTTCAATTGCATTTGATAAGGCATGCATTTGATTGCCTGTTTTACCAAATTCGGTATGGTATTTATTTAAGAGCATAATACAATTGGGGACTCCAATAACGATTAGAAGTGGCGGTATCAATCCTGTTAAAGCCGATATTTTATACCCACACAAAACAAGCAAACCCACCGACCAGATAACGCCAATAATTATTACAACTAAGGAACCCAAAACAGGCAATATGGAGCGGAAGAACATAAATAAAATAATGGCTGTTACTAATACCGCCAACAGCATAAATAAAAACATTTCGTGTTGTATTTTGCGAGCTACGGACGTGCGTATATAAGGCATACCCGAATAATGCACCTCCACTTTGTTTTTGGCAAGGAACTTATCGACAAATCCCTTAATGGAGTCTACGATCACAAAACGGTATTTGGTATTTAATTCTTTATTCTCAAAGGTAATAGCCATTAAAGTGGAATGAGTAGAATCGTTGTAAATGATGCCACGGTAAAATGGAAGATGGTGAATAGCCTCTTTGATACTGTCAACTTCGTATTGTGATTGTGGCCTGCGAGTAACTAATGGTTTTTTCTCAAATGTTCCTAAGCTGTCGTTTTTTACAATATTCTGAAGTCGCGCTACCGAAACAACGGCTTTTACACCTTTTACTTTTTTTATTTCATTTCCCAGATCATACCAATCGCCAAAACGCTGAAGAGTATAGAGTCCTTCATCCTGAATACCAATAACCATAACACTTCCATCTTGCCCGAATGTTTTTTTAAATTTAACATATTCAATTGCGGTAGTATCGTTTTCGGGTAGAAGGGAAGGGTTGGTATAGGTGATATCAGCCTTTTGAGCATAGTAACCCATAAAAAGAGTAATCGCAACAAATACACTAATTATTGATATTCGGTTTCCTAAAATAAATTTTGCTATGGTAGTCCACATTTGATAAATGATAATTTGATCTTTTTTTTTGGACTTATTTCATCAATGTCAGCTTAAATTTATCATGCAACTTTTCATTTTTGATGTATAAATAATAAACACCATTTACGCCCTCTGAAAGATCAAGTTTATGAAAATTTAATGCGGATAATTTTTCTGTTTTGATTAATCTGCCCATGGCATTATAAACTTCAATATCCACTTGTTTTTGTAAACTGTAAAATTCTATATTGAAAATTCCATTACTCGGGTTGGGGTACACTATCGCGTTTTTTCCGGCAACTATCTCATTTATTTTTGATCCTTCCACAATAAACTGAACACTGTATATTTTTGTGGTAATTCCATCCTGAGCAGTAACTAATACTGTAGCGGTACTTTCTAAAACCGTACCGGTAAGGCTTGTTGCCTGTGTAATCAGGAGTGTCGCATTCGGATCACTCAATGTAGCGGAAACAGTTGGAACGAGCGTTGTTCCGGCAGGTAATAATACGGTATAATTCAGAATTGTTGAATCAAATACAGGATTTAGCGTGCCTGTGCTTGTTGTCAGCGTCATCAGATTAGCATTTGTTGAAAGTGAGTTAGGATAATTTATGGTTACAACACTTCCATTGCTCGGATTCCACAATGTGATATTAGAGGGTAATGTGCAGGGAGGATCAATAATATTAACCTGCCCGACACTTGCCACATTATCAAATTTTGCGACACGGACCTCTATACTTTCTTTGGAGATACAAACAATTTGAAAGCCCGGAATTTTCTCCTGATTTCTTGTCCAGTTAAAAGCGGCATCTGCTGAGTAAGTTGTGTATAAATCCCTGAGAGGTGCACCCCAACTACCTTCCCCAATATACACAATGCCATTAATATCATCACGTATAAATCCATTATCGCTGCCTGATGCGGTGGAGGTTACAATTGGCCAGGTGGTTTTTATTATATGTGCATGTGATTCCGCAATTAATTTTACTTTATAGTCTTGAAATAAAGTAGCCCAACAAGCTGAATTTGTTGTGTTAGGGGTATAATTTGCGTGAGGAACAAATGGATAATGATACTGCACAAATTTCCAATAAGGTTCACTGGTATTGTTTGTATGAAGCTGCAAGTCGTTTGATAACCAGCTTTGCTGAGTTGCATCACAACTTAGCTCTGAATTCAGAGTGTAAATCCGTAGTAAATTTCCACCAATGCCAAGTGAATAGTATGTGCTGTTATTTGGAACATCAAACATATTATAAACATCGTCGGTTTGTTCATGATTTCCAAAAGCGGGAATAAGTGGGATTAATTTGCCATCCGGAGTAATAGTAAGCTGCCAGTCTGAAAACCAATCAGCCCATGCAGCATTTGTAGATGGAATAACCCCTGGAATGGAATATACATAATCACCGCTAAAGGTAATAAATGAGGGAGAAATTTTTGCAACCAGTTTGTTGGCTTCCTGTCTTCTGGGCCTGCACTGGGAGTATTCAAATTCTCCAAATATCCCCGTTCTGCTATCTCCTCCGGCAATAAATGTAATAGGAATATTCGCATCGTCTGGTAATGTTTTAAATATCATCCTTGCGCTTGTCCCCTGATCATCATGAATTACAAAATAATAAATGGTATTTGGTGTCAATCCCGTTAAACGTGCAAACTGGTTATTTAAACCTTTATGGTTTTGAGTCCTGTCAATCGTTTTATTTGATGGGTAACTCAGATAAGTGGTTCCAAAATCCGTAGGTCCAAAATAAACTGTCGCATTGGTGGATGTCCCGTTATCGCTCCATCCTATAACAATTGTTGTTGCCGGATCGTCCTGATATGAACATCTATAATACTGAGTCCCGGCAAAAACAGTGAGACTAAATCCTAAAAAAAGACAGGTTGAAATAAAAAAAGTTTTCATTTTTTGAAAATTAATTTAGTAAATAGTTTGATAAAAACAGTTTGCAAATATAGTGTTTATTCATCTGATGTAAAGCTAAGAAAGTTTGACTCCATTGGTAATCGCCGCTTAAAACATTAATGCAACCCTTATCTTACCAGACTGAAAAAACCTTCTTTGTGAACACTTAACTCATTTCCCCATGAAACAGAAAGAACATAGTAATATGTTCCAGCAGATGCGGGAGATCCTGAAGTGGTGTACCCTTCCCAACCTTGCCTGGGTCTTACGAGTTCTGCCATTTTTAGTCCCCAGCGGTCATAAATTTCACACTTAAAATAAGTTATTCCTTCTCCTGCCAGTATTGCAAAATAAGTATCGTTCAGTCCATCATCATTTGGAGAAAACACGTTGGGCATAACTACCTCCATATCGAGCACACATGTTTCACTTGTATCGCTACAGCTATTATTTGTTACGAAAAGTGTAACGCAATAATTTCCGCCTTTGAGAAAATCATGGCAAACAGAATATCCCGAATCAGTTGTATTGTCGCCAAAGTCCCATAACCAGGTATTTGCATTGGTACTGTCGGCTGTATAACAAATTGTTTGTGGAAAAAAAACCGCTGTGGAGGGCGAAACAGAAATATTCGCTACAGGCTTTTGGTAAACGGTTATTGTTGTGTTTAGCGGAGACGATGAACATCCATTTGCATCTGAAACCTGAACGGTATAGGTAATAGTTGAAGCAGGAGAAATAGTAAGTGTAGAATCTGTTGTTCCTCCAGGCAACCATAAATAATTATAAGCAGGCACTCCACCAGCGGCAATAATACTTTCTGTCACACTTGGTCCATTACAAATAATCGTATCCGGGCTGATAGAAGCTGTAAACAATGGTGGTTGAGTAATTGGTATGAATACACTGTCCCGGCATCCGTTTGTGTCGTTAACTATCAATGAATAGTTTCCTTCTGGGAGATTTGAAATACTCGCGGTAGTTTGCCCGCTACTCCATAAATAGTAATAAATTGGTGTGCCGCCAGTTACCTGAGCTGTTGCCGATCCCGTACTATCCGGATTACATGAAACACTTACAAAAGAACTTGAAATGGAAAGTGGAAGAACAGGCTGTGAGATGATGAAAGAAGTATCGTGTGTGCACCCATGTGCATCGGTTATTAATACAGAATCAATTCCTGCGGGCAAGCCGGTTATTGTTGACGTATCAGTAGCAAAAGTATTCCAAACATAGGTATATGGTAATGTTCCGCCCGTTACCATTACTGACGCTATTCCGGTGCTGTTACCAAAGCAAAGAATATTTGTCTGACTGGCAGTGAATGAAAGTAAAAGAGGTTGGGCAATTGTAAAAGTTGCGCTATCCAAACATCCGCTGGTATCCGTAATCATCACGGAATAAATTCCTGCCTGAAGATTTGAAATGGTTGAATCAGTTAGCCCATTACTCCACAAATATGAATAGGAAAGAGCGCCTCCCGTTACCACCACTGCCGCGGATCCCGTGCTATCTGGACTGCATAAAACATCCACAAAAGAACTAACAACTGAAAGCGGATCCGCTGGTTGCGCAATTGTAATGGTATCTGTTGCAACACACCCGGCAAAACTGGTTACGGCAATGGTGTATGTTCCCGAACAAAGTCCCGAATCAACAGAAGTTGTATCCCCATTGCTCCATGCATACGTAAAAGGGGCTAATCCTCCTAACACATTTGTTACGGAGGCATTGCCGTTGCATTGCCCAAAACAAGGCACATTGGTGGTATTTGTACTAAAAGAAAATGGCGGAGCAAAACAAAATTGCTGAAGATTATTAGCTCCGCCAGTAGAAGAAGTAAAACCCCACCATACCACAGGATTACCTGCAAAGACTGTATTTATAAGGTCCGCGGTATAAGTCAACCATAATTGACAATCGAAATAGGTGCGTAGAGTCTGTGTAACAGGATCCCATGAAATTTGTACTGAATGCCAATTACCATCTTCTATATTAAAAGTAAAGGGCACAACCGGGCATCCGGCATTACCGGCGGAAGTATGGTGTGGATCTCCGTTTAAAGTTAAAGCTACATGATCATTTGCCGGATCCCAGCCGTTTTGCCAATCATCAAACTCTACTGCAACAGAAGGACTTATTCCTTGATAACCAATGCCCTCCCCCATATTTCCTATTACCCCAGTTCCTTGATTTTGCATAACGAAAGCTATTCCATCCGCCCCTCCACCATCGTTGGTTCCGAAATTCAGATTATACTGTATGGTCAATGGTTGTGATAAATTGATAGGGGTATTATACCACGCGGTTCCTTGCTCCCAATTTAAGTTTGAAGTAAGCACGTAACAGCCTCCCCCGTTATTGGTAGCGCTTCCCATAAAAGCGAATTGCGCAAAACTTGCTGAGCGTATCAGAAATAATAAAATAAAAACAAATGAGAGAGGGAAATGATGTGTTGTACAAAAAAACGATGCTTTAAAATATTTCGATTCTTTCACCATAAAATTCGGATAAAACAATTTGCAAAACCAGTAATGATGAATGCAAATATAGTGTTTTCCCTCTCATACTTTTTATCTAACCAAGGTCAGAAAGCCTTTTTTGTGAACACTCATCTCATTTCCCCACGAAACAGAAAGAACATAGTAATAAGTTCCGGCAGCTGCGGGAGAGCCTGAAGTAGTGTATCCTTCCCAACCTTGCTTGGGTCTAACCAGTTCTGCCATTTTTAGTCCCCAGCGGTCATATATTTCACAACTGAAATACGTTATTCCACCCGCATCCAGCATGGCAAAAAAGGTGTCATTCACACCATCATCATTTGGAGAAAATACATTAGGCATAACCACATCTACTTCCACCACGCAAGTTTCAGCCGTATCAATACAAATATTATTTGTTACGATAAGTGTTACACAATATTTTCCACCTTTGGGGAAATCATGGCAGGCAGCATATCCCGAATCTGTTGTATTATCGCCAAAATTCCATAACCAGGTATTTATATTGGTACTGTCTGCCCTGAAACAAATTGTTTGTGGAAAAAAAACCGCTGTGGAAGGCGAAACAGAAATATTCGCTACAGGCATTGGGAAAACAGTTATTGCCGTATTGAGCGGAGACGATGAACATCCATTTGCATCTGAAACCTGAACAGTATACGAAATATTCGCGACAGGGGAAATAGTAAATGTAGAATCAGTTATTCCACCGGGCATCCATAAATAAGTATAAGCTGGAGCTCCACCGTTAGTAATAATACTTTCAGTCAAACTGGTTCCATTGCAAATGATCGTATCAGGGCTGATGGAAGCTGTAAACAATGGTGGTTGAGTAATGGGTATGAATACACTATCCCGGCATCCGTTTGTGTCAGTAACTATCAATGAATAATTTCCAGCGGGAAGATTTGAAATACTCGCGGTAGTTTGCCCGCTGCTCCATAAATAATAATAGGTTGGTGTACCGCCTGTTACCAAAATTGTTGCCGATCCTGTACTATCCGGATTACATAAAACAGTTACAAAAGAACTTGAAATGGATAGAGGAAGAGCAGGTTGTGAGATTATGAAAGAAGTGTCAAGTGCACATCCATGGGCATCGGTTATTAATACAGAATCAATTCCTGCGGGCAAGCCGGTTATTGTTGACGTATCAGTAGCAAAAGTATTCCAAACATAGGTATATGGTAATGTTCCGCCCGTTACCATTACTGACGCTATTCCGGTGCTGTTACCAAAGCAAAGAATATTTGTCTGACTGGCAGTGAATGAAAGTAAAAGAGGTTGGGCAATTGTAAAAGATGCGCTATCCAAACATCCGCTGGTATCTGTAATCATCACAGAATAAATTCCTGCCGGAAGGTTTGAAATGGTTGAATCGGTTTGCCCTGTGTTCCATAAATATGAATAGGCAGGAGACCCGCCGGCTACTACCACTGCCGCGGATCCAGTACTATCGGGATTGCATAAAACATCCACAAAAGAACTTACAACTGAAAGCGGAGCTGCCGGTTGAGTGAGTATGAAAGAAGAAGAGAGCGAACATCCGAGAGAATCGGTTACCAGTACAGAATAGCTACCGGCAGGTAATCCGGATATAGTTGCAGTTGTTCCAACATTAGGATTCCATAAATAAGTATATGGGAAACTTCCACCGGAGACGGATATTGCCGCAGTTCCTGAACCATCTCCCGAGCAAAGGATATTTATATGGCTGGAGGTGGCTATAAGCGAGTCCGGCTCTGTTATCTGAACAAGGGTGCTTATTAAACATCCAAGGGTGTCTGTAATAACTACTGTATAAACGCCCAAAGCAAGTCCGGTTGCCGTAGATGAAGTTTGAGAAGTTGGTGTCCACAAATAACCATATCCTGGTGTTCCTCCAAAAGCCGTAACGGTTGCAAAACCTGTACTGTCGCCATAACAATACACATCAGAAATAGTGGGAGAAAAAAGTCCAAGTCCTGTAGGAGTGGTAATCACAACAGAATCAGCAAACGAACACCCGTTTGAATCAAGCACCGTTACTGTAAAAGTGCCTGCGTATAGTGTATCGGCAGTTAGAGTAGTTTGAACAGGAATGCTATTCCATGAATATGAGTACGGAATTGTTCCTCCTGAAACATTTACTGTTGCTGCTCCAGTGGGATTTCCAAAACAATCCACATTCGCGATACCTGAAAAAGAATGGGTAAGAGGAAGCGGAGATGTTATTGTGACACTATCTGTAAAAGAACAAAGATGTAAATCAGTAACAACAATTGTATACGTGCCTGTATCAAGTCCGATAGCGTTTTGTGATGTTTGCGAGTTGCTCCACGAATACGTGTAAATAGGCGTTCCTCCGGAAACATTAATGGTTGCAGTGCCATCACCAAATCCGAAGCAAGTCACGTTGGTAACCGGGGTAATGGTATGACTCAGCGCAAGAGGGGATGTAATTATGACGGAGTCAATAAGCGTACAACCTACTGAATCTGTAATTGTAAGAGTATATGTTCCTTCAGAAAGTCCGGTTGCCGTTGAAGTTGTTTGTCCGCCCGGATTCCATAAATAAGTATAAGGCGGACTACCGCTCAAAACACTATCAGAAGCACTACCCGTATTATTTCCGAAGCAATCTATATTTGTAATTGAGGTAACTGAATCAAGTACTTGAGGGAAATTTGCAATTGTAACACTATCAATTGCGACACAACCTCCCGTTGCTGTAACCATTACTGTGTATGTTCCCGCAGAAAGCCCGGTAGCGATTTGGGTAGTTTGTCCGCCCGGACTCCATGAATAGGCATAAGGTGCAATTCCATTCAAGGCATTAACAGTTGCACTGCCTGAACTACTTCCAAAGCAAATCAAATTGGTTACAGCGGAAAAAGATAAACTCACTGGTAGTGGAGCTGTAAAGTTTTGAGTAAGTTTACAAGTAGGGTTAGCTGAAAACATAGCTGTTACCGTACAAGTAGCTCCGTTAGCGGGAAGACCTGTAAGCGTGTAATTGGCAGAAGTTGGATTAAATGGCGAATTAATTACTTGCGTGGCAGATGAACAACTATTTGAAATCGTTAATGTTCCGGTAGCCGGAGGATTCACATACGTAACTGTTCCTGATACATTAAAAAGAGTATCAGTGCTTGCACAAGTATCCGGAACAACTGTTAAAGCCGACATGCTACACACAATGCCACAATCAGTAGCCCCTGTCCCACCGGTTTGTTCAAGGGAAATTATGGTGGGATTATTGGAATAATTGGTTATCAATAAAATATAAACCTGACCCACCAAAGTGCTGTTTATTGTGGCGGTTTCGGTTGGATTCGGTGAATAACTACAATCCACAGGAGCTCCTGTTAATCCTGATGAACAGCCTGCGGAAGGACTTGGGAATGGTCCCCAACAAATAAAATCAATATCTTCACTTGCACTCATAGTTAATATAGTATTACCGGCTGTTCCAATTTGCAAATAAAACCAGGCAGGATTTGGTTGACTACCCAAACAGGCATAGTTTGGACCTAAGGGAGCTGTTGTGTTTTGCTGCGCAGGAAAAGTAACAGCCCCTGCATCTGTACAAAAAGGAGTGGCGGTTGTACAATCTGTACCTTGGGCAATTGTAATTTGGGGAAGCAAACTAATAAGGGCAAGAAAGAAGGGGAATATTTTTTTCATCATACAAGTCAGGATAATTATCGGGTAAGTTTTATCGACCCTTTTAATTCATGTTTGTCACCTTTCACGCCTTCCGCAATGATAGTATAAAAATAAAGTCCTTCTTCCGCATCTTTTCCCTGAAGATCTTTTCCTTCCCATTTAGCATCAGTACTTTCAGATTTATAAACAATAGCCCCGTTTTTATCAAAAATCTTAGAACTCAATTTAGCGATGTTGGCAAGATTAAAACTAAGTACATCATTTACCCCGTCACCATTTGGAGAAATCTTTTTGGGAGCAGAGGATAAAGACGAATTGACTGTTACTTCCACCTTTATGCTATCAATGGCTGATTTGCCCTCAGCATTAACTGAGGTAAGAATAACCGAATATACTCCGGGCGTTTCAAATATATGAACAGGATTTGATGTCGAGTTGGATTTTTTTCCATCACTATAATTCCACCTGTTTGTTTTGCCTATTCCTTTATTTGAAAGTTCCACAATTAACGGTGCCGTTCCAGCAATAGCATTTGCAAAAATGGAAGCAATAGGTTTATTAGAGAGTTTTGTTGCTACGGGCTCTGTATTATTATTGTCCTTTTTTGTTGCCTCCGTATTAATTTTTGCTGAAACCAGTCCTGTTTTTTGATCTCTGGTTGTTGTTTTTGTTATATCATCCGAAAGTGTGTTCTTATCCTGAATCTTTTGTTCCATATTATTCAATTGATTCATGCTGTCTGAAGCAAGAACGGGGATTGTTTTTTCTACAATTGTTGCTGAATTTTTATCAGAAATATTGCCTGACTTATTCACAATAGCTACGGTACTTATTACAATAGCGGCAGAGGAAAGCAGAGCAATTATAACATTCATCCCGATTTTGTTTAACAGGATATTAAAAAAAAGAGCTAAACTTCCCCATTTAAGTCCTATCCGAATATTTTTCCAAACACTCGGATTTACCTCCGCTTCGTAATTTTCGAATGATTTTTTAAATAAATCTTCTATATCGTTTTTTTTCATGTTCCCTCTCTCTACCTATTTGGTATAATTTTTTGTAAATGTGCTTTTGCTCTTGAATATTGTGATTTGGAAGTTCCTTCTGAAATATTCAACAGTTCGCCAATTTCCTTGTGCGAATATCCTTCAATGGCATATAGATTAAAAACAGTTCTAAATCCGGGAGGCAACGTTTGAATTATTTTCAACAAATCGTTCGCCGCAAAATTCTCCGATGTATGGTTAGTTGAAGGAAGCATAAATTCCACACTATCCATTGCTATGTTTTGTTTAAATTTTTTATTTTTTCTAATATTGGTAAGAGCTGTGTTTACCATTATTTTTCTTATCCAACCTTCAAAAGATCCTGTTCCTTTAAATGATTCAATATGTTCAAAAACGCTGATAAAACCATTCTGAAGCACATCTTCCCCTTCTTCCCTACAATCACAATAACGCAAACAAACACCCATCATTTTCCGGGAAAACTTCTCATATAAATACTTTTGGGCAATCGCGTTTTTTTCAACGCAGCCTTTTACTATTTGCTCATCAGTCATTTTGATTTCTGTGTAAAGGATGCAAAGTTGCATTATTTGGTTGCACTATAAAAGTTTTTTTTAACTATTTATTAATTCGCTTTCAGAAGAGTAACAATGCCAATATAAGTATGCGCTTCGCCTGCTAAGGCTGACAGTTGCACCTTCCAAACATAAACATCTATTGGTGCCGTTTTACTTTTATGAAGCATTTTCCCATTCCAACCCCTATTCATATCTGTTGAATAAAAAGTCATATTACCCCATCTGTCAAAGATCCACATTTGAAAAGTAGCCGGATCCCAACCTGTACCTTTAGGAAGGAAAAGGTCATTATTAAAATCTCCATTCGGTGTAAAAGTATTGGGAGCATAAAATAATAATTCATCATTAATAATAATTTCGTGAATTACAGAATCAACACAGCCCATGGCGTTTGTCGCAATTAGCATAACCTGATAAGTCCCTTGAGTATAAAAAAAATGTATTGGGTTTTGATCCGATGAGCCTGGAATATCACCAAAATCCCATTTCCAGGAAATCGCTCCCGATGATTGGTCGGTAAAATGGATTTCCGGATGATTAATATCTGTTACCGTAGGATCGCTAATAAAATCAGCATTCATTTTAGGGGGATTCGCAAGTGTGATACATGCAGTATCTGTACATTGATTGGCTTCAGTTGTTATTACGCAATAATTTCCAGCATTCAAATTTGTTACCGTTTGTCCGGTTTGTCCGGTATTCCATAAGTACGAATAGGAGTTGCCTCCGCTGGCAGTAACTGTTAAGGATCCGTCTGAATCACCAAAACAGGTAATAGGTGTTGATGTGAGTGAGGACGTAATACCGGTAGAACTTAAGATAGTTGCAGCTGTTGAAAAGGTACAGTTGCTTGCGTCTGTAATGGTAGCCGTATAAATACCGGGAGACAATCCTGTTGCACTTAGTGCATTTCCACCCGTTGGAGCCCATGAATAGCTGTAAGTGGGCGTTCCGCCAGATGCTGTGGCAATGGCTGTTCCATTATTTTCACCACAAGTAGTGGCAAAAACAGTTGTTGTCGCATTTAATGCGGCAACAGGTTGAGAGATGAAAGCAGTTGCAGTAGTTGTGCAATTATTCGTATCTGTAATGGTAACAGTATAAGTACTGGCAATAAGATTAGGGGCAGTCGCAGTTGTTCCGCCTGAAGGAACCCATGAATAGCTGTATGGAGCTGTTCCACCCGATGGGTTTGCGATAGCAGATCCATTATTACCGGAGAAACAACTTACCGGAGTAGCCATAGCCGAAGCTGCAAGTATTGAAGGTTGGATAATAATAGCTGTAGCACTGGTGGGACAAATACCTGTACCTGTGATGGCAATGGTATATGTTCCTTGCGAAAGCCCTGTAATTGCTTGAGTGCTTTGTCCTCCCGGTGTCCAGGTGTAGGTAAAGGGTCCGGAGTTTCCTGTAACATTGGCTGTTGCCATTCCATCGTTAGCGCCATTACAGGTAATATTGGTGGCTGATGTTGTTAAAGCAAGGATGCTGATAGGTAAGGTAACAGAGCCAGAAGCATTGCAAGGACCGCTTGACGTAAGTGTTACATTATATGTGCCTGGTGTCAAATAAGTATGAGATGGATTTTGAATCGTTGATGTAGTTCCATCACCAAAATCCCACAAATACCCATTTGGGCAAGGCGTTGAACTGTTTGTGAAATTTATAGTATATGCCCCGGCACAGGTGTAAGTGAAGGCAGCCACATTCGCAGGCGCGTTATCAATTAATATATCATCCACCGCAATGCCATCAAAATTATTGCAAGTGGTACCGGAACCAAAAAGAAAACGGAACCTTACATCCGGCAACCCCGCTAATGCCGGCATACAATGTTTCGCGGTTACCCATCCTAAACTTCCATTACTACCCTGACAGGAACCCGCTGTGGGGTCAGTACGCCCTGTCCATCCATGTTTTGGACTTGCCGATGTAAGATACGTTATATTATTATAGTTGTACCAATTTTCGTTAAAACAGTCAACAGCTTCACCAAAAGCGCCTAAATTTGCCCAGATGCTTCCACCATTGGTAGAATATTGCAATACCATTCCATCAAACTTGTATTCATCTTCCCAGAAAATCTTGAAGGATATCCATGGATGGCTAAGTGTAGTAAAATCGAAGCAGGGACTCATAATCCATGATTGCTCAGAATTATTGTAAGACGATCCTGTAAGGCTGCCAACAGACCAACATTTAACTCCACCTCCGGCACTTGAAATGGTAGGATGCGCAGGGGTTCCCCACTCCCAGTCAGAATTCGCGCCGCCGTCTGTCCATGCGGGAACTGTTTCAAAATCTTCGATATACGGGAAGGTAGAAATTACGGTGCCACACTGTGCTTTCAACGCTATTGTATATCCAAGAATCGCAAATAGAACTAGCTGAATTTTAAATACCATTTTAATAAAATTTCGGTAAAACTCATGTACTAAGATAGCTTTAATTAAGCAAAGATTTTACAAAATAGTTATTACCAGTCTGAAAAAATAGTTGAAATATAATCGTTTCTTTATTTTTTTTTATTTACACTTGCATCTATGAAAAAAAATGTATTTGCTGTATTGTTTTTTGTTGGAATTTCGACACTATCCTATTCTCAATCCGCAGGTAAAGGGAGTAGTGAAAAATCGGGAAGCTTTTTCTCCCGTATTTTTCATGGCGGGCAAAAACCGCGCGGACAAATGAGCCATTTTGGTAAACAAAAAACTGACCCGAACATAAAGGACAACGGAACGGCATATCGTACTAATCGCAAACAAGAATATAAGGTAGATGGAGATGGCTTTGGCACTTCCAAGCAAGGGAAAAGAGGCAAAAGAAAAAAAAGCGGACTAAAATAAAGATTAATTAAATATTCATCTATCATTCTTCACGCACCTATAAAAACGCACTAAATCCTTTTTACTATCTATATTTGCATGGATAAATGCTTGGCAAATAAATGAAAATTCTCTTCATCGATTCAAATCACCCCGTTCTGCACGAAACACTTCAAAAAGCAGGTCACACTTGCGATTTGAACTACCTATGGACGAAGGATGAAATCATTAATAACATTCAATTATACGATGGACTTGTTATTAGAAGCAAAATAAAAATTACAAAAGAAATTATTGATAAAGCAACACGACTAAAATTCATTGCTCGTGCCGGTGCCGGCATGGAAAATATTGATGTGTCCTACGCCGAAAGCAAAGATATTTGCTGTTTGCATGCTCCCGAAGGGAATAGAGATGCTGTTGGCGAACATACTATAGGAATGTTGTTGTCTCTTTTCAATAATTTATGCAAAGCAAATAGGGAGGTAAGAGAGGGTAAATGGGTTCGGGAAGGAAACCGCGGTATTGAATTAAAGGGGAAAATAATAGGAATTATCGGTTACGGTAATATGGGAAGCGCATTTGCGGAGCGCCTGAAAGGCTTTGGTGTAAAAATTCTGGTATATGATAAATACAAAAGTAATTTTGGTACCGATACTATTATTGAAACTTCTGTCCGAAATATTTTTGAAGAAGCGGATATTATAAGCCTACATACCCCTTTAACAGAGGAAACGCAGTACCTGATTGATGGCGCATTTATCAATAAATTTAAAAAAAACATTTACATTATTAATACCGCTCGTGGGAAATGCCTGAATACAGAAGATTTGGTTAAAGCCATTCAATCCGGAAAAGTATCAGGTGCTTGTCTGGATGTTTTAGAATATGAAGATACTTCATTTGAAAATCTTTATGCAACAACCCTTCCTGAACCTTTTCAATATTTAATGAAGTGTGAAAAAGTAATGCTGTCGCCCCATATTGGTGGTTGGACTCATGAAAGCAATGAAAAAATCGCGAAAGTTTTGGCAGAAAAAATTACAAAAGTAATCGCTACTATTTAAAAAGGAGTCCAAATTTAATTTTAAGTGTCAAATTCCAAAGTCAGCTGATTTATGGAAACAATATTGGTAAGCAAAGAACATATTACAGATTATATTCCCCAGCGGAATCCAATAGTGATGATTGATACACTAAACTATTGTGAAGGGAATATTACAACAACGAACTTTGAGGTCAGAGAAAATAATATTTTTGTAAAAAATGGATTATTATACGAACCGGGAATAATTGAAAATATCGCGCAAACAGCAGCTGTTAAAGCTGGATATGAAGTTAAAAAACACGGAGCAGAGCCACTTGTTGGTTTTATTGGTGCCATAAAAGACTTAGTGATTTATAAATTGCCCGAAGTAGGAGATATACTGGAAACAACAGTTACATTGAAAATGGATGTAATGGGAATAACTTTGGTTGAAGGAGAATCCAGCAGTAACGGCAATAAAATAGCTAGCTGTGAAATGAAAATTTTCATTCAAAAACCCGAACAAACAAATGAATAAAACATTAAGCAATACAACTCAAGTTGTAGTTCGTTTTAGTGAATGTGATGCACTAAAAATGGTATGGCATGGCAATTATGTGAAATATTTTGAAGATGGAAGGGAAGATTTTGGAAAAAAATTCGGATTAAGTTATATGGATATTTTTGAGAAAACCGGACTTGCTGTTCCCCTCGTGCATATTGAATGTGATTTTAAAAAAATGGTAGGCTTTGGCGAAACAATACTCGTAGAGACAACAATGATTGATAATCCCGCATCCAAAATAATATTTGAGTACAACATTTTTAATGCTAAAAAAGAACTTGTTTGTAAAGGTAAAACAGTACAAGTGTTTTTAGATATTCAAAAAAAAGAATTAATGATAACATTGCCGACTTTTTTTGAAGAATGGAAAGAAAAATATTTTAAATAATATGTCCACCTTTTTAGGCGCAAATAATATTGTTAGTCCCCTTGGCTTTACTACGGCACAAAATTTTGATGCACTCCTACATGGTAAAGTGGCGGTGCGTCAACAATATTTCCCTTTTTCTGAATCAATGTTTTGCTGTGCTAAAATAGAAGAAGCAAACCTTAATAATCGCTTTTCGATTGTTTCAAACACGCATGTCTATACCCGTTTAGAGAAAATGTGTATTCTTTCTATTCAGGATGTGGTACAGCAATCGAACATTGATTTTAACAATAAAAAAAATTTACTTATTATTTCCACAACCAAAGGGAATATAGATGTTTTGGAAGGTGCATATAAAAATATTCACAGCAATAGGGCGTATTTACCCGTTTTTGCAAAAACAATCGGCGAATATTTCAAATGTGCAAATACACCTTTAGTCGTTTCAAATGCTTGTATATCCGGTTTGTTAGCTATAATAGTGGGAATGCGTTTTATTGAAAACGGAAATTATAAAAACATTGTTGTTTGCGGCGCTGATATTGTTTCAGAGTTTACTTTATCGGGGTTTAAATCTTTTAATGCCATGAGTGACGCGCCAAGCAAGCCCTTTGATAAAAATCGTGCAGGCATTAATTTAGGTGAAGCCGCTTCCAGCTTATTAATAAGTTCAGAAAAAATCAGTGATATTAAAATCTCTGCCGGAAACTCCGCTAACGATGCGAATCATATTTCGGGACCTTCACGAAACGGAGATGGCTTACTACTTGCAGTTAGAAAGACGATTGAAGATTCTAAGATTGAAACTATTGATTTTATTTCCGCCCATGGTACAGCAACCGAATTTAATGATGAAATGGAAGCTGTCGCATTTTCAAGGGCACAACTTAATCATTTGCCAATAAACAGTTTGAAGGGGTATTATGGGCATACATTGGGAGCGGCTGGTGTTTTAGAAAGCGTAATTGCGTTTAATTCTTTAGCTACAAATACATTAATTCAATCGATGGGATTTGAATTGCCTGGGACAACGCATGAATTAAATGTGATAAAAAAAACGGAAAAAAAAATAGTAACTAGTTGTTTGAAAACAGTATCCGGTTTTGGCGGCTCTAATGCCGCAGCGATATTTGAAAAGATATAATTATGGAAGCAACAATTGTAACCTGGTGTAAAATAAAAAACAATACCGTTTTGTTAAACGGTAATAAAATTGCAATTGATAATAAATCGTTTGATTTTCCTGCAATTTTAGTAAATCTATACAAACAATTAGACTTGAATTATCCAAAGTTTTTCAAGATGGATAATAGTTGTAAATTAGGAATGTTGGCGGTAGAAATGGCTGTACGGAGCAATTCGGAAATAGCGAATTCGGAAAAAGAAAAAGTTGCGATTTTTATTTCTAATAATTCAGCAAGCCTTGAAACCGACAGGAATCACCTAAAAACAATTACAGATAAAAACAATTATTTCCCGAGTCCTGCTGTATTTGTATATACGCTTCCCAATATTATTATTGGGGAAATTGCCATTAAACACAAGTTTACAGGAGAAAACGCGTTTTTTGTAACAGAAACCTTTGATGAAAAGCTAATGAACGATTACGTTTCAATAGCCTTTAAAAATAATCACACAACAGATGCTGTATGTGGTTGGATAAATATGGATGGAATAGATTATGAGGCGTTTGTGTATTGCGTAAAAAAAGCTAATTTTAACGATGAAAGAAAAGGCTTTAATATGCCTCATAATTCAGAAATAATTTATCAACTATATAATAAAACAGCGTAAATGAAAGAGTTAATAGAAAGTTTAAAAATACAAATCATCGAGCAATTAAATTTAGCCGAACTTAAACCCGAAGATATTGACCCTAACGCTTCTTTATTTGGAGAAGGCTTAGGATTGGATTCAATTGACGCGCTTGAACTAATAGTACTTTTGGAAAAAAATTACAACATAAAAATTCAGGATCCTAAAGAAGCGAAAGCAATTTTTGCTTCCATCCAATCGATGGCGGATTATATAAAAGCTCACCCCAGCCCTTCCGAAGGGAGGGAGAACTAACGCACAAGCTAAATATAATAAAGTTTATAAAGACACCAACACCTCCCTGAGTTTATCCCGAGCGTTTGCCGAAGGAGGGAGATCGGGAGGAGCTAACCAATGGATAACAAGGTTTACATAACAGGAATGGGGATTATCTCCGCAATCGGTAATTCGGTGGAGGAAACATTGCTATCATTAGCGACAGGTAAAACCGGAATTGAACAAATCAAGTACCTTGAAACTTTTCATAAAGATAAATTTGTTGCAGGCGAAGTAAAACACAGCAATGATGAACTGATTGAAATTGCCGGGATAGGCGGTTATAATCGTACCACCCTACTAGGATTTTTAGCAGCCAAAGAGGCATTGAAGAAAGCTTCAATTGATGATATTAGTGAGGCTCGAACCGGTTTTATATCCTCTACAACTGTTGCCGGAATGTGCTCTTCTGAATTGCTTTACAAAGATTTTTTTGAAGGGAAAAACAACATTAATTTTATTGATAGTCATTTTAGTGGTGTTAGCACTAATGATATTGCAAAACATTTGGGTATTACTGATTACGTGACCACAATCAGTACTGCCTGTTCATCATCCGCAAATGCAATTATGCTGGGAGCTCGTTTAATAAAAAATGACATTCTTGACAGAGTTGTGGTTGGTGGCGTTGACCCGCTTTCTAAATTTACGTTGAATGGATTTAATACGCTGATGATACTTGACAAAGAATGGTGCAAACCTTTTGATGAAAACCGGAAAGGTTTGAATTTAGGGGAAGGAGCAGCGTATTTGATTTTAGAGTCTGAAAAAACAGTGCGACAAAAAAACAAAAAAACACTCGCACGATTACTTGGTTATGGTAATGCGAATGATGCGTATCATCAAACAGCATCATCACCCGAAGGATATGGCGCTTTACTTGCCATGCAAAAAGCGTTTCAGGTTGCTGGCATTTCTCCCCAAAGTATTGATTATATTAATGCACATGGAACGGGAACGCCTAATAATGATTCTTCTGAAGGGCTGGCAATGCAAACGTTGTTTAATAACAATGTTCCGAAATTCAGTTCTACGAAAGCATTTACAGGGCATACGCTTGCTGCATCAGCTGCAATAGAAGCAGTAATTTCAATATTAGCGATACAAAACAAACTGATTTTTCCGTGTTTAAACCGAAGCACTCAAATGAGTGATTTGACAATATCTCCTGTCGATAATTTAGAAAGTAATGTTACTGTAAATTATGTCCTTTCTAATTCTTTTGGATTCGGAGGAAATTGTTCCTCATTAATTTTTAGTAAAAATTAAATGTGATTAAAAAGTCCAAAGGACTTTAATATGAATAACCACCGATGTAATCGGTTGGAAAACTGAAAAATAATTACAACCCTGAAATGGGTTGAATAAAAAATGAAGAAGCATTTATACTCAAATTGTAAAATTATTCAACCGCTTTACGGTTGCCTTTTGTATTAATGTTTTATACCCCCGATTAAATCGGGGGCTATTCAAATTCAATCCCTTCGGGATTGTTTTGGAAACGTAATTTACCCGGAATTAATTAACATGACAGCTTATATAAACGGACTATCCTGTATCTCGCATCATACTACAATTGATGAAAATTATTTTTTTGAAAATGTATCTTCACAATCATCAAGCAATAAATTATCAGCAACAGAGCCTGTTTACAAAGAATACATTCCTCCTGCGGCTATCAGGCGAATGTCACACATCGTTAAAATGGGACTCACTGCCGGGATGATGAGCATGAAAAAAGCCTGTTTGGAAAATGTTGATGCAATTATTACGGGCACTGGAATTGGCTGTTACGAAGACACGGATAAGTTCCTGCACTCTTTGGTAAATAATAATGAACAGCTTCTTACTCCAACGGCTTTTATTCAATCAACACACAATACTGTTGGCGGGCAATTAGCATTGACTTTCAAATGTCATGGAACTAATTTTACCTATGTACATCAAAACCTTTCCTTCGAATACGCCCTGCTTGATGCGATGATGTTATTAGATGAAAAAGAGGACTCAACTATTTTAGTAGGTGGTATTGATGAAATTACTCCCTCATTATTTGAATTGTTTCAAAGGACCGACCGGATAAAAAAACCGGAGGATTTAAAAACAATTTGGAATAGTTCCAGTAAAGGCTATAGCTTAGGCGAAGGTGCCGCATTTTTTAATGTCAGTTCTACATCAACCCCTACAAGTTATGCTAAAATAAATGGGATAAAATGTAAACAAGAAGTCGCGGATGCGGATGAACTAATGCATGAAACGGAACTGTTTTTAGCTGGCATAGGATTACAAAGAAATCAAATAAGTCTTGTTTTGAGCGGTAATTGTGGCGATGAACAAATGGATAAAAAAATTTCCGAATTTAATACAAAAGTTAATTTACCAATCGGATATTTTAAACTTTTATGTGGCGAATATTTTACTGCCAGCGGATTTGCAATGTGGTTAGCAGCCAATATCATAAAACGACAACTTGTTCCGCAAGCTATTTTATCTGACGGTAAAATTGTATCAAACATTCAGCATATATTGATAGTTAATCATTATCACGACAAACAATATTCACTAATGTGCGTTTCTGTATGTTAAATCATCGTACCATACTCGTTCTATTTACGGCAATTTGGATACTACTTATTGGTCTGGATTTTGTTTGTGCAATACATTGGTTTTGGTATTTAATTTCAATACTGTTTTTTATCAGCGTTGAATTTTATGGTTCGTATTTTGTCGATTCAGGGTATTATATAAAAACAATGTGCTCAGTAAAAACGGATGAAAAAATAGTTGCACTTACATTTGATGATGGACCCATGTTACAGCGTACTGAAAATGTGTTAAAAGTATTAGAAAAGTTTAATGTAAAAGCAACTTTTTTTTGTATCGGGAATCAAATAATCGGGAATGAACGTTTGTTAAGAAAAATGAATGAAGATGGACATTTGATAGGGAATCACGGCTATTCACATTCTAACTGGTTTGATTTTATGAATACCCGACAAATGATCAAAGATTTGCAATCAGGAAATGAAGAAATAAAAAAAGTGATAGGGAAAGAGCCCGCATTTTTCCGGCCTCCTTATGGTGTAACCACTCCTTTTTTGGCAAAAGCATGCGAAAAATTAAATTTTGATGTTATCGGATGGAACGTTCGTTCACTGGATACATCTATTAAAAATAAAAAAGAATTAGTTGAACGGGTTATAAAATATATTAAACCAGGTTCAATTCTATTGTTTCATGATACAGTTGAGGATGTGGAACTTGTTCTTGAGGAGGTGTTAAATTATTTAAAACAGAATAATTACAAAGTGGTTGAATTGGATAAACTAATAAAAAGAAATGCGTATGCCTAAGCCCTTGTTAATAATGGAAAATGGAAAATGGAAAATGGAAAATGATATTTCCAATTATTCATACATTGCTTTTTTTACATCGGCAATTTTACATTTTACATTTTACATAATATTGGTATGCCTTTCTTCATCCGCATTTGCTCAAACAACCTACAAATCTGTAAAAGATACAGTACTTCTTAAAAGTAAAATCGATAAAATGTCTAAAGAAACCAATAGCATAGAAAGCGATTTTGTGCAGATAAAAAATCTTAGTATGTTATCTGAAAAGGTTATCAGTAAAGGACATTTTTGGTTCCAAAAACAAAATAACCTGCGCTGGGAATATGCTGATCCCTACAAATATTGCATCGTTATTAATAAAGATAAAATCTTAATCAAAGATGAGAATAAAGTAAAAAAGTATGACATGAATTCCAACAAAGTGTTCAAAGAAATTAATGACATTATGATTTCCTGCGTTAATGGAAACATACTGAACTCCGTTAAATTTAAGATTGCTTATTTTGAAAATGACAAAAATATTAAGTTGGAACTCACTCCAATCGACAAAGCAATGAAAGAAAGTCTTAAAAAAATAAATATGTATTTCGATAAAAATGTAACTTCGGTAATTAAATTAGATATGTTAGAGCCCGGTGATGACAATACAACCATTGACTTTAGTAACAAAAAATTAAATGCGGCAATTTCTTCAGAAATATTTATGCTTAAGTAGTTTATTTATTATATTATTCGTTAGCTGTTCTCCCACTCATGGTTATAAACTAAGCAGGGTTGAAACAGTTACAAACGATCTTGTTAAAACTATTATTAATAAGGACAAAGCATTATTGTTCAAAGCAAAAATTAATTTGTTTAACAAGTATTACAGTGGATTAATAGTACTAAAACAAACAGATTCCATTACATCTCATTTAGTATTTATTACAGAATTAGGAATGAAAATGTTTGATTTTGAAATCAGGAACAACCAATTCAAATTAATTTATGTGTTTGAACCACTGGACAAACCAAAGATTTTAAATCTTTTGGAAAGTGATATGCAACTTATTCTTCTACAAAATTTATTAAATAAAGAAGCAACAGTTTTTGAAACAAAGAATCAAACAAAACGCATCTACCAAACAATAAACAATAAACTTAAAAATTATTATTTCATTAATACCTCCACCAAAACGGTTGAAAAAACGATTGTTAAAGGGAAAATATTTAGCAAAGAAAAAGTGAATTATTTTTATAACGACAGTCTGAATGCAAAACAAATAATATTAAAACACAAAGGAATTATTCGCTTAAAAATTGAATTAAATAATATTTCAACAAAATTATAATTATGAATTACAACCTGCTTGAAAATTTTTATACCGAAACGACTTCAACTTATTCTTTAGAAAACAGCGATTCCTTTAATAGTATAATTGAATTAAATCCGGAACATGCAATATATAAAGGGCATTTCCCTCAAGCCCCGATAGCTCCCGGCGTTTGTTTAATACAAATAATTAAAGAAATTTTAATGACAAAATTTCAAAAGAGTCTTTTGCTTACTGAAGGAAATAATATAAAGTTTTTAAGTATGATTAATCCCAAAGAAACAAAGCGATTTCAAATTGATTATATTGTAAAACAAACCGATACGATACTTGATGTAAATGCGAATTACACCAATAATAATAAAATTTTTATCAAGTTTAAAGGAAAGTTTAAAATAATGTAAGCTTTTAATTTACGAAAATAGGGGGCGACTTGCAAATTTCAAAAACAACTCATTCCTTTGGGTTGTCTATGTTTATTTATATACAAAGGCTCAACACTTAATTTTTTATTAATACAATGCAAATGAATAAAACAATTGTTAGTTCTTTTACTCAAGAATTTAATTTTGAAGACATAAGACCGTATTACAATCATGAAGCTCGCGAAGCCATGTTTCGGCTGATTAAAGATCCTGTATTCTTTACGCTCATAAATTATTTATGGCCTGAAATGACAATGCGGGAGGTTCATGAAAAAGCCGACAAGGTTTTTTCAAACCTGGATTTTCAACTTCAGTTTATGCATGCCGCCATCCGTACCATTGTTGCAAGAACTTCAACAGGATTGACTTGTAGCGGATTTGAACATCTTGATAAAAATGAATCATATCTGTTTATCGCAAATCATCGTGATATTCTTCTCGATTCGGCTATATTACAAATATTACTCGTTGAAAACGGGTTCTCCACCTCTGAAATTACTTTCGGGAACAATTTAATGGACAATGGGTTTATTACTGAATTCGGGAAACTCAACAGAATGTTTACCGTTTTAAGGGAAGGGACGAGCAAAGAACTTTATGAAATTTCAAGAAAACTATCCGCCTATATCAGGCATACGCTAGTGAACAAAAAAACGTCCGTATGGATTGCTCAGCGTAATGGCAGGACAAAAGATGGATTTGACAATACCCAAACAGGATTATTGAAAATGCTTAACATCAGTGGAACTCAGCGTTTTGAAAATAATTATGCTCAACTTAAAATTGTACCACTTACAATTTCTTATGAATATGAACCCTGCGATGCCTTAAAAGCGGAGGAATTATACCTTTCATCATTACATACTAAATATCAAAAATCTGAGGGCGAAGACTTAAACAGTATCATTACCGGTATAAAACAACAAAAAGGAAGAATTCATCTTGCTGTTGGAAAACCAATAATTGACGAACTGAATTTATGTGATAACGGTAATAATGATAATGAAAAAATAAAAAAACTAACTACTTTAATTGACAAAAAAATTTATACTGATTACGCATTATGGCCTGTAAATTATATTGCAGCCGATCTGGTTAATAAATCATATAAGTTTGATGAAAAATATACTACTAAAGAAAAAGAAGATTTTATTAACTATGTTTCAAACTCAATATCAAAAATTGAGGGGGATAAAGAATCTTTAACCCAACAATTTCTTAAAATATATTCAAATCCTGTTGCCGCGAAAAATCTTTTGTAATAAGCGAAAAGAAAAAATGCTGATTGTTTGCTGTAATTTTTGAAACTTTTGTGTCATTTTCAAAGAGCTTTAATTTTTTTTATTGTCCACTCAATATGACATCGTGCAAGGACTGGCAACATCACGAAAACGAAAACTTTGCCTTAGAGATAACGCTATTTATTATAAAATTTAAAGAAGCGTTTTTAAAATGATCAATCAATAAAAATGAAAATAAATATTATAGGAGCTGGTGTTTCTGGATTGTCAGCCGGGTGTTATCTACAGATGAATGGTTTTGAAACCGAAATTTTCGAAAAACATTCTACCCCGGGAGGACTCTGTACAAGTTGGAAAAAGGGGGAGTACACATTTGATGGTTGTGCACACTGGATACTTGGTTCAGATAAAGGAAGTTCCTTTTACCAAATGTGGTCGGAAATTTTAGAGATGAAAAAAATTAATTTTCACAATCATGACATCCGCCTACAGGTTGATTTAAAAAATAACGCAAATAAATATGGCGAAAAAATATTCCGTCTATATACTAATATCGACAAATTACAGGAATACCTAACTGACCTGTCACCGGAGGATGCTAAGCAAATAAAAAAATTTATCAAACCAATGCGAATTATGCAAAAGTTTGATTTGCCACCAATAATGGACAAACTTCCCTTTTTTAAGTCACTGGTTCGTGGAATAAAAATGCTTCGATATGTAGAGTTTTTATTCTGGTTTTTAAAATTAAAAAGGGAAACCAATTATTCGTTCGCAAAAAAATTAAAGAATCCATTTCTGAAAGAAAGTTTTGAAACACTCTACGATGGAGAGGAAGTTAACATGATGGTTCTTACAATGCCTCATTCTGTTTTCGATTTAAAAAGTGGTGGTTACCCTATTGGTGGTTCTCTTAATTTTTCAAAAAAAATTGAAGAAAGTTATTTGAAATTAGGAGGAAAAATAAATTACAAAACCCCGGTAAAAAAAATTATTACAGAAAATGGGATAGCAAAATCATTGCTTGTTAGAAACAATATACTTCATCCCGCTGATGTAATCATTTCAGCTACTGACTGGTATTATACAGCCTTTGAAGCATTGGAAGGTAAATTTGTTAATCAAAAAATGTTGAATTTAAAAAAATTAAAAGGACTAAAAATATTTTATTCCGTTATTCAATTTTCATTCGGAATTAGTGCCGATTTAAAACATCTGCCACACTTTTCCCGCTTTCCGCTTGATGAGCCTATTCTTTCTCCTGACGGGACCAGCTATGAACGAATGGAAGTTCATATTTACAATTACGATCCAACTCTTGCACCAAAAGGGAAAACAGTTGTAGTAGTTAATTATTATACGATGAACAGAGATTATTGGATTGACTTACGAAAAAAGAACAGACTTGAATACAGGGCAAGGAAAAAAGAATTTTCAGATAAAATAATAGAATTACTTGACAAACGCTTAGGTGGCATCAAAGAGAAGATTGAAGAAATGGATATGGCAACACCTGCCACTTTTTACAGATATACCAATAACTGGAAAGGCAGCACACAAGGATGGTTACCCGGTAAAAACTTACTCGCGGTTTCCCCGGTAAGTTTCACTTTCCCCGGGTTAAAAAATTTTTATTTTTCAAGCCACTGGAATCAACCCGGAGGTGGATTGCCAATCGCAATAAAGACCGGAAGGGATGTAGCAAAAATAATTTGCAAGAAAAATAATGTACCTTTTATAACAAAAAATGGCAATTGATACTTGTTTTTATTTGTCGTTTCCAAAGCCTGTTATTTTACAAATAAGTACTAGATTTTTTCAAGCAAAGTTTATTTACCTTTGAGGGATATTGATACACGAGCATAGTAAACAAAATTTATGAAAGAAAAAACCAATAGCGAAAATATTTTGAAACCGGAGCGTATGCAAATCAAACGTCTTGTATCAAAAAGAGACATTGGTATAGAAGCCTTTGAGTTGGAAAATGGAAACTTAATGTTGGAAGCAACTTTTCTCGATCCGTATCATTTAATTCGGTTAAACCTACACATTGAGCCAAAAACAAAAACCATCATTTATGCGAAAAGCGAATTTGCAAGTCATCCCCATGTGGCTTGTCCGTTTGTCGCGGCAAAAGCCAAGTTATTGACAGGATTAAAAATTGAACGAGGAATTACCCGGCTCATATCTCAAAGAATTGGTGGTAGTGAAGGCTGCATTCACTTGCGGGAATTAGCCCTCGAAACAATTAATTTTGCAGCCACTACGCTGATAGGTTTTGATGAGGGCTTTGGCTTGATGAGTAAGGATTTTAACGTGCTTGATGAAAATCAACGATTTGAAATATCAAACCATTTGCTGAAAGGGAGTTGTTATATTTATAAGGAAAAATCGAATCAGAGCTGAAGCCTGCACGGAATTAGCAAACTTTCCAGCCATAAAATATAAACGTACTACATTGCTGAAACTCTATTAAATACAAAAGCTACCCTTTTGAGGTAGCCTTTGTGGGCCCACTTGGAATCGAACCAAGCGCCCACAGATTATGAGTCTGTTGCTCTAACCGAATGAGCTATAGGCCCTAATTGCTTTAATTGCAATTATGAGTCTGCGAAATTATATATTTGTAGCCAATTAACAAAGTATTCGTGTATTATTATGGCTATCGTTACAAATAAATATGAAAATATCATTTTTGATTTAGGCGGGGTTCTTTTAAATATTGACACATCACAAGCTGTTAAAGCCTTTAACGATTTTGGGGTAAAGAATTTTGATACGTTAGTTTATCCTTCCCTTCAAAAAAAATTGACCGACTCATACGAAAAGGGACAAATCTCTACTGCTGCTTTCAGAAATGAAATTAAAAGGCAGTCCAAAAACAGTATTGATGACATATCAATTGATAAAGTCTGGAATTCAATGTTGCTTGATTTCCCAAAAACACGGCTTGATTTATTGCTGCGCCTAAAACAAACACACCGTACATTTTTGTTAAGCAATACAAACGAAATTCACATTGTTTCTTTCAACGCTTATTTACAAAAGAACTATAAAATAGCTGATTTATCAGGATGTTTCGAGAAAACCTATTTATCGTACAAACTAGGAATGAGTAAACCCGATCCGGAAATTTTTAAATTGGTTTTATCAGAAAATAAACTCCATCCGAATGAAACATTATTTATCGATGATTCCATTCAGCACATAGAGGGCGCTAAAAAGCTAGGTATTCAAACCTATTGGTTAGATGTGAAAAAAGAATCTATTCTGGATTTGTTTCCATAAACATTGACTCAGGATTAGGATTGTCGCCTTTCCGAATTTTACATTTCTATGAATTCGAATACATCTTTCGTTTGAATGGTTGCGCCGATAATATTCATTTGATTGTCAGAAAAACCTATAAAGTTCCCATTTGATGATTTTAAAGTAATGCTGTTATTGTTGACTACTTTAACCTCGAATGTCTCCCACTCAAATGCACTGTTTCTGTTTGCCATAAGTTGGCTGCCTTTATTTCTATCGGCACATAAAAATTTCCCTTGGGTAGTTTTCAATGCTATTTTCCCATTGCCCATATCAATTGCTTCAAAAAGTTCAGCCCCCGATTTCTCCGCTGCATTTGCGGCAATGACGGAATCCTTGGTAATGGATAAAAATTTGTTATTTGAAGCTTTTAATATAAAACGCTTCCCTATTAATAACGAACTGTTGGGAGGCATTATAGCACTATTTTTAAAAATTGTTATTTCTAAATCATCCACATAACACTTTTTTTTGCCCCAGTAAAAAAGACAAAAATTCATGTTTTTCTCCGTGCAATCAAAAGGTATTATCGTGTGTAAATTTATTTTTTTCCAATCGTTACCGGGCTCATCAACAATTGCTTCGCTTGACTTATTAAAGATTTCGGGATTGGAGGATGCGGAGATTGTTATACCAACAGGCCTGTCAGGCGAATAACATTTTACATTTATATCAATTAAATTACCCGGACCAACAACCAATGTAGTACAGCAAACGTAAGTATCCCGAGGAATTAGAATTGATTTGTTTTTAGAAAAACTCTTTTCCGCAGATATGAATTCAACACCACTGATCGTATTTTTCTTATCATCCGAACTAAAAAGAGATTTGTCATCTGTAAGATTTTCAAAATCAAAAACAATTTTTTCTGTTGTATCATAAGTAAGATTTAGTTTGTTTTCATCTACAGTAACAGAATAAAATCTTTCGTCTGTTAACGGATTATATTCAAGCGCTTTAATTTCTTTTACAGCATCTTCAAAACCACTTACCAGCTTATTAATCATTTTTATTTCACTTTCTTCATCCATCCGTATAAAATAAACTATTGCCTGTGGATGATGTTGAAAAAACTCGATTGGGGTATATTTAATATCCCACCAATCCACTGTGTTTTCGGATAAATGCAAATCATAAAAAAATGAATTCGGATACAACTTTTTAAAAATATAATTAGGGTAATAAAAAGAAGGTCCTCCATAACTTGCCCCAAACCTCAGAGCCGATTCATTAAAACAGGAACCCTGATAACCGGTGGTAATTATTTTAGGAATTTCGGAATATTTTTTTGAGCTGATAAACGACTGATAAATATAATTTTCTTGTTTCGTTCCATTCAGGCTTTGATTTGTTTTATAAGAAAACCATGAAGCACAAATCACAAATAAAATAATTAAGAAATGTTTTTCAACCAACTTAAATGAATAGGTTTTATAAATAGAAATATAGGCGGGTACAATTAATAATTGTGATGCTATTAAATAATGATAACCAAATTGTTTTGATGCTAAAATCAATTGTGAAGAACATATAATAAAAGAAGCCAGAGTAAATTTGAAAAAATAATTATTCCATTTTCTCTTCATAAAACCAATTAAAGTTGAAACTGATAAAACAAAGTAGCCAATTGTAAAAAAATATTCGTGATGTAAAAGGGCCGACATATTAGAAAATAGTTCATTAATATTAATGCCTCCATTACCTTGTCCATAATTTCCGGAATGAATCGCCAAACCTGTAAACCAATGATACATTGCCCTGAATTGCCCCCAAACAGGCAAAAGAATTATCAATGCAAACAGCAGAGTTAAAATAATGAAAACAATTTTTTTTTGTAGCCTTTCGATATAAAGCAAAGGAAATATAAGCAAAGGAAGACAAGTCATTTTTGTTGTAATCAGTAATGCACTTATGAAAGAAAGAAACACAACATGCTCTTTGTTGCTGATAGTTGAGCCATTTTCTCTTAAATAAGACATAACAAATAAAAATGCATAATAATATACCAGGCAAAGAATTATCAAATTTTCGGGACAAATACGGACTAACAGTAAATAATGGATTGTAAAAAAAGAACAAACCGGCAAAATCTGAAATAATAGCGCAAGAGTTATATTTTGGGTATGTTTATATACAAATCTGGCAGTAATGAAAACGCTTGCCAATAACAAAAGCAACATAACTCTTACACAAACACTCAAATAAAATTCAGGATTTGAGAATACATCTTTATAAACGTTTCCTCCATGATCAGCAATAAGATGGGTTATATATATTATTAAACCTGCCAATAAATGAACAGGAGTTCCGGGGTTATCATAATGACCGATGGCAAAATTTCCGGCGGCAATATTTGTTCCGTTTATGAGGTAAATATAAATGGAGTCGGGATAGGTGGTAAAGAAAAATTTGTTTTGATAAAGCCCGTAAAATGCAAGAATACCATATATAACGGGAATAATTAATAGCTCTATCCTAAACCGCTTAACATAAAATCTAATCCTGTTAAATAAAGAAAATTGCATCTCCATCTCTTTTTTATTGTATAGCAAACAATTGTTGCTAATTTTATGATCCCTTATTTAATGATTATTCGCTAAATATCAGGTCACAAGGTAAAACAAAAACATTTTCAAATGAAAAAGTATTTCTTTTTTTTCCTTCTATTCTCTCTGGCAGGTTTTCTTTATTTGTCCTTTCCTTCTGATTCAAATGTAAATATTCTTTCTATCGATAAAAGCAAATTCGTTTCCATTCAGAATAATAAATTCAGTTTAAATGGTAAACTGTTTTATCCGATAACCGTAAATTACATTGTAGGAATGCAGGCAAATAAGGACTCCCTTTGGCCCTGTGCTTATATGGGATATAACCCTGATGGTAGATTTCAATATACAACAAAAGATTCCTGTTTAATGCAACTGAAAGCGGATATGGATTTAATTAAGGAGATGGGTTTTAATTCCATACGATTAACTACCATTGGAGAAGAATCAATAGACGATGAATTAATAGGAAGGCTGTCTGTTAGAGCTAAAATTGGCAACCTAAAAGACACAACTATTGAACTTACGAATGAGGGGAATTATAAAAAATATTTTGGTGCAATTGAACAATTACTCGACATCATTAATAAAGCAGGCTTGAAAGCTGTTTTGTTAACACGTATGTCTGTTGATGTTAAAAAAACGGAAATCCATTTAAAAAGACTTGTTCAACATTTTAGAAATGATACGACTATTATGGCTTATGATTTCTTTAATGAGCCTTTATATTTTGATACCCCGGAAAGGGATAAAAAGGTGGTATATAAAACAATGAAAAGATGGGTAAATATAGTGAAAAGGAATGCTCCCAATCAATTAGTTACGATTGGACTGGTTGGGATTCGTGAGGTTTTTGAATGGGACCCCGCCATACTTGATGTAGATTTTGTTTCTTTTCACCCCTATGACTGTGAACCGGAACAAGTCAGAAATGAAATGTATTGGTATGCTAATTATATTAAAAAACCATGGATAATAGGTGAAACAGCTATTCCTGCAGATAATGATTCCGTGACCTATGATACCCAGAAACAATTTGCACACAAAACCCTGAAACAGGCTTACGACTGCGGAGCAATCGGATATTCATGGTGGCAATACAAAGATGTTGAATGGCATAATTATCATCCGAATTTCCTGGGTGTGCTTAATTTGAAAGGGGAAACAAATACAATTAAAAAAAATATAGTTATTAAAGGAAGTATCAAACCTGTTGCTGAAGAATTTAAAAAATTTAATCCGACAGCCCAAAAGGATAGTTGTATATGCCTCTCCAACTATTATAATTATTCCAATCATAAAAAATGCAGAATCACTGGTGTTGTTTCTGATGAAAATAACAAACCAATTCAAGGTGCTGTTATATTAGCCTGGAATGAATATTGGTCACATTCCTATCACACTGTGACAAAACCAGATGGGAGTTTTGAGTTATTAGGCAATTTCCCTTTTTATCATTGGATGGCATCGGCAACTAAATATTCAATGGTGAGAGGAGATGTTGAACCAGATACAGCAAAAAAACAAATAGATGCAATACCTACTATGAATATTGGAAAACTTAAATTAAAAAAGTTGCCGTTTGTTGATTAATGGATTTGAAAAGACTTTAGTCTTTATACACTGGCATATTGAGGGTTGTCGAAATATCTGCTCTTCCCTCAGATAGCAATATCGTATTTTGTTGAATTAAATTCTTAATAAGTTCAAAAATAATAAAGCATTCATATATGAGAAACAGATTTAACGCCATTTTTAATTATTCTGTAAAGCATGTTTGCGAACTTGCATTGATTATATGTTTATTATATTCTTATTTCCAACCGGTTCATGATCATCCATGGGAAAGGATTATAAAGTCTGATGGTTTAGGTTACTATTCATATTTACCGGCAGCATTCATTTATCATGATTTTCAATATTCTTTTACTACAGACATTGTAAAAAAGCATCCGCGAACTGATTTTGGCGCTGGCTTTACAAAAGAAACAGAAAATGGTAAAGTCAATAAATATTTTGTTGGTTTAAGCATTCTTTGGTTTCCATTTTTTTTGATTGCACATTTTTTGTCTTTTCTTCTTGGCTACCCAACTGATGGTTATTCTTTGCTCTACCAGATTCTTATCCTTCTTTCTGCAAATTTTTATTTGTGGTTAGGATGTAGATACACACGTAAGTTAATTTTGGAATACCCGTTATCTGAAAAAGTTGCTGCTGTAATACTATTGTTGACGGTATTCGGTACGAACCTTTTCTTTTATGTAACAGTTGATTCAGCCCTCTCACATGCATATTCTTTTGCAATTATTGCCGCGTGTTTATATTTTTGGAAACAGTTTCTTCAAACAAAAAAAATAAAAAATCTTTATTTAACACTGTTTCTCTTTGGTCTTGTATTGCTAATTCGACCAACAAATATTGTTGTCTGTTTGATGTTTTTATTTTTTGCTGGGAATTTAAAGACATTTTGGGATACGCTAAGGGGATTAAAAATTAAAGAAATCATAGTCGCCGGCTTTATCTTTCTAATTACCATATTTCCCCAATTTTTAGTATACTATTTACAAACGGGTCACTTTATTGTTTGGTCATACGGAGACGAAAGATTCTTTTTTGATAATCCACAATTGTTTAATGTTTTATTTAGTTATCAAAAGGGACTTTTTATTTATACGCCGCTTGTGTTAGTTGCTTTGTTCGGATTGATTTATTTATTTAAAAACAATAAATTTCAATTTACGATAATGTGCCTGTTTCTTTTTTTAAGCACTTATATTATATCTTCCTGGTGGTGCTGGTATTATGGAGCAAGCCTGGGACTGAGGGCATTTATTGATTATTATTCTATATTGGCATTATTAATGACCTTCCTGTATTTAAATTTTGAAAAAACCTTTTATAAAAAAACACTGTTAATAATCGCCCCGATTTTTATTATTCATACATTAATTTTAATGCACCAATACAGGCACAGCATTATAAGCTGGGCCTCTATGAATAAACAAAAATTTTGGTTTTCTTTTTTGAAAATCTCGAAGGACTATGAAGGTCTGGTTTATTCGGATGCATTGTTTTCTGAGAACGAACCAACAAACATTATACATATTAAAACTTCACAAAATAAATTTGTTTGCTCGGAAAGAAATGCGGAAGGTTCAGTTGTGGCTGATAAAGATGTGGCATCTTCCTGGGAAACCTTTAATATGATTTCCCTGAGTTCTACCACTATTGCATTGAAATCGGAAGATGGTGCCTATGTTTCATCCTTGATTAATGAAGGCGGAGTCATAAGGCATAGTGCAAAAGAAATAAAAGAATGGGAAACATTTCAACTGGTTCCAATAGGTAAAAATGTTTTTCTTCTTAAAGCATGTAATAATAAATATATAAGACTAAGCGGAACAAAACTTTTTGCTGATGCTGATAATTTTTCTGAAGGAGAGCATTTTACAATAATAAAACTTTAACTGATTTTCGATTTAGAGAAAACACCTGAAAAGTAAAAGAGGAAATCAATCAGATTTGTTGTCGGGGAGTTTTCATTGTTTTTTTATCTATAAAGATTTTCGTTCTCTGCAATCGAATTCCCATTTGCAAAAATTTTTTGAGATTTTTCATCAAAACTTAAATTAGCGAGAGAAGAGCGTTGTGCCAGAGGGCTATATTATTTTAGCAATATCTTCCCAGTTGCGATAAGTTGTTTGTCAGTCCGAATTTTGAAGTAATAAAGGCCTCTTACCAAATCTTGTCTTTCAATTTCTATACTGTTTTTATTATGTCTGTAATTGTCTGCACAATTTTCCCTTGGGGTGTATAAAGCGTTAAAGTGCAATTTTCTTTTTTCGGATTGCTAAATTCTATTATCCCTGATTCATCTATCGGATTTGGATAGACAGATATTTTATTATTGAAATTTACAGACTCTTCTATTCCAGTAATACAGCCATTTGTGTTTCCTGGTGCGCAAATTGGGGTTGCCCATTGACTATAATTCATTGCGGAAATATGATTAGGCAAGCAATCATAAGGATTAGGGTCTAAATTAATACCCGAAAGCGAATTAGGGAATAATGGAAAACACTTTATGTTATTATTATGACAATATAAAGTTATCATACCATCCGGTAAAGAAGGCAGAGTCAATAATTGATTATTTTCAGTATATAATGTGCCAAGAGTACTTGGTAAATTTGGAAGGCTTGTCAGCTGATTACCTGCTGATGCCAAAATAGTTAAAGCTATTGGTAACGTTGGGAGACTTGTTAATAAATTATTCGCACAATTTATTATCTGAATTGAATTTGGTAATATAGGCAAACTGGTTATTAAATTATCACTGCAATTCAGGCGTTCTAATGTGTTCGGAAGCGTTGGAAGACCTGTTAATTGGTTTTGGTAGCAATATAATTCTGTTAGTGAAGTGAAGTGAAGTACTGTATCCCATTTAAATTGGCAATATTCCAAGAATTGTTAATTATTGAAGTTCTATTTATCACTGCTGCACTTGTGATGTCCATTTGGTTGCCATTCATTGCAGATGGTATGTTAGCTTGCAGCCAATTTGCAAAGTTAACATCCGATATAGTTACCCATGTTTGAGCATTAACTTGTTTAATGGTAAATAGCAAAAAAAGAAATAATATTTTTTTCATGTTGTTAAAGTTTTATTTAGTTTATTATATAGCCTTAGGCATAAATTATTATTTCTGAACTTTTATTAATTTAAATTTTTCATTTTCGCCAACAGAATTTCCATTTGCAAAAAGTTGCGTGCTTTTTTTGTCCACACTAAGGTATTTTCCATTAAATGCTTTAATGGCAACAAAATCATTCTCAAGTTGTATAAATGTAAATTTTTCATGGTCAGACATTTTTTCTTTGTTGGCCGTAATTTCATAATTTTTGGAATTAGCAGATAAATAAAATCCATTATAAGAAAGCAATGCACATTGATTATTTGGAATGTGAATCATTGTTAAGGTTTCCCAAAGACCTGCTTTTTCTCTATTTGCATAAACGGGTTGGTTCAATTCTATGCAAACAAATTTTTTAATTGATGTTAACAATTGAATACTTTCTTCGATTTTCTGATTTTCATCGCAAACAAAAGGAAATTGTAAAAGATTATATGCAAAAGTTTCTAACATGATATTTATTACAATATCTGGCTTCTCTTTTAAAATCAAATCTTCCCTCATACGATATTTCCATTCGTCATGAATAAAGATGGATTCCCTAAAATGCTCTTGCAAATACCGCATTAACAATAACGTAAAAGAATCCCTAATAATCAAGACCTTACGCTTTTTACCATTTTCATTGACTTTCACTATTTCATAATCCCAATCCGAAATATTTTTTGGAACTTCATATCCTCTTTTTTGGCCGTCATGCCCATAAATTTTATTTCTTTCGGTTAACGCTACAAAATTCTCAGGACAAAACTTTTTCAGGCTTGTTAACATCGCCAAATTTCCAAAACGATTTTCATCATTTATTTTATAATCATTAATAGGAAAAGGCGAAAGGTCAGGGAAATCTCCATGAAGTCGATTCATGATTTCCTGGTAACCATAATAGGCCCCAAGATCATTCCAATGGTCATCGGTATGCTGAAACAAAAAATGGTTTTCACTTTTATGGTTGAGTAGATTCTTTCTAATATCAATTACATTGATAGAATGAAAATCATTTAAAGAAACTACCTGATCATATCTTGTTGAATCTGAAATTTTAATAACTGAACAAGGTAAATATTCGGGATAAACACTCATTTTGCTTGGAATAATTGCCAAATAGTATTTGATTCCTCTTTTATCTGCCCATCTGGTTCTTAAAGTCAATTCTCTTTTCATTTGAAGCATTTCTTTCTCAGTAAAAAGGTTTGCGCCTTTATAATTTGGAATACAATTCACGTTGTAAAACCAACCGTCTTTTCCTATTATCACATCTTTTGGTACAGGCGAGATATTGAAAGTCAGATATTCAAAAATATTATGAAATGTTATAAAGTTCTGGCGAAGATTAAAATTATCAGAATAATAATCATCGTATGCTTTCACAAAACTACTAACGCTTAATGAGTCGAAATTTGGCTTTTGAATTTTAGTTCGATTTTCGTTTCCCTGACTTTCTTTAATAAAATGCAGTTTCTCATTCACTGTTGGCAACAGTATCGTTATTGTAAAAAACAACCACAGCAATATTTGAAGACTTTTATTGTAAGTTTTCATTTGGTTTTATCTTGCTTAAAAAAAATTTATAGAACATCATTAAAACCGAAAATATATAAAGGGGTTATATGTACTAGCTGATAAATAAGAAACAGACACAAACAATAAGACAACGCTAACAGTAAATTTAATGTTGTTGAATAAAAAAAGATAAATGTTTTCTTTGTTTCTCGATTTAAAAAACAGTTCCAATTGCTCTTGTGTCAATCTTAATAAGCGGAAGGAATATATTATTCCAAAAATCAATAGAAAAATCGTTTTTGTATTCAGGTATTCAGCCCCAAAATTCTGCTCCTGAGTGTTAGAGGAAATGAAAAACATTTTACCAAGGTAATTAATAGCGCCAGTTAATGTTTCAGCTCTAAAGAAGACCCACCCTATCATAACCACAAGAATAGTGTAAGCTGCTCTTATAATTTTTGGGGTACGCGATAAAACTTTTTCCAGTCCCATTCGTTCTAAAAGCAAAAATACGCCATGATAAAGTCCCCAGATTAAAAAAGTCCAACTGGCACCATGCCAAAATCCTGTGCATAAAAAAACAATTAACAGATTTATAATCGTTCTTGTTTCACTGCCTCTATTGCCACCAAGTGGAATGTAAAGAAAATCTCTAAACCAGTTAGAAAGTGAAATGTGCCATCTCCGCCAGAATTCTTTTATTGATTTTGCTGAATATGGATAATTAAAATTTTCAAGGAAATCGAAACCAAAAATTTTAGCTAATCCAATAGCCATATCAGAATACCCCGAAAAGTCAAAATAGATTTGAAGAGTATATGCGATTATGCCAAGCCAAGCTAAACTGTTTGATATTTCAGAAATTGGAAGTAAAAAAACTTGATCAGCAATATAGGCCATTGTATTGGCAACAATTACTTTTTTTGCAAACCCGAAGACAAATCGCTGCAATCCTGCAGTGGCTTTTTCAAGGCTGAGCACGCGTTGCTTAAACTGGGTGGCAACATCAATATACCGGACAATTGGGCCAGCAATTAATTGAGGGAAGAAGGAAATATACAATGCTAAGTCGAGAATGTTTCTTTGTGCCGTGACTCTTTTCCTGTAAACATCTATCACATATGATAAAGCATGGAAAGTAAAGAAAGAAATCCCAATTGGAAGTGCAATTTTTTCATGAACAAAAGGCGGATGACCAGTAATCGAAATTAACGAATTGAAATTCTCAAAAAAGAAATTAAAATATTTAAAATAAACCAGTAAGGAAAGGTTGGTGATTATTGCAAGAGATACAAAAAGTTTGGCTTTTTTTCCTATAGAATTTGCAATTAATAAACCAAAACAAAAATTAGAAAGAATTGAAAAAAGGAATATTGGTGTTTGTGAAAGACTGCCCCATGAGTAAAAAACAAGGCTCGCTATTAAAAGGATTGTATTGTGTATCCATTTGGGTGCAATCCAAATTAAAAAAATAATGATTGGCAAGAAAATAAAAATAAAAATCGGAGAACTAAAAACCATAAATGTTGGATAAAATATTACCTATTACTGATGCTCCGCAAATTAGCCCCAGAGGGGCGAAATATTGGTAGAAAACATTCACCCCCCTATAAACAATCAGCTCCAGAGGAGCGTAATATTTCGCCCCGATGGGGCTAAGAGATGTTTGGGTGTTCATATTCTACCAATATTATGCCCCGATGGGGCATTTCGCTGTATCACTTATTAATCATCTTAAATTTTTCATTCTCGCCAATAGAATTTCCATCCGCAAAAATTTGTTTTGTTTTTTCATCCACCCTTAAATATTTACCATTCGTAGCTTTGAAAGCGACTAAATTATTACCAAGGTCTAATTTTTCAAAAATTTCCCAGGCGCCGATTTTATTTCGGGTTGCAGTTATTTCTCCTTTGCCGCTAAGCTCTGCAGACAAAATTTTATCCCGAAAGGAAGTTAAGACTATATTATTTTCATCTAACTGAAAATAAGAAAAAAGTTCCCATGCAGAGGCTTGTTCTTTGTCAGCAATAACAATATTATTATTTGCAGCATCGGCACAAACATATTTTCCGTTTTTAGCTTTAAAATTAAAAGAAATTTTATCGCTTAAGATCCGCTTTGCTTCAGAATCAATAATCTCATCTACAGGTTTGCTATTAAGGAGAGCGGCTTTGCTCAGCTTTTCAATCCATTTGGGCATGCCTTTGATGTATTCTTTTATGCCGTCAAATATGCCCTTAACCATTTCAGGTTTTTCGAAATTTTCATAATAATAATCTGTAACACCAAATGGAAAATCAGCCAAAGTTCCCATTGAACCAACTAAAATAACTAGGTCTGCGGTTTGGAGTTCCTGAATTATATTTATTTCTTTTAAAGGAACTCCGGCAACATCGCCAATTGGAAATGAAGTGGTTGCGAAATAATACCAAAATTTTGAATCTTCTGAAAAAATATCCTTCATCATTTTTTGATCCTTCAACTGCCAAAAGAAACTGTCACCAATGATTACGACTTTGGGTCTGAAATTCTTTTTAGACGATTCAAGTATTTTAAGTTTGGGATACACATAACGTGAGTGATCTAATTTGAAAAAGAAATTCTGCGGGTCTTCAAAATCATTATCAGACCACCTTGCGGTATCAGACCATTCTACCCCTTCACGAATATAGGTTGGCATTGGTTTATCAAAGTACCTGGAAATAAAATGAATTAATGAGTCATGCGCAACGGAGGCGCCATAGGCCGACCAATGAAATCCCGTTTTTGTATATAAAGGAAATCGTGAAGTGTCATTTATTTTTCTGAAATAAGAACAAAAATCAATAAAGGGGATATTATATTTTTTATACCCTTCAACCAAATCCTTATAATTAGTATGATTTTTGAATTGATTATGATAGATATACGGAAGATTCCCTGTCAGCACACATTCTTTTGAAGGAGCCATCATCACCAAAAGATGACTACCGTGTTTTTCAAGACTTTCTTTCAGGAAATTAATTTTTTCAATTTTTGTTTTGTTTTTTTCAATCCCATTATAATAAACGCCTATGGAACCTAATATCGATCCCTTGCTAAAAATATATCCATCTTTTCCTTCCACATTATCCTCTACCGGAATTTCTTTCCAAAAAATATACTCCAGACTATTTTTAATTTTTACAAACAGTCCTCTAAAGCCAAAACTGTAATTTAAATAATCTTCAGTCTGTTTTTGGTATCGGAATATTTTTAGTGAATCCATTGAAAAAACCGGTTTTGAAGGAACCGTAAATGCACCTTTAAGCAAGGGTTCTGTGAAATATCCGGTAAGCTGCTGTACCATGGGTAACCACAGCAAAAGCATCAGTATTAAAAATAAAAGATATTTTAATCGTTTCATTTTTGCCGGTTAAAATTTAAAATAAATGAAGGGATTAAAACTGCTGGATGTTATTCCTCCAATGCAAAGGGTAATAAATACAGCTATAACACCAATATATATTAATGTTTTCCCTATGCTTAATGGTACAAAAACAGGGTGGTTTTCACTTTTTACTTTCTCTAAAAAAATCGGAAGAAAAGAGAGAACACACGCCAGGATCAATACAAAGGAAAGGTGAGGTGAAAAAAGATATTCTTTGGATGAAAAGGAAAACATTTTTTTCAAGAAACTAAATGCCTGATTCATGCTCGCTGATCTGAAAATTATCCACCCTATAATAGTGATAAAAAAAGTGAACAGCCATCTGAAAAAGACACCAATTTTATTTGTTATTTTTAGTAGAAACAAACGTTCAATGGCAAGAAAAAATCCGTGGTAAGCACCCCATAAAATAAATGTCCATTGTGCACCATGCCAAAAGCCGGAGATCAGAAATACCACCCATAAATTAAAATATAAATGGCCAGGAGAAACTTTGTTTCCACCCAATGGAACATACAGATAATCGCGCATCCAACGGCTTAATGAAATATGCCATCTTCTCCAAAAGTCTGTGATGCTCTGGGCAATATAGGGATTGTTAAAGTTCTCCGGAAATGTGAAGCCCATCATTTTTGCAAGCCCGATAGCCATGTCGGAATAACCTGAAAAATCAAAATATATCTGGAAGGTATAAGTTATGGCACCCATCCAGGAAAGCATAAAATCAAGCTGGTCCGGAGCAAGGGAAAATATTCTATCTGCTTCTTTGCCTAAAACATTTGCTATCAATACTTTTTTTGCAAGGCCAATTGCAAAGCGGAAAAAGCCCACTAACACTTCATCTACATCAAATTTTTTATTTCTTCCCTGAAGCTGATCGGCTATTTCGTTATACCTGATAATGGGTCCGGCAATAAGCTGTGGAAACAATAAAATGTAAAGAGCATAATCTGTTATTTTTTTCATCGGAGGTTTCACACCACGATAAACATCAATAATGAAGCTTAGCTGATGAAAGGTAAAGAAAGAAATCCCGATAGGCAATGCGATAGATGCAAAACTAAAAGGCTGTGCTCCTGCCGCTTCAAATAGGTTGTTCACATTATCAACAAAGAAATTGGCATACTTAAAAAACAAGAGCAGACCTAAATTGAGAGTGACAGAAAAAAAGAGCAGTGTTTTCTTTTTTCTACCCTCTGCCCCGACAATCAGATGTGCCAGCACAAAATTGAAAATAACAGAAGATATAAGGATAAAAATAAATCCTGGAGCACCCCAGGCATAAAATAAAACACTGGCAAAAACAATGTAATAGTTTTTTAATGCTGGAGGTAGTATAAAATAAATACTGAAGAAAACAGGTAAAAAATAAACTAAAAAAAATGTACTGCTAAAAAGCATAAATGTTGGATAAAATTTTATTTATTCTGATGATACGCAAATTAGCCCCAGAGGGGCGAAATATTGGTAGAAAACATTAATCCCCCATAAACAATCAGCTCCAGAGGAGCGTAATATTCCGCCCCGATGAGGCTTAGAGAGGGTTGGGTGTTCATTTTCTACCAATATTATGCCCCGATGGGGCATTATGCTGAATCATTTATTAATCATCTTAAATTTTTCGTTGCTCCCAATAGCTTCCCCATTGGCGTTTATCCTCAATGTTTTTTCATCAAAACTCAGGTATTTTCCATTAGCGGCTTTAAATGCGGCATAATCAGTGTCAATGGCAACTAAGGTAAATATTTCCACAGAGGTTCCCATTTTTTCGGTTGCTGTAATTTCATTTTGCTTGTTTAATTCAATGGAAAAATAATGTCCATCATACGCCCTAATTCCACATTCATTATTTTCAAACATGATTAATGAAAAAGTTTCCCACGTACTGGCTATATCTCTATTTGCAATAACTATATCGTTTAACATACCATCTGCGCAAACGTATTTATTATTTATCGCTTCCAGCTGAACCAATTTTACAGATTGAATTTTTTTGATATTTTGTACTAAATAATTGTGTGTGTGCTGATAATATTTAATAATTTTTATATCATTGGGTGGAATTATATTTAGTTCATCATCTGAGATGTAATAATAATCATTTTCAGGTTTTAGTCCCCCTTTTCCAACTTCATTTAACCAATCAAGATGCAATGTATTTCGATAAAAATTAATGGATGAATAAAAAAACCAGGTAATTCCTAATGAAGTCTGTGAATTTTTTTTGTGTCTAATTTTATTAAGTTCCTGCAGCATATTTTTTGAATCCATATCGTATTGCCATTCTAAACAATAGCTTAGGTTCATATTAGTCAAAAAGTTGAAACTGACCGGAACAAAAAAAATGAAAAAAGTAAAAACATTAACAGCATTGCGGGCAATTAGTTGAGGACTTGTATCAAGCAAACCTTCCATAAAAAAAGAAACACTAAGACCCATCAGTGGAATATATAACAATGCTGTTCGGCCAGCAGGAAGTGCAGTTCCAAAAAACAGATTTTCCAGTAATGGTCCAATAACCATCAGACTTAAAAAAATCATAAGTACAGACAGCTTGCTATACTCATGAATTAGTATTACATAAACCAGCATAATGATATATAGCAAAAGTACTGAACGGCAAAGCACCAGCTTAAATAATTGACTATAATGAAGAGAACTTAAATAAAGAGAGCATTGAACTAGTCCATCGAGAGTATCTGGAATAAAGCCATTGGTTCCACCCTGGTACAATTCATGAGCATCCCGTAGCTTTAAGAGTTCAATCATAAGTCCTGCAAGACAACAAAGATTTATCAAAAGAATAATTGTAGTCAGCACAATCATTTTTCGGCTTCCTTTCCACTCTTTTTTCATGACTAAAAAAGAAATAAATAAAAGAGATAGAACAACAAGGTTGGTATTGATATATGTGAGATTTGAAAAACAAGCAGCCACCGAAAAGAGCATTGTTAGTGATGCTTTTATTAAAAAAGAATTTGTTGTTTTTGCTTGGGTTGCCCTCAAAAGATAAAGCAAAGACAGCATAAAAAAACCTAAGCCAAGCCCATATCCCCTGGCAAGACTGAAAAAATCCATGAGATAGGGATTTAAAAGAAGGAGTGAAATTCCTGTAAGAATAATAAAAATATTTTTGTTTTTCAATAATTCAAAACATGCGAATGCATATAAAATAAATCCCAAAATGTTGGGAATCCGAAGAGATAACTCACTACTACCAAAAAGTTTGTAGCAAACAGACATAAGAAATGTGTTCAGAAAATGGTTGTTAGCCGTTTCAGAAAGGTATTTGTTACCGAGTATGATTTCGAAGCTTAAACCTTCATCGTGGGTTATTGATAAATTATACGCCCTATATACAACGTAAAATAAGAGCAAAAACATAACAACAAGAAGAAGGAAATTTCCCGGCTGGATTTTCTTAATGCTGTTTAGCATAAATTATTTTTTAATAAAAAGATGGAATTTTTCTTTGTTACCAATGGTTTCACCTGAAGCTTTTATCTCCATTGTTTTTTCATCTAAGCTCAGGTATTTTCCATTTGCTGCTTTAAAGGCAACAAAACCGTTATCAAGCTCAATCATTTTAAAAGTTTCCATTGCATTTACTATTTCCTTTGTTGCAGTAATTTCATTTTGTTTTTCTGGTTCAACTGAAAAAAAATGTCCATCATACGCCTGCAATGCACATTCTTTATTTTCAAAAAGAATTAATGAAAATGTTTCCCAGGTGCTTGCTACTTCCCTGTTTGCAATGACTGTATGGTTTAACGAACCATCCGCACAAACGTACTTATTATTGAAAGCAATAAGTTGTATGTTTTTTTTACTTTTCTCTTTTTTACCGCTGTAATTGTTTAGTACAAAACTTTCTACGACAGGTCGGTATTCAACGCCAAGCCCTATTTTCGCAGCTTCGTCGTTGGGCCAGGCAACATATTTGTCATAATCACTTACTCTTTTAATTTTACCAAATTGTTTAAAATACAGCTCTTTCGTCATCCCTGCGTAATGCAACACCTGGTTTTCAAATTGCAGTGTCTGAAAAAGGTTTAGCCAGATAAAAAATACTGCCACACAATAAAACATCAAATTATAATACCATTTTTTTTCGGAAATATATTTTATAAAAGAGGCGAAAGGTATTGCCAGCAATGCATAACAATCGACTAAACTGCGTTGCCCGAATGACCCTCCATACCACCAGCACCACCATGAAAAGATAATATATATGTTAAAAATAAAAAACAAGATGATTCCTATTCGAATCTTGCTTAGAGCACCTTTCAATAATAATATTCCCACTAAGGCAAATCCCATCATTGGAGTATATACTAACCAGCCTTTTCTAAAACCAACTAAGCCTTTAATTATTTGGGGATTGTCAAAGAAGAAACGTTCAACTGTATATGAATAAAGAAAATAATTACCTGTTACCGTTTTCCAATATAAAAATTGAGGTATCCAAACCAGCAAAGCAACAAAGAATATTACGTTTAGTAAAAAACATTCTTTTATAAAAAAAAGTATTCTTTGCTTTAATTCGGAGAAATTAGAAATGCCAAAAAAGATAAAAAAGATAAATATCAGGGCATTTGTAGGCCTGATTAAGGAAATTAACCCTAATAACAGACCAATAATAAAAGTGTTTTTTATAGAATGATTTTCATACCATTTGATGGTATAATAAATAAAAATGGAAATCAGGCAGAAATTATAAACATGCGGCATAGGGGCAGACTGTGATGCATAGCATAATAAATTTGTCCCCAATCCAAGAAGTAATATTGTTATCGCAATATGAGTATAAGAAAAAGAATAATAGCGCAATATTTTTTTCAGGAAATCTAAACCGATTATCAAATAAAAAATTGCACTTAATAAAAGAAAAACTTTGTACGGCACAGAATAGCCATCCGCAGGATAATCCGATAATAATGCGTAGCCATGAGCCATGAAAAAAAAGGGGGCATATAATACAGCCAGCCCCATCGTTGTTTTTATTACTTTTTTCCCCTCGGGTGTATTTACCGTCCAGAAAAAATAATGATCCCCATTATAACGATAATCACTTTTTTTTAATTCAATATCATGATAAATAAATGTAGCAGGTAAATAACCATAGTACCAGCGAATATCCTGTTCAATGACCCTTTCTTCATTTTCCCAGTTCTTAAATCCCATATCTATCACAAGACAGGCTGCTACTATAATAATAATTGCAATGGATGATAATTGAAATTTCATTTTTGAAAACATTTTAATCATGTCCTAAAGTTCTTTAAATTTTATTCAACTACATTGCAATATAATCTTTTTAAAAGCCCTTCATCTATTTCAACAGGGCAATATGATTTAAGTGCTTTCAGTTTAATCCTGCTGAAAACAGTTCATTAGAGACAACACTCCTACGCAAATCGAATATTTCAACATTATTATATTTGCCAATAGAAGTTTTAATATATGGCTGTAAAAATTCTTCTTTCAATTTCGCAGAATCATTTATAACCAGGTATTTTGCACCATGGTTAATTATATATTCCATAAATTCTTTATCATCTTTTCCGAATTCGGGATGCCCGAAATCCGTCCAGCCTTTTTGATCCATAAGATATAAAGAAATATTAATACTGGGATCCGGAGTACTAAAAACTCTATCTTCCCTGTTAATTCCAATGGAACGCAGATATGGTGTTACCGTTTCAAGCGCTTTGAAATGATTATTATAATCCCAGTGATACCAATTAAAGTATTCAACCTGTTTTTGAGTTAAGAGAATTGAATAACACCCGAAATATTTTGCCCGCTGAGCAACCGCTGTATTGTATGCACTGAAACAAAGTAGCAGGGCGAAAACTATTTTAATTCCAGAATTGTTTAGCAGTTCAGGATAATTCTGTTGAATGAAAAAGAAAAAAGTAATAAGCACAAACATTACAAAAACAAGCATGTTCACCAGGTAATAATCGTGAACATTAAATACCTGAAAAAATAATATAATGAATATAATAAATACTGTAAACATGGCAGTTGTAATAACAAAGAACATTGACTTTACTTTTTTTCGGAAAACGAATAGCAGGGCAAACATTGAAAGTATAATTGTAAGGGCATACTGGTTAAAATATTGAGGAAGTAACTCATTAAATAAACTTCTGGCTGTTTCAACTATATGTGCTCTATCAAACTCCCAGATGGGCAGTATTCCAATGAGAAATAAACCACCGTTATTTTGTTTGTTATAATAGGAAGCATACACATACCATGTAAAAACAATGGCAAGAGGAATTATAAAAATCAAACTTTGTTTCCAGGGTTGCTTAAAAATTTTTTTCTCATTTTTAAACTTCATAATATTGAAAAATTCGAGAAAAAAAAGAAGCCCCAAACAAACAAAACTAATTGCTGCAGAGGCTTTAAGTAATATGCTTAGTGTAAAAAACAATGCTGAAGAATAAAGCCATTTGTTTTTTTCAGTACTGTAAAACTTCCAAAAGAAATACCAGGCAATAACAGACATGCTTAATGCAGGAACATCGGCTGTGAAATTATTTCCATAATAGACGAGTATTGGAGATGTAAAGAAAAATAACGTTATCATAATTGCCCAAACGGAATTCTTTAATAAATCCTCACAAAATTTGAATAAAGCAAATAATGCAGAAAAAAGAATAAGTGTATCGAATAGCCTAAATATCCATTCGCGATGTCCAAATACCTGCCATAGTTTAGCAACAGTGTAATAAATAATTGGAAAATCACTTACTGTCTTGCCATTATCACTTACTCCTATTCGATGAACACTGGAGTCCAAAAAATTTCTATTCTCCATAAAATAATTCATTGTGATTGAAAGACAATCACTTTGTCTCCATTGATGAACCGATTCGGGCCGCATCCCGATTATTTTATGATAGGAATATGCGAAGGAAGTAAGAATAAGCAAACCAATGAAAAGCCATTGATAAACCTTAGGATTATATTGTTTGAGTTTTTCTATCCTCATTTATATTTTTTTAATAATTGAAAAAAAATTAATAATGAATAACCTAGTAATAATGCATCAATGCAAGCCATAACAACAATTACTTATAACGAAAAACAAAATTAGTGGAATATTTCAATTTATTGTTTTAATACTGCCGGATATTTTAAAATCAAATGGTTATGAAAAAAATAATTTTAATATTGAGTTGCTTTCTATTTTATTTAGGAAGTTATGCACAAACACCAGCTAATGATCCTTTGCATTGGATACAACAATGGAAAGATGATTTTAGATCCACAGTAAAAAAGCATTATGATCTTGCAAATCCATCGGGTCTCACTATAGATAAAACCCCTGATGGTTGGAACATAAGCAGGACAACAAGCCCATTCACAAGATATTGGGATATTGACCATAGCGATCATGGTGGAGAGCCTCAGGCATACAGACCGGAAAATATTACATTCGATACAGAGGGGCTTGTTTTTACAACCAAAAAGGAAGAGTATAATTGTGGCGATTGTTCTTACCCACAGCATCATTATACTTCCGGGGCAATCGGTTCAAATATAAATACTCAAAATGTTTTATATGGATATATTGAAGCAAGAATTAAACTTATTGATACATATGGCCTTTTTCCGGCATTTTGGACTTGGGTGCAAACAGGAAATGTGCCAACAGATTACAATTGGGATTATGATGAAATAGATATTTTTGAAATGGCTCCGGGCACAAAGGTTTCATGCGCTGGGGATCCATTCGATGGAATAAGGTATACAAAAAATTACACGACTAATAATATACATACGGACGAGAACGGACCCGAGGAGAGTTGCGGAACTTTTGAAAGTAATCGTGGCAAAAAATATTATTTAGCAAATAATGGTTATGTTGGTTGGCATTATTATGGTGTGGAATGGTCACCATCAAAAATTATTTATTATTTTGATGGTTATCCAATAAGAGTTGCTCCTAATCCCGGTTATGTTTATCCGAATGTTCCCGGAAAAATAACACAAGAAACGAACATAATTCTAAATCAAGCAATGGCAGGTTATGTTGCATGGGATTATCTCGCTAAAGGAACCAATGGAATTTTTAATCCTTCTTTACCAAATTATGCTGACTATTTTGATGGCAAAATTGATGCGGTAAATTATTATTCGGGACCACATGATATTAATACAAACCCTTCATTAATGAAAATTGAGTATGTTGCATATTATAAATTGAATGCAGATTGTCCCCCACCTCCATTAACCATTACTTCAGGGAATATCAATGACGCAGACAGCCAAGTTAAATGGTCAATAACAACGAGTGGAACAATTAATCTTCCAACATCTAAAATATGGAGGGCAGCAGATAATATTTTAATTAATGGTGATTTTACCGTTCCTGGTGGCACAGCGTTGTATTTGGATGTGAACCCTTGTTATTATTAAGAAAAGCCTTTGTTAACGATTATCTGACAATTATTATACTAAAACTAATTTTTAAACTAAAAAAAACTATTATGAAATCAAAACTATTTTTTGCAACACTGTTAATAGCGGTATGCTGTTCACAATCATATGCACAACTAAAAGTGCTGCCTACCGGTTTCGTGAGCATTGGTGGCAATTTTACACCAGTTGAAAAATTACACGTTTTGGGGAACGGTGTTTTCTCCACAATTACAACTTTCCCGAATACAGCTACCTATGCCCCAATGATTCGTGGAGGTAATGGTGGGGTCTCAACAATTGCCAATCCTGATTATACCTGGTATAATGATAACCGAACAGGTATTTTTCATCCGGCAGCATGGCAAATTGCGATAACATTGGGCGGAGTTCAAAGAGTTCATTTTAACTGGAACGGCAATGTTGGTATTGGTGTAAATAATCCACCATATCAATTAACCCTTTCTAGTTATGCGGCAAAACCATACAGTTCCACTTGGATCATATATTCAGATAAAAAATTAAAAACAAATATTAACCCCTACAAAAAAGGGCTTGATATTGTTAGACAAATCGAATTGGTGAGTTATGAATATAATGGAATGGGTGGCACTCCAAAAGGGGGAAAAGGGATAGGTGTTATTGCACAGGATTTTCAAAAAGTTTTACCTGATGCTGTGAACCCTTTTACTTATAAAAACAGCGAAAATGGAACATCTGAAGAATTCCTTGGGGTTGATTTTCATGAATTATTTATGGTATATGCTAATGCCATTAAAGAATTAGATACCCAGAATGCAGCACTGGCAAAACAAGTAGAGGACTTAGTAAAGCAGCAGGAAAATAATGAAAAATTGTCTGCTCAAGTTTCAGAATTGCAAAAAGCAATGGAAGCAATGAGTTCAGAAATTGGCGAATGTTGTAAAATAAACCAAAACCAAAGTCAGATATATCACTCAGAGAATATTACAAATGGTTCTTCATTGGATCAAAATATTCCAAATCCATTTACAGAAAAAACTCAAATCAATTATGCTGTTGCAAGTAGTGTAAAAAATGCCTCAATATCAATTTTTGATATGCAAGGTGCGTTATTGAAGACCTTCGATCAATTAACAGTAAAAGAAGGGAAAGGCAGTTTAACAATTAATGGCATGGAATTTAAAGCGGGCATGTATCTATATTCATTAATTGTTGATGGAAAAGAAACAGATACCAAACGAATGATTTTAACAAAATAAGATGTAAGGCGTAATTTTAATTAAAAAGTGCCAATAAAATGAGTTTTATTTTATTGGCACTGTCTTTTTACTGTAATAATAGTTTGCTTTGGCAAAATATCACAACAATTGTTTGCTTAAATTATTAACCGCCAGCCTCCGAATGAAATCCTTCTTATCTTAATAATTGTTTTTTCTTTTCAATAGCAGCTTTAATATCTTCTAACTGCCCTTTGGGTATTGTAGCTGATTAATAGTGATTTATTCAGAGAAAAAAAATTCGAATCGTGGTTAAAGCATTCTTTAGGGCCCCCTTGATGTAAATACTAAAAAAACTTCCCTTTACAATCGTAATAAATTTCCCCATCTATTAATAGGGAATTATTAATTCTAAAAGCAACTCCAAAAAAAATGTTCAGTTTTTTTTGGCCTTGGTAGTAGGAGAAATTTCTTCCGCTTTTATTTCTATTACATAGCCATTTCGTGAAACAATCAATGGGCTGTTTTTTTGTTTTTTAAATGCTACCATTTTCCTGTAAGCATCTTCCAATCCTTTAGATATTTTATCCTCTAATTCCTCAAGTTGTTCTTTAATTCCCATAATATTTTTCTTTTAGCATATCCCAACGCATTTTGTTTTTAATAGTTGTTTCTGTATTCGTTCCTTCACTAATAAATTCAAAATTTTCTCCTGAATTATCAATAAACAACCATTTGTCAACTATTGGTATATATAGATTAAACAAATTATATAACCCTTTTTCAAATCTTCTTTTAATTATTTCTTCAGGAATATTGTGCCCGCCTTCTGCTACCCTTGTTTTAACTCTTTTTAATGCCAATTCTTGAGAATCAAGGGCTAAAAAAAGTAATATGATTTCATAGTTTTGCAGTTTTGCTTCTTTAATGAATCCAACATAGCTTTTTGTAGCCAATGTTGTTTCAAATGCAAACGATTCTTTATTGTCAAGTAATTCCTTAATTCTTTCCAACATTATTCGCCCGGCTTTAAAAGCTACTTTTTCAGGATTAAAAGGAGATATTCCCTTAGCAATCTCATCCGCATTTACAAATTCATTGCAATCAAATATTTCAGGCAATATTGTATAAGATGCGGTAGTTTTACCTGCTCCGTTGGGTCCCGCAATAATATAAATTTTGTTCATTCACAGTAAAGATAAACTATATTTCTAATAATAATATTAATAGGATTTCGCACTTTTTATAATCCTTTAGAAAAGTTTTCAAAATAACTTGAACAAAACCGTTATTATCAATGTGGTCGAACTAAACTTATGAAAATGCGCGTTGGGAATGAACAAACGCGATGCCGTGTTGCTTGCGCGGGGCAATCGTTTGTTCTTGAATTTTTGTTTCTTTTTTTTCAAGAAAAAAGAAAAACACACAGTTTTTCACTTTCAGTTTGATGACGTTATTTAAAAAACTCTTCTAAAGAAAAATTCTTATCTTAATAATTGTTTTTTCTTTTCAATAGCCGCTTTAATATCTTCTAACCGACCTTTAGGAATTGCGCCGATTAATTTTTGTGTACATTCTGTTTTCGGATTATTATAAATATCATCCGCTTCTCCCATTTCTTCAATTTTCCCATTACTCATCACGATGATGCGATCGCTCATAAATTTTACCACCGATAAATCGTGGGAAATAAAAATATAAGTAAAATCAAATTCATGTTTTAATTCATTCAACAAATTCAAGACCTGAGCCTGAACCGATACGTCAAGTGCGGAAACGGGTTCATCACAAATAATAAATTTAGGACGTAATGCCAAAGCTCGTGCGATACAAATACGTTGACGCTGCCCTCCTGAAAATTCATGTGGGTAACGGTAAAAATGCGAGGCATTCATATTTACACGTTCTAAAATCTCTATAACCTTTTTTTTACGCGCTTTGTCATCCTCTAAAATACGATGCACTTGCATAGGCTCCATAATGGCTTGTCCAATGGTAATGCGTGGGTTAAGTGAAGAATACGGATCTTGAAAAACAATTTGAATATCCCTTCGTAAATCCCGCATCTCTTTAGCGGATAGTGATGTAATATTTTTTCCATTGAAAATAATTTCGCCGGCAGTAGCCTCTATCAAACGCAAAATAGTTCTCCCTAATGTAGTTTTGCCACAGCCCGATTCCCCTACGAGTCCAAGTGTTTCGCCGGGGTATACATCAAAACTAACATCATCAACAGCGCGAACAAATTCTTTTACCTTACCAAACAAACTCTTTTTAATCGGGAAATAGGTCTTAATATTTTTAATTTGAAGGATAGGTTTTTTGCTGTATAATATTTTATGCTCCGCCATACGTTCCTCCCTACTAACAATAAGTTTGTCTGTTACTTCAGCTACCGTCTTATGGCTTTCTGTCATTTTGCCTGTTTCATCGGTTTTCATAAAATGGGCAACTGTTGGCAGCCATCTTAGTGGTTTGTCCAAGGGAGGGCGGCAGGCTAAAAGCCCTTTTGTGTAAGGATGCTGCGGGTTTGAAAAAATATCCAATACAGAACCCTGCTCTACAATTTTCCCTTTGTACATTACCACTACCTTGTCGGCAAGCTCGGCAATAACGCCCAAATCATGAGTAATAAACAGGATACCCATGTTATGTTCACGCTGAAGTTTAAGCATTAAATCCAAAATTGTAGCCTGTACTGTGACGTCCAGAGCAGTTGTTGGTTCATCGGCAATTAATATTTCCGGGTTACCAGCCATAGCCATAGCAATCATTACCCGCTGTTTTTGTCCACCGGATAGCTGATGAGGATAGCTGAAGAAAATATCCTTTGGCCGTGGCAACTGAACTTCTTTAAACAAATAAACGGTGCGTAATTTTGCTTCTTTCTTTGAAATTTTTTGATGTAACAAAACTGCTTCCATTACCTGGTCGCCACAGGTATAAACCGGATTTAACGATGTCATGGGTTCCTGAAAGATGATTGCTATTTCCTTACCACGGATTGTCTGCATCTCTTTTTCAGAAATCTTTACAATATCAATGGTGCCATGTGTTTTGGAGTGATACAGAACTTCGCCGCCTGTAATTTTCCCGGGAGGATTTGGGATTAAGCGCATGATGGATAAGGCAGTAACAGATTTGCCGGAACCTGACTCCCCAACAATTCCAATAGTTTCACCACCCGAAAGCGTAAACGAAACACCATCAATGGCTTTAACTGTTTCTTCTTCCGTTCTGAATTCAGTTACTAAATTTTTTATTTCCAATAAAATTTCTTTGGACATAGCTCAGATAAAAATTTTCAAAGAGCGTTAAATTACAATTTGTGATTGAGTTCTGCAAAATATTTTATTGTTCGTACACAAGGCAAACGCATTATAAATTTTTTAAGATTTTTTCAGACACCTTACCCCCTCATTACTAATGGTAGTAACATGCGTATGGAAATCAATAGCTATATCTTGATATACGGCTACAATAGCTGATTCCACTGCTTTGGCAGTAGCTTTGTTTTTACTCAACATAAAAACAGATGGTCCAGAACCTGAGATTCCTCCGCCTAATGCGCCAGCTTCAAGACTTTTCTTTTTTACTTCATCAAAACAGGGAATCAGAATACTTCGTATTGGCTCAACAATCACATCCACCAATGATCTGCCGATAAGTTCGTAATCACTTTTCATGAAACCGGCAATTAGCCCTGCCACATTGCCCCACTGGGTAATTGCATCCTTCAATAAAATTTGTTTTTTCAAAATCCCTCTTGCATCTGATGTTTTTACTTCTATCTGTGGATGTAAAATGGTTACATATAAAGGCGGAGCGGGTATAGCAATAATATCTATTGGATGAAGTGAACGGATTAGTGTCATCCCTCCATAAATGCAGGGAGCAATGTTATCAGCATGTTTAGAGCCGGAAGCTACTTCCTCTCCGCACATTGCAAAACCTACCAACTCTTCATTTGAAAAACGATTATTTAATAAATGATTTGCTCCAACCACCACACCTGCCGCACTGGCTGCACTGGAACCGATGCCGCTTCCCGGTTTTATTATTTTAGTGCTTTCCACGACAAAACCAATATCCTCAGAGACGGCATCTAACAATGCAAGCAAAGCCATTCCAATTACATTTTTTGTAGGATCGGTTGGTAAATTATAATCATCTCTATTAATGATAGTTACTCCCTTCCCTGCTATTTTTCGAATCAGCATTTTATCGAAAGGTCCATCAAGAGCGAAACCCAATATATCAAAACCACAAACCACATTGGCAACGGTGGCGGGGGAGAATACGTTTATTTCATTTGATGAGACATGAGACATGAGATGTGAGAATTGAGATTAGTATTTTGTTAATTCCGATGAAGGTATATCTTTTGTTCTTTATTAAAAAACCATATTTTATCATAACAATCTGCGTCATCTGCGTTCCCATTTAATCTGGTTTCTCATATCTCATGTCTCATATCTCAAATCTAATTTTATACCCTCGCCGCCCTGATTATATCCGCGAATATCCCCGATGCTGTGACATCCGCCCCGGCTCCTGCTCCTTTAATCACTAAAGGTTGCTGAGCATAACGATTCGTATAAAACAACACTACATTATCCTTTCCATATAGATGAAATAAATCGTGTTCTTTATTGACGTGCTGCAAACCTACAGAGGCTTTCCCGTTTTCCAATTTAGCGACAAATTTTAATTTACAATCCTCTCTTGCGGCTTTCTGATAGAGGGCTTTGAAATGGTCTTCGTGTTTTTCTAATTCTTTATAAAAATCATTTACATCGCCTTCCATACAGGATACAGGAAGAAAAGAATGGTTTTCTATATCCTTCATCTCCATTTTATACCCTGCCTCGCGTGACAAAATGAGAATTTTACGCATCACATCTTTTCCACTTAAATCCAGGCGGGGATCGGGTTCTGTGTAACCTTCATCCTGTGCTCGTTTTACAATAACAGCAAACGGATTTGTCGCATCATAATTATTAAATACATAATTGAGCGTGCCTGATAATACCGCTTCAATTTTGTTTATATTATCACCACTACGCATAAGATCGTTGAGTGTGCCAATAATCGGTAACCCTGCACCAACATTAGTTTCATATAGAAAAGAAGTGTTAAATTCCTGTGCAAGATCTTTTAACTTTTTATAATTTTCATATTCCGAAGAACAAGCAATTTTATTACATGCCACTATTGAAATACTTTTTCTTAATAATGCGGAATAATAATCAGCAACCTGTGCACTTCCGGTAACATCAACAAATACAGAATTGCGTAAGTTTTTTTGTTCGATGAAATCTGTAAATGCCCCGAGAGTCATAACTGGAGCTTCTTGCAATTTTTCTCTCCAATTTTGTAAATCAATTCCCTCTTCATTAAGTAACATTTTTTTACTGCTGGAAATCCCTATTACCCGTATTTGCAGGTGTAGCTGGTCATCAATATACTTTATCTGATGTTTTAACTGTTCTATCAGCTTGCTGCCAACATTGCCGTAGCCTGCTAAAAACAGATTTAGCTGTTTATGCACTTTTTCAAAAAAAACTTCATGCAACACATTGACCGCTTTTTTTACATCTACAGTTTTAATTACAGTAGATATATTTTTTTCAGAAGATCCCTGAGCGATAGCACGTATGTTAATTCCATTTCTCCCCAATGCCCCAAACATTTTCCCACTAATACCGGTATGATTTTTCATGCTTTCGCCAACCAAAGCGATGATTGACAAATCACTTTCGACAAACAGCGGCTCCACTTTATGAAAGGCAATTTCATTCGCGAATTCTGTATCTATAGCCACCTTTGATTTTTGCGTATTGGCTTCATCAATAGCTACACAAATTGAGTGTTCGGAAGAAGCCTGAGTGATGAGAATAACATTTATTTTTTCGTTGGATAGTGCTTCGAACAGTCGTTTTGAAATGCCCGGCACCCCAACCATTCCGGATCCTTCGAGACTTAACAAACTTATTTTACCGATGCTTGAAATTCCACGGACATTGTTTATGTTTGCCTGCGGTTTTTCTTCAATTAATGTTCCGTAATCATCGGGAGCAAATGTGTTTTTTATCCATGTGGGGATATTTTTTTTCATCACCGGTTGTATGGTTGGTGGATAAATAACTTTCGCGCCGAAATGCGAAAGCTCCATGGCTTCCGAATAAGAAATGTTGGGGATTATTTTCGCGTTACTTACAAGACGAGGATCCGCAGTCATCATACCGCTTACATCAGTCCAAATTTCCAGTAATTCCGCATCAACAGCGGAAGCGATGATAGCGGCAGTAAAATCCGATCCACCTCTGCCTAAGGTGGTTGTAATTCCTTGTGTGTCTGAAGCAATAAACCCTGGAACTAAATACAGTTTCTGCTCATGCAGAGCAAGAAATTTATTGATAGCATTATTGGTATAATCAACATCAACCAAAGCATTTCCATAATTTGAATTTGTGCGGATAATTTCTCTCGCATCTATCCATTGGTGGGACATTTGCAAGGCAGTGAATTTCGCGGAAATTATCAGGGAGGACAATAACTCTCCGTAACTCATTATGCTGTCGAGGGTACGTGATGTTAATTCCTGCAACAAAAACACTCCTTCACAAATGCTTTCCAGTTCATTGCATTTTTTCTTAATCCGACTAAGTATCGTACTTTGCTGTTCAATAGGTATCAAATCTCTAACAATCTGCAAATGCCTGCGTTCAATATCCTGAAGCTTTTCTTTATAAATTTCGTTTCGTGATGCAGCCATTTTAACAGCATCAATCAGCATATCGGTAGTCCCGCCAAATGCGGAAACTATTACGATTATTTTATTTTTTAAAAGGGCTTTTTTTACAATTGCTGTTGTTTTATCAATGTTTCCAACATTTGCTACTGAGGTTCCACCAAATTTTAGTACTTGCATAAAATATTTTTTTACGATTAAGGGGTAAGGCTTTCTCCCCTCCAATTAGCTCCAGATGGTGTGTGGTTTTCAAACAGATGAGGATAATGTTTTTTTAATTCGCTGATAAATAATTCTAATGGAACATCAGGGAAGT